>CAJURZ010000011.1:0-63464 GCA_910588905.1 uncultured Eggerthellaceae bacterium
GCTACCCGGCAGGTACTCCAATGAATATGTTGCGCGCGATCTTCGCGCAACGCATCCGTTCTGTTCTTTGATGCCGTGATCTAAAGAGACGCTCTATATATCTTGAGATTGCTTGTGCGATGCGTTCAACGTTTGAGATAACCTATAGCTGATGTCATGAATATGTAGCTTGGAATACACTCCCTAATATACGGCGATCTCAAATGCGAGGATGATGGGTGAAAGCGATGGGTTGTCTCAACGATTGCAATATCGCCTTTACTAAAACGTGGATAGATAACGTCGATCAAGACGACACCCTTATAGAGATCGCCATTGATGTATGGACAAGGCACGGTTATATGCATCAGATCTTCTACACCACTTCTCTTATATTCGAGGAGTTTGGGCGGAAGATGACTGACAAGTCATATCAATTGGATGATCAGCTGGATATAGAATTCAAAGAGTCGGGATTCCATCCAGCGGTGCTTTTTCGCTTTCTATCCGCAGACTTTCATGGTGTGATCCCGATCGAGGTGGATCTACAGGTGTTGGACAATCCCGATGAATCAGCCCGATGTCGAATGCGAGTCGAGATAGAGGCGGGGATGCTCGAAAGATTCGGCAAGGCGGTTCAACGGGTTGCTCACGGAGCCGTTGGAGAAGCATGCAGGCTCAATCCAAGTCTTCCGGCAAGATGCATTCCGGGTGATACGGAAGAATACTGACGGTGCGAGAGGGATGAAGGGATCTGTTATGTTGATTCGCTTCCATGTACGCCAGGATGCGAGGCGCCTTCTATGAATGTCCTCGAATTCCTTCATCCTATAAGCTCAGAAGACATTTACGGGGAAGACTATTACGATCTTGTAGATATAGAACGCCGTATTCAGATGGTCGGGACCGGATTGACCATAAGCGCAAATGGTTTGCTCATCGATCCGTACGCTGAGGACAGTGCATTCCCTACCTTTCCGTACGCCTTCTATGCGCAAACGGTAAATGAAAAGGATGTTGCTGCCGGTTTTCCCAGGGAAGATCGGCTCTCTTCACAATATGAAGAACCGGCAAGCTTTTGCTGCTGCTCGTTGGCTGCAAACGATCCTGTCATCAAAGAAGAGGTGTTGATGAGGTACTTCCAGATGCTCCGGAGGGTGCACTGTGCGCGTTGCTGTCAAAACGGAACCGCAGAGAAGCGTCGCATCCTACTCCGCTTCGTTGAGTTCTAGGTTCCATCAGTTGAAGAGGAGTGCTCATGGAATCATTCCTACAGATGCTCAGTGCTCTTGATCATGATCCAAGCACCGTTGGGGAAGTGGGGAAGGGTGAGGTGTATTACAGTCTTCTTGCATTCGAGAGGATCATTTTGAAGGTTGAAGGTGATCGTCTGCGCTTGGATGAAGAAGTTCTATTGACTCCGTTCTATCTTGATAACGGAACCTATGAGCTGCATTTCTATGAGATGAATATCGTATTTGAGGACAGTAGTGTCATAGCGTCCAAGATAGGCGATTCATGGAGTGCTGACCTGAGAAGGAATCTGACGATCTATGAAACGACGAGAACGGATCCCGTTGTCTCAATAGCGGCGCTGAAGAGATATATCGAGTTCCTGAAATATTCCTATCTGGTACGAAGCGAGATAGTTTCGGTTTTCCGAAAGCAACCAAACCTATCGAATTACTACATTGCGGTGTATTAGCTCGGATCGATCCTCATAGAAGGCTTGCGGCATTGCTTTCGCAAAAGTCTATCGAAGGTCTTGATGCTTCTGAGGCGTTCCCCAACGCGCGCTCCGCGCGAAAAGATGTGCGGCGCATAAGGCAACCCTGCTCACAGGTCTCTCCCGCCGCCCAACTAATGCCCGCTGCAAAGCAGCGGGATGTGGGTTGTGGCCTGTGTGCACCTGCGTGGGTTTTCGGGGATGTGGCGTTTGGGGTCGAACATGTTCGACCCCTACGAAAGCCGCTGTGCATGTCACTCGGGTGAACCATGCACGACAGGATGCGCGTAGGGGCTGATCTTGATCAGCCCGACATTGCACCTAGGATAATCCGGTACGTCAGGCTACCCGGCAGGTACTCCAATGAATATGTTGCGCGCGATCTTCGCGCAACGCATATTCGCGCGAAGCGCATCCATGGGAGATGCGGGTCAGATAAGCTTGCGGACGACGGGTTGAGATCGGCCCTCAAGGAAGGCCGCCATGGCCGGTGGGGTACAATCCCGAGAACCTGACCGAGGGGAGGTCATATGGAGCTGAGCGTTCCGCTGACTGTCATGATGAATGCCATCGATGGCTATTCTGATGTGGAGCTTGACGGCTGGTACCTCGACCGAGCTACAGGCCAACTGCTGTGCCTGTGGGATGCTGTTGCCTTCGTGGATGATGTGGTGCTGAGCGACGAGGAGAGCGAGGCGCTCTATGAGACCGTCTGTGCTGACCCCGAGCGCTACCTGCAGCTGCCTGACCAGCGGTCCTATGACTGCTTCGAGCGGGCTGCTGCCTTCCTGGACGAAGCGAGCATGGACCAGGGGACGCGCAGGGCTCTGCAGAAGGCTGTGAAGAAGGCTACGCGTCGCGGGCGCTCTGACTGTATATGGTCGGCGTTCTATGAAGCAGGGATCGGCAGCGCCGCACGTGCTTGGTGGGATGAACGAGACGAGGCTCTTGCGCGGGCTTGGTGCGCTGAGCGAGGTATCGCCATCACCGAAGGATAGGGCCCCAGGATGCCAGGGGGAGGGTTCTCAGAGGGGATCTTAGGCTGACGGACGGTCTTGATCCTCCCGTTTGCGCAGGAGCTTTCTTCCTTTTCCGCACTTCAGGGCTGTGAGAGGGCAATGCTTCTTGCAGCCGGGGCAGACGTTCTCAGAGGACCCAGCTTTCTTCGCGGTCTTCTTGGCTTTCTTATCCTTCTTGGACTTAACGGCCTTCTCCTTGACCTTCGCCTTCTTCTTATCCTTCTTCTTTCCCATCAGGCCCTCCTTGAGCATCAGAGGTTATAGGCGATAGCGTAGCCTATAGCGCAGAGCGCGAATGCGAAGATGGCCCCGGCGATGACATCCTGTGGATGATGCGCCCCTCCCTTCACGCGGATATAGGCCATGGCGCAGCCGAGCAGGCAGAGGATGATGCCTACGGGTTCGCAGACCAGCAGCCAACTAGAGGCGATGATGAACAGGGAGGCCACATGGCGGCTGGGAAATGACCGCCCCTGAGTCTGCTTTTCCAGCAGATTCTCCGCCTTCCCCTCCTCATAGGGGCGCTTCGCATTCACAACGAGGCGCAACAGCGTGATCAACCCGAAGCAGCACGCCGGGACGATGATGCAAGCCGAGAGAAGGGGAGAGGCGGTGATGATAAGGTAGAGCAGCAATGCGGGATAGGCAACATAGCCTATCCCGGTCAGGATCTGGTCTGCCCTCTTCAGGCTTCGAGCGGAGATGGGAGCGGACATGGGAAGGAATCTGCTAGAGGATGGCCTTGATGCGCTCCACCGCTTCCCGCGTGGCCTCTGCCGCACCGAAGGCTGTCAGACGGATGTAGCCTTCTCCTGCCGGTCCGAAGCCTGCACCCGGCGTGGTGACCACCTGGGCTTCTTCCAGAAGCTTGTTGAAGAAGTCCCAGCTGCCCATCCCCTCCGGCGTCTTGCACCAGACATAGGGGCTGTTCACAGCACCGTAGACCTCAAGTCCAGCGCTTTCCAGGCCCTCTTTGATCACGCGTGCGTTCTGGCGGTAGTAGTCTAGGTTCTCTTCCACCTGAGCTGCCCCTTCGGGGGTGTAGATGGCGGTCGCCCCCTTCTGGATGATGTAGGAAGCACCGTTGAACTTGGTGGACTGGCGCCGCATCCAGAGCTCATTCAGGCTCTGGCCCTGGCGAACCAGCGTTTCCGGGATGACCGTATAGCCACAGCGCATGCCGGTGAACCCAGCCGTCTTGGAGAAGCTGCGGAATTCGATGGCGCAGGTCTTGGCTCCCTCTATCTCGAAGATGGAGTGGGGAACGTCCTCTTCGGCGATGAAGCGCTCGTAGGCGGCGTCGAAGAGGATGAGGGCATCGTGGTCATTGGCATAGTCTACCCATTGCTTCAGCTGCTCCTTCGTGAGCACGGTGCCGGTGGGGTTGTTGGGGGAGCAGAGGTAGATGACATCCACGTCCTCCAGGGGCAGAGCCGGGCAGAATCCGTTCTCGGCCGTGGTGGGCATGTAGTAGATATCCGTCCATGCCTCTGCATCCACGTCGTATTCGCCCGCACGCCCTTCGATGGCATTGCTGTCCACATAGACGGGATAAACCGGATCGCACACGGCCACCTTATTGTGGACGGAGAGGATATCCCCGATGTTGCCGCAGTCTGATTTCGCACCGTCAGAGACGAAGATCTCATTCGGCTCTATATCCACGCCACGGGCGGCGAAGTCATGCTCTGCGATGGCTTCTCGCAGAAAATCGTAGCCCTCGTAGGGGCCGTAGCCCTTGAAGCTGGATGGGTCAGCCTGCTCATCCACAGCTTCGTGCATAGCCTGTCTCACAGCGGGCACTAACGGCAGCGTCACATCGCCGATGCCCAGCTTGATGATGCGGGCCTCTGGGTTAGCCTCTTGGAAAGCCTCTGTCCGCCGGGCTATCTCTGCGAAGAGGTAGCTTCCGGGCAGCTTCTCGAAGTTCTCATTGATACGGGCCATGGGTATCCTTTCTACGAGCCTTTCAGGCAGTGATCTTGGAGATGGCTTGCCAAGGGGCAAGGCCTAGAGATTATAATCTCCCCTATGAAGAACATCCCATTGGAAAAGGCTCGCGCAGCCTACCGGCAGGTGGAAGAGCGCTATGTGAAGGCCCTTGAGGACAAGGGCCTCGTCTTCGATGCACCCTATGCCCACGATGAGCAGCGGCAGGGGCTGTTGGAGGAGCTGCGCCAGCGCGGTGTGGTCTTCCGCAATGCGGGAGCCAGCCTGAGCTGGGGGCATCTCTCTCCGGCCTGCGTGGAGTGCACGGGCGTGAACGGTTCAGAGACCTTCTCCACCACATTCAAGTGCCACCGGGACTGCTATTTCTGCTTCAACCACAATCAGCCTGATTATGAGCGCTTCTTCCGTGAAGGATGCCCCTGGGAGGAGACGCTCGAGCGGAGTGCAGCTGAGAACGAGAGCTTGGCTTGCATAGGCCTCACGGGCGGGGAGCCCCTGCTTGACGTGGATGAGTCCATCCGCTTCCTCAAGGCGGCGAAGGAACGCTTCCCGAAGGCCCATCTGCGCATGTATACCTCAGGAGACCTGCTCACCGAAGAGGGGGCGGTGCGCTTGCGGGACGCAGGGCTGGATGAGATCCGCTTCAGCGTGAAGGATGACGATCCGCGTCCTCTGCAAGAGAAGGTGCTCAGCGCTATCAGGCTGGCGAAGCGTCACATCCCCTCGGTCATGGTAGAGATGCCGGTCATCCCCGGGGCCGAGGATCACATGAAGAAGCTCCTTCGCGCGTTCGACGAAGCGGGAGTAGACGGCATCAACCTGCTGGAGTTCTGCTTTCCCTTCTGCCATTGGGAGGAATTCGAACGCCGCGGCTTCAAGCTCAAGCGCCCTCCCTTCGAGGTGATGTACGACTACGGCTATTCAGGGGGCTTGGCCATCTCAGGTTCTGAGGAGCTCATCTTGGCGCTCATGGTCTGGGCCTTGGATGAGGGGCTCACCTTGGGATTGCATTATTGCTCCCTGGAGAACAAACACCGCTCTGAGATCCGGCAGAAGAACGAACGGGCACGAGGGCTGCATCCTTGCCTCACCATGGATGAGGGCACGTTCTTCTTGCAGGCAGGCAAGGCGTTCGGGCCGGATGTGGCTCCAGCGAAGGAGGCTCTGCGGGAGGCGGGCTGTGCGGATGCACTGGAGGACACCGAAGAGGATTCCATCACATTCCCGCTCGCCTTCATGGATGCGGTGGCTGCATGCACCCAGCAACCCCAGGTTGCCTATTTCGTCTACGAGGTGGAGGAAGACGGCGCCTACTTCATAGACGTGGCCATCCGGGATGCAGAGGCCCTATCAGCCGAACGTGTAGCCTAGGGCACCTTCGAAGGGGTATTCCGCATCTGAGGCCAACAGGATGTAGTTGTCTGCGCCGCCGAATTCTTCATCGGTGGCATCAAGGATGCTCACAGAACCGAAGGTGTTGTTCAGGGCGGTCATCAGCTTGAAGAGCTCGTAGGCTCCCTCTCGGCTCAGGTCTGCCACCACGTTCTGGACATAGATCCCCCCTGGCCTCAAGCGATCTTTGACCAAGGCGAAGAAGCCCTCGGAGATGAAGCGCTCAGGTACGGTGTTTCCCTGGAATACATCGTTGACGATGGCATCGTAGGCATCCGTTGAGCTCTGAAGGAATGCTGCGCCGTCTTCGCAGAAGATGCGGAGGCGGTCCTCCTCACCTGCTTTCGCCAGCTCTTCCTCTAGGCGGTCAAGGTAGAAGTGCTTCCGGGCTATCTCTACGATGCGGGGGTCCACTTCCACCACATCCAAGGAAAGGTGCTTCCGGGTGGTGAGCGCATGCTTGGGCCAGGCGAAGCCGCCACCACCCAGGAGGAGCACATGGTTCATGGGATGACCGCTGGCCTCCGCCTGGAAGAGGGCATCGAAGCTGCGGAAGTACTCGAAGGGCACCTCCGCCCACTTCTCTCCCTCCAAGCAAGCGCTTTGGAAGGTCCCCGCTAGCTCCATGATGCGCACCCGCTCTCCCTGGGCATTCGGCATGCAGATCACGTGGAGGGGCCCGAAGAGGGTGTCGTAGGTGCGCTTCGAGAACAGGCGGTCCAGGAATCCCATCAGACCCCCTGGAAGAGGAGGTAGCGGTTCAGGTCGCCGGTCTTGCCGTCGGCGCAGAAGTCGTCCACCACCAGCGCACCCTGGGCTTCTGCCCGCTCTTTCAGATGGTCTATCTCATCATCGGAGAAGCTGTGGCAGAAGCGGAAGGCGTCTTCGTCTGCCTGCCATCCCAAGAAGGCATCTCCCGGCTCCTCCAGAGAGATGCCGAATCGTTCTTGGGCGCGCTTCGTGATGCGCTCCGCCTTGGAAGCGAGCCGATCGTCCAAGGAGAATCGCCAGAAGGAGACAGCGCACAGGCCGTCCGGTTGCGTCAGGGTGAGCAGAGAATCCAAGAGCGCTTCTCGGAGGTGCGCGGTGGGAACATGGTGCATGAACCCAAAGCAGACGCAAAGGCTGCACGGGGGGATGGGAAGCCCCGCCAAGGATCCTTCTTCAGCCAGCATCCCTATGAGATCGGCTTCGGTGCGCTCAAGGGTGAGTGCCTCCGGTGCAGGTTCTGCCAAGAGCGCAGAGCAGCCATCCACTCCAAAGGCTCGGCCCGTGAACCCCGCATCGGCCAAGAACCGCTCGAAGCGCAGGTTCCCACAGGCGATGTCGGCTACGGAAAGGCACGGCTCGCTCAGGTGGCTCACCAGGCGCTTCCAGCCCTCCCAGCCATCCTGACGCGTGGCTGAGAAGGAGGGAGCATGCTCCTCGTAGAAGGTGCGGGTGATGAGCGCGATGTCGCTGATCTGTTCCATGGGTGCAAGTATAATCGCTGGTCATGGAAGAGGCTTTGAAGCACATAGCAGAGCGCCTGCGGGCGGGGGAGGACATCACGCCCAAGCAGCTCGAGCGCATCTTGCGCCAGCAGAGCCGCAAGCTAGCAGACCCATCCCAGCGCCTTTCCAAACGCGCTCTGATGGGTTGGTACATGCAGCAGCGGGCCCAGCGGAGCGCCTTTTGGGTATCCCTCCAGCTGGATAAGGCTCACGATGACGCCCTCATCCGGCTCTTGCGCGCGAAGCCCCGCAGGACCGCCTCAGGGGTGGCTACGGTCACCGTGCTCACAAAGCCGTGGCCCTGCCGTGCTGATTGCCTCTATTGTCCCAATGATGTGCGCATGCCCAAGAGCTACCTCGCTCAAGAGCCTGCCTGCCAGCGAGCGGAGCGATGCTCTTTCGATCCCTATCTCCAGGTGGCGGCGCGTCTGGGCATGCTGGGGTCCATGGGGCATAACACGGACAAAGTGGAGCTCATCGTGCTGGGTGGCACCTGGTTCGACTATCCGTCCTCCTACCGGCTGTGGTTCGTCTGCCAGCTCTTCCGGGCCCTGGATGACTTCGGCATCCCTCGGCTCTCGGAAGAAGCCCAGCGCAGGAAGGCGCTCTATGAACGCTGGCCCAAGGCCCCAGAAGCGCTCTTCGCATCCCTCCAATCCCAAGTGGATAGGGGAGAGCTCAGCTACCCAGAGGCCCTGAGAGGATTGCCTGGCTTTCCAGGAGCGCAGGAACTCGAAGACGAGGTCGGCTGGGAGAGGCTGGCAGCCTTGCACAAGGCCAACGAGACAGCTCAGGCCCGCTGCGTGGGGCTGGTGGTGGAGACACGGCCTGACACCCTGTCCCCTGACACCCTCACCGAGTTGCGGCGGTTGGGTGTGACGAAGGTGCAGCTGGGCATCCAGAGCCTTGATGAGGCCATCTTGGCCCAGAATTGCCGCACGGGGTCTGTCCAGGATGTGGAGCGGGCCTTGGCGCTCCTGCGCCTGTTCGGTTTCAAATCCCATGTCCATATGATGGCGAACCTCTTGGGGGGAAGCCCTGAGGGAGATCTGGAGCAGTATCGCAGGCTCATGGAGGATGAGCGCTGCCGGCCTGATGAGGTGAAGCTCTACCCCTGCGCCTTGGTGGAAAGCGCGCATCTGACAGAGGTCCATGAGGCGGGGTCATGGCAGCCCTATGGGGAAGAGGAGCTCGTGGATCTGCTGGCCGCCTGCGTGCGGGTCACGCCCGTCCATACCCGCATATCCCGCATGATCCGGGATATCCCCTCTCAAGATATCCTCGTTGGCTGCAAGAAGACGAACCTGCGCCAGATCGTGGAAGGAACGCTGGGCGATCATCCAACGGATGAGCCTGTCAGGGAGATGCGCCTGCGGGAAGTGGCCACGGATGCCTTAGACGAAGCAACCCTTCGCTTGGAAGAGGTGCCGTATCGGACGAGCAACACCGATGAGATGTTCCTCCAATGGGTGGATGGCAAAGGTGCCCTGGCCGCATTCTTGAGGTTGTCCCTGCCCCGGGAGGCTGCTCCGTGGGGCAACCATACCGCCATGATCCGAGAGGTCCATGTCTATGGTCGTGCCTCTCGGATCCACGAGGGCGAAGAGGGTAACCAGCATCTCGGGTTGGGCAAGCAGCTGGTGGAACGGGCTTGTGCGCTGGCGAAGGCCGCGGGATATGAGGCCGTTTTCGTCATCAGCGCGGTGGGTACCCGTGCCTATTACCGCAGCCTGGGCTTCCAGGATGCGGGACTCTATCAGGAGAGATGCCTCTAAGGCTCCTACAGCACGTCCTTGATAGCCTGGAGCAATTCGCTGTATTCCGTGTAGGCGGGCACATCCGGGTATTCTTCGCGGAGCACATCAGTGGTGCGGAAGAAGAAACCAGCCTTCGAATAGAGGATCATCCCCAGATCGTTGTAGGAATCTCCTGAGGCGATGGTCTCAAGACCGGCTGTGTGGAGTGCGCGCACGGTGGTGAGCTTCGTTTCGTCGCAGCGCATCTTGTAGCCGGTGATCTGACCGTCAAGGGATATGACCAGCTCGTTGCAGAAGATGGTGGGCCACCCCAGCTTCTCCATCAAGGGCTTCGCGAACTGTGAGAAGGTGTCTGAGATGATGATGACCTGGGTCAGCTGCCGCAGCTCATCCAAGAAGGCCTTCGCCCCTTCCATGGGCTCCATCTGGGCTATGACCTCTTGGATATCCTGGATCCCCAGACCATGGTCATGCAAGAGCCCTAGGCGGTATTCCATGAGCTTGTCGTAGTCAGGCTCATCTCGTGTGGTGCGCGTCAGGCCTTCTATCCCGGTCTTCTCTGCTACGGCTATCCAGATCTCCGGGACCAGCACGCCTTCAAGGTCAAGGCACACGACATTCATCTTTGGCACTCCTATTCCCGCTTTCCTAGGTTATCCTATCCAGTATACGTTCTTTGAGGTTCACCGCACCGGTATGATGAGCGAAGCGGCCGGGTGGGGCGGGGAGTGTGGCGGACAGGATCCTATGAAGGCGATGCGTCTGACAGAGGAAGAGAAAGCGGATCTGGCGAAAGCCGGGTCCAAGAAGCTGGATATCCTCAGCCGATGGCTGGATGGTCAGCTCACCTGCTCCCATTGTCGCAAATGCACCCGACGCTGCGATATCTTGGAGGGTCCCGGCTTTGACATGGGCCAGATCATCGCTGCCTATGAGAAGGTCACCAGCCTCCCCTATGATGAGCAGCCCGCGGGCGTCATCGCCTTGGCCCAGGAGGATCCCCTGCTCTACCACACGTTGCGCCGCTGCTGCTTCTGCGGTCACTGCACGGCTGCCTGTGCCCGCCATATCGGTGCTCCTGACTCCATGCGGGCTTGGCGTGAGCTGTTCATGCGGGCGAACCTCATGCCGCCGGATGACTCCAAGCTGGTCATGGTAGACAACGAGTGGCATATCTTCAGCGCCTATCGGGCCATCTATCAGGTGGCGTACCCTGAGGTGGTCACCTTGGATGCAGCAGCTGACCACGGTCAGGGTTGGGTGGATACGCTCCTGTTCCCCGGATGCTCTCTGGTGTCCTACGCCCCTGAGGTGGTCAAGGTCCTGGGCCAGTGGCTCACGGATGCGAATGTCTCCTGGGCGCTCTCAGATGCCTGCTGCGGCAGTCCGCTCATGAGCGCGGGGCTCTTCCAGCGGGCCCACGATCTTCGGCTCTCGGTCATCCAGAAGATGCAGAAGGCGGGGATCACGCGCATGGTGACCATCTGCCCCGGTTGTGCCGATGAATTCCGAGAGGATATGCCTGCGGGCATAGAGCTCGTGCCCCTGCCGGAGCTGCTCCTTGCGAAAGCGGAAGCGCATCAGGAGCTGACCGGCTCATCAGGGTTCGACCCCATGAGCCTCCCTTCCGTCACCTTCTTCGATTCTTGCCATGACCGGGAGGATGCGCGTAATGCCAACGCCTTGCGCCAGCTCTTCGCGCGCTTCCTGCCCAACACGGCCCAGGCGGAGATGGATCACGCCAAACGTGGCACGCTCTGCTGCGGCGCGGGCGGGGCCGTCTCTGCCTATGATGCGGATATCTCCAACGAACGGGTCTGGCGGGTCATCGGAGAAGCGAAGCACACCGGTGCTTCTGCGCTCATCACCATGTGCCCCACCTGCACCTATACCGTGGCTCAGGCCTGTCTTGCTGCTCCGAAGGAGGGGCTCTGGAACCTCCATTACCTGGAGGCGCTCTTCGGTGTGAAGATAGACTGGGAGCAGGTATTCCAGCAATTGGGGGATATGTGGACGGGCGAATACGGCCCATGGCTCAGTCAGACGTTCTTCTAGGTGGCAAGCATCCATGACAGCAGACGGAAACGAAACCCAGCAAAGCACCCAAAGGCGTGCTCCCTTCGGGAATCGAGGGCAGATAACCAGTAGGCCTTCGCGGGAGACCATCATCTCCTCCTATGCTGCCCAAGATGCAGCGCGGGCTCGGAATGCCCGCATGCACTCTCAGGAGGCAGCGCGCAACTACAACGAGAACTCCCTTCGCCTGAAGGAGCGGGAGAGCCAACGCCGCATCCTAGAGGCCCAGCGGGCTGAATCAGAGCGCATGGGTGCTCAGCGGCGCCAGGCTCAACGTGAGATGGATGCAGCCAATGCACGCACCTATTCCAGCATCCATGAGCAGGAGGCCCATGAGATCACGCGGGCCCATAAGATAGCGCGCCCCCTGAGCTCCCAAGAGAGCCGCAATCGCACTCAGATGTCTCGGGATGCCTACGAGCGCGAACGGGAGATGCGGGATGCGCTCTCGGTCCGGCGCAATGCCCGCACGACCAACCGTGAGGTCATCGATGGCCGTGGCAGCATAGATTCGCGCGCCTTCAACGAGCAGAACAGGATGGTGGGCTATTCCGTCAGCGAAGAGGACAAGCCCGCGCCTGCGGTGGATGCCTCCAACCCGAAGGCGAAGTGGCACTCCCATGCAGGCCAGGGGTTCGGCAACGGTGCGCGTCGCAGGGTGGACCTGGGCTCGCTCTCTGACTCCATCAGCGGCAGCGCGAACTACGGTAAGGGTCCGCGCACCTTCTCATCCCTTCCGCCTTTCGTGCGCATCGCCATCCCCGTACTGGTAGTGCTGCTCATCGTCTTGATCGTCATCGTGTTCTTCTAGGATGGGCGTGCTCTATGACATGCACTGTCATCTTGATTTCGCCGACAAAAGCGAACGGATCGCCCAAGAGTCTGCCCAGGCACAGATAGCGGCCCTCAGCTGTACGGTGGTGCCCACCAGCTTCGTGTCGGACCAAGACCGGTTCGCTGGCTATGAGAACATCCGGGTCTCGCTGGGGATGCATCCTTGGTGGGTGGCTGATGCCCGGGTGAGCGAAGCCGATATCGCTCATTTCGAGACCCTCGTATCCGAAGCTTCCTTCATCGGGGAGATAGGGCTTGACTTCGCCGAGAGACGCAAGGGGTCCAAGGATCGTCAGCTCGCTGTGCTCACCCGTCTGCTCCAAGCCATCCACGGGGCGGGGGACGGCCGCATCATCACCTTCCATGCCGTTCATGCTGCTACTCCATTGATGGATCTTCTGGATGATCTGGGCATCTTCCAGCGCAACCGGTGCCTCTTCCATTGGTTCCAAGGCTCTTCGGAGGAACTGGGCCGTGCTGTGGATAGGGGAGCTGTGTTCTCGGTGGGAAGGCGGATGCTGGCCACGGAGAAGGGTAGCCGCATCGCCGCTGACATCCCAGAAGGCCAGCTCCTCCTGGAGACCGACGAGCCCGCCCATGAGGGCAGTCCTTGGAGCGTCGCCGCATGGCGCGAACAGCTCGAGAGCACGCTCAGCGCCCTTGCCCGGCTCAGGAAAGTGAGCTCCAGCCATCTGGAGGCAGCGCTCCTCGAGAACGCTCAGGCGCTGTTGGCCCATCCTTCCACCTGATGTGTCTCTATCCACGGTGAGTGCGGTCTGTTCCGGTGTATCATAGCCCCCACGCGCAGACAGGATGCTCGCATCCTTTGAGCGCTAAGGAATGATCCGAAAGGATGGAAGATGCCAGATCAGAACCAGGCATTCGAGGAGATCGAGAAGCACCGCCGCTCTATCGATGAGATAGACGAGCAGCTGGTCAGCCTCCTCAACAAGCGCGCAGGTCACTCCCTTGTGATCCGCGGACTGAAGCCCGAAGCCAAGATGGGCCTTTTCGACGCCAAGCGCGAAGAGGAGATCTTGACCAAGGTGTCCAGCATGAATGACGGCCCCCTCTACAACGAGAACCTTCGCGAGATCTACAGCACCATCTTGAAGGTCATGAAGGAGACGCCGTCGGTATGAGCTACGAGAACATCCCTCCCATCCCAGACCTCGGCCAGCGGTCTGAGGAGATAACCATCTATGCTGGTCCCTGTTCTGTTGAATCCGCTGAGCAGTTCGACGAGGTAGCGGCTTGCGTCAAGGAGCTGGGGCTCCATTGGGTCCGTGGCGGCGCCTTCAAGCCTCGCACCAACCCTCATTCGTTCCAAGGCCTTGGCGAAGAGGCGCTCAAGATCATGAAGGAGGCAGGGGAGAAGCACGGCTTGCTCACCTTGACCGAGGTCATGGATTCAGCCCATTGCGAACTGGTCCATGATTATGTGGACGGCTTGCAGGTAGGCGCACGCAATTTCCAGAACTTCAGCCTGCTGAAGAAGATCGGCCAGGTAACGGCCGACTCTCACAAGATGGTCCTTTACAAGCGCGGCTTCGCGGGCACCATCGCCGAGTGGCTGGCAGCCTGTGACTACATCTCTGACTGCGGCAATGACAACATCGTGCTCTGCGAGCGTGGCATCCGCACCTTCGAGACGGCCACGCGCTTCACGTTGGATATCGCTGCCGTACCCGTCATCCATAAGCAATCGCTCTTGCCCGTTTGCATCGACGTATCCCATCCCGCCGGTCAGCGTGACCTGGTTCCGGCTTTGGCGAAGGCGGCGGTGGCGGCGGGCGCTGACAGCCTGATGATAGAGGTGCATCCCGATCCCCCTGCGGCCCTCTCTGACGGCCCGCAGCAGCTGACCCCCGCTCAGTTCAAGACCCTTGTCGCTGAGCTGCGTCAGATCGCGGACGTGCTGGGTAAGAGGATCGTCTAGGCTCTTGGGACGTTGTAAGGAAGGTATGCTTTGCCCATAGATACTGATTCGCTGAACCCGCCCCAAAGAGAAGCGGTCCTCACCACGGAGGGGCCGCTTCTCGTCCTTGCTGGAGCAGGTTCAGGCAAGACCCGGGTGCTCACCTATCGCATCGCGCACATGATAGACGCGCAGATAGCCCACCCCTGGGAGATATTGGCTATCACATTCACCAACAAGGCTGCCGCTGAGATGCGTGAGCGCCTCTCCTCTCTCATCGGGGGACAAGCCCGGGGAATGTGGGTCTCCACCTTCCATAGCATGTGCGTGCGCATCCTGCGTCAGGACGCTGAGAAGCTCGGATACACGCGCACCTTCACCATCTATGATGCCGATGATCAGAAGCGTCTGGTGAAGTCCATCATGGCAGAGCTCGATCTGAACCCCAAGCTCTTCCAGCCCAACGTCATCGCTGCCAAGATATCCCAGGCGAAGAACGAGCTCATCGTACCCGGTGACTTCGCGAACGAGGCGATGGACATCGCGGACAAGGCAGCAGCCCGCGTCTACGAGGCGTACCAGAGCCGTCTGAGGGCTGCCAACGCCATGGATTTCGACGATCTGCTCATGTATGTCTATCTCCTGTTCAAGCATCATCCCGAGGTGCTCAGCGCCTACCAGGAGCGCTTCCGCTATATCCTGGTGGACGAATACCAAGACACGAATCACGCCCAGTACGCCATCACCCAGTTCCTGGCGGCCAAGAGCCGCAACATCATGGTGGTGGGAGACGATGATCAGTCCATCTACTCCTGGCGTGGTGCCGACATCCGCAACATCTTGGAATTCGAGCAGGATTACCCCGATGCCACCACGGTGAAGCTCGAACAGAACTATCGTTCTACGGGCACTATCCTGAAGGCGGCCAATGAGGTGATATCCCATAACACCTCTCGGAAGGAGAAGCGCCTGTTCACCGACCAAGGGGACGGTGAGCGCATCTCGGTCTACGTGGCTGCTGATGAGCGGGATGAAGGCCGGTGGATCGCGGGCGAGATGGAGAAGCTCCATGAAGGGGGCAAGCGCTACAGCCAGATGGCGCTCTTCTATCGCACGAACGCCCAATCTCGCGTGCTGGAGGATATGCTCTTGCGGGCAGGGGTGCCGTATCGGATCGTGGGCGGCACCAAGTTCTTCGACCGGGCTGAGATCCGTCATGTCATGGCCTATCTCTCCTTGGTGGAGAACCCCTCTGACGATATGGCCTTCGAGCGCATCGTCAACGTACCGCGCCGGGGCATCGGCGCAACCACCCTCGAGCGCATACGCAGCTTCGCCGAACAGCTGGGCATGCCGCTCTCAGCGGCAGCGGAGATGCTCTTGGTGGATGAGGACGTCCGCCCCTCCGTGCGCCGGGCTCTGGGGGAGCTCATAGAGCTGCTCCGCCAAGCGCGCACCTACTCAGGGGACCTGCGCCGGGTGATAGAGCGCATCATCGAGGAAACGGGCCTCATCCAAGCCTACGAGGCCGAGGGCGCCGATGAAGCACTCGGTCGCGTCGAGAACATCAAGGAGTTCTTCGGTGTCGTGTCCGAATTCGCTGAGACCCATGCATCGGAGGATGCCCTTTATGCTCCTCCCACCGCTGAAGAGGATGGCGAAGAGGAGCCCCTGCGCGAGCTGAGAGGGGACTCGCTCCCGGATTTCCTGGAGTGGGTGCGCTTGCGCACCGATCTTGATTCCATGGCCGAGGATGGGGATGCCGTCACGTTGATGACGGTGCATTCATCTAAGGGCTTGGAGTTCGACACCGTCTTCGTGGGTGGGATGGAAGAGGGCATCTTCCCTCATATGACCTCCATCTCCGAAGCTTCGGGTTATGAGGAAGAGCGGCGCTTGGCCTATGTGGCCATCACCCGTGCCCGGAAGAAGCTCTATCTGAGCTGTGCTCAGACACGCAAGCTCTTCGGCCAGACCAACGCCAACCAGATATCCAGCTTCTTGCGGGATATCCCCCAAGAGCTCAGGGAAACGCGCGGGCTTGGCTCAGCCGGGTTCTCAGGGAGCGGCTGGGAGAAGCGGGGGAGTCGCCGCGGCATAGCCGGTTCGGGCACGGAAGCGGGCGGCGGTCGCGTGTTCGGTCAGTCGAGCGCTTCCGGTTCGCGCAAGGGAAGCTCCTGGGCCTCCTCCTCGCGGGGCACGTCCCGGGATGGCAAGCGGGCCGGTGCGAAGGAGACCTTCAAGAGCGGGGATACCGTCGATCACAAGACTTTTGGTCGCGGCACGGTGGTGAAGGCGGCGGGGGACGTCATCTACGTCAAGTTCAAGAACACAGGGGCCACGAAGAAGCTGCTCAAGGATTACGCTCCTATCGTGAAGATAGGCTAAGCCGCCTTCGCCGGGCAGGGTCCTGGCCTTCCAGCGCGGTATGCAACGGCCCGCTGGGACGAAGGCCTTTTGTCTCTTGTACGTGCTTGCGCTAGGATGTCCTTTCGAAGAGAGGGTAGACCATCAAGGAGGGCAGATGCCTAAGCCCGTGATCGTCGTGGGGCACAAGAACCCGGATAATGACTCCATCAGCGCAGCCGTGGGCTACGCACATCTCAAGAACGAGCTGGCCCGCAGGGCAGGAAGGGATGACATCTACATCCCTGCACGGCTTGGGCCCTTGCCGCCTGAGAGCCAATGGGTGCTCAGCACCTATGAGGTCGAGCCTCCGCGTTTGATCGGGCATGTCCACACGCGCGTGAGCGATGTCATGACCTCTGATCCCATCTCCATCAGCCAAGATGCCAGCATGCTCGAGGCTGGCCGCACTCTACGCCAGCACAATATCCGTTCGCTGGTGGTGCAGGACGAACGGGGCCAATTCCAGGGGCTCATCTCCACGCGGGCCATCGCAGAGCGCTATATGGCGGCCACGGATGCTCTGGATGACGCCACCCCTGAATCCACCATGGCGGTGGCCACATCGCTCATCGAGTCGCTCTCTCAGAAGGTGTCAGAGCTCATGTTCGGCAATGTCATCCAGCTGGAAGAGGAGGACGTGCTCAAAGAGGTGGTGGATGACATGATCGCCAGCGATCTGCGTGAGGCGGTGGTGCTGGATAAGGCTGGCCGGGCGGTGGGCATCGTCACCCGCTCGGATGTGGCTACGCCTCCGAAACGCCGGGTCATCTTGGTGGACCATAACGAGGTGAGCCAAGCGGCGGCCGGTATCGAAGAGGCGGATGTCATCGAGATCGTGGATCATCATCGCATCGCCGATGTGTCCACGGCCAATCCCATCAAGTTCATCAACCGTCCCATCGGGTCTACGGCCACCATCGTGGCCTTGGAGTTCCAGGAATGCGGGGTGGATATCCCGAAGGGCATCGCGGCGGTGCTCCTTTCAGCCATCATGACCGATACCGTCATCTTGAAATCTCCCACGGCGACCCCGGCGGACGAGGCCCAAGTGGCTCATCTGGCGGCCATCGTGGGGGTCGAGCCCACCGAATTCGGCCTAGAGGTCTTCCGGGCCCGAGGCGGCGATGCCGATATGCCCATCGAAGAGCTGGTAGAGGCCGATTCCAAGGAATTCCACCTCGATGACAAGACCCTCCTCATCGCCCAGCATGAGACGGTGGACCTCGCTGCTGTGATGGAGCGGGAGGAAGAGATCCGCGAGCACATGCGCAGTCTGCTCAAGAACCGGGGCTATGAGACCGTGGTGCTCATGGCCACGGATATCCTGGCAGAGGGGACCCAGCTTTTAGCGGAGGGGAACCGCAAGATCGTCGATCGCGCCTTCGACATCCACTGCACGGGGTGCGGGGGTACCTGGATGCCCGGTGTGCTCTCTCGCAAGAAGCAGGTGGCGGCAAGGATATTGAGGTAGACCATGGATGAGGAAAGGACGCTCGGGCTCTTCGAGAGGCTGGTAGCCATCGAAAGCCCTTCTTGGAGCGAATCGGCCATGGCTCAGGCCTGTACCCAGGAGCTGGAACAGCTGGGCTTCACGGTGAGGGTGGATGGCTCCGCCAAGAGCACGGGTTCTGATACGGGGAACCTCATCGCCTATCGCCCCGGCTCGGCAAAGGGCCAGCTCATGTTCTCGGCGCATATGGATACGGTGAAGCCCTGTCGGGCCATAGAGGTCATCTGCGTTTCAGATGAGCGGGGAGATGTCCTCTGCTCGGCGGGGGATACCATCCTCTCCGCCGACGACAAGGCAGGGGTGACGGCCATTCTTGAAGGCATCCGCCGCTCCATCGAAAGCGGCGGTGACCTCCCTGACCTCTACGTGCTGCTCACCACCTGCGAGGAGCAGAGCTTGCTGGGCTCCGGGGCTTTGAGGGGAGCCGATCTTCCCCAGGATGCCCATTGCTTCGTGCTGGATGCTGACGGTGCCCCTGGTTCCGTTATAGCGGAGGCGCCCTGTCATCGGACGATGCGTGTTCGCATCCAAGGCAGGAGCGCTCACGCAGGGGTAGAGCCGGAAGCGGGCATCTCGGCCATCCAGATAGCCGCAGCAGCCATCTCCTCCATGGAATTGGGGCGCTTGGACGATGCCACCACCGCGAACATCGGCATCATCGAAGGCGGTGTGGCTACGAATATCGTGGCGGAGGAATGCAAGCTCGAAGGGGAGTGCCGTTCCATCTTCCCTGAGAGGGCGGATGCGGTACAGCACCAGATGACCGAGGCGGTACAAAGGGCCTGCGCCCTCTTCGGTGGCGAATCAGAGATCGCTTGGGAAGAGGATTACCCTGCAGTCCGCTTCACAGAGGAGAGCCCTATCATCGACCGGGCGCGCCAGGCCATTGAGGATTGCGGTCTGCCCTTCCGGTTGGTGCGCACCGGCGGGGGCGCTGATGCCAACAACCTGAATGGCTTGGGCGTCTTGGCAGTCACCTTGGGCACGGGCATGGCATGCTTCCATTCCACGAGCGAATACATCCGCGTGCAAGACCTCCTTGATGACGTCCGCCTGGTAGAGTCCCTCATCCGAACCTACGTCGAGTGACTGGTTGGGAACGGTTGCCCCATCAAGCCACGCTCTGTGGGTGCGTTCGTGAGATGATCGTCCATCATCTTCCAATGGAAGGAGCCTGATCATGGCCTATATCCCGAATATCGTGCTGTACTCCAAGCCAACGTGCCCCTTTTGCCGCAAGGTGCTCGCGTATATGGAGGAGCAGGACATCGCCTGCGAGATGCGCAATACGCTCGAGCCAGGTGTGCGCGATGAGCTCATTGCCATCGGCGGCAAGGGCCAGGTGCCTTGCCTCGTCATAGACGGTCAGCCCCTCTATGAATCCGATGACATCATCCAGTATCTCCACGGGCTCGTGGCGGCCGATGAGATAGGCTAGGCCCAATGGTCATCCTTGATGAGCCCTTCGCTTCCCAGCCACTGCTCCAGTGGCTTCAAGCCAGCAAGCACCCGGTCCTCTCCAACCGCTTCGCCCGGCAGATGGTCCATGATCAGGGGTTCTCGCTGAACCTCATCAGCGAGCCTGAAGCTATCCAGCGGGCAGATGCAGGGGAGCGCATCTACACCTGTTCAGAGAATGCCTTGGCTTGGATATTGGACAACTCCTCTCATCAAGGCCTCACCCAAGCCATCTCCCTCTTCAAGGACAAGGGGCGCATGCGTGAGGCGTTGAGCCCTCTCACGCCCGGCTTCTTCTATCGTCGTGTGCCCCGGGCTGACCTCAAGGACGTATCGGTCGAAGAGCTTCCGTTGCCAGTGGTCTTGAAGCCCAACGTCGGCTTCTGCTCCATGGGAGTCTATGTGATCCAGGATGCGGCTGCCTGGACGGAGGCGCTCGCTGATATCGAAGCCCACGAGCAGGAGTGGCAAGACCGCTATCCTGAGAGCGTCATCGGATCCGAGGAATACCTGATAGAGGGGTACATCCAAGGGGAGGAATACGCCTTGGATGCCTACTATGACGAACAGGGCGCGCCTCATATCCTCAACATCTGGCGCCATGACTTCGCAGGGCCCAAGGACACCAGCGATCGCCTCTACCTCTCCAGCAAGGCCATCGTAGATGATGTCTTCGAGGCCTTTGAAGCCTGGCTTGGCCAGGTGAATCAGGTAGTGGGGGCGAAGGGCTTCTGCGTGCATGTGGAAACGCGCAAGGCGGGATCTGCCATCATCCCCATAGAATTCAATCCGCTGCGCTTTGCGGGGCTGGGTGGCACCGACATGGCCTATTACGGCTGCGGATATCGTACCTACGAATGCTATCTGGAAGACATCCCCTTGGATCTGCGGTCTGTTTACCGGGCCCATCCAACGGATGCCTATTCCATGTCGCTTTTGGGATCTGTTGGTGCGGGCACCTTCGACCACGAGCGCTTCATGAGCCAGTGCACCGATGTGCTGGCATTCGTCTCCCTCAAGGCTGAGAAGACGGGATCCTACGGGTTCCTGTTCCTGCGCACTCCGGCTGATGACCCCACTGAGAGGGATCTCGTCCTTACCGCTGACCTGCGGGATTACCTGAGCTGATCCAGGCTTTGGCCTACGCTGCCGTTCACCGGGATAAAGGTAGATACGCCCGGATGCGTGGCGTTTGACACACGGGGAGGACATAACTAGTATGCATCGTCGCGCCTCATACGGGCGCATTTTTTCGCGTGCGCATTCGCGAAGCGCACATGAAAGAGCACAGCAAGGCAAGCATCAAGGAATGAAAAGGAAGTGAAGAGTTGCCAACCATAAACCAGCTGGTCCGCAAGGGCCGCCAGAAGCAGGTAGACAAGAAGAAGACCCCGGCGCTCAAGGGCAATCCCCAGAAGCGCGGCGTTTGCACTCGCGTCTACACCACCACCCCCAAGAAGCCGAACTCCGCTCTCCGCAAGGTCTGCCGTGTCCGTCTGGTTAACGGCATGGAGGTCACGGCTTACATCCCGGGCATCGGCCACAACCTGCAGGAGCACTCCATGGTGCTCATCCGCGGCGGTCGTGTGAAGGACTTGCCTGGTGTTCGCTATAAGGTCATCCGCGGCACGCTGGACTGCGCATCGGTGGACAACCGCATGCAGGCCCGCAGCCGTTATGGAGCAAAGCGCCCGAAGTAACCATTCGTTAAGCCGTGCGGGCTTGGAGGCCAAGCCTAATGACCGGGACGCCTTGGGCGTGAGGTACCCAGCCAGAAGCACGCAGAGAAGAAGGAGCATCATCTATGCCACGTCGTGCAGCAGCACAGCGCAGGCTCATCCAGCCTGACGCGAAGTACAACAACCGTCTTGTCACCCAGCTCACCAACAAGATCATGCTGGATGGCAAGAAGTCCCTTGCCGAGCGCATCGTCTACACCGCGTTCGACATCGTGGAAGAGAAGACCGGCGAAGATCCGCTGTCCGTCTTCAAGAAGGCCATGGACAACGTCCGCCCCACCCTCGAGTGCAAGCCCAAGCGCGTGGGCGGCGCCACCTATCAGGTGCCCATGGAGGTCAACTCTCGTCGTGCTACCACTCTCGCTATCCGCTGGATCGTGGATTACTCTCGCGCTCGTCGTGAGCACACCATGGCAGAGCGCCTGGCGAATGAGATCATGGATGCCTCCCAGAACACGGGAGCTGCCGTGAAGAAGCGCGAGGATATGTACAAGATGGCCGAGGCGAACCGCGCGTTCAGCCACTATCGCTTCTAGAGGTCAGAGCCATGGCGAAACTATCACTCAACGATACGCGCAACTTCGGGATCATGGCCCACATCGATGCGGGCAAGACCACCACGACCGAGCGTATCCTCTACTACACGGGCAAGACCCACAAGATCGGCGAGGTGCACGACGGCGCTGCCACCATGGACTGGATGGTCCAGGAGCAAGAGCGCGGCGTGACCATCACCTCTGCTGCTACCACCTGCTTCTGGAAGTACCCCCGCGGCGAAGAGAGCGGCAGGGAATACCGCTTCCAGATCATCGACACCCCCGGCCACGTTGACTTCACGGCCGAGGTGGAGCGCTCTCTGCGCGTTCTGGACGGCACCGTTGCCGTCTTCGATGCCGTTGCTGGCGTACAGCCCCAGTCTGAGACCGTTTGGCGTCAGGCTGAGCGCTACGGCGTGCCGCGCATCGCCTTCATCAACAAGTACGACCGCGTGGGCGCAGACTTCTTCCATGCCATCCAGACCATGCGCGACCGTCTTGACGCGCCTGCCTTCGCCGCCCAGATCCCCATGGGTGCTGAGGACCAGTTCTGGGGCGTGGTCGACCTGGTGACCATGACCGCTTGGGACTTCAAGGCCGACGACAAGGGTATGACCTATCCTGAGCCCATGGATGAGATTCCGGCCGAGTTCCTGGAGGATGCGCAGATGTATCGCCAGGAGCTGCTGGAGGCTGCAGCGGACTGCGACGATGACCTCATGGAGAAGGTCCTCATGGAGGAAGAGGTCTCCGTAGAGGAATTCAAGGAGGCTATCCGCAAGGGCGTCATCGCCTGTAAGCTGAACCCTGTCTTCGTGGGCAGCGCCTACAAGAACAAGGGCGTTCAGGAGATGCTGGACGCCGTGGTGGATTACCTGCCCTCTCCGGTGGACATCCCGCCGATCACGGGCGTGAACCCCAAGACGGATGCCGAGGAAGAGCGCCCGGCTGATCCGAAGGCCCCCTTCTCCAGCTTGGCCTTCAAGATCATGACCGACCCGTACGTGGGCAAGCTCACCTATCTGCGCTGCTACTCCGGTAACCTGGACAAGGGCAGCTACGTGCTGAACGCCGTCAAGGACAAGAAAGAGCGCATCGGCCGCATGCTCCAGATGCATGCGAACCAGCAGATCGACGTGGAGAACTGCTCCGCTGGCGATATCGTGGCTGTGGTCGGCCTGAAGGATACTTCCACTGGTGACACCCTCTGCGACGAGAGCCACCCCATCATCCTTGAGTCCATGGAATTCGCTGATCCCGTGATCGACATCGCGGTTGAGCCGAAGACCAAGGCTGAGCAGGATAAGATGGCCATCGCTCTGCAGAAGCTGGCCGAGGAGGATCCCACCTTCCGCGTGTCCACCAACCATGAGACCGGTCAGACCATCATTGCTGGCATGGGTGAGCTTCACCTTGAGATCATCGTCGACCGTCTGCTGAGAGAGTTCAAGGTAGAGGCCAACGTGGGCAAGCCTCAGGTTGCTTACCGTGAGCGTCCGGGCCATGAGGTCCTGAATGCCGAAGGCAAGTTCGTCCGCCAGTCCGGTGGTCATGGTCAGTACGGTCATGCCATCATCAATATGTATCCCCAGGAG
This sequence comes from uncultured Eggerthellaceae bacterium, assembly GCA_910588905.1. GTDB lineage: Bacteria > Actinomycetota > Coriobacteriia > Coriobacteriales > Eggerthellaceae > MGBC163016. The sequence goes on from CAJURZ010000011.1 coordinate 23,392, forward strand.
CCGGGCAGCGGTTACGAATTCGAGAACAAGATCGTCGGCGGCGTCATCCCCAAGGAATTCATCCCCGCAGTGGACAAGGGCATCAAGGAGGCTCTGAACTCCGGTGTGCTGGCAGGGTATCCGGTGGAAGACGTCAAGGTCGAGCTCATCGACGGCAGCTTCCACGAGGTCGACTCCTCCGAAGCTGCGTTCAAAGTGGCAGGTTCTATGGCCATCAAGGATGCTCTCAAGAAGTCCGATCCGGTCATCCTGGAGCCGGTCATGGCTGTGGAAGTGGAGACGCCGGAAGAGTACACCGGTTTCGTCATGGGCGATATCCCCTCCCGCCGCGGCATCATCCAAGGCCAGGAGCAGCGCGGCAACGCCGTGGCCATCTCCGCCAAGGTGCCGCTCTCCCAGATGTTCGGCTACGCAACGGATCTGCGCAGCGGAACCCAGGGTAGGGCAACCTACACCATGCAGTTCGATTCCTATGAACCGGTGCCCAAGAGCGTGGCAACCGAGATCGTCAGCAAAGCCGGCGGGAACGCCTAGAGAAGCTTGAAGAGAGTCGAGGTAAAGCAAGTGGCAAATCAGAAGATACGCATTCGCCTCAAGGGCTATGACCATGAGATCGTGGACCAGTCCACGAAGCTCATCGTTGATACCGCCCAGAAGACCGGGGCGAAGATCTCCGGCCCCATCCCGCTGCCGACGGAGCGCAACATGTACTGCGTCATCCGCTCCCCGCATGTGGATAAGGATTCGCGCGAGCAGTTCGAGATGCGCACCCATAAGCGCCTGATCGACATCATCGAGCCAACGCCCAACACCGTTGACTCGCTCATGCGCCTTGACCTTCCGGCCGGTGTCGACATCGAGATTAAGCTGTAGGAGGGGACGCAAGATGATCAACGCGATTTATGGGAAGAAGATCGGCATGACCCAGGTCTGGGACGGAGACGTCATCGTGCCGGTCACCGTCATCCAGGCAGAGCCGAACGTCATCTGCCAGGTCAAGACCAAAGAGTCTGACGGCTACGATGCCGTACAGATGGGCTTCGGCTATGTGAAGCCGCGTCGGGTGAACAAGCCCATGCAGGGTCACTTCAGCAAGGCGGGCATCGAGCCGAAGAAGCATCTGCGCGAGGTTCGCGTGGAGGACGCCTCTGAGCACAAGGTGGGGGACGAGCAGACCGTCGCCGCTTTCGCTGAGGTGAAGAAGGTCGATGTCACGGGCACTTCCAAGGGCAAGGGCTTTGCCGGTGTCATGAAGCGCTACGGCTTCCGGGGCGGCCCGGGCGGCCATGGTGCCCACTTCCACCGCGCTCCCGGTTCTGTGGGCCAGTGCGCTACGCCCTCCCGCGTGTTCAAGGGCGTGCGCCTTCCCGGCCACATGGGCTGTGACACCGTCACGGTCAGGAACCTGGAGGTCGTTCGCATCGACGAGGAGCAGAACCTCATCCTGTTGAAGGGTGCGGTGCCGGGCTCCAAGAACGGAGTCGTGCGCGTTCGCATGACCAAGACGCAGGATTAGCCGAAGGAGTCTAAGGAATATGGCAAAGCTTGAGATCAAGGATGCTGCTGGCAAGGCAGCAGGCACCGCAGAGCTACCTGATGCCGTTTACGCCATAGAGCCGAATATGCACGTGATGCATCGCACCGTGAAGGCTCAGCGTGCTGGCTGGCGTCAGGGCACTGCGAATACGAAGAGCCGCGGATTCGTTCGCGGTGGCGGCAAGAAGCCGTGGAGGCAGAAGGGCACGGGCCGTGCTCGTCAGGGTTCCATCCGCTCTCCTCAGTGGCGTGGCGGTGGCACCGTGTTCGGTCCCCACACCCGCTCCTATGCCCAGAAGGTGAACGGGAAAGAGATCAAGCTCGCGATGCGCAGCGCTCTCTCCGCGAAGCTGGCAGACGAAGAGCTCATCATCGTCAAGCCCTTCGAGTTCGGCAAGCCCTCCACCAAGGATGCGGTGGCGGCTCTGAAGGCCCTGGGGCTGGAAGGGATGCGGGTGAATCTCGTCATCACGGATGACGACGTGGATACCTACCTGTCCTTCCGTAACATCCCCAAGGTCGAGATCCTGCCGGTGAATGCGATCAACACCTATGACATCATCGACAACAAGAGGCTCGTGATCGTGGATACGTGCCTGCCCTACATCGAGGAGGTGCTGGCATAATGCAGCGAGACCCGCGTGAGGTGATCATCCGTCCCGTCATCACGGAGCATTCCTATGACGTCATGGATAACAACGTCTACACCTTTGAGGTGGCGAAGGACTCGAACAAGATCGAGATCCGCCAAGCCATCGAGGCCATCTTCGGCGTCACCGTGGTGAAGGTGAACACGCTGAACGTGAAGCCGAAGCCCAAGCGCGTGCGCTACCAGAAGAAGGGTTACACCCGCACTTGGAAGAAGGCCATGGTGACCCTGGCTGAAGGGGACACCATCGAGATCTTCTCAGCCTAAGCTATCTAAGGCTGACATGAGCTCAGGGGCCAGCATCTCGCTGGCCCCTTTTTCATGTTCGTAAGGGTCGGAGTGCGTATGATGCAGAAGTTCCTCTTATCAGCAGCCGCATTGAATTCCGTAAGGGTCGATCATGATCGACCCCCTCCAAAGGATCCATTGCATTGCTTTCGTAAGCGCCGATCACGACCGGCCTGCGTGCTGGGGATAGAGCAGGCGAAGGGCACCGGGTTCTATATCCACATGGAATGAAGTCCCCGTGAGCTTCTCTCCATCTATCTGAACAGGCGGTTCCTCTGCAAAGGTGATATCCAGGCTCTTCGCTTGGAACAGCTGGATCTGCTTGATATGGGTGTGGCTGCCGCCCTTCGCCAGAGCGAAAGCCCGGGCAGCCGCAAGGCGGCTGATGGGTGGATGAGAGATGCAGATGTCCAGAAGCCCGTCATCGAGCTGGGCTTCGGGGCATATCTTGAAACCACCTCCGTAATAGGGGCCGTTCTGTACGGCGAAGGTGATGGACCGTCCCTCCTCGGCCGCTTTGCCATCTACCTTGACGGAATACTCGTAGGATCGGAAGCTGTGCTTCAGCTGATAGAGAGAGCTGGTGGCATAGAGCGCTGTTCCCTTGAGCCCTGTCTTGCGTCTGCGCTCTACGGTATCCAAGGCGATGGCTGCATCAAGACCGAATGAGAGCGTCTCTGCGAAGTAGCGCCCGTTGACGCATCCGACATCAGAGGACTGTGAGACCGCTGAGGAGAGGGCATGGCAGGCGTTGGTCAGCCCCTTCGGCATGCCGATGGATCGAGCGAAGTCATTGCCGGAGCCCGTGGGGATCACGCCGAACTGCGGTCGCTCCTCCTTCGGTAGCTGCATGAGGCCGTTCACCGCCTCATGCACCACGCCGTCTCCGCCTAATGCGATGAGGGTGTCGAAATCCTCAGAGCTGGCAGCGATCTCGGTGGCGTGATGCGGATGCGTGGTCAGGATGACCTCTATCTCAGAATCCTCCATCTGGTGGAAGAGCGCTTCCATGGCCCGCTCGGCCAGGAAGGCGCCATGACCATTCTGGGAGGCGGGGTTGGCTATGAGCAGGATGTTCTTCAGATCACAAGCCACCGTAGGTTCCTTTCAGTCTTCGTGGAAACTAGACTATCATGAGAGGCAAGGGAAAAGCTGCGCCAGGGTGCAGCGATGCGGTTTTGTTGATGGGAGCCTGCCAGTGGCGTTCGTTGAGTTCTCAGACGTCTCGAAGATCTATAGGATGGGGGAGATAGAGGTCCCTGCCGTCCATGATATGTCCTTCTCCATAGAACAAGGCGAATTCGTCGTGATCGTGGGGCCGTCTGGAGCGGGCAAGACGACGCTCCTCAACATGTTGGGCGGCATGGATAGCTGCACCAGCGGTACCATCCTCTTGGACGGTGATGAGGTCAGCTCCTATAACGCCAAGCAGCTCACGGAATATCGGCGCTACGATATCGGGTTCGTCTTCCAATTCTATAACCTGGTGCAGAACCTCACGGCCCGGGAGAACGTAGAGCTTGCCAGCCAGATCTGCAAGGACCCTCTGAGCGCTGATGAGGTGCTTCGGGAAGTAGGCCTCCGGGACAGGATGAGCAATTTCCCCGGTCAGCTCTCTGGCGGTGAGCAGCAGCGGGTGGCCATCGCCCGGGCCTTGGCGAAGAACCCCAAGCTGCTCCTCTGCGATGAGCCTACGGGAGCTCTGGATTACTCCACGGGCAAGGCCATCTTGAAGCTCTTGCAGGACACCTGTTCCGCCTCTGGCAAGACCGTGGTGGTGGTCACCCACAACTCGGCCTTCTGCGCCATCGCGAACAGGATCATCCGTGTCCGCGAGGGGAGCGTTGCATCCGTTGAGCTGAACCCAGATCCCGTTTCGGCAGATACGCTGGAATGGTAGCCAAGGGGGCTGAGGTCTCGTATCGGTCATCATGAAGAGCGCCTTCGACATCAACATCCTTCGGTCCATCAAGGACAGCCTCGGCCGTTTCGTGGCCATTGCGGGCATCGTGGCCTTGGGATGCGGGTTCTATGCGGGGCTTCGCATGACGGCTCCCGATATGGATATGACCGCTGATGCATACTACGATCAGACGGATCTCATGGATATCCGAGTGGTTTCCACATTGGGGCTCACCGACGCTGACCTTCAAGCGATCCGTGCGGTGCCAGGAGTCCAGGCTGTCGAAGGGGGCTATGAGACCGATGTCATGGTCACGCTCAATGACGAGCAGTATGCCATGCGCGTCCATTCGCTACCCTATGCCGCTTTGACATCGGGGTCGGGGGACGAGGGTGCGACCATTGCCAGCGAAGCCGAACAAGATGCATTGAACAAGCTGACGCTGGTGGAGGGGGAGTGGCCTGCTGCTCCTGATGAATGCGTCATATCCGCCGATAACGTGATGAATGCTCCGGTTGCGCTGGGGGATGTTATCCAGGTGGATGAAGGGGTCCAAGACCTCGATGACACGCTGACGGAGCGCTCCTACCGGATCGTGGGCTTCGCTCATTCTCCGTATTACGTGTCAACCACAGCCATGGGTTCCACCTCATTGGGTTCTGGAGCCATCGACCAGTTCATGTACGTCCCGGTCAATGATTTCGCTGCTGATCTGCCCTATACCGAAGCCTTCATCCAGGTGAGCGGGGCGAAGGCGAAGCTGTCGGGGAGCGCCGCCTATCAAGACTGCATAGATGAGGTGATGAAAGAGCTCCATGGCATCGAGGGGGAGCGTGAGGCAGCGCGTCTGGCAGAGGTGAGAGCCGATGCTCAGGAGGAATTGGATGAGCGTCGGGCTGACTATGAGCGCGAACGGGCTGATGCTGAAGCCCAGCTGGCCGATGCCAGGCTCCAGCTGGATGAGGCTGCAGCAACCCTTGAGAGAAGCCGCCAGAAGCTGGCTCGTGGCCAAGCGGACTACGAAGCAGGCAAGACGGAGCTGGTTCGACAAAGGGAATCCGCTGAGGCTCAGATGGCAGAGGGGCAGGCTCAGATAGATGCCCAACGATCGGTCTTGGAGGCCAGCGAAGAGGAGCTCGTTCAGGCGAAGGCTCAGCTTGATGCCGGGTGGCAGCAGGCAGCGGCGCTCCCATCGGTCATCCCAGGGCTGCCTCCGGTCACTCCAGATACCATCGATGCCGCTATCAGCTTCTTGGAGGCGGCCATAGCCGTGCATCCTTCGGATGATCTGAAGCAGGCTTTGAGCAGCTTGCAGAAGCTCAAGGAGAACCAAACTGCCTATGATGCGGGACAGGCCGCCTACGAGGCGGGAAGCGCGCAGATCACGGCAGCTCAACGGCAGTTGGATGAGCAGCGGAGCCAGGCTGCAGACCGCTTCACCCAGGCCCAGGCGCAGCTTGACAGCGCCGCTGCCGAGCTTGAGAGCGGACGGGCTCAGCTGGCGAACGGCGAAGCTGACTATGAAGCCGGGTTTGCGGAATATCAGGAAGAATACGCCAAGGCCCAAGACGAATTCGCACGGGCGGAGCAGAGGCTCGCCGATGCCCAAGCGGACATAGATGCTATCGAAGAGCCAGAATGGCTCATCATGGACCGCACGAAGAATCCCGGGGTGGTCAGCTTCGCTTCTGATGCTGATCGGGTGGATTCCATCGCCTCCTTCTTCCCCTTCATCTTCTTCCTCGTGGCGGCGCTGGTGGCTCTCACCACCATGACGCGCATGGTGGAAGAGGAGCGCGTCCTCATAGGCACGTTCAAGGCACTGGGCTATTCCCGGGCGCGTATCACCTCCAAGTACCTCATCTATGGGGCAGCGGCTTCCATCATCGGCAGCGTTGTGGGCATCGTGGTGCTCTCGCTCATCTTGCCACCTATCATCATGGAGGCATACGCCATCATCTATAGCGTGCCCCATGGGCTGCTCATGCCCATAGACCTCGGCATCGCGCTCTCTGCGGCAGGATTGGGCGTGGGGGTGACGCTCATCGCCACATGGGCTGCGGCGGCGAGCACTCTGCGGGAGACCCCGGCTCAGCTCATGCTGCCTCGGGCGCCGAAGGAGGGGAAGCGCATCCTGCTGGAGCGCATCACGCCGCTTTGGCGCCGGGTGTCGTTCTCCTGGAAGGTCACCTTCCGCAATATCTTCCGCTATAAGAAGCGCCTCATCATGACCGTTATCGGCATCGCAGGCTGCACGGGTCTCCTGCTCACAGGCCTCGGGCTTCAGGATTCCATCAACGACATCATCGACAAGCAGTTCGGCCAGACGGTCAAGTACAACATGATCATCACGGAAGATGACGATATCTCCTTGGCCTCCGCGGCGAAGGTGGATGAGCTGCTCTCAGACGAGAAGCAGGTCTTCGCTCAGGCGGAGTCCTTTGATGAATCCATGGTAGCAACCGTTGAGGGCGGCAAGGATCACTCGGTCACGCTCATCGTCCCCGATGACCCGCTGCGGTATCAGGAGCTTTGGGTCATGCGCACCCGCGTAGGCCAAGAGCCCATCCCCCTTGAGGAGGATAGCGTCATCATCACAGAGAAGCTGGGCAATGAGCTGGGCCTGTCAGTGGGGGAGAGCCTGACCTTGGCCACCCAGGATCAGATGGGCAATGCTACGGATGACCGCAGATCGTTCACGGTGACCGGCATCATGGAGAACTACATCGCCAACTATGTCTTCATGGGGAAGCAGGTCTACGAGGATGCCTATGGCAAAGCACCCATTCCGAATGCCATCTATGCCGAGGTCGCCGAAGATGAAGGGTTGCGCAAGGATCTGAGCGAAGAGCTGAGGGCCATCGATGGCATCAAGACTGTTGCCTTCAATGACGAGACCATCAGCTCCTACCGGACGATGCTGCGCAGCGTGAACATGATCGTAGTGGTGTTGGTGGTGGCTGCGGCAGCATTGGCGTTCATCGTGCTCTATAACCTCACTAACATCAACATCACCGAACGTCAGCGAGAGATAGCCACGCTCAAGGTGTTGGGATTCACGTCCCGGGAAGTGGATATGTACATCTACCGGGAGATCATCATCCTCACTATCCTCGGGGCGCTCGTAGGGCTCTTCTTCGGTGTGTTCCTGGAGAGCTTCGTCATCGTCACGGCAGAGGTGGATTACGTCATGTTCGGCCGGGATATCCACCTCTTCAGCTTCATCATCGCCTTCGTGGTGACCATCCTCTTCGCAGTGCTCGTGATGCTCTTCATGAAGCGCAAGCTGGCAGGCATAGACATGATCGAGAGCCTGAAATCCAACGAATGAGGAAGGCAACCATTCGGCATCCATCCAAGGGTGCACCGCGTGCATCGTGTCGGTGAGCATACACTGAGGCAGGAGGCGCGTCTGAGGAGGGTATGCCGTGGCAAGCCCCACAAGCAACAGCCAGCAGGACAAGGTGAGCCTGTCGCCACGGGATGCGCGGGCCATGACCATCGTCATCGTCTCCACCATGTTCTGCAACGGTTTCATGATCACGCTCATGTCGGTGACGTTGCCGGATGTATCGGTCACCTTCCACGTGCCCGTTTCCATGGCGAATTGGGTCATCTTGGTATTCACCATCATTGGAGCCACCATGATCGCCCTGGGTGCGCGCTTGCTGCATCGCTTCGGCGTGAAAGCCATCTTCTGCTCGGCAACAGCCCTCATGGCAGCGGGTGGCCTTTTGGGCTTCGTGGCCCAAGACTTCTGGATGCTCATGGCAGCCCGTGTGCTGCAGGCAGGGGCATCGGGGTTGCTCTTCCCATCAGCTAGCACAGCGCTCTTGAAGATCGCCCCGGCAGGCAAACGGGCGCTCTGGCTGTCGCTCTTCACTGCTTTCGGGGGAGTGGGATTCGCTGTGAGCCCCTTCGTCTCAGGGTTGCTCCTTACGCGTTTCGGCGTGAATGCCGTGTTCGCGCCTACCGCCATTGCGGGGATCGCTTGTTGCATAGCCAGCTTCTTCACCATGAAGCCCATAGGGGAGAGGGATCCCGCGTCTACGCATATCGATGGCTTGAGCGTCGTGCTCATATTCTTCGGGCTTGCCAGCTTCATGTTCGGCATCTCTCAGCTCGAGCGCCATCTTCTTGGAGCTATTGGCCTGATGGCGGCGGGATGCTCGGTGCTCGGCCTCTTCGCATGGCGTCAAAGACGCATATCCGTACCGCTCCTCAGTCTGGCTCCGCTGGCGAACAAGGCTTTCCTTGCAGGCATCTTGCTCCTCATGTTCGGATCATTGGCAGAGCATGCCGTCCGCTTGACGCTGCCCCTCTATCTGGAGGGTGCCATAGGCTTCGACGCCTCTGAAGCAGGTTTGTTCATGCTGTTGCCACAACTGGCCTATGCTGGGGTGGCTATGGTGGCGGGGAAGGTGACGGATAAGCGTGGTATCTGGCCTATCGTGCCCCTGGGGTTCCTCGTCATCTCGGGAGGCTTCGTTGTCATCCTCGGGCTTGCAGAGATCAAGCTGGTCATCCCTCTGCTCATAGCTTGCCTCTTCATCCTCGGCGATGTCGGGTTCGAGAATTCACCGAACAGGGCTACGGCCCTTGAAGCGTTGGATACCGCCCAGGTGGCCGCGGGTGCCTCCATCGCTTCTGTTGCCATCCAGCTGGCCAGCTCGCTCTCTTCCTCCCTTCTCGTCGGGTCGTTCTCGAACCAGATGGAAGCGCTCATCCATAGCGGCGTGCCGCAGCAAGCAGCTTATGTGACCGGCTTTCAGCACACCATCCTCATCATGGTGATCATCGAAGCGGTCATGCTCATCATCGCCACTGCATATACATGGCGCCACCGGAAGGCATCAAGCAGCTAACGGTTTGGTCAAACCCCAACGCTTCGGCTTCTGCCGCCTCGGGCAGCTTCCTAGAATGAGCCTCTGAGAACGGTCCGAGAGAAAGCGAGCATCATCATGGCAGAATCAACGAAAGCGCTCCAGAGCCTGAAGCAGGCAGCGGATCATGCGAAGCTGGCTATGCATAAGGATGGCCCCCGGAGCTTCAAGCGTGGGCAGGGAGCGCTGGTCAAGGTGATCCACAAGTTCGGCAACGGTGAGCTTGACAAGGATACGGCTAAGAAGGAACTGGGTTGGCGCGGGTGCGATGTGCGCGCTGTTGCTCGTGTGGCTGAGCGGAACGGTTACCTCGCCATCAGCCAGTCCGAGGATGGCTTCATCATGACGCTCACTGATAAGGGTACCGAAGTGGTCAAGAAGCGTCTGGCTGCTGAGGATAGAGCTGCTGATGCCCTCTTCGAAGGTATGTCCTCGGAGGAGAAGGATGCGCTCATCAGCCTCTGTGACAAGATATCGGCCAATGCGAAGGACATGGGCATCGATCCCTCTCTGATCAAGAAGCGCTATGGCCGCCGCTGCGGCAAGGGTTGTCGTCATCACGAGAAGGGCCGTCACGGCTCACCCAAGTACGTCTTCGTATTCGAAGAGGGCGGTCACGGGCATCATCGCTGCCATCATCATCGCCATTAAGGAGAGTGCTCTTCTGAGGGGTGGGTCATCTAGGAAAGACACAGGCTCAGGGGCGGCTATCAGACAGAACGCAAGCGGGCATCCATGATGGGTGCCCGTCCCTTTTACCTGGATGCACCGAGGATGGATATATAGGGAATTCTTGGGCATCGCGCTGTCAAGCCGCTGTCTGAGATGTCTCGTGATAGAATCCGGACCACCACAACCATACCCTTGGGATGCAAGGATCATATCTTTTCCATTGCTCAGTCAGGAGAGCATCTGCCCTTCTGGAGCAATGGTACCTTTGAGTACTTGCGTCCCTATGGTTGTGGTGACCGTGGTGGATGCTCTCCTCATTGCGATATCTTGAGCGTCCTTCGTGGTCTTGGGGAAACGACCGTGGAGGAGTCCGTATGAACGATTTCGAGACCAACGCGAAAAGAGCGCTGTATCCCATCATCTTGCTATTTGCCCTTATCGTCATTGCTATTCTATTCACGCCTGCGTCGATGGCCTGGGGCGAAGGGGAAGATGAGAGCGTATCAAATGCTTCTGATGAAGCTCAGGAGTCGTCGATCCCTGAGGATTTCCTTGGCCCCATTTTGCTGAGCACTGATATACGGCAGGGCGAAGAATCGCTTGTTCCCACAGAAGGCTGGAACCTAGAGGGAACCTGTGAATGGAAGCTGGAGAGCGGAACGCTCACGATCCGACCCTGTGCGAGCGTTGATATGGGAGAGATAGACTTCCAAAGCGATGCTTTGCCGAAAACGGACGTGGATGTTTTGGTCCTTGATGGCCGTGTCAAGGTTTTGAAGGATCCATATAGTATTAGAAGGAATAATTATTTCAGTGGTTACAAAAGGCTGCAGTCGATCGAAGGCCTGCGCAACCTTGATCTGACCGAGGAGACGAGCCTAGGCCGGATGTTCGCTGATTGTCCAGTTCTTGAGAGCGTTGACCTTGCCGGGCTTGATACCTCGCATATAACGAGCATGGAAGGCATGTTCGCGAATTGCGTCAAGCTTCGCATAGTCAATCCATCATCGATGCAGACGGCTCAGGTTAACGAGATGAAGTCGATGTTCTCCGGTTGCTATTCGTTGGAATCGATAGATCTTTCCGGTCTGGATACGTCACGCGTTCAGGATATGAGCGAGATGTTCAAGGGCTGCAAAGGCCTCAAGTCGCTCGATCTGAGCGCATTCGATACAAGGGCCTTGTCATCGATGCGGGGAATGTTCGAAGATTGTACAGGGCTTTTCACGGTGAACCTTGCGGGCTTTGATACCGCTGCTGTTTCTAACATGACTTCTTTATTCAGGGGTTGTACGAACCTCGCATCCATTGATCTATCTAGTTTCGATACGACCTATGTGACTGATATGGAATGGATGTTCGAAGGTTGCATGTCTCTAAGGGAGGTTGATCTAAGGAGCTTTGATACGCAGAAAGTGCAGTTAGCATCTTTCATGTTCTATGAATCTGGCATCAAGAAGATCATTGTCAGCGACACTTTTACTGTACAGACGTATTTTCCGGAAGGTACATGGCGTAATACGAAGGGCGATGTCTTTGAAAACCACAGTTCTATTCCTTCCGGTGTAGCGGACATCTATACCGAGGTCTCTTATACCCCCAGCGAGGATGTCATCCCGGTTGAGTCGATCGAGCTCAATCAAGCATCCGCGAGCATCATGGGTAAGGGAAGCGTGCAGCTCTCGGCAACGGTGAAGCCGGAGGACGCGACTGATAAAACGGTGCATTGGGCATCATCGGACGGGCGTGTGGCAACGGTCAGCAAGGACGGCCTTGTGACCGCTCAAGGGAAAGGGAGCGCCACTATCACTGCTTCCAGCTGGGATGGTAAGCGCTCTGCTGCGTGTCAGGTCACGGTTACGAACCCCGTGACAGGTCTTACATTCGGTGCCACTCCCATGCAAGTGAAGATCGGGAAAACTGCGAAGTACACCGTTTCTGGTACGGGTATGCTGCCAGGGGCTGTAGATGGTATGGGAACCGTTGAGTGGCGGATCTCCGATCCATCGATCGCAACGCTTTCAGGTAGTGGCACAAGCGCCACGCTCACGGGCATATCTGTGGGCAAAGCAACACTCACGGCCTCGATGATGCAGGAGGGTAAGCCGTTGAGCGCTTCTGCTGACGTTGAGGTCACTTGGCCTGATCCAGAAAGCATCCGTCTAAGCGAATCATCCAAGCAGGTCACGGTAGGGGACGCCCCCTTTGCTTTGAGCGCCACCATACTGCCAGAAGCAGCTGCGGAAACGAAGATCATCTGGTCGTCGAGCAATGCGAATATCGCTTCTGTCGGACCGGACGGTCTGGTTGAGATCCACCGGGCGGGGAAGGCCATGATCACGGCACGTGCTGGAACCGTTTCGGCTACATGCTCCCTTGAGGTGAGCGCTAAGGGTATACTATCTACGGATGATTCTGATGTCAAAGGATCTGTGCTGATGAACGATTCTGACCTGGTGCCCGAGTTGGACGGTATGCAGCTCAGGATCAAGCATAGCGATCGTTTGAAGTCGGCTACGGTGAGGGACGCCGTACAGACAGCTCTCCCGACCGGTTCAGTGCTCTTGGGCGCCTATGAATTGGAGTTCGTTGATCCTGACGGGAATGTCCATGCCTGGAGCGACGCTGACCATGTTCTGACGGTGCGTATCCCCAAGAGCGATGATGGTCCAGATGCGCCGGATGGATATGGTCATGTTGTTTGCTATGTGAATGAGGCGGAATCGGTGGCCGAACCGAAAGATACCTGGGTGGAGGATAACGATATCGTCTTCGAGACGACGCACTTCAGCACCTATATGGTGGCAGCTAGCCCTCAGGAGGGGAAAGAGCCGGAGCCGCCGGTGAAAAGCGACACCCAGACAGGTGGTCTTGCAGCTACGGGAGACGATAGGGGGTTCGTATTGCTGCTGCTCTCGGGGATGGCGGCTTCTTCCGCTGGCATCGTAGCCATCAGCCGCCGGATACGAAAAGCGGTGTAACGATCAGGTGTAGAGCCGCGTAACTTATCTTGATGTGCGGTTCAGGAGCTTTTCTGTCAGATGCCAAGACCCACCGTGTCGTAGACGAGGCCGTATTCGTCTTCCAGGATCTGGAGGAAGCGTTCAGGGGTGCAACAAGGGACATTCGAGCGCTTGAAGTCCGAGGCGTCACGGGTGAGCAGGTAGTCTGCATTGATGTTCTCTGCACAAAGGGCGACGAGGCAATCCTCGTAGTCATGCCAACCCCTCTTGCAGGCTTCAAGCACCTCCGCTTGCCCCACATTGCAGACGTTCAAGAACCCAAGGCTCTCTATGAAAGCCGCTTGGAGTGCTTCGCAGCTAACGGCTTTGGAGAGGATGTAGAAGGCATCGGCGAAGGATTGCGGTGCTACCCATAGCTCTATATCCCCGAAGATCTGCATGACATGCAGCTTCTCCCAAACTGAGAAGAATGGAGCTCGTTGTCCGAAGTGATCAATGAGAACATTCGTGTCTATCAGCACGCGCATATTTTTCCTCAAGGGCTTCCTGGAGCAGCTGCTTGTCGGTCTTCCCATCCCAATAGGAAGCGGGGATGGGAAAGGTGGTCTTCTTGAGGCGAGCCTGCAGTTCTTCCCTCTGATCTGCTGTCAATGGCTGCTTCCCGTGAGCCTTCGAGCGAAAGGCCTTTTCCGCGGTGGGCAGCTCTCCCTTGGCAAGGACGTATTCATAGGCAGCGTTGATGAGCTCAGTGGGGGTAGAGCCTATCTTCTCCAAGGCAACCCGTCCTTGCTCCTTGATGCCTGCGGGAACGCGGGCCGTGACGATCGCATGCATGACACACCTCTTTCCTCATGGGCATATTACCGTATTACACATCTATATGCAATGAACGGCATCGGTCGATCGAGCCTAACGCCCTCTGAGGCTGAGGTCGCAGGGCGGCTCATGCGTGCTAGAATGCTTCCGAAACAAGAGCGGGCCGCCATGAGCGCCCCCAACAGGAGAGGTTCCCCATGAAGGTAAAGCAGATCAAGAAAGACGGAGACAAGATCACCCTGGAGGCGGTAGCTACCGCCCAAGAGGCCGCTCAGGCCCTTCAGGCGGCGAAGATGGCCTTCGCCCAGTCCATGGGCATGAAGCCTCCGGCTCAAGGACAGTCCATAGACCAAGCAGCCGAAGAGCAGATGGGCATCAAGAACCTGTCTTCCATCGTGGAGGCTTCGGCCATAGATGCCTTGGCGCCGCTGGCCGTTGACAAGCGCGGTCTCACCCCCGCATTCCCGCCGAAGGCCCGGGCTAAGGATGCCTTCCGCCCGAATGCGGAATTCCGCTTCGAAGTGGATGTTGCCCTGAAGCCGGAATATGAGTTGACGTCCTATGAGCCGGTCAGCATCAAGGTGCCTCCCTTCCAGATGGATGATTCTGCGGTGGAGCAGCAGATCCAGGAGATGAGCAACCGCTACACCGCCTACGTGGATGATGAGGATTCGCCTGCGGACCGCACGGTTCAGAAGGGCGATCACATCAAGATAGCCTTGGAGGCCAAAGAGGGCGACAAGGAGCTCAAGGGCCTTTCCACCTCCAGCCGTACCTATACGGCAGGGGAGGGCTATATGCCTGATGGGTTCGAGAGCGCTGTGCTGGGGATGAAGAAGGGTGAGACCAAGGAATTCTCCTTCGAGGGCCCGGATTTCGATGAGGACATGAATGAACGCACGCAGGTGGTGGACGCGAAGGTGACCATCCTCGGGTTCCAGAAGGAAGAGGCGCCTGTCATAGACGATGAGTGGATCAAGAAGAACATGCCCATGTACAAGGGGCTGGATGACCTCAAGAAGGACATGAGCCGCGGCCTTGAGCAGCAGGCGCGGATGGAATATGACGCCTATGTCCGCCAGATGGCAGCTCAGGAGCTGGCTACCCGCTTCGAAGGGAAGATAGCCGACGAGGTCTACGAGGCCATGCGCGATCAGATGGTCTCCAATATCCGCATGGAGCTCCAGCAGCAGGGGATGAGCTGGGATCAGTTCGTCGAGCAGAACGGCGGCGAGCAGCAGTTCGGCATGATGCTCATGCTGCAGGTGCGCCAGATGCTCACCCAGGGATTCGCTCTGGATGCTTACTTCCGCCATGAAGGGCTCACCCTCACTGACCAGGACATCTTGGAGGCCTGCCACGCCATGAACCCTCAGATGAATCCGGCTCAGATGCGCAAGCAGGCAGAGCAATCCGGTCATGGGTTCGCTCTGCGGGAATCAGCCGAGCGCCTGAAGGCCAATAAGCATCTGGTGGAGCAGGCCCAGGTCGATATCATCGAGCCTACGGACGCTGCCCCGGCAGAAGCCTGAGAGGGCGGCTTCCTCCCTTGATGGAACCCCATGGCTTCCTGCCCGCAAGCGCTCAAGAGATGCGCGAAGCCGGATGGGAAGGCCCAGACTTCGTTTACGTATCGGGGGATGCCTATGTGGACCATCCCTCCTTCGGCATGGCTATCATCACCCGCCTGCTGGAGCGAGAGGGCTATAAGGTCGCCGTTTTGGCTCAGCCTGACATGGCTGATCCCGATGCATTCAGAGAGTTCGGGCGCCCGCGGCTCGGGTTCCTCGTATCGGCCGGGAACATGGATTCCATGGTCAACCACTATACGGTAGCTAAGAAGCGCCGGGCCAAGGATGCCTATACCCCGGGCGGGAAGATGGGCGCACGGCCTGACAGGGCGGTGATCGCCTATAGCCAAAGGATCCGAGGCGCCTATCCTGATGCCGCCATCATCCTAGGGGGCATAGAGGCATCCCTTCGCAGGATGGCTCATTATGATTACTGGTCAGACGGCCTCATGCGTTCTATCCTCCTGGATTCAGGGGCTGATCTGCTCTCCTATGGCATGGGGGAGCATTCCATCCTGGAGATCGCCGATGCCCTGAACGCAGGTCTTGCCATCCAGGACATCACTTTCCTGGATGGCACCGTCTATGCCACGAAGAGCCTTGCCCATGTGGTGGACCATCAGCTCTTGCCCTCTTGGGAGGAGCTCCAGGGAGAGGCGGGCAAAGCCTCCTTCGCCAAGAGCTTCGCCCTTCAGTATGCCAATGCCGATCCTTTCAGCGCCCAGCGTTTGGTGGAGCCGTACCCTGAGGGCGTCTTCGTGGTGCAGAACCCGCCTGCTCAGCCCTTGACCACCTCTGAGATGGATGCGGTCTATCGGCTGCCCTATATGCGCACTTGGCATCCTTCCTATGATGAAGCGGGAGGTGTGCCAGCTATCCGTGAGGTGGAGTTCTCCCTCACCAGCAGCCGTGGGTGCTTCGGCGAATGCTCCTTCTGTGCGCTCACCTTCCATCAGGGGCGACAGGTATCCGTTCGCAGCCATGAGTCCATCCTGGAAGAGGCTGATCTGCTCTGCGCCTCACCTCGCTTCAAGGGCTATATCCATGACGTGGGAGGCCCCACGGCGAACTTCCGTCACAGCGCTTGTGCCAAGGCGGATGAAGCTGGGGCCTGCACCCATAAGCGCTGTTTGGGAGCGAATCCGTGCAAGCGCCTGGATGCGGACCAATCTGACTATACGTCGCTCCTGCGGAAGCTCCGGAAGCTTCCCGGCGTGAAGAAGGTCTTCGTGCGCAGTGGCATCCGCTACGACTATGCGCTGCTGGATCCTTCGGGGGAGTTCTTGGAAGAGCTCGTGGAGCATCATGTGTCCGGTCAGCTCAAGGTGGCTCCTGAGCATATATCAGATGAGGTGCTCAGCCTCATGGGCAAGCCCTACGCGAAGGTCTACCGCGCTTTCGCCCAACGCTTCAAAGCCCTTACGAAGAAGGCAGGCAAGAAGCAGTACCTGGTGCCCTACTTGATGTCATCCCATCCGGGGTCCACGCTGCAGGCTGCTGTGGAGCTGGCTGAGTTCGTGCGGGACATGGGGTATAACCCGGAACAGGTGCAGGATTTCTATCCCACCCCGGGGACCCTTTCCACCGCCATGTATTACACGAAGCTGCATCCCCTGACCGGGAAGAGCGTCTATGTCCCCACCTCTCCCCATGAGAAGGCCCTCCAGCGCGCTCTCATCCAATATCGCAATCCCAAGAACGCACGGCTCGTGCGCGAGGCGCTCAAGCGGGCCGGACGAGAGGACCTCATCGGCCGTGGTCCGAAATGCTTGGTAAGGTAGCCTCTGATCTGTGGTAAACTTCTCGCTTGCGTCTGTGCGCCTATGGGCACACCCGGACGCGTGGTAAGACGGAGTCGCAGGTAGGAGCCTCCATCCTGTCTGTTCGGGCCATCGTCTTCACCACTGGTATATAGGAAGGCCTTTGGAGTGCGGAGAGGCGTGCCATCAAAGGTCGAAGAAGCAAGAAAGGCACTATCGGCATGGGAGTAAAGCAGTACAAGCCGACAAGCCCCGGACGGCGCTTCCAGACGGTTTCTGACTTCGAGGAGATCACCACCTCGACGCCTGAGAAATCGCTTCTGGCCAAGAAGCCGAACAAGGCTGGTCGCAACAACAACGGGCGCATCACCACGCGCCACAAGGGTGGCGGTGTCAAGCGTCGTTACCGCATCATCGATTTCAAGCGCAACAAGGATGGCGTGCCCGCCAAGGTGGCCACCATCGAATATGATCCGAATCGCTCTGCGCGCATCGCGCTGCTCCACTACGTTGACGGTGAGAAGCGCTACATCATCCATCCCAAGGGCCTCAAGGTGGGAGACACCGTCATGAGCGGCCCCGAGGCTGACATCAAGCCGGGCAACGCTCTGCCGCTGGAGAGCATCCCCGTGGGCACCTTGGTGCACTGCGTTGAGCTCCAGCCGGGCAAGGGCGCTTCCATGGCCCGTTCCGCTGGCACCTCCATCCAGCTCATGGGCAAGGAGGGCAAGTACGCCATCCTCCGCATGCCCTCTTCTGAGATGCGCCGCGTGCTGCTCACCTGTCGTGCCACGGTGGGTGAAGTGGGCAATGCAGAGCATGCCAACATCAAGATCGGCAAGGCTGGCCGCAACCGCTGGAAGGGCATCCGTCCCACCGTTCGCGGTACGGTCATGAACCCGGTTGACCATCCCCACGGCGGTGGTGAGGGCAAGAACAAGACCTCTGGTCGTCACCCGGTCACTCCCTGGGGCGTTCCCACCAAGGGTCACCGCACTCGCAACAAGAAGAAGGCTTCCAGCCGCCTGATCATCCGTCGTCGCCGGAAGTAACCGAGTTTAGGAGAGAAATGAGCAGAAGTCTGAAGAAAGGCCCATTCATTGAGCCGCGCCTTCTCGGTCGGATCCAGAAGATGAACGAGGCAGGCGAAAAGGAAGTCATCAAGACCTGGTCTAGGGCATCTACCATCTTCCCTGAGATGGTGGGCCACACCATCGCCGTCTATGACGGCCGCAAGCATGTTCCGGTCTACGTCACCGAATCCATGGTCGGCCACAAGCTGGGGGAGTTCTCGCCTACGCGCACCTTCCGCGGCCACTCCGCCGACAAGGGCAAGAAATAAGGAGGGGAGAAGATGGAAGTCAAGTCACAAGCGAAGTACGTGCGTGTCTCTCCCCGTAAGGCCCGTGTGGTGGTCGACCTGGTTCGCGGCAAGTCCGTGGAGCAGGCCCGGGAGATCCTCGCATTCACCAATCGCGGCATCGCTGAGACGGTGGAGAAGGTCCTCAATTCCGCAGTGGCCAACGCTGAGCACAACAATCAGCTCAACGCTTCCACGCTGGTCGTGAAGAAGGCCTATGTGGATGAGGGTCCTACCCTGAAGCGCATCCGTCCGCGCGCCAAGGGCTCTGCCAGCCGCATCAACAAGCGCACGAGCCATATCACCATCATCGTTGCTCCAAGAGAGGAGGCCTAGCATGGGTCAGAAGGTAAGCCCCACAGGCTTCCGCCTGGGGATCACAGAGGATTGGCGCAGCCGCTGGTACGCTGACAAGAACTACGCGGAGACGCTCGAGAACGATCTCGCCATCCGCAAGTTCCTGGACAAGCGCCTGAAGCGCGCTGCCGTCTCTCAGATCGAGATAGAACGCGCTGGCGATAAGATCAAGGTGATCATCACCACGGCTCGTCCTGGTGTGGTCATCGGCAAGAAGGGCTCTGAGATCGACGCCCTCCGCAAGGATCTCGAGAAGATCGCCAATGGCACCGTTTCCGTGGAAGTGGTCGAGGTCAAGCGCCCTGAGCTGGACGCCACCCTCGTCGCCCAGTCCGTGGCCGAGCAGCTGGAGGGCCGTGTGGCTTTCCGTCGCGCTATGCGCAAGGCCGTTCAGTCTGCCATGAAGTCCGGTGCCAAGGGCATCCGCATCCAGTGCTCCGGTCGTCTGGGCGGCGCTGAGATGAGCCGCCGCGAGTGGTACCGCGAAGGTCGTGTGCCGCTGCAGACGCTGCGTGCCAAGATCGACTACGGCTTCGCCACCGCCAATACCCAGATGGGCGCCATCGGCGTGCAGGTCTGGGTGTACCACGGCGAGGTCATGCCGAACCAGAAGATGAACAACCCGGCGCTCGAAGGGCCTTCTCGGCCGCCGCGCCGCCGCAATGACAGGGGGCGTAACTAATGCTGATGCCCAAACGCGTTAAGCACCGCAAGGTCCAGCGCGGCTCCATGAAGGGGAAGGCCAAGGGAGGCACGCGCCTCAACCATGGCTCCTATGGCCTCCAGGCCCAGGAAGCCCACTGGATCACCAACCGTCAGATCGAGGCTGCCCGTATCGCCATGACCAGGCATATGAAGCGTGGCGGCAAGGTCTGGATCACCATCTTCCCGGACAAGCCCATCACCTCCAAGCCCGCTGAGACGCGCATGGGCTCGGGCAAGGGCAATCCGGAGGGCTGGGTGGCTGTGGTGAAGCCCGGCCGCATCATGTTCGAGATCGATGGCGTTGACGACGAGACAGCGCGCGAGGCGCTGAGGCTTGCCACCAACAAGCTGCCCATCAAATGCAAGATCGTCACGCGTGAGACGGAAGGGCAGGAATAGATGAAAGCATCAGAGATCCACGAGCTTTCCCAAGAGGATCTTGCGGGTAAGCTCAAAGACGCGCGAGCGGAGCTGTTCAATCTGCGCTTTCAGATGGCAACCAGCCAGCTTGATAACACTGCGCGCGTCAAGCAGGTCAAGAAGGACATCGCACGCATCCTCACTGAGATGCGGGCTCGAGAGCTGAGCGCGTAGGAGGGGATAGCAGATGGAACAAACAAGGAACCTTCGCAAGGTGCGTCAGGGCGTTGTCGTCAGCGACGCCAATGACAAGACCATCGTGGTGTCGGTGGAGGAGCGCAAGCCCCATCCCATCTACGGCAAGATGATCACGTCCACCAAGAAGTATCACGCCCATGACGAAGAGAACACCGCTGGCGTGGGCGACACCGTGCAGATCATGGAGACGCGTCCGCTTTCCAAGATGAAGCGCTGGCGCCTCTACAAGATAGTGGAGAAGGCGAAATAGCGCGTTTGCGCTTTTGCCTTGGAAGGTAAGGACGAATAGCAATGATCCAAATGCAATCCATGCTCACGGTCGCCGATAACTCCGGCGCTCGCAAGGTGCAGTGCATCAAGGTCCTGGGCGGCTCGAAGCGCCGCTATGCGGGCCTGGGCGATGTCATCATCTGCAGCGTCAAGGAGGCCATGCCCAATGGCGCCGTGAAGAAGGGCGAGGTCGTTCGTTGCGTCGTCGTTCGCGTTAAGAAGGAAGTTCGTCGCGACGATGGCAGCTACATCAAGTTCGACCAGAATGCTTGCGTGCTGATCAACACTGACGGCACTCCCCGCGGTACGCGCATCTTCGGGCCCGTGGCCCGTGAGCTGCGCGACAAGCGCTACATGAAGATCGTGTCTTTGGCACCTGAGACGCTTTAGGAGGTGTCAAGAGCTATGGCAATGAAGACCCAGACCAAGCACGCTGCTCTGAAGGTCCGCAAGGGCGACACCGTCAAGGTGATTGCTGGCAAGGATCGCGGCAAGGAGGGCAAGATCCTCCGCGCTATCCCTGAGACCAACCGCGTAGTGGTGGAGAAGGTCAACATCATGAAGAAGGCGATGCGCCCCACCCAGGCTAACCCCCAAGGTGGCATCTCCTCCGTGGAAGCACCGCTCCATGCCTCTAACGTGATGCTCGTTTGTCCCGCTTGCAAGAAGCCGACCCGCGTCGGCCATCGCATCGAGGACGGCAAGAAGCACCGTACCTGCAAGAAATGCGGCAAGGACATAGATTAGTCGGTACATTTGGCCCTCAGGAAGCTGAGGGACCTAGGGTCGGAAATCCTGGGTTCAAACCAACAGAAAGGTTGATGAGAGATGGCAGATATGCCTCGACTCAAAGAGAAGTACAACAAGGAGATAGCTTCACAGCTGAAGAAGGATCTTGAGATCCAGAACGTCATGGATGTTCCGAAGCTCTCCAAGGTGGTCGTGAACATGGGCGTCGGCGCTGCCGCAGGGGATGCGAAGCTCCTGGATGCCGCCATGAACGACATGCGCGTCATCACCGGCCAGCAGCCCATGGTGACCCGGGCCAAGAAGTCCATCGCAGGGTTCCATATCCGCGAGGGGCAGGCCATCGGGTGCAAGGTCACCCTGCGTGGTGATAGGATGTGGGAGTTCGTGGATCGCCTCCTGGCTACCGCCATCCCTCGTGTCCGTGACTTCCGCGGCTTGTCCACGAAGAGCTTCGACGGTCGTGGCAACTATTCCATGGGCGTGACCGAACAGCTGATCTTCCCTGAGGTCGATTACGACAAGATCGATCGCACTCGTGGCATGGACATCACCGTGGTCACCACCGCGAAGGAAGATGAGCATGCGCTCGCGCTCTTGCGCGCCCTCGGGTTCCCGTTCAAGAGCGAATAGCCGGACAGCTTACAGAGGAAAGAAGGAACAGGCATGGCAAAGAAATCCATGATCGCTAAGGCGAAGAGGGAGCCGAAGTATTCCACCCGCCAGCACAACCGCTGCAGCCGGTGCGGCCGTCCTCGCGCTTATTACCGTAAGTTCGGCATCTGCCGGATCTGCCTGCGCGAGCTGGCAAACAAGGGTCAGCTGCCAGGCGTTACGAAATCCTCCTGGTAGGATCTCATCATCTTGGTTCCTGCATGCCAGGCGAGGGCGCTACGGGTGCTCAGGTTCGAACCGGCATGTATGACAGGCAAGCGAGTTTAAGGAGAAGCTCAACATGACAATGACCGATCCTATTGCAGATATGCTTACGCGGCTGCGTAATGCTCAGACTGCAGGTCATGAGACGGTGTCGATGCCCACGAGCAAGAAGCTGGTGGAGATCGCCCGCATCATGGACAAGGAAGGCTACATCCAAGGCTATGAGGTGATCGATGGATCCCCTCGCGGCACGCTGGAGCTCACGCTCAAGTACGGGCCGAAGAAAGAGAAGATCATCAAGGGCATCAAGCGCATCTCCAAGCCCGGTCTTCGCATCTATGCGGGCAAAGAGGATCTGCCCCGCGTTCTGGGCGGTCTGGGTACCGCCATCATATCCACTTCGAGCGGTGTCATGACAGACCGCGATGCACGCAAGGCGGGCATCGGCGGCGAGGTCATCGCCTACATCTGGTAGAAGGGAGAGATAAGCATGAGCCGTATCGGCAAGATGCCCGTGGTCATCCCTTCTGGAGTGGAAGTGAAGATCGACGGCACCACTGTTACCGTTAAGGGCAAGAAGGGGGAGCTGACGCGCACCTTCCAGCCTACTATGATCATCAAGCAGGAGGGTGAAGAGCTCCTCATCACCCCTGCTGACGAAGAGCGTCAGACCAACGCCTACTGGGGCCTCACGCGTTCTCTGCTGCACAACATGGTAGAGGGCGTCTCTGAGGGCTTCGTCAAGAAGCTGGAGCTCGTGGGCGTAGGCTATCGTGCCACCCTCAAGGGCCGTGACCTGGAGATGCAGCTTGGCTTCTCCCATCCTGTCCTGGTGAAGGCGCCTGAGGGCATCACCTTCGAAGTACCCTCTCAGAACGAGATCATCGTCTCCGGTGCCTCGAAAGAGCAGGTGGGCCAGGTGGCCGCTGACATCCGCAAGTGGCGCAAGCCGGAGCCCTACAAGGGCAAGGGCATCCGCTACGAGGGTGAGTACGTACGTCGCAAGGCTGGCAAGGCCGGCAAGGAATAAGCTTCGATCGCTGGCAATTTCGAAAGGGAATCGAACATGCAGAAATCTGTTCTCAAGCGCCAGAAGGGACTTGCCCGCCGTCATCGTCGCGTTCGTGGCAAGGTCACTGGCACAGCAGCGCGTCCGCGTCTTTGCGTGACCCGCTCCAACAACAACATCTATGCACAGGTCATCGACGACGTGGCCCACAAGACCATCGTCGGTGCTTCCACCATGGGTGCTACCTTCAAGGAGAGCGGCCTCAAGCCGAGCAATGTGGAAGGTGCAACCAAGCTGGGGAATATCATCGGAGCCATGGCTATGGAAGCCGGCATCACCGAGGTCGTCTTCGACCGCGGCGGCAATCTTTACCATGGACGTGTGAAGGCCGTGGCAGACGGCGCCCGCGAAGCGGGACTCAAGTTCTAGAAGGGATCATAAGCACATGGCTCGTAAACAACAGGAAAAAGCAGTACCGGAGCTCGAAGAGCGCGTCGTTGCCATCAATCGCGTCTCCAAGACCGTCAAGGGTGGTCGTCGCATGCAGCTGACCGCTCTGGTGGTCGTAGGCGATGGCAAGGGCAAGGTAGGCGTGGGCCTGGGCAAGTCCCAGGAGGTCCCCAATGCCATCAAGAAGGGCACCGAAGACGCCAAGAAGAACATGTTCACGGTCCCGGTCACCGATGAGGGTTCTGTGCCCCATGAGATCATCGGGGAATTCGGCGCTGGACGTGTTCTCATCAAGCCGGCTGTTCCCGGTACTGGCGTCATGGCTGGCGGCCCGGTCCGCGCCATCATGGAGCTGGCAGGCGTCAAGAACGTCATCACCAAGTCCCTGGGCACCAGCAACGCCATGAACATCGTGAAGGCAGCTGCTGAGGGCTTGAAGGCCATGGAGAGCCCCGAGCAAGTGGCAGCTCGTCGTGGTGTCACGGTTGACGAGATGTTCGGCCGGAAGGAGAAGTAGAAGATGGCTGAGAAGAAGCTGCGCGTCACCCAGGTCAAGAGCCAGATCCGCAGGCCCGCTGACCAGGACAAGACGCTTCGAGCGATGGGCCTGGGGCGCATCGGAAAATCCAAAGAGCTGACCGATAACGAGAGCGTCCGTGGGATGATCTTCAAGGTCAAGCATCTTATCGAGGTAGAAGAGATCTAGAGTACGCATTCTGAGCACAAGCGAGTCCTGGCAAGCCCAGGGCGAAAGGAAGGTTAGACCATGGAGATCAAAGATCTGAAGCCAGCGGCAGGTTCCACCAAGCCGCGCAAGCGCGTGGGCCGTGGCCCTGCATCCGGCACCGGCAAGACCGCTGGTCGTGGCCTGAACGGTCAGAAGTCCCGTTCCGGCGGCGGCAAGGGCGCCGGTTTCGAGGGTGGCCAGACGCCTCTGGCGCGCAGGCTCCCGAAGCTGCCGGGCTTCCGCAATCCCAATCGTGTGGAGTACAAGGCCGTGAACGTCTCTCGCTTGGACGCCAAGTTCGAGGCAGGGGACGTGGTAGACGGCGAGAGCCTCAAGGCCAAGGGCATCATCAAGAAGATGGATGAGCCTGTGAAGATCCTAGGTGATGGCGAGATCACGAAAGCGCTCACCGTCAAAGTGGAGAAGATCTCCGCCTCTGCGAGGCGCAAGATCGAAGCAGCCGGAGGAAAGGTCGAAGAGCCTTGCTAAGCTCATTAGTCGATGCGTTCAAGATCCCAGAGCTGAGGAAGAAGCTCCTCTTCACGCTGGCTATCTTGGCGCTGTACAGGTTCGGTGCCTATGTTCCCGTACCTGGTATCCCGTTCCATGAGTTCGCCACTGCCTATGAATCCTCAGGGGTGGCCATGAGCATGCTGGACCTGTTCACAGGCGGCGCGCTCTCGAACTTCTCGGTGTTCTCGCTGGGTATCATGCCCTACATCACTGCATCCATCATCATGCAGCTGATGCAGGGCGTCATCCCTGCTGTGGGCCGTTGGGCCAAGGAGGGGGATTCTGGCAGGAAGAAGATCACCCAGGTCACACGTTATCTGACCCTGGGCCTCGGTCTCATCAACGCCATCGGATACCTCCTCTTGTTCCAGTCTCCCACCTACGGGGTGCAATTCCCTGACAGTGAGGTGCCGAACTGGCTGACCAGCATCGTGATCGTGTTCACGCTGGTGGCAGGCACGGCATTCATCATGTGGATGGGCGAGCTCATCACCCAGCGTGGCGTGGGCAACGGCATGTCGCTGATCATCTTCTTGAGCATCATGTCCGGTGTTCCCTCGGCCATCTTCTCATCCATCAACCTCACGGCTGACCTGGGCATGGGCATCGCCGTCACCATTCTCATCCTAGCGGTGGTGATAGCCTGCATCCCGCTCATCATCTTCGTAGAGCGGGCCCAGAGGCGCATCCCGGTGAACTATGCGAAGCGTGTTCAG
Organism: uncultured Eggerthellaceae bacterium; assembly: GCA_910588905.1. Taxonomy (GTDB): domain Bacteria; phylum Actinomycetota; class Coriobacteriia; order Coriobacteriales; family Eggerthellaceae; genus MGBC163016. Next base: position 48,784 of record CAJURZ010000011.1, read on the forward strand.
GGCCGCAAGATGATGGGTGGTCAGAACACCTACATCCCGCTGAAGGTCAACGCTGCTGGCGTCATCCCCATCATCTTCGCCAGCTGTATCCTGTACCTGCCGGCTCAGCTGGCAGCCATCTTCAATGTGGATTGGTTGACCGCCTTCGCTGATGCATGCACCACCGGCTGGGTGAACTGGCTGCTAACGTTGCTGCTCATCGTCTTCTTCGCCTACTTCTACACCTCTATGGTGTTCAATCCCGAAGAGACGGCCGACAACATTCGGAAGCAGGGCGGCTTCATCCCAGGGGTGAGGCCGGGTTCGGCAACGGTGCAGTACATCAAGAATACGCTGCGGCGCATCACGCTCCCGGGTGGCTTGTTCATCGCGGTGATCGCCGTGGTTCCCACGATCATCTTCTTCTTCACGAACAACCAACTGATCCAGTCGTTCGGTGGTACCTCCATCCTCATCATGATCGGCGTTGCGCTCGATACCATGAGCAAGGTGGAGAGCCAGTTGAAGATGTACAACTACGACGGCTTCTTCAAATAAGGGGATCCATTCGAAGGAGCGCGGGATCGTAGGAATCCTCGCTCCCTTTGCTGGGGTCCAGCAAAGGGTGTTCTAGAAAGGATAAGGAATGAATATCGTTTTGCTCGGAGCGCCGGGGGCAGGGAAGGGCACCCAAGCGGCCAAGCTGGTCGAAGATGAGGGCCTGTGCCATATCTCCACCGGTGACATCCTCCGCCAGGCTGTGAAGGACCAGACAGAGCTGGGACTCAAGGCCAAGGCGTTCATGGATGCCGGCGATCTGGTTCCCGATGAGCTCATCATCGATCTCATGAAGGAGCGCATCCAGCAGCCGGATACGGCCAAGGGCGTCATCCTGGATGGCTTCCCGCGCACGACCACTCAGGCTGTGGCGCTCGATGCCATGCTGCAAGATCTCGGTAGGCCGCTGGATGCAGCGTTGCTCATCGACGTTGACCCTGAGGTCATCGTGGCGCGCCTGAGCTCTCGGCGCATGTGCCGGGAGTGCGGGCATATCGGCACTGCTTCTGATGCAGCATGCCCCGCCTGCGGTGGCGAGATGTATCAGCGTGACGACGATAATGAGGCCACCGTGCGCAACCGCCTGGAGGTCTACGAGAAGTCCACGAGCCCGCTGATAGATTATTACCGTGGCTGTGAGCTCCTGGTCACCATCGATGGTGACCGCGACCCTGAGGTTGTCTATGCTGATGTGAAGGGTGCCCTGGGTCTGTAGACCGGTTCCTGTGCCCTTTGAAGCCCGCACCTGCCTGGCTGGTGCGGGCTTTTTATCTATAATCAGCCTATGCCTACGCTACGGGAGAACATCGCATACCATCTGAGGCGCTTCTACAAGCTGAATGAAGCCGCCATCAAGCATATCTTGAGATGCATCGCGGTGGTGCTGGCCATAGCACTCTTCTTGGAGACCGTGGTATTCAACATCAACTTCTACGCTACGGCGGGCCTCGATACCATCAACTTGAAGAGCAAGATAGACCTCCACGAGGGCAAGGACGATGTCTTCCGCTTCGCCTCCATGGATCACGAGGTGGAATTCACGGATCTGAATACCCATATCAGCAACATCAAAGTGGATTTCAGCCATGATCAGCCAGCTCAGCTGCTCACACTGAAGATCCAATTCACCGACGACGCCCACTCCACCTATTTCGACAGCACCGAATACACCGAAGGCGTGCCCCTGGTAGAGGTCTCTACCATGTCGGACCAGAGCAAGTTCATCAATCTGAACACCACGGGTGCGGTGCGCAATCTGAAGATATCTTTGGTGGGGGATGACATCCAATATCCCGTGCGCTTGAACACGATCTACCTGAACGCCCATCATCCCTTCCATTTCAACGCGGTGCGCTTCTTCGCTGTCTTGAGCGTGGTGTCGCTCATCTGCCTCTTCCGGCCCTCTTCGTTCATCTATCGGATGCGCATGAGAGAGAATCCTGTGCGGTCCCGCATCGGCGTCGTGGCTGTTGTGGTCATCGAATGCGTGCTCTGTGCCACGTTCCTCTTCTATGGGTCGAACATGGTCGGGGTGGCTACGAGCTCTTACAACTACGGGGAATGGGACGGAACGTCACTGGTGAACAGCTTCGAGGTGGGGGGCGACAACGCCCAGCAGTATGCTGAGCTGGCGAAGTCCATGGCCCAAGGGAAGCTCTATCTGGAAGAAGAGCCACCAGAGTGGCTCAAGGCCATGGACAACCCCTACGACAAGGGCATGCGGGACGAGGCTCAGAAGGAGACAGGGGAGGGGTATCTCTTCGATGTGGCCTACTATGACGGCCATTACTACGTGTACTTCGGCGTGGTGCCGGTCTTGCTCTTCTATCTCCCGTTCTATCTGCTGACAGGCTCTCCGTTCCCCACGGCCTTAGGTGTGCTCATCGCCTGTCTGCTCTTCATCTGCGGGGCCTCAGCGCTTCTCGACCGGTTCGCACGCCATCACTTCGATAGGGTGACCTTGGGTATCTATCTGGTGGTGCAGATAGCCTTCGTCTCCTCCTGCGGGATGCTGTATCTCCTGAAGTTCCCCACCTTCTATTCGCTGCCCATCGCTTGCGGCCTCATGTTCAGCGTCTGGGGCCTCTACTTCTGGATGTGCGGGAGGGGCTCTTCGAAGCGGTATCTCTTCTTCGCCCTTGGCTCGCTGTGTATGGCGCTTGTGGCGGGGTGCCGTCCTCAGCTCTTGCTGCTGTCCCTCTTGGCGTTCCCGCTCTTCTGGAGGCCTTATATCAGCAAGCGTCGCATCCTCACCCGGGAGGGCTTCACGGAATTCCTCTGCTTGATCGGACCCTATCTGGTGGTAGCAGCGGGCATCATGTTATACAACCACGCTCGCTTCGGGAGCTTCACTGATTTCGGGGCCAATTACAACCTGACCGTCAATGACATGACCCAGCGGGGATGGGTGCTGGGGCGCATAGCTCCGGCGTTGTTCGCCTACTTCTTCCAGCCGCCAGACATGGTGGGTGCCTTCCCGTATCTCCAGCCTGCTGGCTTTGCCACGACCTATCTGGGCCAGACCATCAAGGAAGCCACATTCGGTGGCATCTTCTGGTGCTATCCGGTGCTCTGGGTGCTGTTCTTCCTGCGTCCCTTGGTGTCGTTGCGGGATTCTCAGCGGGCTACGAGGACCATTACGGGCACCATCTTCGTCCTGTTGTTCTCAGGGGTTGCCATCGCTGTGGTGGATGCAGAGATGGCAGGTATCCTGCAGCGCTACTATGCTGATTTCAGCTTCATGTTCCTGGCAGCGGTGGTGCTCTTGGTGTTCATCGCGAACGAGAACATCGACGACCTCCCTCTGGCCCGCAAGGGCTCAGGGCATCCGGGTTCGACGCGGAAGAGCAAGGAGGTGCTGCGGGTCCCTGCTCTCCGTTCTCTTCTCACGAAGACGCTGCTGGTCTTGGTGGCTTTGGGAGTGGGGTATAGCCTGCTGCTCTGTCTGACCCCTGAGACGGGTTGGTATTCTGATATATACCCTTGGGCGTACCATGATCTGGTAGAGGCTATCCAGTTCTGGACCTAGAGCCCTCTCATCGCTATCCATGGCGTAGAATGGGTCTGACGGGAAAGCGCCTATGAGAGAGGATAGCGGATGGAATTCATCATCTCGGAGACCTATGAGGAAATGAGCAGGGAAGCGGCTGATGTGGTAGAGACCGTCATGGACGAGATCCCTTCCTGCGTATTGGGGCTGGCCACCGGATCCACTCCTATCGGCATGTACGCATGCCTGGTCGAGGATTGCAAGGAAGGCAAAACCTCCTTTGCCGACGTGACCACCTTTAATCTGGATGAGTACGTGGGTCTTCCGGGTACCCATGATCAGAGCTACCGCTACTTCATGGATGAGAATCTCTTCGATTCTGTAGATATAGACAAGGCTCGCACGAATCTGCCTGATGGCTGCGCTGCTGATCCTCAGGCCATGTGCGCCGCCTATGAGATGGCCATCGAAGAGGCCGGTGGAATAGATATCCAGGTGCTCGGATTGGGTCATAACGGGCACATCGGCTTCAACGAGCCTGCTGATGACTTCCCGGTCTGCACCCATCCGGTGGATCTCACGGAGAGCACCATCAATGCGAATAGCCGCTTGTTCAACAGTGCCGATGAGGTGCCTCGTCAGGCAGTGACCATGGGCATAGGAACTATCATGAAGGCGCGTAAGGTCATAGTGTTGGCCAATGGGTCTGGGAAGGCGGATATCGTCAAACAGGCCTTCACAGGGCCCGTGGTGCCTCAGGTGCCCGCTTCTGTGCTGCAGTTGCATCCTGATGTGACCGTGGTCTTGGATGCTGAGGCGGCAGCCAAGCTGGAGTTCGCCTAGCGCGTCAGTAGGGGCGGATCTCGATCCGCCCGGGTCGACCATGGTCGACCCCTACAATGACCGTGCATCGGATCGATCGTGATGTCACAATGAGAAGGCCCCCTTGCGGGGGCCTTCGTTCTAATCCCAATCGAAGTTGATGAGGGAATCCTTGGGGATCATCCCCTGGGCTCTGAGCACGTGGACGATGGAGCGTACGTCATCACCGGTGAGCGCTTGGACGGGCTCGCGCATCTGGTTGGTGTTGAAGACGCCCATCTGCCAGAGAGCTGTCTTGAATGCGCCTACGCCTGCGCCGAATCCTACGGTCGCCGTGACCTTGCGCGTCATCATCATGAGCCGTGCGAGGTGATCCTGGATCTTGGCGACCTTCTCCCAATCACCGGTTTGAGCGGCTTTCCATTGCTGCACATAGCTTACGGGATCGATGTTCGCAAGTCCTGGAACCGACCCATCTGCTCCTCCCAGCAATGCGCCGTCAACGACCACCTCATGGCCTGTGAGCAGCTGCAAGGGATGCCCCGCATCCTCATTCTCGAGCAAGAGCCAACGGAACGCCACATCGTCCCCCGAGGAGTCTTTGACGCCCTGGATGACGCCATCTTTGCCCAAGCGCATGAGCATCTCAGGTTGGAGCTTCGTATGAACGCTGACCGGGAGGTCATAGGCGAACAGGGGAAGGTCGGTATGTTCGCGGATCTGTCGGAAGTGACGCTCGTTCTCATGGGGGCCGCCAAGGGCGTAGAAGGGTGCCGTTGCCACGAGGGCATCGATGGGCAGCTGAGAGACGCGCTTCGCCTGATCGATGACGCGCATGGTCTCCATATCGATGATGCCCACGAGCACGGGCACGCGCCCGTCCACGATCTCGAGCGCAACCTGCAAGACCTCCATGCGCTGTTCATCAGTGAGGAATACGACCTCACCGCTCGAGCCGAGGAAGAACAATCCCGTCACTCCTGCATCTATCATGCGATCGATGCTGACCTTGAATGCTTCATGGTCGAGCGTTCGATCGCCCTTGAGCGGGATTATGACCGGAGGGATGACTCCGCTGAATCGCTTCAGATCGTCGTCGCACATCGACATGGGTGCATCTCCTATTCGCCGAGGTCTGGATGGAGCAGTGAAGGTGCTGCTCCCAGCAATAGTTTGGTGTAATCATCTTTGGGGTCATTGAAGACGTCGGCCGCTGTGCCCTCTTCGACCGCTTGACCAGCGTTCATGACTATGATCCGGTCAGAGATGTAGCGGACAGTCTGGATGTCGTGGCTGATGAACACCATGGCTAGGTTGAGCTCTTTCTTGAGATCCATCAAGAGATTCAGGATCTGAGCACGCACGGAAACATCCAATGCGCTGGTGGGTTCGTCAGCGATGATGGCGTCAGGCTTCAAGGATAGCGCGCGGGCGATGGCAACGCGCTGACGCTGGCCGCCAGAGAGCTGGCTCGGCAATGCCTCCAGCGCTGACTCCGGAAGGCCAACCATCCCGATGAGCTCATGAACACGGTCTTCGCGCTCTTCGGGGGTTCCTACCTTATGTACGATCATCGGATCCATGAGCTGATCATGGACGGTCATGCGGGCATTCAGAGCTGTGGCTGGGTCTTGGAAGACAACGGATATCACGCGGCCGATGACACGCCTATCAGCTGCGGTGCGGTGAGTGACATCCTTGCCCTTGAAATACACCTTGCCAGAGGTGGGGGATTGCAGTCCGCACATCACGTTGGCCGTGGTGGATTTACCGCAGCCGGATTCACCTACGATGCCGATGGTCTCACCAGGCCAGAGGCGCAAGGTCAGACCACGAACAGCATGGACTAGGTTCGGATGCAGGATGGAGCCGGTTCGGGTCTTGAAGGTGACCTTGATATCATCTAGGAAGATGATGGGGGTCTCGCCCTCGTGCTCTTTGAGGGTCGCTTGCTCCGCTGCTGTGACCCTGGAGCGCTCCTCGGCTTCTTTGGCAGGATCAGGAGATGATCCTGCCAATTCCTCGTGGAGCTTCTCTTCCATCTCGGGGCTCATGGAGCCCATGGCCCCCATGACCTCTTCTGCTTGAGTAGTCAATGTTCTCGTCATGATAGCTTGTCCGTCCACTCGATAGGGCCGCCTGGTGCATAGGGTTCTATGCCTAGGCGCTCGAGCTCATCGTCGGGGAGCTCAGCATAATAGTGATCAGAACCCTCAAGCTGCTTGAGCACCGGCTTGACGGGAGAGACCTTGTCTGGGTGGCTTGAGCGAGGTGTGAAGCGGTCTCCCTCGGGGAAGTCCTTCGGGGAGGGGACGGAGCCGGGTACTTGATGGAGCCTGTCTCCACCGGCTTCGATCGACAGCACCGACCCCAGAAGACCGCGCGTATATTCGTGGATGGTATTGGTGAGGATCTCTGTCACCGGACCCTGCTCAACCACTTGGCCTGCATACATGACCGTGATCGAGTTCGCTACCTCAGCTACGAGGGCGAGGTCATGGCTTACGAAGACCATAGCGAAGCCGAGCTCCTGCTGGAGCTTGTTCAGGAGGTCGACCACCTGCTTCTGCACGGTCACGTCAAGGGCGGTGGTTGGCTCATCTGCGATGATGACCTTCGGATCGCGGGTAAGCGCCATGGCGATGAGCACGCGTTGACGCTGTCCTCCAGAGAGCTCGTGGGGGTAAGAATCCAAGGTCCGCTTCGGATCAAGACCCACCAGTTCAAGCAACTCCTCGGCGCTGCGCGTACCGCCACGCTTGGTCAGCTGCTTCATCTGGGCTTTGATGAGCATGGAAGGATTCAAAGACGAGAGCGCGTCTTGGTAGATCATGGCGATCTCGCGGCCCCGTAGCTGATTCATCTCCCGTTCAGAGAGATCGAGCAGGTTCTTACCGTCATAGAGGATCTCACCGGAGATCTGGGCTTTGCGGTCCAGCAGCCCCATGATGGCAAGGGACGTGATGGATTTCCCGCAGCCGGATTCACCCACGAGTCCCATGGTCTGATGGGGTCGTACGACGAAGTTCAGATGATCCACTACGTTGACGTCTCCGTGGCGCGGGAACTTGATGCAGAGGTCCTTGACTTCCAAGATGGGCTTCACGGATGTGTCCGTGGTGAAGCGGTCGGTGCGCTTCGCTTCTATCTCACGAAGGGATGCCAGGCGCTTTTCCAGCATCTCAGCCTGAGCGGCATAGGCCAGCTTCGGGTCTGCCACCATGCGGTCGGCCTCGCGGTTGCCCGCCAGCTTGTCGTCGCCTGCGGCTACGGGTGCCTTCGCTGGGGCTGCCATGGCATCGGTGATGCCCTCAGAGAAGATGTTCAGGCAGAGCACCGTTATCATGATGGCCAGGCCCGGGAAGAGCGCTTGCCACCAGCGGCCTGCCAGCACGCCATCGCGGGCATCGGCCAAGATGTTGCCCCAGGTGGGTGTTGGTTCTGGGATGCCTGCGGAGATGAACGACAGGGATGCCTCGAAGACGATGGCGTCAGCCACCAACACGATGGTGAATACGAGCACGGGAGCGATGCAATTGCGGATCACGTGCTTGACCAGGATCCAGTTCGCCCGAGCGCCGGATACGATGACGGCGCGCACGTAATCCTGGTTGTATTCGCTCATCACGTTCGCGCGTACGATACGAGCGATCTGGGGTATATAGAGGAACCCGATGGCGAAGATGAGCGAGGGCACGGAATTGCCGAACACGATGACGAAGGTGGCGGCCAAGGCGATGCCCGGGAAGGACATGATGATGTCCAAGATACGCATGATGAGGTTAGACAGCCATGAGCGCACGATGGCAGCCAGGGAACCGATGATGGAACCGAAGATAAGCGCGAATGCGGTGGCTCCAAGGCCTATGACCAAAGAGTACCGGGCGCCGTACATCATGCGAGAGAGGACGTCGCGACCTTTGTCATCCGTACCGAAGGGGAATGTGCCATCTGGGGCTTGACGGGCTGTGAAGATCTCATAGGGGTTATGGGGTGCCAGGAAGTTGGCGAAGATGGCAACGAGCACGATGCACACGAGGATGATCAGGGATATGCGGGCGCCTATGGTCATGGATCTCCAGCGTCGGAAGCGCACTGTGCCTTCCAGCTTCTCTGTCGTCTTCTCGCGCAGCTTCGGGTCGGTGAAGCCGGGTTTCTTGGGGGTTGCGCCACCGCCACCGCTGGCCCCTTGGGCTAGCATCTCGTCGCGATTGGCATCGTCGATATGGGTTGTCATGAGATTGTCGTTTCCTGTCATGGCTACACACTCCTGATCCGCGGATCAATGAGGATATAGAGCATGTCAACGATGATATTGATGATGATGAAGGCGACGGCTACCGTGAGCACGACGCCTTGTACCAGATAGATGTAATTTGATTGAATGCCGGACACGATGGCCATGCCCATGCCAGGCAGATTGAAGATGACCTCGATGATGACGGCGCCACCGATGAGGTAGCCGATGCGTAGGCCGAGCACGGTCACCGGGGTGATGAGCGCGTTGCGAAGCACGTTGCGGGCCACGACGACGCTTTTCGGGATGCCTGCACCCAAAGCGGTGCGCACATAGTCCTTATCCAGTTCCTCCACCATGGAGGTGCGGACCACACGGGTGAGCTGACCAGCTACGGGTACGCCGAGAGAGATGGCAGGCAAGAGCATGCGCATGAACCAACCGCCTGGGTCTACCATGAGATCAGGCAGCTTGCCTGATGCGGGGAGGATGCCTTGGAACGCCAAGATCAAGAGCACTGCCAGCCAGAAGGAAGGCGTTGCGATGCAGGCGATGGAGAAGATGCGGATGATCTGGTCAGGCCATCTATCTCTATAAAGAGCAGAGATGACACCGAGGATGACGGCTACCACCACACCGAAGATGAGGCCGAGGAAAGTCAGCTGAAGCGTGATGGGGAGCGCTTCCATGACGCGGGTGGTCACGCTGGCGCGGGAAGCTCCGTAGGTGCCCAGGTCTCCCTGGAGCATACCCAACATGAAGTTGCCGTATTGAACGATGATGGGGTCATTCAGGCCGTTCTCTTCACGATAGGCTTGGGCTTGGGCCTCCGTGGCGTTCTCTCCAAGGACCGAATAGGCTGGGTCGATGGGAGAGAGCGACATGATGAAGAATACGAGAATAGTGACGCCTAGGATCATTACCGGTAGCCATAGGATGCGGTTGCCGATGAGCCTCAACAGGTTATTCACATTCCCTCCTCTCTCGACGCTTGCATTGAACTGCTACGCTGGTCTCAGTTTACCTCATAGACCCTTTGAATGGTATAGCGGGAAAGGGAAAGGGCCTGCATGATGCAGGCCCTTTCGTAAGCGACTTCGCTGTCAAGCAAAGGTGTTCTTACTGCAGCGGCGTGGTGCCCAGGAATACGAGGCCCGTGGTGGAGATGGGGGCGAAGTCTTCCAGCTTCTCAGCAGTGTAAGCGGTGCCGGTCTCACGATGGAAGAGCGGATACAGCGGCACGTTCTCGGCGATGAGGTCGAAGCACTGATTCCAGATCTCCTGCTGCTTTGCAGCGTCGGCCTCCTCGCGTGCGCTCTGGAGCAGCGTCTGGAGCTCAGCCCACTCAGGAGTGGTATTCCAGCAGGAGCGACCCTGGGTCCAAACGTTGTCACCATACCACCAGGTCATGAGGAGGTCGGGGTCATTGCCGAAGCAAGACGGATCACCTGGGGTGAGCATGACATCGTAGGGGAGAATCTCCTCAGACGGCGCAAGGGCTGCCCAGTCGATCTTCGTCTCATTGATGGTCACTTCGATGCCTGCAGCAGCCAGGTCTTCCTTGATCTGGGCTGCCAAAGCGGAGACCCAGTTGTTGTTGACCATGAGCTCGCAGGTGATGGAGGACTGGTTGGCCTCAGCCAAGAGCGCCTTAGCCTTGTCCACGTCATGGGAATAGACAGTGGAAGCGCGATGGTAGTTGGAGTAGGCCTCAGGCAGGAAGGACGTTGCAGGCGCGGCATGGCCATCCATCTGATTGGCGATGAGCTTCTCGACGTCGATGGCGTAGTAGAACGCTTGACGGACGCGGACGTCGTCGAAAGGAGCCTTCTTCGTGTTGAACATGAGGAAGGGCAGGGCGAAGCCGGGAACGTATTCCACGGTAGCTCCGGAGGCGGCGATCTGGTCAGCGTTGGTGTCGGGCACGTTCTCGATGACCTGAACAGAGCCGTCGGTGATGGCTGTGGTACGGGAGGTAGCATCGAGCAGGACGTTCCAATCCATTTGCTCACAAGTGGCCGGGAGAGTGCCGTTGTAGTTCGGGTTCGGCTTGAAGGTGATGGTACCGCCGTCGTCACCGTTAATGGTGTCATACATCCAAGGACCGGTGCCGATGGGCATGGTCTTCAGCTGATCTTCGGTGGCAGCGGCCGGGAAGATCTTAACAACGGACAGGCGGCCCTTGAGGAGGGACGCGAAGGGATACTTCAGGGTGATGGTGACCGTCTTGTCATCCTTGGGAGTTACAGATTCGATGAAGGAGAGGAAGGCACCATAGGTGTCATCGGCCATGTTGGCTTCGAAGGACTTCACAACATCAGCGGAGGTAACATCCGTGCCATCAGAGAACTTTGCACCCTCGCGCAGACCCACTTCGTAAACGGTGTCTGATACCTGGACGGGCTCACCATCAGCCAGTGCGGTATAGGTGGTGTAATTGTGGAGGTCTAGATCATAGAGGCCCTCGAACACATGCCAGGTTGCGGCGAGCATCAGAGCGGAGCTGTTGCCGATGGGGTTGCAGTTCGTGGATGAGTAGGCACAAGCTGCGAAGATGGACTCGGCCGGGGTGGAGTTGTCAGCTGCGGAGCTAGACGAGCTGGATGCTTCCTTAGAGCCGCACCCGCTTAGGGCGAGCGCCGCGACAGCACCTGTGGCTGCCGTCCCTGCCAGGAATCCTCGGCGAGTCAGTTTCGGTTGTTCCATAGTTCCCTCCAACTAAGGTCGGTGGGGCGCCAGCCCCTTTTAAAGCTCGCGCACGCGCGCGTGCTTTTTATACGGTTCGCTATTATGCGCGAAAACAGGATCAAAGGGAAGCGTTCGCGTCCTCATCGTTGAAAACCCACGACCTCTCCCAAGCTACCGCTCACCGGAGGTGAAGGTGCAGGGTATCCCCCATTTACCTTCTGGGTTCATCCCGCTCGTCTGCTTGCGTCCTCTCAGGTGCGATGCTCATCGTTGCCATATTGTTATCATCTTCGCGTTCGCTTCTGGGCAGATGTTTGCCTATTCTGAGCGATCGATACCCCATGTTCCCTGTGAGCATGGTGGGCACGACCTTTTGAGAAGAGCAACGAGAGGAGAGGAATGTCCAAGCTGACTGAGATCCGATGGCATGCCCGGGCTGGTCAGGGTGCTGTGACCGCCGCCAAGCTGGTGGCAGACGCGGCGCTTCTGCAAGGGGCCTATATCCAGGCCATGCCAGAGTACGGTCCCGAGCGCACGGGTGCGCCGCTGAAGGCCTACACCCGCGTGAGCGATTCCCCCATCGAGGTTCACAACACCATCGTGAACCCTGATATCGTCGTCGTGCTCGACGACACGCTGCTCGACACCGTCGATGTGGCTGAAGGCATCCGCGAGGATGGGTGCATCATCTTGAACACCGAGATGGACGCTGCTACGGCGGTATCTGCGCTCCATGCGCCCGCTAGCGTGAAGGTGGCCATCGTAGATGCCTCCGGTATCGCCCTGGATACCATCAAGCGCGATATCCCGAACACGCCCATCGTGGGCGCTCTCTCCCAGGTGACCGGTGTGGTACCGGTGGAGGCTGTGAAGGAGCGTCTGGTGGAGACGTTCGGCAAGAAGTTCTCTCAAGAGATGATCGATGCGAACCTGGCATCGGTGGACAGAGCCTATGAGGAGGTGCATGTAGCATGAAGATGCCCGATCTCTCCACATTCGAGGATTGGAAGCCTGAGGACTTCCCGAAGGGCCTCATCTGCAATGCTGGCACATCCCGCGAATACATCACCGGCGGCTGGCGCTCCATGCGTCCCGTCTGGGATGCGGATAAGTGCACCAGCTGCATGATGTGTTGGGTGGTGTGTCCTGATTCCTCTATCCAGGTTCAGGATGGCACTATGACCGGCATCGATTATGACCACTGCAAGGGATGCGGCGTCTGCGTCCATGAGTGCCGCTTCGACGCCCTGGACTTCATCCGCGAGGATGAAGCGGAAGGGGTGAGGTAGATGACCGCTTCGAAGCCGTTCTCCGCTACCGGCAATCAGATGATCGCCGAGGCAATGCGCCAGGCGAACCCGGATGTCATGGCGGCGTACCCCATCACGCCCCAGACAACCATCGTCGAGAATTACGCGAAGTACGTGGCCAACGGTCTGGTCACCACCGAATTCGTGACCGTTGAGTCCGAGCATTCAGCCATGTCCGCCTGTGTGGGCGCTTCTGCGGCCGGAGCTCGCGTTGCTACGGCCACGGCCAGCCAGGGATTGGCGCTCATGTGGGAGGAGCTGTTCATCGCCGCAGGCATGAGGCTCCCTATCGTCATGGCGAATGCCAATCGCGCCCTTTCGGCTCCTATCAACATCCATGGGGACCACTCTGATGTCATGGGCGCCCGAGATACCGGCTGGATCATCTTCTTCGCCGAAACAGCTCAGGAGGCCTATGACAACACCGTCATCAGCTTCCCCATAGCGGAGGACAAGGACGTCCAACTGCCGGTGATGACCACGCTGGATGGCTTCATCACCAGCCACGCCATGGAGCGCTGCGTCATGGAGGATGATGAGACCGTTGCCAAGTTCGTGGGCAGCTATGAACCGGTGAATGGTCTTTTGACCAGCACCGATCCTATCGGAGCGGGCATGTTCGCCAACGGGTCTTCCTACATGAAGTCTCGGGCGGTGCTGCGTCGCGCCTGCCAGGATTCGCTTTCCATCATAGAGAAGGTGGGCAACGCCTGGGCCGAGGAATGCGGCCGTCCCTTCCAGCTGGTGGACACCTGGGAGACCGAGGACGCGGATCTCATCGTGGTGGTCTTGGGATCCGCTGCGGGCAACATGCGCCATGTGGGCCGTGAGCTTCGGGCCGCGGGTAAGAAGGTGGGCGTCGTGCGTCCCCGGGTATACCGCCCATTCCCGGCCAAGCAGATCGCTTCGGCTTGCAAGGGTGCCAAGGCTATCGCCATCATGGACAGGGCGGATTCCATCGGCGGCCAGTTCGGACCTTTGGCGGTGGACGTCATGAGCGCACTCTACGCTGAAGGGGTCAACATCCCCATGCACAACTATATCTACGGTCTAGGCGGCAATGACCTCACCAACGAAACGGTGATGAGCGTCTACGCCAACCTGGAGAAGCTGGCAAGCGGTGCGGCGCCAAGCGGTCAGCTGACCTATCTGGGCATGCAGGAAGCGGAAGGGGCTGAGAACGAATGGCTAGCATAAAGGATCTTTCGAAGAGACCGGAGATGCTGGCTCCGGGCCATCGGCTTTGCGGTGGTTGCGGTGCTTCCATGGCCGTGCGTCAGGTGCTCATGGGGGTACCCGAGGACACCATGCCGGTGGTGGGTTGCGCCACCGGGTGCTTGGAGGTCTCTACCACCATCTACCCGTATGATTCCTGGAACGTACCCTTCATCCATAACGCCTTCGAGAACTCCGCGGCTACCGTCTCCGGTGTGGAGGCAGCCTTCAAGGGCATGCAGCGCGCAGGGAAGATCCCGGCGAACAAGAAGATGAAGTTCGTCGCCTTCGGTGGCGATGGCGGCACCTATGACATCGGCTTGCAGTCGCTTTCCGGTGCCATGGAGCGCGGTCATGACATGGTCTATGTCTGCTACGACAATGGCGCTTACATGAACACCGGCATCCAGCGCTCCTCAGCTACCCCGAAGGGGGCTTGGGCCACCACCGCTGAGGTGGGCAAGGTGGAACAGGGTAAGCCTCAGGTGCGCAAGGATCTGACCTCCATCATCGCTGCCCATGGGGTTCCCTATGTGGGGCAATCCACTGTGGGCCATTGGAAGGATCTCGTGGCCAAGGCCGAGAAGGCCTTCGCAGTGGAGGGCCCGGCGTTCTTGAACGTGCTGGCACCCTGCCCGCGCGGTTGGCGTGTCGCCTCTGATCAGACGGCCGAGATCTGCCGCTTGGCGGTGGATACGAAGTTCTGGCCCCTGTTCGAGGTCGAGGACGGTGTATGGAAGCTCACTCCCGTCAAGGAGAAGAAACTGAAGCCCTTGGAGGAGTTCTTGAAGCCCCAGGGCCGCTTCAAGCATCTGTTCAAGCCCGGCAATGAGCATATCATCGAAGAGATGAAGGCGGATGTCGAGGTTTATTGGGCCTATCT
>CAJURZ010000011.1:63474-71283 GCA_910588905.1 uncultured Eggerthellaceae bacterium
GGGTCGAAGGCTCCAAGGACGCGAAGAGCCCGATCGAGTAGATCAGGCTCTTCCGAGTAGTTGCCTCAGGCTACGCTCAAGAGGCGGGGGTGCCATCACCTCCGCCTCTTCTCATGTACACCCTATGATAGGCTCGGGGCCAGGCTGGGGGTGAATTCCGGGCTCGCAGTGATCGTGGACGGGAACATCGAGGGGGTTGCCATGTAGATGTTGCTCGTGGGTACGGCATCCTTCTCGATCATGTTGCCGATGGCTGAGCTTGCGGCCGCCTGGCTTATGCCCATGTTCGCGAACCTGTCCATCAGGCCTGCGCAATACTTCGCGTCTATGGTATCGAGGGTGTTCATCTTCATCATCTCTATCTCCTTCTCAGATGTGGTCTGCATCACTGACGAAGAAGAGTCTACGGAGATAGGGTGCTGGAGGTTTCGTGGATCGTGCAAAGATGAGGCGCCTTCATTGTGCGAGAGCACAAGAGCAGCCGCTGAGTCCTAGAGGCGCCCCTGGGCGATGCGCGCCATCATGAGGACGAGGGTGAGCTCCCGATCGCTCAGGAAAGAGCAGCCAGTGGCTTCCTTGATCTTCTTGATGCGATACCGGACCGTGTTGGGATGCTGGTAGAGCAACTCCGCTGTTTCCTTCATATCGCCGAAGGAGAGCGCATAGGCTTCGGCTGTCTCATGGAGATTGCTCCCATGGAGGCGGTCGTGCTCGTCTAAGAGGTCGAAGATGTGCTGAGCGGTCCTCGCGAAGAGGCGGTCAGTGGACGCCGCGGCATGGAAGGCATCCAGGCGCAGCTGAGACCATCGCATGGCCTGAGCCTGCTCGATGCGCGCCGTCCTCAGAGCAGCCAATGCCTGGCGAATGGCAAGATCGCCCTCTTCTAGGGGCATCTCTTGGGAGATGCCGCAGCGAACGTCTCCCAGCTGCTCCACGAGACGAGCCAGGTTCGCCTCGTCTATGGTGATGACGGTCTGCGGTTTGCGTGAGAAGGAGATGAACCCCATGAGGGTGCCCTTGTATGAGCCCGTAGAGCATCCTTCGACATCGGGGAAACGCTGGGCGTATTCGCTGAGCACCTCCGCAAGCGCTCCCTTCAGCGCTCGTTGAGCCGCTTCGTCATCATCGGCCGCCGTCAGTGCGATGCATTGGAGGGCGCCTCCCGTGGCATTCGCTATCTGGAAGATGGTGTTGCGGACATGGGCGCCGTCGGAAGGCTCCAGGAGCGATCCGATCAAGGCGCTCTGCTTGGAGGATTCGCGGTCGTGGTCGATGAGGTTCATGGCTTCGGTGATGATCCGCTCCATGTATTTACCCTCATAGAACAGGATGGGAACGCCTGATGCGGCCGAAGCCTTCGCTACGGGTTCGGTGACCTCCTTCAGGGCGACAGGCTTGATGGTGATGGCGGCCACGTTGCGACCGATCAGCTTCAGGAGGGCCTCTTCGGCAAGATCGGGATCGGCTTGGGCGAAACCCAGGGTGGTGAAGATGCATTCACCCGGGATGAAGACCTCATAGCTGTCGAAGAAAGGTTCGTAATCGAGCGTCCCACAATTGATGACCGGGCGGCTCTCGTAGCCTTCGCAGGGACAGGCGAGCCAGATCCTCTCGAAGACGGGGAGTTCGACGATATCCTGCACAGTGATCAAAGGGCATCCTTTCAGAGAGGATGGGGGCATTGTATATCACGGATGCCATCGGTGGGGAAGGGTTGCCCGTGCTGCCCTTCTCGGTGCGACGGGAAGATCGACGGTGCTCATAGCAAACATATGTACTATCATGGGATGCATCGGATGAGCCAGGCAGGAGGGACATGGACAGGATCGTCTTGGGAATAGACCCGGGGCTTGCCAACACGGGTTGGGGGATCGTGCAGCAGAGCGGCACGCAGCTCTCCTGTGTGGCCTATGGCTGCGTGGCCACTTCGAAGAAGACCGAGCTCTCCTTGCGGCTCAAGAAGATCCATGATCAGGTCCTGGCAGTGGCAACGCGCTTCAAGCCCAGTTGCGTGGGCATCGAAACGGTCTGGTTCGGGCAGAACGTCACAGCCGCTTTCGGCACCGGACAGGCTCGGGGTGCAGCCCTCGTGGCTTGCGCAGAATGCGGCTTGGAGGTTGCGGAATTCACGCCCAACCAGATAAAGATGGCGGTCGTGGGCTTCGGCACTGCAGACAAGGAGCAGGTGCAGTACATGGTCCAGCGAACGCTTCGCCTTGAAGAGGTGCCCAACCCCGATCATGCTGCTGATGCGCTGGCAGCCGCCATCTGCTATACCACCCATGACGGTTACGCCCAGGCGGAGAAGCGCTTTCTGGAACTAGCGCGCTCCAGCACGTAACGTGCTGGTTGGCTCATAGGAGAAGGAGGACGGTCGATGATAGCCTTTCTAGAGGGCACGGTGGCGCTCAAGTCATCAACGGGGGCGGTGCTGAACGTATCGGGGGTGGGTTATGAGCTGCTCATGTCCGCGTCTTCGGTCGCCCTGCTGCCCGCTGAGGGCAGCCAAGCCCATGTGATCACCTATCTTTCCGTGTCGGATAGTGGCGTTGTCCTCTATGGCTTCATCGAGCCTGAGGAAGAGGCGCTGTTCAAGGCTCTGATAGCAGTGAGCGGCATCGGGCCGAAGATGGCTCTCGGCGCGCTTTCGGCGCTGTCTCCCGAAGAGCTCTCTGCGGCGGTCATGGCTGAGGACGTGAAGGCCCTCTCCAAGATCCCAGGCATCGGGAAGAAGACGGCTTCGCGCATGGTGTTGGAGCTGAAGGGGTCATTGCCCTCCCTGGCGTCAGATGATGCGCCTGGGCTGCAGAAGCGCTCGGATGCCTTCAAGAACGCGGTGGACGCGCTCTTGTCCATGGGGTTCACGAAGGCAGAGATAGACGTTGCTCTCCAGGGTGCCCCTGTAGATGCCTCAGAAGAGCTGTTGCTACAATATGCCCTGAAGAGGGTAGGCGCTTAACGGGAGCTTGGGGTCGAAGGCCCTGATCAAGAGAAGGTCGAAGGTTCGCTTGAGAGATGACATAGAGATAGAGGGCATGGTCTTCGAGGCTGCCAGCGCCCATCAGAAGGCTGCGAAGCCCGAGCTTGAGCCGCGGGGCGTGGATCCAACGCTCTGCGAAGAGGACATCACCATCGATCGGTCCCTGCGTCCGAAGATGCTGGCTGATTACGTGGGCCAGACGAAGGTGAAGGAGTCCCTATCCATCCTCATCCAGGCGGCCCAAGACCGCAAGGATACTCCTGACCACATCTTGTTCTCAGGCCCTCCGGGCTTGGGCAAGACCACTCTGGCCGTGGTGGTGGCCAATGAGCTGGGATGCAACATCCGCACCACCAGCGGGCCTGCCATCGCGCGTACGGGAGACTTGGCGGCCATCCTCACCAATCTGGAGGCAGGGGACGTCCTCTTCATCGATGAGATCCACCGCATGAACCGGGCGGTGGAGGAGGTGCTCTATCCGGCCTTGGAGGATTTCTCCTTGGATATCGTAGTGGGCAAGGGCCCGGCTGCTCGTTCCATTCGCTTGGATATCCCTCAGTTCACGTTGATCGGAGCCACCACGCGCACAGGGCTTCTCACTGGACCCTTGCGAGACCGGTTCGGTATCGCCTTCCGCCTGCAGTATTACACGCCAGAAGAGCTGGCGGGCATCGTGAAGCGCTCCGCTTCCATTCTGGAGGTAGACGTGGACGAGAAGGGGGCTCTGGAGATAGCGCGCCGGTCGCGGGGTACGCCGCGCTTGGCGAACCGCATGCTCAAGCGGGTGCGGGATTGGGCGCAGGTCAGGGCCGGGGGATCCATCACCGAATCGATAGCCGCTGAGGCGCTCCAGTTCTTCGAGGTGGACAGCTTGGGGCTGGATGCCATGGACAACAAGGTGCTCGAAGTGCTCTGCGTGCAGTTCTCGGGTAGGGCAGTGGGCCTCACCACATTGGCCTCGGCCCTCTCTGAGGAGACTGACACCATAGAGGATGTCTATGAGCCCTATCTCATGCAGCAGGGATTGATCGTACGTACGCCAAAGGGGCGCCAGGCAACGCCGAGGGCCTACGAACATCTGGGGCTCTCACTGCCCCTGGGTGTCTGAGAAAGGAAAGGGATCGTCATGGGTAACTGTGATCAGGTGGCCGCCATCACTGGTGGCAAGGTGTTCTACGGGAACGGGTTCGAAACCAAGGATGTCTTCGTCAAGGAGGACAGGTTCGCCGCTGCGAAGGGTGAGGGGGCGAATATCAGCGCTGAGGGGTGCATCGTCATCCCCGGCTTGGTGGACATACACTTCCATGGCGCAGCAGGGGGGGACATCAGCGACGGGGACGAAGCGGGGCTCCATGCCCTTACAGCCTATGAGGCCTCCCGGGGCATCACGGCGGTATGCCCCGCTACCATGACCCTTTCCTTCGAGCAGCTCTCTGCCGCCATGGAGGTGGCTCGTAGCTTCGATCCAGCCTGCAATGAGGCTGATCTTGTGGGCATCAACCTGGAAGGCCCCTATATCTCTCCCTCGAAGGTAGGGGCGCAGAACCCGGAATACGTTCGCAATCCCGATGCGGATGAATTCAAGCAGCTGCAATCCATGGCGGATGGGCTCATCAAGCTGGTGGATATAGCCCCTGAGGAGCCCGGTTCCGATGCCTTCATCGAGGAGATGAAGGATGAGGTGCGGATATCCATTGCCCATTCCTGTGCCGACTATGACGCAGCGCGTCATGCCTTCGAAAAGGGTGCGCGTCATCTGACCCATCTCTACAACGCCATGGACCCCATGCACCACCGCAAGCCTGGCCCTATCCCGGCAGCGGCTGAGCGCGATGACGTTACCGCTGAGATCATCGCAGACGGGGTGCATATCCATCCGTCCATGGTGCGCTTGGCGTTCAATATGTTCGGCGATGACCGGATGATCCTCATCTCTGACACGC
The DNA here is from genome assembly GCA_910588905.1 of uncultured Eggerthellaceae bacterium. Lineage (GTDB taxonomy): Bacteria > Actinomycetota > Coriobacteriia > Coriobacteriales > Eggerthellaceae > MGBC163016. The sequence goes on from CAJURZ010000011.1 coordinate 68,398, forward strand.
TGCGCGCGGCGGGGCTTGAGGACGGCACCTATGACCTGGGAGGCCAAGACGTCACTGTTCGGGGCCCTGAAGCGCGCATCGCCAATGGAGCCTTAGCCGGGTCTGTGAGCGATCTCATGCGCTGCTTCCGCGTAGCGGTGAAGGAGATGGATATCCCGCTCGTGAGCGCAGTGAAGGCGGCCACCATCAATCCGGCGCGGGCCATCCGGATAGAGGGCGAATACGGCAGCATCCAAGAGGGTCATGTGGCCGATGCGGTCATCTTGGATGAGGACACCTTGGATATCGTTCAGGTCATCCTACGAGGCCGGGCCATCCTGTAGTTCGATCCTGCAGCCTGCTCACGATGCGGATGGCCTCGTTGGAGGCGGTCCGCATCAGGGACCTACTTGTGGTAATACCGATGGGACTCGAACTTCGGTTCGCAGCAGACGTTGACCCCCAGGGTGCGGTAGAGCTTCTCGTCGGTCCCGGATATGATGACCGTGAAATAGGCGTCGCAACCCCGGAGCTTATCGGCATTGTCTATCAGCCGTTCGGCTAGGGGGTTCGTAGACGAGCTCACCGAAAGCGCCAGGAGCGTCTCATCGGAATGGAGGCGCGGGTTGGTGTTGCCCAGGTGCTCCGTCTTCAAGTGGCAGATGGGCTCCAGGACGTCATCGGAGATGACATCCACATCATCATCTACGCCGGATACCCCCTTGAGCGCATTCATCAGAAGAGCCGATGCCGCCCCCAGGAGGTTCCCTGTCTTTCCGGTGACCACCGAACCGTCCGGGAGCACCATGGCTCCGGCGGGTCCGCCGGTCATCTCAGCTTTGAGCAGGCACGCGGAGCGCGCGGGCGAGAGGTTCGTGGTGATATCCGCCTGGTTCATGAGGATCTCGATCTTCTCGAGGGCCCTCTGACCAGAACCCGTGCGCTTCACCTCGGTGGCGGCCGTGAAATAGCGGCGCACGATCTCCTCTTCGCCAGCTCGGCGGCAGGCTTCGTCATCTTCGATGGCCAGCCCCGCCATGTTGACCCCCATGTCCGTCGGGCTCTTATAGGGGCACTCTCCCATGATGCGCTCCATGGTGGAGCGTAGCACCGGGAAGATGTCTACGTCCCGGTTGTAGTTGACGGTGGTCTTGCCATAGGCATCCAGATGGAACGGGTCGATGATGTTGTTGTCATCCAGGTCAGCTGTGGCAGCCTCGTAGGCTATGTTCACGGGATGGGTGAGCGGGAGGTTCCAGACGGGGAATGTCTCGTACTTGGCATAGCCCGCCACGATCCCGCGCTTGAACTCGTGGTAGAGCTGGGAGAGGCAGGTGGCCATCTTCCCTGACCCGGGTCCCGGAGCGGTCACCACCACCAACGGCTTGGTGGTCTCGATGAACTCATTGCGCCCGAATCCCTCTTCGGACACGATATGGTCTATATCGTGGGGATACCCGGCAATGGGGTAGTGCAGATAGCTCACGATGCCCATATCCGTGATGCGGCGTCGGAAGGCGTCTGCATCCGGTTGGTTCTCATAGCGGGTGATGACCACGCTCCCTATCATGAACCCCATAGAGCGGAAGATGTCCATCAGCCGCAGCACGTCTTCGTCATAGGTGATGCCCAGATCCCCGCGGATCTTCGATTTCTCTATGTCGTTGGCGTTGATGGCGATCACGATCTCAACGTCATCGGCCATGGATTGCAGCATCCGGATCTTGGAATCAGGCTCGAAGCCGGGCAGCACCCGGGAGGCGTGATAGTCATCGAAGAGCTTCCCGCCGAATTCCAAGTAGAGCTTGCCGCCGAAGCGGTCGATGCGCTCCTTGATATGCTCGGCCTGGAGGGTGATGTACTTCTCGTTATCGAAACCTGTCCTCATGGGACCTCCTGAGGAGATGGGCGGGATATTCGCTAGTGCTGATTATAGATGCTCAAGGCCTGCGCATCTGTTAAGGAGCTGTAAAAGCGTGCTATCATTCGCGCCGCCATCCAGCATCAGGGGGTTGGATGCGGCTAAGAGGAGGATGGTCACCTTCCATGGACCTTGGGTCAGCCATGAGCGAATATCTGTTGTACCTGCGCATCGAGCGTGGGTTGGCTGCCAGTACCCTGGAAGGCTATGAGCGGGACTTGGAGCGGTATCGGATCTTCTTGGAAGACGCCTCGAAGAGGGCTGTGGATGCCGTGACCCCTGATGATGTCTCCGCTTTCCAGCAGTCGCTCTTCAAGGCGGGAGAGGCTCCTACCACAGTGAAGCGGCGTCTATCAGCCCTCAAGGGATTCCATCGGTTCTGTCTCTCCGAGGGCTTTGCGGCGAAGAACCCGACAGCTCCCATTCCCATGCCGAACACCCCCGATCGCCTCCCGGATGTGATCTCCATCGAAGAGGCCTGCAAGCTGCTGGATTCCATCTATGAGCCTGAGCCTCCCCGAGTACGGGACCGGGCCCTGTTGGAGGTGCTCTATGGTTGCGGGCTGCGAGCCAGTGAGGTCTGTGGGTTGGATGTGCAGAACGTATTCTTGGAGGAGGGGTTCCTGCGCGTCATCGGGAAGGGGAGCAAAGAGCGCCTGGTGCCCCTCTCGGGCACGGCACTGGAAGCCATGGGAGCCTATCTGGGCAGCGCTCGGGCGCAGATATCCCTTCGGGCCACCACTGCGGATGCCGATAGCCTGAGAGCGGTCTTCTTGAACCAGCGAGGACGCCGCATCACGCGCCAAGGGCTCTATAAGATAGTAGGAGCGGCAGGGGAGGCCGTCGGGATCAAGGGGCTGCATCCTCACACCCTTCGCCATTCGTTCGCTACCCATATGCTGAATGGGGGTGCTGACCTGCGGGTGATCCAAGAGATACTGGGTCATTCGGACATATCCACCACGCAGATCTACACCCATGTGGAT
>CAJURZ010000012.1:0-40566 GCA_910588905.1 uncultured Eggerthellaceae bacterium
CGGCATAGCGTTGCCCGACTTCACGATGTCCTCGTAGGAGGCGAAGGGGGCCAGCTTGTAGGCGTTGAGATAGGCGTACTCGCGCGCGGCCACATAGCCGGGGGTGTTCGCAAGCTCGGCCTTCACGGTGGCATCGTTCACCGTGGGCTGGCCGCTTACGTTCCACACATAGCCATCCCCGTCCACATTCGAGTAGAAGACCTCGAAGTGCCGCTCCTCCCCGTCGATGGAAGCAGGCAGCCGAAGGGTGAGATAGCCCTTGCCGCCGCTCCAACGTGCGTCAACGACGGGGCTGTAGAACTCCGGCATGTTGTAGGCCCTGACGCGTACCGTGTACTCGTGGGCGTTGTTCTTCACGCTGCTCATGAAGAATGCTCCGGTGCGAATGCTTCCGGTCCTGGTGCACAGAGCAACGGACTGGACGTTCTTCACCACGACTTCGGGCGAATAGGCACCGCGGGGCGCAGCGGCAGGACTTGCCTGGGCGGCGGCTTCGGCGAAGCTGGCCTGGGCGGCACCGATGGCGCCCCCATAGGCAACAGGCTCCTCATCCATTGCACACAGACGCACCGTAGCGGAGATGATATCCGGCCTGGCGCCGCTCCCGTTCGCACCGCCCGCGACGTAGGGTTGCTTCGTGACAACCTCGCCAGGCGAAAGGGACTCGTCGTGGGGAATGGCCGCTTCCTCTTCGGCCTTGCGCGCCTCCTCGGCGGCAAGGACGTCTTCGTAGGTAGGCCCTTGTGCGAGGGCTTCGAGCGCAGCCTGGACGGCTTCGTCGTCCTGCGACAAACGCTCCTCTACTTCGCCCGAGAGACTACCGTCCTCGTCAAGGCAATTGCCACACGCATCTTCAGGGCCAGCCTCGGGAACAGCTGCTCCTGAGGCCGACCCCCTCCCATCGCCATTTTGCTCAAGGTACGACCCCGTGAGCGAGCTGACGATGAACTCGTTGTCTAGGTCGTCTTCGGTGATGGTGCCATCGGCCAGGTAACTATCCAGTATGGCCTGCTTTTCTTCCTCGGTTTTTTGCGGGGCCGTCTGCTGGGTCTGTTGGGTGGCGAGCGGACTTTGCGTCTGACCCTGGGCAACGATCAGCGTACCGTCAAGCGGCACGTCCATATTGATACGGCCCACCGGAAAACTCGTGGAAGATCGAGCCTCTTGGTTTGATGGCGCTTCGACTGCCACACTAGAAGACACAGGATCAGCGTAGGCAGACAGCACTTCGGAAAGCGGGAACGCGGGCATGAGCAGCGCGCCCGTAAGCAGCACGGAAATGGCGACGCGCCCGGCTTTGTGCATTGTCAGCTTCGTTTGTTCGAGCACCCGCAGCTACCCTATCCCCTCGCAGCAGACGAACTTGGTATAATCCACTGCATTATAAAGGGCGAAGTAACAGTTCAGCAACGTCTAAAACCGTACTCTACCGAGCATTCTTGGTAGATACCGCCATGCACTGCACTGATGTTCACATGCGTTATAAGGGAGGTCCGCACCCGTCATCCTTTTCATATTCCAAAAAGGTGTATCTCTGCAGAAGCGCGCAAAGCTCTCTGAACTGATCATCACTGAGTTGAAAACGGCACAGCCAGGTGAGGCCCGGAATGAACAGGAGCTCATCGGTTACATACGCTCGTTCGATATCCTCATAAGAGCGGAATCGCTTTTGCTTTACCGAAGAACGTGAGCCAAAACGCACCTCAACACCCTCCTCGGTGCAGCTAACATGAAAACATCGCTTGGTTATGGAACGAGTAGCAGCGAACTCGTTCTCCAACAGCCTATCGAGATTCTTTCTGCAGTAAGCCTCGCTACGAGCCGACCTCGTCAAGAGGAAAACCCCCACTCCGCCTAGACCTAAGCCCATGCAGAGCAGGATATAGGCGAAGATAGATGAGGCATTCACCAGTACCGGAATGAACAAGAGGGCCATGACAAAGCACAAGAGCATGCCGCATATTCGAGATCGACGCCGGGTGCGATCAACGAAGGAGGCCAGGGCCTTTGCCTCGAAGCGGGTACGATAGAATCGCTCGAATGCATCCACGTCCCGATCGACCGCCATCTCAGTTCCATAGTCGAATTCCAGCAGAACGGATCCCTCTTTACCCATTCAGGTGCTCCTCTTCTTGAATTGGGTCCCATAACCACTCTGACCCGGAGGAGCGATCAGAGTGGTGCCGCACACCGAGCATACCTGGACCGCTGGATCATTAGCGGTGCCACAGGAGAAGCAGGTGCCTGCCGACTTCGCAAAATTGCTCTTTCCCTTGCATTTGCCACAGTTGCAGCATACGTAGCCGCACATCAGAACTCCTTCTCACTTGCTCGTACCGCACGATCGTCGAATAGGATGAGGCTGCTCGCCTGCAAGACGAGCAGCCTCGAGAATCGCCTAGCGCAATGGGGAATAAGCTAGGCGGTAGCGGGGGTCATGAGCGACCAGCGGGTGACGCCGTCCATCTTAGTGGCCAGCTCCTCCACCTCGCCGTAGTACATGCACCAAGCTTGGCAGTGCTGGACGCACATGGGCATCTTGCCCTTCTCGGTCCTGTCTGCACATAGATCGCATGCCTTGGTGAGCACAGGGCTCCAAGTCCACTCCCAGCGCTCCTCACCGGTCTTCCCATCGTATTCATAGGGTCCCACCTCAGTGAGCTTTATGCCGAACTCCCCTTCAGGAAGCCCCAGATGCTTCTTGCAGGCCACCTCGCAGCTATGGCAGCCAGTACAGTACTCATAGTTGATAAGTATCCCTTTCATAGGAGCCCTCCTTAGCTCTGTCCCGCTGGCGGGACCTCACGGAAGCCGCCTTTTTCGAGGATCTGAACACTAGGAAGCGTGTCCCCCTCCTGCACTTTGTATATGCGACCTACTATGCTCTTGAACGGAGCGCCGATGCCACCCTCGCCTGTCTCATAGGAATAGGTGAGATTGTTGATGTTGCAATCGAAGGAACCGAAGAGGCTAGGGGCATTGCCATCGCCCTCAGGGAACCACCAACCATGCTCTGCGATGATGTATTCTGGTTGTAACGCGGGATTGATCTTCACGCACTGCTTGCAACGTCCCACATGGTTCTCTATCCAGATCCATTCACCATCGGCTAGGTTGTACTCTTCAGCAGTTTGCTTTGATACCTGTACATAGGGCACGGGATGGAATTCGCGCATGGTCTTCTGCTGGCGGTTCTCAGAATGAAAGAATTCATAAGAACGACTACCGTTGATGATGGTGAACGGATACTTCTCGCGATACTCCTCATCTGAGATCCACTGTTCTTGAGCAACGCTCTCGTAGTGCTTCGGGAACGGATCGATACCCCACGCCTGATAGGTGGGAGCGATCAGCTCGATGCGTCCTGAAGGGGTAGAGAATCCAGGTTGGCCATCAGAGCGCAGCAGGCCCTTGGCGTACTTCTCGTAGGTAGCATTGAATTCATCATACTCATGGCCGCCCTGCTCTACCAGATCCATGAACGTCTTCTTGCCGCCATGCTTGCGATAGAACTCGGTATGGGGATCATCTACCACATCGGCACCCGCTTTATTGCGTCCTGCCGTCTTCAATCCTGTGCCATCAGGGTTGATGAGATTGAATCCGGTATCCAGATAATCCTGGATGAAGTGATCGATATCGGGCCAACGACGATTGAACAGCTCTGGATTCATACGGTTGCCCAACCAAACGATGACCTCTTCATCGGACTTGCATTCTCCGAAGGAAGTCACAGCCTTCATGGCACGCAAGGGCGTCCACCATACGCGCATAGAATCCCGCTCGATGCTCATCTTCAACGGCAAGAGGACATCCGCGAAGGCGGCAGCAGTCGGAGTCATATAAGGATCTGCAACGACAATGAATTCAAAATTCATGATATTGCGATAGATGCGAGCAGTATCCAAACCATTGCAAGTGTATGTGTTGGAACCTTGGATCCAGAGCATCTTCAAGGGATAGGGCTTGCCGGTTTCCATGGCGTAGCCCATAGCATCGCAGTCGGCCATGCCGATGAACGGTTCAGCCTTGGGCTCCTTGCCCTGCAGCTCTTGCAGCGTCTTATACGTGCACTTCTTCGCCTGCGCATCAGCGCTCGCATACATGCTGGCCGTAGCATAGCCAGGGTTGATCTCGAAGGCATTTCGCACGAGAAGGTTGGTGCCCGGGCGATCCACATTGCCGCAGATAGCCATGAGATCGCATACAGCCAAGCAGGCATGCATGGAATCCACTTGGGTATCGAAGGGCAAACCCCACTGAATGGCACCTCGCTGAGCCTCAGCATACATGCGCGCTGAAGCTGTGATGACCTCTTCGTCCACACCAGTCACCTTCGCCGCCCAAGCGGGGGTGTATCCCATCATGTCATTGTTCTCGCTCGGCTCAGCCAAATACTGCTTGAGCTCATCGTAATAGGCACACCACAGATCAACGAATTCGCGGTCGATCAAGTCCTCTTGGGTTATGACATACAGCCATGCCAGTGCTATGCACAAGTCGGTACCAGGCCGCAGATCCAACCAATAAGCAGCCCGGACGCCCCACCAAGTGAGGACCGGGTCGATAGAGATGATCTTGGTTCCCATCTGAACGCACTGCACCAACCAGTGTCCGATGTAACCATCTGCATTAGAGCGCAGAGGTTCGCAACCCCAGACCACAAGCACGTCTGGTCGCTTCCATTCTTTGTTGTTATAACGATCCGAGTGGCCTTCCGATGCGTCCACGATCGGAAAATCACCCATAGGGGCAGCAGTACCGCAGACACGCGGCAGATAGCAGGAATATCCGGAAAATCCGATAGCGCCTACATTGGGAGTGCCCAAACAAGCACCACCCAAAAACGGCACTTGGTAATTGATGTTGCGACCGGTGCCATGATTCACCATGATGGATTCGCGGCCAAATCCTGCATCATCGATATTGACCTTGATCCAATCCTCGATGATATCCAACGCCTCATCCCAGGTGATGCGCTCGAAGGCATCCACGTTACCGCGATCCTCGCGAGCGCGCTTCATGGGATACGCAAGGCGTGTAGGATAATTCGTCGCCTCGGGCAGGTTCAGACACCGCATGCACAGCTTGCCATTAACGCAGGGATCAAGCGGATCGCCTTCTACCTTGACCAGCTTGTTGTCTTTTGTGTACGCAAGGATGCCACAGGAATCGTGGCAGCCAGGGGCAGAATAGTTGTAGGTTCGAGTGACGGTGTAACCGTCCTCCTCCCATTGCCATTCTCCCTCGTGGTATGCCTTTCGATCTATGTTATCCAGGAACTCTTGGTAGTTAGCCATGAACAACCTTTCTTCTCGAATGGGAATTTGATCGGCGCCTCAGACTCAAGGATCCTTCTGACCGCCTCTATGCACACGGAGCATGGAACCGATCACCCTCTCTATAGACCCAAGATGCCGACGATGGCAGGAACCCATAAGGCATCGAGGACTATCAGTATCAATGCCGGGATGATCCCAGCCCGAAAGAGCTCTCCGGGAGAGAAGTACCCATAGGCATAGGAATACATATTCAAAGGGTTGATGGGGAGAAGGAAGTTGCCGCCGAACGCGAACAGGATGGCGAAAGGTGCAATGGTCGGAGAGAACCCACACTGAGTGCAAAAGCCTACGAGCACAGGCACGAACAGCGCTTCCCAGACTCCACCAACAGGACATAGCGTGAAAATGGCATAAGCGAACAGCAGATACACCAACAATGCCAAGGAAAATGGCAGCGTGAACATTCCCGTTTCGTTGATCAGCGTTCCAATGAAGTCGATGACGCCGGTGCTCTTCATCAGATTGCTCATAGAGAATATGCAACCTACCATGATCAGCACCACCCAGGGCACCGATTGTTGATACTGCTTCCATGTGAGCAAGCTCACACCGGGCAAGAAGGCTACGACGAGCCCCAGCAGAGCAACAGTGGTCACATTCAGCACGGGAATCCAATTGCCTGCGATCCATAAGACTGGCAACAAGATGACGAAAACGAGTGCTTTTTTCTCCTGCAATGTTGTGCGTCCCTGCTCTTCGATCTGCGAGACGATAGCCCTGAACTGGTCCTTCGAGAACCTCTCTGGAGGAAAAGCGCGTGTGAGGAAGAACCAGCACACAGGGACCATGACCACAGACACCGGCACTCCCACGACCATCCAATCCAAGAATCCTATGGACACACCAGATATCTGCACAACAGCCATATTATTCGGACCGCCCGCCAACGTAGCGAAACCGCCCACGATGGACGCATACAAGAGCCCGATATAGAGACAGCGACCGAAGTTCGACTCCTTGGGCTTGCAATCAAGCGCGTCGCAGATGCCCTTAGCAAAAGCTACAAACATGAGAACAGCTGCAGTGTCAGACATGACACTGGAAAGAAGAGTTGCAGCGACCATGAATGCCAGGACGATCAAGCGAGCATTGCCATCCGTCTTCCGCAGGAAGAACACCACGAGCCGCATACCATAGCTGGTTTGAGACAGGATAGCTGACAGAGAAAAGGCTCCCAGCAAGTAGAACATAGTTGGCGACGCAAACCCAGAGAAGACCTCTGAGGCCGGTGCGATCCCAAAGATGAGGATGAGCACCAAAGCCAGAAGACCGGTTATGCCAACAGGCAACGATTCGCAGATCCAAAGAGCTGCTGCGGCAGCGAAGATCCCCAAGATGAGAACCCCGTTCTTTGGAAGCGCATCCGTGCCAGGAATGGCTATGGCTATAGCCATAAGAATGACCGCAAGAATGATTCCTCGCCAATACTTAGCAGATGCCTTCACTGACATCAGAATCCCTCCTTACCTCGGCACAGGGAAACAGCCTGATGCTAAGGTCCATCTTTCGCTCTCGGAGACGAACTCACGTTGACGAACCGCGTTCCTTCTGCAGGAGCCCGCCTTCGAGCTCCTGCATCAGCCTTTCAGGCAACTATTCTTCCCAGACGAGCCGTTTCGCTGTTGCCTTGGAAATGAGGATGCCCGCAATGGATACTACGGCTAGAGCCATGCCTAGGACCATGATCGCATCGAAGGTTCCCGTAGTCTCACCGACGAAAGCGATGAGCGAGGTTGCAAAAGCACCTAAGAAATTGGCGATGCCATAAGCAAGCGAGTAGATCTTGGAATGGTCCTTCGCTCCGAAGACCTCCCGCACCACCAAAGGTATGACCATCTTCATGTTAGCGCTCTCGAAGCCGATGAGGAAGCATGAAGCCAGCACGATAGCTTCCACATCATGGAAGAACAGCAGCCCCATGAAGCCCAAGAAGATGAGCACCAGCGTGACCACATTCGTCTTCACGGCGCCGATCTTATCGATGAGCCAACCGATGACGGGCATGAAGAATTTCGCCGCAGTAGTGAATGAGATCATGGTTGCACCGAACATCAATGCCCAGTCCTTGCCGTATGTCGCAACATAGCCCCATGCCTCAGACTGCGCGATATTAGACCAGTTGCTCTTGAAGCCTCCCATATTGCACATAGCGCCGAAAGCGATGACGATCGCAACGAACGCGATGGACATGATGGCCTTCTTGTAGGGGACGCCAGGACCACTCTCCTCTTCATTCTCCGCAGCAATGGCTTCTCCCTCAACATAGCCGAACGGTTTCAAGCCCAGCTGTTCCGGCTTGAAGCGAACAACGAAGAGCGTCCAGGGCAGTATCATGACAGCAGCGACAACGGCCAGCACCAGATAGGCAGAACGCCAGCCCACAGCCGAGATGACCGCTGCGATGACCGGATTCAGGATGGCCGAAAGGATAGCCAGCAGCATACCGTACATGCCTACAGCAAAGCCAGTGCGCTTTTGGAACCAGTTCGAGATGAAAATAGGGGCACCTATGATGAATATGCCCGAGCCACCTACGCCATAGAGCAAACCAGCCAGCCACCACTGCCAGACATCCTGGCCAAAGCTCAGCTGTGCATAACCCAAAATGACGATCACACCCATGGCGCTCAGAAGAATGCGGGAATCGATCCTTGGAAATAGATTACCTGCGATAGGTGCCGCGAATGTAAGCGTTATCGTACATACCGTCATCATGAGAGCAACAGCACTCACCGGTGAGCCGATACCATCTGATACCGCCTTGAAGAAGTTGGAACCGCCGATGAGTATGAGCTCGATCGAACCTGCTGAGATGAATGCCCATGCCACTACGATGAGCCATGGGTATATCTTCTGTTTCATCCTATCCTCCTTATTCGATGGATTGAACACGCGCCTGATGCCATTGCCCCCTCTCCGGCGCACCGATGGTCACCTATCCCCAGCACCAGCCCAAGAGAACTGGTGCTGTTCGGGATCAAAAGGGGAGCTAGGCGGTAGCGGGGGTCATGAGCGACCAGCGGGTGACGCCGTCCATCTTAGTGGCCAGCTCCTCCACCTCGCCGTAGTACATGCACCAAGCTTGGCAGTGCTGGACGCACATGGGCATCTTGCCCTTCTCGGTCCTGTCTGCACATAGATCGCATGCCTTGGTGAGCACAGGGCTCCAAGTCCACTCCCAGCGCTCCTCACCGGTCTTCCCATCGTATTCATAGGGTCCCACCTCAGTGAGCTTTATGCCGAACTCCCCTTCAGGAAGCCCCAGATGCTTCTTGCAGGCCACCTCGCAGCTATGGCAGCCAGTACAGTACTCATAGTTGATAAGTATCCCTTTCATCTATCTCCTCCTAGAGAGTCGCAGGATGTGTCTAGGCCTTGGACTAAGCCTCCGCGGGGGTTTCCTCGAAAACGGCGCCAGCCGAAGCAGGGTTCGGAGCGGGATCATCTACTCGGCTTCCGGCCATAGCACCCACGGTGTAATCTCCGAAGCCACCCTTCCGGGTAACCTGCTCACCGGGCAGCATGTCGCCATCTTCGTAGGGATATATCCTGCAGATCATGGATTTGATGGCACTGCCTATGCCTCCTTCGCCTGTCTCGAAGGCTCGCGTGCAGTTATTGGGATTAGAGTCAAAGGTACCGAACAGCGAAGGCTCGGAAGCCTCTCCCTCAGGGAACCACCAACCGTGCTCAGCATGGATAACCCCCGGCGCTACCCGTGGAGTGACCTTGCAGATCTGCCGGAAGCGCCCATGGTCATTCTCGATCCAGATCCACTGACCATCAGCCACCCCGTAGCGATCCGCATCCTTCGGGTTCACCATCACCAGCGGCCAGGGATGCAATTCGCGCATGGTGGGCATTTGGCGGTTCTCGGAATGGAAGAATTCGAAGGAGCGACCACCGCAAGAGAGGATGAGGGGATATTCTTCCATCTTCTCTGGAGTAGTCACAGGACCCTCGGGAGGTTCGGTATGGAAGGGGGTTGGGGTGAGCCCCCAAACCCTATACGTATAGGGAGCTAGCTCGATCCGTCCAGAGGGGGTAGCGAAACCGGGATTCCCATCATCACGCAGCATCCCCTTAGCGTATTTCTCATAGGTATGGTTCCAGTCATCGTAAGCGTAGCCACCCTGCTCCGAGAGCTCCTGGAAGCTCATACCGCAACCCCCGGTAGCAGTCTCAGAGATATTGCCCTCTACATTCGAAGAGGCTCCGTGCTTCTTACCATCACCGCCTGCCAGATACCAATCCGCTATGTCAGTATCCTTCTCCCAGCCGAAAGCTGCCGCAGCTTCCGGATTCAGGCGCGGCATCAAGTCAACCACGATCTGCTCGTCGGTACGTGCCTCCCCTGCGGGCTCAACAGCCCGATAGATAGTGCGAACGGGTGTCCACCAGGTGCGTGCGGAGTTGCGCTCACAGCTCATAGCCACCGGCAGAAGAAGATCAGCTACCGCCACCGATAAGGGCGTGAGCACCGGATCGGCATTTACGATGAAGTCGACGGTCTTGAGAGCCTCATAATCTCGAGGCGCATCCATACCTGCGCAGGCCAAAGAATTGGAGCTTTGGAACCAGATCATCTTTATGGGATAGGGCTCGCCATCAGGCAGCTCACCGGTCTCGATACAGTGCAGGATGCCATCCGTAGCTGCATGAGCAATGAATTCGCCACCCTTGATGCCCAAGCCGCGGGCAATGGTCAACTTGCGCTCTTGGGCAGACCTCGGCGTGAAATCCTCGCCGGAGGCATAACCGGCGTTTATCTCGAATGAGTTGCGCACCAGAATGTTCCCGCCCGGACGATCGATATTGCCGCAGATGGCCATGAGATCGCATACGGCTAGGTTCAAAGCCATGGCACTCATCTGCTGATCGAAAGCAAGACCCCATTGGATAGCAGCATTGTTACCCGAAGCGTAGAGACGCGCTGACCCCTGGATGTCTTCCACGGATAGGCCACAGATGGGAGCCGCCCATTCGGCATCCATATCCTTGATGCCTTCCCAGAGTTCATCAATGCCCGAAGTCCAGAGATCTACGAATTCCTTATCGTAGAGACCCTCGGCTATGATCGTATTGAGCCATGCACAGGCTAAAGCAGCATCGGTGCCAGGACGCAACTGCAGATGATAGACAGCTCGCGCACCCCACCAGGTCAGCCGAGGGTCAATGGAGATGATGCGGGAACCCATCTGAACGCACTGCACCAGCCAATGACCTATGTAGCCATCGGCATTGGAGGCCAGGGGCTCATTGCCCCATACCACGATGACCTCCGGTGGCTTGAAAGAGGGATCAGCGTACCGCTTTTCATGGGCTACGGCGGCATCCGCTATGGGAAAGTCACCCAGAGGAGCCATGGCACCACACACCCGGGGCATGTAGCAGGCGAAACCGGTGAAGAACAAGGTGGAGATGTTGGGGGTCTGCAGAGCCGCTTGGCCGAATAGGGGTACGAGCCAGTTCACATTCCTACCCGTGCCATGTACGCAGACGATGGATTCCGATCCATGCTCTTCGCGGATGGCCTTCACCTTCTCTTCGATGATGTCATAGGCCTCATCCCAGCTTATGCGCTCGAACTTACGAGCGTCACCGCGGTCTGTGTGAGCCCGTTTCATGGGGTAGAGCACGCGGTCGGGATGGTTGACCATCTCCGGAAGGTCCAAACAGCGAATGCACAGCTTGCCGTTGGTGCAAGGAGAGAGCGGATCGCCCTCGACATGATCCAGCTTGCCATCCTTGGTGTAGAACAGCACACCACAGCTGTCATGACAGCCAGGAGGCGAATACTGATAGGTGCGGGTCACGGTGAATCCATCTTCCTCCCACGTGAGCTCGCCCTCGTGATAGGCCTGACGGTCTATGCCGTCTAGGAACTCTTGATAATCTGCCATGCTTCCTCTCCTCCTTAGCTCCAACGAAGCAGCACATCTATTCCAAAGAAGGCTGCGGCCTGTTCCAGAACAGGTACATGAGAGAGGGATGTCGTCGGGTTCCTTCGTTCGCTCGATGCAGACCGCTTCCGGAGAAGCGGCATGCCACCCAATGAGTACCCTTCTCGTCGTTTGCGAAGATACGAAAGTGGCCGCCGAATAGCATTAGCCCATAGGGTGGCTTATGGAGAATTGGGCTATATTTCGTAAACCCTAGAGGTTTAACTTGTTCTGTTCGGCCTCTCTGACCATAGAAACCAAAGGAGATTTCCGAGATACTGGAACCATCTCCCACGCATCCGGAATAGGCGGCTTTCTTCTTTGGGAGAATGAAGGAGGTTTGAATATGCCGTTAGCTCAGGAGATCCAGCAAGGCTTCACCAAATCATTCAGCACAGCATGCTTCTTGGGGTATTTCATCATCCTATGCACGAGCCACTCTGCCGCTATGGTATCTCTCCTGCCCTATACCGTTGTCGCAGGCATCTTCCTTGTGGCCTTCCTGCTCTTGAGCGCACGGCTCGCCGACCGTGTGGATTTCTACGGACCTGCAAAGCTATCCATGATAGGCTGCATTCTCTGCGCTCTGGGGCTTGTCTTCTTAGGGATGACTCGATACCCCGCCCTTTCGTTGGCCGCTGGCATAGTCTCTGTCGTGGGCGCTGGCTTCTTCTTGCTCATCCTTGGCAAGAACCTTGCCTATTACGACCAGCGAGAACGTTACCTACAACTGTGCTGCGCTTTCGTCCTGAGCGCTTCCCTTGTAGCCATTTCGGCTTTTCTTGATGCCGTAGGGGTCTTCATCTTGGAATCGATGCTGCTCCTGGCCATCGTTCTGCATCTTTACACCCTGAAACCCAACAGCGAAACCTACTGCTTCGCAAGCCTCTCTGCATCAAAGCAGGACTATCACTTTGAGTGGACAACGCTCCTGACAACAGCTCTAACGGGCACAGTATGGGGCGTGGCCCTCTTCGCCTGTACCTACCAGATGCGATCCCCCCTGATACCCCTGCTCTCCATAGCACTGCCTATGGCATTAGGGGCTGTAGTAGGCATCGTAGGGTCATGCCGAGACCATCGAGCATCAGAGCGGATGCTCCTGCGCTTGTTCTCTACACTGGCATTCATCGGCATCGCTCCCCTGCCCTTCATCCCATCGGCCCTCTTTCCCCTCATCGGAGGCTTTCTCTTTGTCGCTTTCCTCTTGGATAACGTCGTTTGCGCTTCCGCCATGGCTGAAGTCGCCCGATTCAACCAGGTGTCTCCTTATTGGATCTTCGGTGAAAGCCTTGCCTGGTATTTCGCTGGAGCTTTCGTTGGTTTCTCCCTTTTCAGTGCTGCTTTTGCGACAGGCTTATGGGAGATACAGCTGATCGTCACCATGGCCACCCTCCTAGTCATCGTGTGGGCTAGCAGCTATGCATTCCAAGATAGCTACCCTAATGATGATTGTGATTACGATAAGACTCGCAAAGCTGTGGAAGAAAGCGAGAGCAAGCCAGCCCTATGGCAGAGGAAGATCGATGCCATCATGAGCGAATATAAGCTGACCGCCAGGCAACAAGAGGTCTTCAGGATGCTGGTCCGAGGCCGCAATGCTTCCTATATCGCCGAAACCTTCGTCATCTCCATCTCTACCTCGAAGGCTCATATCCATAATATCTACCGGAAGCTGAATATCCACTCCCAACAGGAGCTCATCAATCTGGTGGAAGAAGCCGATCCGCTCCCTTCAGAGACTGACGCTTCCTAACGCTCGCTTCCGGCAAGAAGACCCCAATGCAGCCTGACTAGGCGACCGAAAGAAAAAGCCCCTGCAGCCAAGCTGCAGGGGCATGCTCCGGAAACCTTCCGCTACTTCACGGGAGCTGAAGGAACACCAGGGGCCTTAGGGATGCTTGAGGCTCCCGGAGCACCGGGGGTGGGAGTGCCTGGACGCCCAGGAGCACCAGGAGCTGCACCGGGAACTCCTGGGAAGGGAGACGCTGGCAGAGCAGCACCACACGTAGCACACGTCTCTGCAGACTGATCATTCTCAGTCCCGCATTCAGAACAGGTCTTCTTCAGTTCTACCGCTGCTGGTCTAAAACACATGATTCTTCCTTTCTCATTCTAACGTTAGGCTTACCCCTGATCCCCCTTGGCTTCAGGGGCTCCGGGAGGATCGAACTGCCTGAAGGAGCACTCCGTACATCGCCCTGTGGTCATATCGATATCCGCACCACATCGTGAACATCGCAGCACGGGAGGTCGAGAGAGCACGAAGAGCTCGCTGTCGTATTTATGGCAAGCACCGCAAAAGGTGCACGAGAGGCACATGGACGCCCCTAGCCATCCACCACGTCAACCAACTTGAACCAGTATTCCAAGTCCTTCCCGGCAAGCAGGTGGTTGAAGTCGATGGTTACCGTATCCTCAGTGGCATCAATGCACCTCACTGGTACGTCAACCCCAGAAACGGGGTGCTTCCAAGCGAAGACGGTTCCCGGATCCAAACGATCTCCTCCGGCGATGAACGAACGGGCATAGCGCTGGACCCCATCTGGATCATGGGCACCATAGGCCTTTTCCGCGGGGATGACAGCAGTGCGCTCTTCTCCCACCTCCATGTCATAAAGCAGTTCGCTCACACCTCGGGGCACTTCGCTGCTGCCCAACAAGATCCGCTCTGGTTCGCTTTGGACTGCGGGCGAGTGATCATCGAGAGCCTTCTCGCCTACGGCGCCGCCCTTGTAATACACCAGAGCAGTCTTACCGTTGTACTCGTTGTGATGCATGGCTATTCCACACCAGTGCTCGTGCGGCTGTCGCTCCGTTGGCTGGAAGTAGTGAAATCAGTGTTCTCTGTAACCTCTATGGCAGCAGCATGATGCACCCTGCCCTCCAGCTTGTTCTTCGGAACGAACTGACCCCGAGCCTGCTTCGGCCGATATTGAGGAACGAAGAGCACCTGCTTCGGCTTCTCGGTCAAACGTTCTGCCAATTCGCTGACGGTCCCGTAATACATGACATTAGCCAAGCAGTGATGCACACAGGTTGGCTCCTTGCCCTGGGCTGTACGCCCCTGGCAAAGGTCACAGAGATCCGTAGGGAATGGGAGCTTATTCCAGTTGACCTCGTTCTCGTCTATCTCCCAGGGACCATCATCCATGACTCGGATCCCCCATTTGCCCACAGGGTGATCGTGCTCTTCCTTGCAGGCTACCTCACAAGACTGACAACCGGTGCAGTATTCATAATCGATAAGAAGCCCGTGAGCCGTATTCTCCATTACTGGTCCTCCCTCTTGAACTTCTCCCAGATCTCATTCATGTCAGTGTCGTAGCTTTCGGCAATGGGCTTGATATTGCAGATCATGCATTTTGCCGGTGCGCCGAAACCGAGCTTGCCGAAATGGAAATTAGGAATGAGGTTGTTGATGTTGGAGCGGAAGGTGCCGTAGAGATTAGGAGCATCCGGATCATCTTCGGGAAACCACCATCCGTGCTGGCCATGGATGGTGTTCTCATCTACGGCAATGGTCACATGGGCCTTCATCTTGGCTGACCCGAACTGGTTCCACACTTCGCACCATTGACCGTCGGTTATGCCCAACCGTACCGCTGTTTTGGGATTGATCTCCACCAGAGGATCGGGGCACAGCTCACGACAGAAGGGGATCTGTCGGTTCTCGGAATGGAAGAAAGCGAATTCGCGAGCACCCGTCGTCAATACGAAAGGATACTCTTGGGCGAGTTCCGGCTTGCTGACAGGTGAGAAATCCGGTTCCTGATAATAAGGCAGCGGGTCATCGCCGAACTGATCGAACATGGTGGACCAGAGCTCTATTCGACCTGTTGGGGTATTGAAGCCCGGTTGACCATCCTTTCGCAAGTGACCAGTCTCGTACTTGTAATACTCTACGTCCTTCTGCACATAGACCTGCTCGCATACATCCTTGAAATGATGCCTGTTGTGAAGGCGTAGATCATCGATGAAGTCATAGACATCGTGATAATCCTCCCAGAGCTGAGGATTCAGGCGCTTGCCCACGGTCATGCAGGTTTCCATATCGGTCTTCGCTTCGCCCACCGTGATGGCCTTGTTCATGAACCCCGTGCCTACAGGGGTTGCCCCATAATGGGCGAACTCCACGCCATCTTCTTCAGCTGCAGTAGCCAAGGGCAGGAATACATCACAAACCGCTTGCGCTGAAGGGGTCATGAACGTCTCCAGGGTGAAGCAGAACTCCAGCGTATCAGCCATAGCCTTATACCAACGCTCCGGCTCCATGGAAGTGCAGCTCATGAGATTGTTGCCAGCAAAGAAACCCATCTTGATGGGGTAGGGCTTGCCCGTTTCCATAGCCTCTAGGGTAAGGTCGGCATGAGCATCGAGGATGGTGTTCGCATAGGCCGGATATTCCTTCAGGCCGATCATCTTGGATATGAGATCAGCACCGAGGGCCTCTTCGAATCCGAATCCAGTCTCATTCTGCCCGGCACTGGCATTTCCCAGGATCTGACCACCCGGCACATCCACATTGCCTGTAATAGCCATCAGCGCAATGGCACAATGGGACATCTGCATGCCATTGGTGCTCTGGTCGAAGGCCAAGCCCCACTGCAATGAGGCTGGCTTGGCTTCGGCATACATGCGGGCAGCCCCCTTGATGAGCTCCGGATCGATGCCACAGATCTCGCCTGCCTTCTCTGGTGGCATGGTAGCCACACGCTCAGCAAGCTCATCGAAGCCATAGCACCAGTATTCCACGAACTGCTCGTCATAGAGTTTCTCCTCTATGATGTAGTTCAGCATGGCCATCCCCAAAGCAGTATCAGTGCCAGGACGAACCCGCAGATGATAGTCAGCGCGGCTAGAAAGCCAAGTGATACGGGGATCGATGATGATCAACCGGCTGCCACGACGCACCATATCGATGACCGCATGGCCAAAGAAGCCGTCAGGGTTCGAGGCCAAAGGCGCCTTGCCCCATATCATGATGCATTCGGGCAGTTGGAAAGCCGGATCATCGTAACGAAGCGGCAAGCCACCGGCGTAATCGATCTCTGGATAGGGGCTACCCAGATTGTAGGCAGCGGCGGCCATCCGAGGAACATAGCACGCATAGCCTGATTGGGTATAGCACATGTTAGGAGAGCGCAGCATGTACGTGCCATAAGGACCAAGCGTTCCGCCTTCCCGGCCTGTGCCTACGAAGAAGACGACGCTCTCATTGCCGTATTCCTTGGTGATGCGGCGGTAGTTCTCTTCGATGATGTCCAGTGCTTCTTCCCATGTACAGCGCTCCCACTTGTCGTTCTGACCGCGATATCGCGGATCCCGCTTCATGGGATAGATGATGCGACTGGGGTTGTAAACATAATCCTTCAACGTAAGACAGCGAACGCATAGGCGTCCTTGGGTGATCTGCTGATTCTCATCACCTTCCACCTTTACCAGCGTACCGTTGTCATCGACGTATAGCTTCACGCCGCATCCAACGGGGTGGCATCCAGGGGGCGACCACGGTGCCGTACGAGTCACCGTGCAGCCGTTCTCTTCGAACCGCCAGGGCTTGCCAAGATCATTGGTTCCACCCAGAGTAGGAAGGGCTACGGCGGGTCTTGCCTTCATCTCTTCCATGGACTTTCTCCTCCTCCGCTTCGATTGGTCCTACATCACCCTTCAAGCTATTGCCATCCATTGATCCCTCATGGCAATGCTTCAACGGTAACGACCTCGATGGAGAATTCCTATTGATCGAATAGTTCAGATTGCGGATACAGGCGCCCGAGCCCTAAACCTCAGAGGTTTAAATCATCTGCCAAGACCCCAGAAGGATAGCGTCTACCATCAGGGAGCTGAGAAGCCCTGGCTTCAGGCTGCCATCAACCGGGGAGGGTACGCGTCGCTCATAGCTCTCCTCTGGCAGCAGGGAAAACCATCTAAGAATGATTCGGAAAAGCATCAGTAACAGTCGTTGGCTCCCTGAGCTCTCTTCGATCGGCATGGCTACCGTACTGCCAAGCACATACGAACGCTTCAAGGGGAGGGGACGATGCCAAGACGGATCCAGATCATGGTAGTAGGCTGCGGTATGTTCGGTGCCTCTTTAGCGCTGGCTCTCTCCGCATCGGGCCATGACGTCATCGTGATGGATATGCAAGAAGACGCCTTCGACCAGCTTGGAGATGACTTCGATGGAGAGACCGTCACCGGCGACGGAAGAAGCGCGCTCATGTTGCAAGGATGCGGAGCCGACCGCATATCCCACCTGGTAGCGGCCACGGGCGACGATGCCTCCAACCTCCTCATCGCCGAACTGGCCAGTGAGATACTCGGCATCCACCACGTGCTGCCTCTCATCGACGACGACTCGCTGGTCGAGATCCTTGAAGACATGGGGATCACTCCCATTTGCCCCCATCGCATCTGCGAAGAGGAGTTCTTCCATCTCACGAGCCTAAGGCGAAAGGAGGATGCCCTATGAAGGTAGCTATCGTGGGTGGCCGGTCACGAGCCGACTACCTCATAGGAGCCTTTGCCGAATCAGCGGATACCGTGGTGGTCATCAACGACGACCACGCCTTCTGCGAATATCTCTCTAGCCGCCATGAGGCTACGGTGATCTGGGGCAACGGCATGCAGCGTCGCGTTCTGGAAGATGCGGGGATACGAGGATTCGACGCTATCGTCGCCCTTACTGGATTGGATGCTGACAATCTGGCCATTTGTCAGATAGCCAAGAGATTCTTGGATATCCCTCTCCAGCTCTGCATCGTATCCAACCCCGAGAACACCAAGATCTTCCGCCAGCTGGGCATCACAACAGCCATCAGCGCTACCGCCACATTGGCCCAAGCTATCCGCGATGCCATGGGAACGACCCTCTCCAAGAGCTGTTCGCCCTCAATCTCCCCCATGAATGACCTAGAAGAGTTCGGTGACCCGCCTTCGTCTCTTTCCTCGGTCTTGAGCTCTTGGCACCGGTTGGGCAAAGGATAAGGTCCCTCCCGATGACACGGCCAATCACTCTTCCCGCTTTATCCGGCTTCAGCTCTTGCGGGCCCAGCAGGGGACCCTCCCGTCCCCTCTACCTGCTAGCCCGCTATGTGGGCATTGCGGCGATGTTCGTGGGGCTGGCAGCCTTGATCCCCCTTGTCGTTTTGATCGCCTATCCCGAAGAAGCATCGCTGGCGCCGTGCTTCATCTTCACTGGCCTAGGAGCGGCTATGCTGGGGTATCTCATCTGCTTTGCGATACCCGCTCCGCCTCCAGATGCCCGGCTCTCACGAGGACAGGCGGCTGTCTGTACGGTGGTCGTCTGGATCTTCGCCATCGCAACCTACGCCGTTCCCTTCGTTGCAGCCGGGCTGCTCACCCCCGATCAGGCCATCTTCGAATCTACGAGCGGGCTTACCACGACAGGCTTGAGCGTTGTCAACGTGGACGAATGTCCTGCCATCTTCCTGTTCCATCGCAGCTTGACATGTTATCTTGGCGGCGTAGGGCTCGTGCTGATCCTCACCTGCGTGGTCACGCAAACGGGCGGCCTTGGCGTCTATAACGCCGAAGGCCACACGGACCACCTTCTGCCCAGTGCGGCGAAGACCGCCCGGATGATCCTGCTCATCTACAATGGCCTCATCATCGGCGGAGCCGTTGCCTACTGCTGGGCTGGCATGACTCCGTTCGATGCCATCAACATATCCATGTGCGCCGTGCCCACCGGCGGGTTCGCAACCCACAGCCAAAGCATAGCCTATTGGAACAGCCCTGCCATAGAAGCTATAACCATCCTGTTGATGCTTGCTGGTGGCACGAATTTCCTCCTGCTATTCCTGCTTCTCCGCGGAAGGCTCAAGGCATTCTTGACCCATATCGAGACCCCTCTTTACTTCGGGATAGTCATGGTGATGTCATTGATGACCGCTGGGTTCTTCTTCATCCAAGGCACCTCAGAGAGCGGTGGAGAGGCCCTGCGCCAAGGGCTCTTCCAAACCGTTTCGATATTGACCTCCACTGGGTTCCAGACCATTCCTTCCTTCGAAGACCTCGGATCGGCGCTCCCCTTCCTGTTCATCCTGCTCATGCTCTGCGGCGCTGAAGCCGGGTCCACATCCGGCGGCATCAAGATCTATCGCGTTGCCGTTGCATCGCTTGGCCTCGCTTACAACGCTCGCAGGCATTACGGCAACAAACGCCATGTTACCAGCATGAGGATCGATCGCTTCGGCAAGCGCACCGTGCTCACTGACAAGGACATCAGCGAAGCCCAGACGTTCGTCATGTTGTATCTCCTGATCCTCGTCATCGGCTCATTCCTCTTCATCCTCTGCGGCGCCACCCTGCAGGAAGCCATCTTCGACTTCGCCTCCTGTCTTGGATGCACCGGCATCGGCCTGGGCTTCCTTGGCGTTGACAGCGCACCAGCACCGCTGCTCATCGGATCCGCCGGAATGCTGCTGGGCCGTCTTGAGATCATCCCTTTGTTCCTTGGCATAGGAACGTTGCTGTCCCTGATCTGGAGAGGAGCGCGTCGTGACCGATAATGCCCGGATCCGCAGAGCGTGGGCCTCCGTCAAAGCCCGGCTCATCGTGCGCAACATCATCGTGTTCGTCATCCTCTATGCAACGGGCTTGGCTGCCGTGTGGGGGTTGTCTTTGATAGGGGTGAGCACTCTGGTGGTGTTCCCCGTCTTCGTGCTGGGAGTGCTCATCGCAAGCCTGGAAACCGATTCCGGGGTCTGGGGTGCCGCCTTGGGCATTGGCTATCTGCTCTCCTATGATCTGCTGTTCACCGAACCCGTCTTCGCATTGAAAGTGCTCAACCATACAGACCTCGTGGCATTGGGCCTCTTCTTGGTGATAGCGCTCATCATGGGAGTGATCACCCACCGCATGAGCCGTCAAGTCCAAGCAGCCGAACGCACCGAAGCGGCTCTCAGCCGCCTGAATCAATTGAGCATCGGACTGCTTGAGAGCGCCACGCCCCACGAAGCGTGCGAAGTTGCTCAGGCCTTTCTCGCAAGGACCCTGAAACGCACGGTGACCATCAGCCTAGGGCAGCCCGATGCTGAACAGTCCCTCACTGCAGCGGAATGCTACGAACAGCATTGCCCTACAGGTCACGGGACCTCAGAAGTCCCCGATGATCCAGAGAAGCATCTACCCCTCGGCATGAAAGGACGCATCCTAGGGGTGATCTCCATCGACTGCTCCGGTGGGGATCTGGATAAAGCCAGCATGCCCCTCATCACCTCAGTGGCAGCCCAAACCATCGTTGCCATCGAGCGGAACCGCCAAGATCAGCATCTTGACGAGGCCCCCAGCCCAGATCCCTGCCCCTAAGACCCGGCAGCGCGAGCCGCTTCCTCGCTGCCGGATCATCCCCTTCAAGCATGGTAGGATGTGCCCCGTGGCTCAGTGGTCCCCAGGGAGAGGAACCTATGGGAAAGCGCCTGCTCTTCATCATCATGACCTTCGCTTTCGGCGCATTCGCCGGAGCGTTCGCCTGGGCGTTCTTCTTCCTGATGAATGTGGGGATCACCCTCCTCTGGGAGGTGGCGCCCCGAACCTTCGCTGCATTCGGCCTTCCGGCCGTGATCTATCCCCTTGCCTTCTGCACCCTCGGCGGCCTTTGCATCGGGCTCTTCGCGAAGCGCTTCGGCCCTTACCCCGCTGATATGAACACCGTCATGGCCCAAGTGAAGAAGAGCGGCCGCTATGACTACGATCATTTGGGAGCGTCTTTCTTCGGTGCCTTGCTGCCATTGCTGTTCGGAGGATCCATCGGTCCCGAAGCGGGGTTGACCGGGGTCATCGCAGGCCTCTGCACCTGGGTGGGGGACCGACTGCGCTTCGTGGGTTCTGAGATGCGCGAACTTGCCGAAGCGGGCACAGCGGCCGTCATCTCAGCCATCTTCACAGCACCTCTGTTCGGGATGGCCGTACCGCTCGTGGGAGCTGCGGATGAGTCCGGCGGCGCGCGCTCAGTGAGCGAGGTCCGTCTTGGTGTGCCCAAAGCGGCCAAGATCGCCGTGTACCTCTTGGCGGTTGCAGGCGCACTGGGCGCCATGATGCTGTTGGGGCATCTGTTCGGTGCCAATGGGGGTCTGCCTCGATTCGAGCATCTCGCCCTGGGGGTCCGGGAGCTCGCCTGGGGCATTCCGTTCGTCCTCATAGGCACCGTAGCCGGATGGCTCTTCTTCCCCTTTGGTGCCGCAGCACGCTTCCTCTCGGAGAAGCTGAGCGGTCACCTCGTGATCAAGCCGGTGATCGCGGGGGCTGTTCTGGGGGCCATCGGCATAGGGTTGCCGTTCGCGCTCTTCGCCGGAGAGGCCCAATCCGAACAGCTCGCCGGAACGTGGACCACCTACGGAGCCGGGATCCTCCTCCTGACGGGGGTGGCGAAGGTGTTCACGACCCAATTCTGCTTGCATATGGGCTGGCGCGGCGGCCACTTCTTCCCCCTCATCTTCGCAGGCGTTTCCCTTGGCTATGGCCTTGCGCTGCTCACGGGCGCGGATCCGGGCTTCTCCCTCTGCGCGGTCACGGGAGCCCTCATGGGTGCCGTCATGCGCCAACCGATCATGACAGTGCTCCTGCTCTTCCTGGTCTTCCCCCTGGACGGCGCCTTCGTCCTCTTGGTTGCCGCCGCTCTAGGTTCCCTTGTGCCTGTTCCGCGCTCCTGGGAGGCGAAGGATGAGCCCCAGGAGCCCGAGCACACCTGATATCACTCTGCTCAGGCCAGGCTATTCCTCCACGATCACACCCAGAAGCCGCGCGAGTGAAGCAGCTTGATAGACGCTCAGCTTCGTTCCGTAGAACTCGGTCATGGAGTCAGAGAATGAGACGTTCTCCAGAACCGATGTGGTGAAGTCCATGCCCGCCAAAGCCGTACGGAAGAAGTTCGTCTCGATGAAGCGGCACTCGGATACGCGCACGAAGCGCTGGTTCACCTCGGCCATATCCGCCCCGGTGAAGTCGCATCCAAGAACGCTGACGTGCCTCCAACGGCTACCCGTGAAGGCGCTGAAGCTCAGGGGGCAGTGCTTGAAGGTCACGTCCTCGAACGAGGCCTCAGCAAAAGAGGCACCGGTCAGCTTACAGCCCACGAAAGAGCAGCGCGTGAACCCCACCTGGTCCATGACCACGTTGGACAGATCGCAATCCTCGAAGATGACGTCCCGGAAGATGGATCGGGAGAGATCGCTTGCTGCGAAGCAGCAATGGCTGAATCTGGCACCTTCCACCTCAAGTTCCTGGAAGGAGGCATGGATCGCTGTCTCCCCTGCGCATTCAAGGCCCGTGACCTCCACTTCGCCATCAGCCATGAGCGCGCCCAGCGTCCCCGCAGTCAATGCATCGGGGATGTTGGGAGCCATGGCATCCCGGGAGGGCGTTGTCCTATCGAAATCACCTTGCACCATGCTGGGGATGATCACCTGCTTCTCCGCCTCCGTAGCCTTGATTCCGCCGAACAGGCAATGCCAATGTAGCCGAAATCGCATGGGATGGGAAGGTGGTCAGATGCTCGACTCAGCCCCTCGACAACCGAACGCGAGAACCTCGTGGGGGTCGATCATGATCGACCCAAACCAAAAAGCACATAGAGACAGAAAGGAACTCGAGGGGTCATCCGAACCTTCCCCATCCCGCTACCATCCCAGCTTTGACTATACTTGCCCACATCTTTTCTTTGACACTTTCGGAGGAGCGCTTCATGGATGAACTGACCATTCGTAGAGCTACGACTGCGGATATGGATGCGGTCTTGGCGTTCTATACGACGATGATCGACGAGATGCAGGGGACTGACTTCGATATCCTCTGGAAGCATGACCAGCACCCTTCCCATGCGTTCTTGCGCACATCAGTAGAGAACGAGCACCTCTTCATGGGCATTGCAGAAGATGGCTGCATCGCCTGTGCGCTTGTGGTGGATCATATGCGGGCTCCGGGATATGAGAGGGTGCCCTGGGTGGTTGACGCTCCTCTAGAGGAGATTGGCATCGTGCATTCCGTGGCAACGCTTCCAGCCTATCATGGTCGCGGATTCGCCTCTCGGCTCATGACTGCTGTCATAGAGGCAGCGCGAGAAGACGGTCTGAGATCGCTTCAGCTGGACACCTTCGTAGACAACATCCGCTCCCATGGCCTGTACGAGAAGCTGGGATTCGTGAACCATGGGGCCCATCCCGTCTTCTATGACGACTTGGGCACCGTGGATCTTGACATGTTCGAATATGTGATCCAAGCGTGACAGTCTACCCATCACTGATTGGTCGTCCTATACGCAGGCTGCGATTCGCTTCATGGTTCACTTCAAGCTGAACGTCAGCACAACGGGATTGTGATCGGAGTAGGCGAAATCCAGATCGAGCGTCTGGCAATACACGACTTCCACGTTATCCGAATAGATGAACCCGTCCATCACCCAGCGGTCGTTCGTGCCGTCATAGGGGCGCTCTGCATCACGACACGTCGCCGCCGAATCGAACACGCCGCTCTCAAGCTGCACCTTGGGCACTATGACGAAGCCTTCCGGTACGCTCTCGAAGTCGAAGGGCTTCGCCCAGCTAGCCTCGGTGGCCGTCTGGTTCCCGTACACCTCATTCGACACGCCTAGCATGTCGTGATTGAAATCGCCACCCACCACGACATAGTTCCCTGCATCGCGTTCGCGCTGCATATCCTCGAAAAGCATGGCACGCTGAGCTTCCATGATGGATGCATCAGCGCCATAGGCAGACAGATGCACGTTGAACAGCACGAGATCCGGCCCTGCTTCGCCGTTCTCTACCGTATGCACGCGACACAGGGTATAGCAGCGGTCCAGATCGAGGAATTTGCTCATACCCTCTGATATGGGAAGGCTTCGGCGCAGGCCATCCGCAATCTGGTAGTCCGAGAACGTGACCATACCCGCCTTGTTGGCACCATGAGGCGCGTAGGGCGGCCATGCCAGATAGGGCGAATCGTAGTTCTGCGCGAAGGCCGAAGCATACCCCGCAAGATCAGAGCGCAGCAACGCCCACTCATCCACGTGGTGGCTGCGCGTGCCATCAACGTCCACCTCCTGGAACAGGATGAAGTCAGGATGTTCCTTGGCAATAGCCTCAGCCGAACCGTTGATATTGGCTGTTACCGCCTCAGCGCTCTCAGCAACCGAGCCCGTTCCCCCATCCATGAAGAAGTCGAAATCGGGCCCATAGGCGCCGAATCCCAGGTTGGCCGTGACCACAGTGAGCTCCGGCGAAGCCGCTATATCTATGGCATCAGGCAACGAAACTGACGCATCCGGCTGCGCTTGTTCGAGTGGCAGAGCGTCATCAAGCCGATAATAGGTCAGCATGACGTAGGCAAGATAGATGACCACGACGGCTACGACCGCCGCTGCTGCAATGCCTATCCCCTTCAGCACCTTCTTCGCCATAGTCTGCTCGTCCTTTCTGCGCATTCGCCTCGATCGTATCCCATCCATGCTACAGAGCTCATATCTTCTCAGAAAGGGGACCCCAGAGGTCGGCACCGCATAGCTTCGTCAGCTCTTTGATGACAAAGGGAGCGCTTCTCTAACTCTTCCAATGTATGATAGTCTCAGACTGATCGCACTCGATGGCATGAAGGAGGTGAGGTTCATGGCGAAGAAGAAGCGGGCGTGCCGCGGCAAGGGCAACACCGTCTGGAAGCAGTCGGCCGAGGAGGCCACGCTTGCCCAGAAGCCCCACTACAACGGCTTTGCCTGCGGGCACGGAGCCCACGGGCCCACAAAGTACGACCGGAACCGGTCGAAGCGCCAGTGGAAAGCGCAACTACGCCAAGAAGGAGCCTCTCGGGGCTCCTTCCTTTTTTGCGCATCTATGGGAAACGGCGGAAAGGCAGCGCGAGTACCGCGCGTTCGCCAAGGCGCTGCTCATGTCATGACACTCACCGCTCGGTGTCGAGATGTTCAAAGGATGCATCTTGGTGTGCATGCGGTAGAGATGCTGGGATATCGTCCCTACAATGCACAAGGGATGAAGGAGAGCTGCATGAATAAGCGCGAGATCGTCTTAGCGGGCGGATGCTTCTGGGGCACGCAAGCCTATCTGAAGCGGTTACCCGGCGTATTGGAGACAGAAGTCGGGTATGCGAACTCCCTTTCGCCATACCCCACCTATGAAGAGGTCTGCACGGGAGCGACCGGAGCAGCCGAAGCAGTTCGCGTTACCTACGACAGAGACCTCATCCCGCTACCTCTGCTGCTTGAGGGATACTTCCGTACTATCGATCCGACCTCGCTCAACCGCCAAGGGAGCGACCGGGGCACTCAATATCGAACGGGCATCTATTGGATAGATGCGAGCGATGCTCCTGCCATCGCTTCTGCATTAACGAAGCTCGAACGGCACGTGGGGAAGCCCCTTCGCGTGGAAGCGCGATCGTTGGAGAACTTCTTCCCTGCGGAGGATCATCATCAGGATTACCTAGATGCGAACCCTGCAGGCTACTGCCATGTGAACCTCGCCGATGCCGAGGACTTCGTTGCGAGCCATCAGGCTGACTTTGCCATTGCTTCACAGCGCTATCAGAGACCCGATGACGAAACGCTGCAAGAGACGCTGGGCTCTCAAGCCTTCGCCGTCACTCAGAAGGGTGCTACCGAGCGAGCCTTCTCGCACCCCTATGATCACCTGTTCGATGAGGGGATCTATGTGGATGCTGCAAGCGGAGAGCCGTTGTTCTCTTCCAAGGATAAGTTCGACTCCGGATGCGGATGGCCCGCGTTCACACGCCCGATCGCAGAAAGCTCCATCATGGAAGCCGTGGATACCACGCTTCCCGGCATGCCGCGTACGGAGGTTCGCAGCGCCGCAAGCCAGAGTCACCTGGGGCATGTATTCGAGGATGGACCTGCGGAACTCGGCGGTCAACGCTACTGCATCAATGGATCAGCCTTGCGCTTCATCCCTCGCGATCAGATGGAGGCAGAGGGGTACGGGTATCTGCTGTAAGCCGAGGGACTATCGGAGCTGCTTCCCCGGCAATGCCGAGCGATGCCTCACCGGAGCGCATTCCTTTGGATGGCCGCCAGACATGAACCCCATCATACCTTGTTACACGAAGAGCGATCCTAGGGAACTTCGGTGCGATAACTCGCTTGATGTCCTCTCATTCGCACCGTCTCAACCTAGGATCGTTCCGGGAAGCCACGTTGCGAAGAAGAATATCGAGCCCACGAAGAGGATGAATGCAAGCACAGCTGCAGGCCTATTCACGCCGCCGCGCTTCGCAACGTATTCCAATAGGTCAGCACCTTGAAGATTCCTCTTGCGCCCTTTTCTCAAGACACTGGAATAACACGCCTGATATATCTTAGGAAAGAGGCACGCTACGACCATGAACGTCGGGAGCTGTATCAGCCTGGCCCCAACGAGAGGCAGGCCAACATCACTGCGCATGAGCAGTGCCAGCAAGAGAGCTCCTTCAAAATAGATCGTACCCAGGATCAAAGCTGACCAGTAGCGTTTTCGGTAGACCCAATATACCGGCCCCAGAAAGAAAGAACCGAAGCTGAATCCCGACCCCTTCTCCAGCCAATCCAAAACGGTGACATCACCAGGCTTCTCATCTGCATCACGGTCTTGTCCCCGTATGAAGGCATCTATCAAAGAAGCCTGGGAGATAGCAGGACGAGGCGGTTCGCCTAAAGACCAATTACGCCTCAACCTCTCCCAGTTCCGTCCCTCTTCATCAGGAGAATCGCCTTCTTTTCCATGGTATAGATAGTTCGTGAAAGGACCTTCGGGCGGCCATCCCTTATCATCTATACTGTAAGCCTCCAACGTTGTGATGAAGCCCTCGTTCACATAGAGGACAAAACCCACCAGGCTGTCCCCGACATCAGCTTGAAGATCACTGATGATCACATCCTGTTTGAATCCATCTATACGAAGCGATGCATCTCTCACTCTGAGATCGATGTAGTAGCCAACACCTGTGTACCATTCCTCGACGATCTCAGAGTTGTGGAATTGGTCCCTGAGCTGGCTGAGGAACGGGTCTCCTCCTGCTAAGAGGAAAGCTATCGGTTCAGCGATCAAGCGCCGGGATATGACCGCCTCGCCCCTCTTATCCTCTGGAGTCCATGGGCGCACCACATCGATGCCCTTGCAAGAAGAGGCCGGAGCGCATTCTGCCCAGTGGTTCTGGATGAAATCTTCATATTCGCTGACGTTGACACGAAGCGGTTGTTCGCAAAAGAGGTCATCCAAATCAGGTTTGCCCATGTCTTCCCAGAATATGCTCAGATCGAACGAAGCCTCATAGTGCCAACCCGAGTAGGTAGCGCGGTTCACATACGACCAATAGGCTGCCGAATAGAGGAGTCGCCGCCGAGCGCTTTCCCATTCGTCCTCGGAAATGCATGATGCGATCTTCTCAAGCGCTCTCTGTTCGTACTTCCAATCTGGATGCTCCTCGAAATTCAGGATGGCAAGCTCATAGATCGCATCCGAGGAGGACGAGTCAAGCGAGCTGAGGGCGTGGTCGAGCACGTGATGGGGCGGGATATACCCACCAGAAGTCGCAAGCAAGAGGAGCGCCCAATCGATCTTCGCAGACCATTCAAGCCACCAATAGGGCATCCTGACACCAAGCGTATTCTCCACGCAGGGTCCACTTATAGAGAGGTGGCCATTCGAATCGAATATAGGAATCTTCATGACACCTTCCCCCCCATCGCAGCGGGCGCCTGCTCGAGTTGTAATGAAGGTTACGATGTTGATCGACGAACCCGCTTCTATCCTGACCGGCCAATCAGGCAACCACTGCTTTTACTCACCCCTGCAAAAGGCAACGAACCCTTCAGGCAGCGCATCTCCATTCGCTCGAGCGTTCTGATCGGCTATCTCTTCATAGTACTCCGGCTCGTGGATCAGGATAGGGATCCCTTTTCCGAACCTTTCCTGAATGAACCCTGAATCATGGAGTCCCTGCACCACTCTCACCAACATCTCAACGTAGTGCTTCGTTACATTCTCACCGACAACCAATGCTTCATCGATCTCTGTGGGCGACATCGCATCCAGTTCTTCATTCGTATAGAAAACGACATTCGAATCCTGTAGCCAGCGGATGACCAGGTCTGAAGAACCTCCGACCGTCTCCTCCTTCCCGCCGAATACCATCTCGCTATTTTGCAGCCAGAAGGCGAAGTTCCATCGCGCTTCTTCGGCAGATGAAGCGCATGGGGTCATAACCCTTACCTGCTCCTCGGTGTTATAGCCAAGCGTCACCGTCGGCTCAAAGGGGTCATCGTCCCAATCCTGCACCCAAAGAGAGACTGCGTAGATATCCTGCGCTTCCCATGTGCTCATAGCCGCCTCGATGCACCTTCTCAACACTCTCTCTATAGGCCCATCAAGTGCGCTCGATCTCGTCTGTTCTATTGCTCTTTCCGCTGACTGTTGTTCCTCGGCATCACGGGAGGGCGTCTCTTCGAATTCGGTCACCCCATCAAGAAGCAACTCCATTTCCTCTCTGAAGTCTTCACGAGGCTCTTTGCAATAGGCTCGCTCTAAAGCCAGGTAAGCTTCTGCGCTCAAGCTCTCAAGCGGCAGCTTTTCTTCTTCCACCCAAAGCCTCAGATTGCGAACGGACATATTCCTGCAGCTATTCACGGGCGCAGTGAGACCTTTCAGAACCAGATCGAGACCCCAAGGCATCCTATGGTAAAGGTTCTGCAAAATAAAGCTGAGTCGGCTATACACCTCCCATTCTTCACCCCATCCAAGTTCATCGAGCGGCCTGTCTTCAATAGCCGATGCTGGAAGATTTGCACGGTAAGCCTCGATGAGCCTAGGGAGATGCTCCTTATCAGATACGTGCCCGCACTGACTGTAGTGACGATCGAAATCATCTTCGATGAGCTTCAAGAGCGTTTCTTTGTAAGGGATGCCAAGGTAAGCCGCAAGGTCCAACCCTTCTCCCTTCTTCACGGCCGAGACAACTTCGCGAGTGCATCTTTCATTGCGCAGCAAGCGGTCACACTGTTCTTCGAAGCCAGTGAAACCGCACCCTGGGGCATGCTCCAATAGATACAACAGGCGTTCGTAGTCTCCTAAGCCAAGATGGTACCGCTCAGCATCTTTCAAGTAACGGCTTATCACGCCTTGCCAATCGTTGATCTGCGAAAGATCCCGGTCAGGACCGTCGATGATCCCCCACAAGATCCGACCAACAGCCTCGAACTCTTCATAGGTCATCCCTGACCGCATAAGGTCATCCGCTCCAGACTTCAAATAAGACTCCAGAGCGCATTCCGCAGCGGGGATATAACCCTCTACACCGTGAAAGAGCAGCCAACGTTGCATCTCTTCCGTAGCGGGCTGGATCTCTTTAACGATATGAACTCTCCCCCACCCCTGTACCCTCTTTGCCAATTCGAAGAGCTCATTTGAAGCATCCTCCCAATGACGCATGTTCCACATCACATAGAGAGTGTATTCATCGGAAAGACCGAGAACCCTCATCAAGCGCTTCAGCTCATCATTCGGCTCACCATAGAGTTCAAGGATCGACAGTCCAACTTTCGGAAGAGGTATATCAACTGATGTGCAGAGACAGCCAACCGCATAGGAGAAGAGAGCATCTTCTTGTATAGAGGCAAGGTGATCGATCACATAAGCCTGGATCTCATCGATGATCCCGAGGATACGATATTCTTCATCCAGTTCGATGAAGGCGCGATCAGCCTCTTCCTTCCGACCAGCACATGCAGCTGATATTGCACGACCGATCCGAAAGCCGATATTCTTAGGAAGCGGCGAGAACCCCATACGATACAGAGCGATTCCATCTTGAGCCCCATCCGCAAAACGAATCTTCGCCGCGGGATCATCGTAATCCTTGAGAGAAAAGGCATCTGGCAGCATCTGGCTTTTGACGTTCGATTCGATGTAGTCATAGATCGACTGTATATGCTCTGGGTCATACACAGAACCCTTCGCCCTATACCTCCAGAACCTCTTTGCTTTATCGAGCAAGGTCATTGCAGCTGTCCTTATCAGATGGTTTCTGGCCCTCCGGTCACATTAGAACACACCGAACATGGTCGAGGCGCCGTCAGATGAAAGCTATCTTCCTTCCCGAACACGTCGAAGGGGCTTCCGGCCCTGTGGCCCTTTGGAGCCCGATGGGGCCGGTAGGGGGCAGAACGGCAACTCACTCGACACCATCTCATTGACATCTTATCCTCCCCTTCGCGGCATCATCTTTGCAAAGCACCTGTTCTGCTATGGTTGCGAAAAGCCGTGAGATTCAACCGTCTTGCGTGATCCGAGGATAGGAGGCAGCAACATGAAGCTCGCAGAAGCCCTTCAGGAGCGCGCCGATCTCAACCGGCGCATCGAGCAGATCAGGGGGAGGTTGCTTGAGAACAGCTTCACCCAGAAAGGCACCAAACCGGCTGAATCCCCCGATGGGTTGCTGGGAGAGCTCGATCAAGCGGTTGCGCGCTTGGAGAGGCTCATCGCTGCGATCAATCATGCGAATTCCACCACAACGATAGAGGGTAGGACGCTTACGGAGATCATCGCAGAGAAAGACTGCCTTGCTCAAAAGGTCTCGATCCTGCGTGATGTCATCCAATCTGCCAGTGGGGCGATCACGCGCCATACACGATCTGAGATCATGATCGTGCGGACGGTCGATGTGCCAGCCCTACAGTATGAGGCTGATGTCCTGGCAAAGCGAATTCGCTTGCTCGATAACGAGCTGCAGGCTACGAATTGGTCAACAGAAATCGTCGTTGACCCCTAACGAGGGTCGCGGAATAGAACGGAGCTGGTAGCCACTTCAGAGCGAACATCAACATCGAAGACTGCGGGTCTTCGGCGGCAAACGCTATGACACGGCGTGGGTTCGAATCCCGTTTCACATCGCAGGTGCTCATCGTGACATCTGCATTGTCATGGCTCATCGTAACTACCATGATGTTGGCTGAAGAGGTGAGGGTGAGGCTTGGGGATCATTGCTCCGTATGCAGCCGGGACATTACGGCTTGCTTAGGATGTCCCGATGGTCTTGCGAGAAGTGCGAAAGCCGCCCGACGCTATCCCACGTTGCTCTGAGATTCCGTGTCGTGCCTCCCCGGTGGACCTTCGCGATGGGAGGGGCGAGGAGTCCGTTTGACTACCAGCCAGAATGCCACCGATGCAAGACTTATGCCGTGACTACGCCCTTGGCGCGGTCTGCTGATTGACGCAATCCCTGGTCGATGAACATCTTGATTACAGACTGACGGGGAACCGCCAGTCGCTCCGCCTCTTTATCCAAGTCACTTACCATCCAAGCGGGAAAATCCACTACAACACGCTTGGTTGCTTTTGGATCAGTGACTACAGCGGATTCCAAGTCTAGATAAGGCATGATGTTTTCACCTTCATCAAAGATGCGATCGAACTCTTCGGTGTTAATCTTCTTTCCCATAGAATGCCTCCTCGTTCTTCCGTGACCGCCTCACTGAGATGATGCGGATTCTCTCGCCTCGATAGGTGATAACGGCTGTCCAGCATCGTTCTTTCAATGTTCCGATAACGATGAATCTCTGCTCCCCGAAATCGTGTTCTACCGGGATAGTGATATAGCGTGAATCCCACAGCATCTGCGCTTCTTCGAAGTCGATGCCGTGCTTCTCCTTGTTCGATTCGCTCTTTTTCGGGTCATACTCGAAATCCATACCACTCCTATCAAATATGATATAAAAATTATATCATATGTATATAGTATTAGTAATTGATCTAATTGCCAGTCAGAATGCCACTGCTCCGAAACATGACCCTCTTCGGGTATCTGCGAACGGATGGATAAACGCTCGTTCTTCCACCTAGATAGTTCGACGGCTTGAGCGCAATGAGGCACCTTTCGCCATGATCTTATCGGCTATCCACTCGTCCTTGCAGGCAAGCGTCCACCATCTTCCCTCAATGAGGATGTCTACCAGCCACTCTTTCTTCAGGCATCCCGACAAGTCCACCTTGTTCGTGTACTGCCAATGTTTCTTCATGATAGGGTCATCTATGACGAACGAATCCATCCTGAACCATGTACCCTCTTTGGGCGCTTTCACCTCAATGGCATCGTGGAGAAGGCGTACAGTACAAGGGAGGTCTTTCCCAGGATCCCTCCGTCGCATTGTGAAGCTAGGTGTGAGAAGCCAATTGATCAATCTCATGTAGCCCACTTCCTAGTTTGAATGTCAGTCAGAATGCCACTTTTTCAAAACGAACGAAGGCGACTATGCCATCTGGCCGCGAGCATTCCAACCGAGATGCCCGATCAAGGCGCGTAGTCCTCTCTGCGCTTCTTGAAATCCTTCAACATCTTCTTGACATCACGCTCGGTTATGCCCCAGCCTTCGCCATATTGATAGCGCCGCACGGTACCGTCCGCCATCGTAAGGACCAGATACGAGAAGCGCTCTATCACCGGATACTCCTTGGTGGATGCCAGCATCTCTAGGACCCCTCCGACGAAACCGCCCGCCAAGAAATCCAGTGTGGACCGCATGGGCGCTGGTTCGTATTCGACTCCGACTTGTACGTCTTCGGCATACGTTCCGATATAGGCGATAGATGACTTGGGTATCCGCTCACCATAGAGGTAGATGTAGCTGTCTGTCATCTAAGCAGCCCTCAATCGGCCACCTGCGATCATGACGTAAAGCATCCTCAAGACCTGGCGCGTCTCAGTCTGCTCCTCAGTCGAGACACGAACGTATTCGTGCCTCATGATGTTGCCCCCTTCAAATCTTCAAAGCTGATGATGTTCGCCTTGTGCTTGACGGGATTTCGCCAAGGCGTCTTACCATCCCATTCGACCTCGGCAGACTTTGGAGCAGAGATCGACTGGAAGTATCCACATTCGCACGTCTCGTAAGCGCCATTAGGACTGAGGCTATGCTTCAGCTTCAGCGATCTGTGCGTGCACTTCGGACAGATGCGCTTCTGTTTGGAGAGCGATTCGAAATAGGGTGAGAAATCTGACTTCTGAGATTCCATGCCGGTCCTCTCTGGAGCGGTTCTCACTATGGTAGGTTTGACTGCCAGTCAGAATGCCACTGCTCAAGTACTACCTAATTTATAAACCACTGCATCTCATCGCACATCGTTCACGCATATACTGACGCGGACCTGCTTCCAAGGGGCAGCTTCGCTATCCACCTGCAAGACACGGACCGAAAAGGCATCGGCATGACCAAAATGCAACATGGTTGCGAATAGTGCATTCTGATCAGCGGGGACATAGCCGAGTTTCGTTGCCCCCAAGTACAGGGCCACGGCTTGAGGATCATAGGGGTTATCAGGCTCGACTACGAGTTCCAGTACGATGCCCGGTTTCAGCTGATCGAGTACAAGCGCGCCATCCCAGTGTTGGAAACCATGGATGTGGAAGCTAGTCAGTACCTTGGATGGCTCATATCCCTTTTCTGCCCTCTGCATGATCGGACCTTCCTCCTTACCCATTCACCACACCTGCACTATACCTTCAGACAAGACAGAGCGTGTCCGTTCTATGGGACAGAACCAATGAACTCGAAGGAACGATGGAATCCATTGCAATGCGGTCTCTACAGATACTGAGCAAAATGAGGTCCCTATCCCATTTCGCGGACACCCATTCCTGCATACAGGATATAGACTGACCGCAAAACACGAGAGATTGCCAGGTGGAGATGAATGATGCAAACCTGAACTATATAGCCTTTAGCGCTGTGAATACTTCATCTGCGTTCGATGCCGTTCTTGTAGATGTGCTTCGGCCTTGGGATTGCGAAGCGCAAGACTGGGCGGATGCATCATCGTTCCTCTTTCGCTTCGAATGCGAGGATCTCTTGATCTGGAAGGAAGACGACGCGATTCGATGCGAAAGAGGCATCTTGAATGCCCATAAGAGTGCAAGCCGCCTTCTGAGAGAGATCGCAAGCGTGAGCAAGAACGACCCCTGTCTTTGCTGGAGGCACGATCTGTCCTTTGCTCGCTATATCGGGCAGAGCAATTCAATGACAGAACTGATCGAAAGCATTCGATGAACGCCGATTGCTCACATATAGCATTAAAATGACCTTGCGGATCTTCGTCCAGTGCCTTTCCTTGCATGCGACAACGACGTCGCAAGTGCCTCGCCCGTACCGAATGCTCAGTCAGCCGACACGGATCGAACTCAACCGATCAAGCCTCGTAGGTACTCGCAGTACTCCTCTTTCAGGCGCTTCGGAGCGTCAATGCGCACCGCATTCGCCATGCCAGCTACCCACCCGAAGAACTGTGGGCTCTTGCGCACCTTCACCACCGCTTTCGCCGTTCCGTCTTTTTGCGAGATGATCTCAGCGGCATCCCCAAAACGATCCAGGATGATCTCCGCCTTATCCCCATCAACACGCAGCGTCACGGTTACCCGCTCTCCATCAAAGCGTCCGAAATACTCATGCTCATTTCCCTCATAGGCATAGTGGCTGATCTCATGCCTACGCGCAGCCTTGTCCTCAGACACCGCCAGATGCTGCATACGGTCGATCCTGAACTCCCTGAATCCATCGAATTCATCATCCCATGCTGTCAGATAGTAGAATCCGCCGTCATAGGTCACTGCAACAGGTGTCACCGTATAAGGCAACCCATCACGGCTTACGTGCAGCCGACCATCCGCCCCGATATGGCAATATCTGAATTCCACCTTGCGCTTCTCGTGCATGACGCGGTGGATGAGATCTATCGTCTCGAATACGCCCTCCGCCTTCGATTTGATGCGCCCAGCTACATGTATGCGCCGATCGAGGAGGGCCCTCTGATGATCCGAAGCCATGAGCTTCAGGTTCGTCGTCAAGGAACGAGCCTGGCGCTTGGTGAGCGCTTTGCACGATTCGACCACATCTATCAAGAGCATCAGTTCGCTCAGGCTGAAATCGCGCCGCTCGATAGCGTATTCCACTGGATTCCTTTGATATGTCCTGATATCCACACCGAATTCGCGCAGTATCTCTATATCGCGATAGATTCCCTTGCGCTCCGCTGATATGCCCACCTCCTCTAACCGCTCGATGAGCTGCTTCATGGAGAGTCCGTGATCGGCGTCCGTCTCCTCCTCCAAGATGCGGCGAATGAAGAGGATCTTCAGTTTGGCTTTGCTGTTATAGGACATATCCGCGACTCCTCTCGCGACCCTCGGAGCACATAAGATCCTGCTGATTCATTCTACTCTAAGGATGCGTGCGAACAATATCTGCATATCCGCTCTATGGGACACCCTTTTCATAGGAAGGGCAGCGCCGTAGAGGCTTTTGCGGTATGGTCTTCTTTGGAGAAATGAACGCGATGCTGAGTGGTTTTCGGGAAAGGACTTGGCTATGAGAGAATTCACAACGCTTCGTTGCGTGAACGGGACCGACCGCAAGGCTCGCGTGCTCGACGTCGCCGAAGTGGTGGCGCTCGAGCAGCGCATTGCCAGCGAGAGCACTTCCCTTCTGGAGATGATGACGCGGGCTGGAGCCGCGCTTGCACAAGCGATCGAGGAAGCAGCGCCTAACGGACGCGTGGTCGTGCTGGCCGGATCAGGGAACAACGGCGGCGATGGCTGGGTTGCTGCGGCAAAGCTTGTAGAAGCCGGGCGTGATGTGATCCTCGCAACCAAGACCGCACCCGCAGAACTGAACACCGAACCAGCTCGAACTGCTGCAATGGATGCGCTCGCACGCGGAGGGTTCGAGGTGTTGACGGCACCAAACAGGCAGCAGCTCGCCAAAGCACTGAAAAGCGCTTCCGTGATCG
This sequence comes from uncultured Eggerthellaceae bacterium, assembly GCA_910588905.1. GTDB lineage: Bacteria > Actinomycetota > Coriobacteriia > Coriobacteriales > Eggerthellaceae > MGBC163016. Next base: position 36,082 of record CAJURZ010000012.1, read on the forward strand.
TGGACGCCATCCTGGGCACCGGCTTCGCCCACGACCAGGTACGCGAACCATACAGCTGGTGGATTCAACTGGCGAATGCTGCAAGAAGCGAGCGCGGTGCGACCATCATTGCTGCCGACGGTCCCAGCGGCCTTAACGCCCAAACTGGCGTGTCGGTCAGCGAATGCATCGAGGCCGACGTAACCGTCACCATGCTCGCACCTAAGGTCGGGCTGCTTGAACCGGCCGCGCAGTCCTACGTTGGCTCGCTCATGCTTGCGCCGCTGGTTGGAGAATAGTCCGTATCGTGCTAGGCCTTGCTACCCTGCAGTTCCACAGTATATAAAGGCTTGTACTGCGCGCCGTCACGGCAGAGCGTCGACTTGAACAACGTGATACGAGTGGCATCGCAAGGAAGCGGGAACGCGAGCTCTGGCAAAGGTGTCTTAGGAAGCTTAGCCCGGCGCGCCAGCGTGATATGCGGAAGGAAGGGCTTGTCGTCGAACTCGATGCCGCGTGACCTCAGCGCCTCACGCAGGCGGGCGGCAAGATCGGTCAGTTCCGGGCCGGACGCCAGCCTAAGCCAGAGCGTTGCGTCTGACGCGCGCCCGAACTTACCAAGCCCATCAGGGCGCATGAGCACCGCAGCAGCACGGGCACAAGCTTCGTCCATGACATCCATAACCTCGCGAGTTTGCGTCTCGTCGATATCGCCCAAGAATGCCAGCGTTACGTGGTAGTTCTGCCGCGGAACGAAGCGCCCCTCCACCGCAGCGCTCAATATGCGCGCCATGGCGACGACATCCTCGACAAAGTTATCCGGTGGCTCCAGCGCAATGAAAGCCCTCATCGGCTAGGCACCTCGTCTGCGATATGCACACCATGCGCTTCGCCACTTTTTGCGAGAGCATCAGTCCAATCCGCCTCGCGAAAGCCGGGCGTTGCAGGCACGCCATCAACAATCAGCAGCGGCCGCTTCACCAGCATGCCATCGCTCGCGAGCAGCGTGTATGCCTCTTCGTCAGTCATACCCGCATCCAGCTTCTGCTTCACTCCCAGTTCGCGATAGAGCATTCCCGAGGTGTTGAAGAACCGCCGGATAGGAAGGCCCGATCTCTCCCGCCACGTCCTCAACTCGTCAGCGGTCGGGTTCTGCGCAACGATGTCGCGCGACCCGAACGCAACTCCATTACCTTCGAGCCACTTCTTCGCCTTCTTGCAAGTCGAACATTTCGGGTACTCGATGAAAAGCACCGACATGGCATACTCCTCCAGCTCGAGCCAACTGAGTCTGACACAGTCTGACACAGCACAGTCTGACACAGGACGCGGATAATGTCAGATATCATACACACGAAACACTACTCTTCAAAGCCACTCTGAGACGCAAGAAGTGATGCTATGACATGGAAAGCGCGACAAGCCTCAGAAACCGACATCTATCACGTGATAGCGAGAGGGGCTGGCAGACGCATACTGTTCGAAGATGACATAGACCGCACTTTCTTTCTAGAAAGACTTCAGAATTGCAGAGAACAACATGATGCGACACTGTTTGCCTGGTGTCTGATGGATAACCATATTCACTTGCTGATCAAGGCAAAACTGGATGTTCTTGCTCGTCTTATGCAATCTCTATGTACCTCTTACGCCCGCTTTTTCAATGGCCGACATGGCCATGTAGGTCCTGTTTTCCAGGGGCGATTCAAAAGCATCCCCGTGGAAAACGACGCGCAGTTCATGGAGACTGTGCGCTACATCCACCTGAACCCCCTATCAGCTGGGATCTCACGTGTGGATGACTATGAATGGAGCAGCTTCAGGAGCTACCTGAGCGAACCGACAGACCCTGACCTACAGATGACACTGAACACCTTCGGTGGGGAACGACCTTTTATGGAGTCCCATCATGAAAATAGTGCCGACCAGGCACTGCTCGAGTTTGCAACCTACAACGGCGGACTCGCGATCAAGCGGCATATATTATCGGATAGCGAAGCACAGACCGTTGCTTGTCGCTTTTACGGAAAGAATTACGCAGACTCCATCGCAACAGCATCAAAAGAAGATAGGGATAAAGCAATAAGGAAACTGAGAGCAGCTGGCTTATCGGTAAGGCAGCTAGAAAGGCTCACAGGGATAGGCCGAGGAATAATCCAAGGATGCCGTCCAGAAATCTGACGTTATCCGCGTCTTGTGTCACCTTCTTGTGTCACCTTCGCCGGTTGGAATGTGGTCAAAGCTGCTCAAACGATGTTTCAATCCGCACCCCTCTAGCGAGGGGTGACCCTACACCCGATTATAAAGCCTTGGCCCGCTCAAGGTTTCAATCCGCACCCCTCTCGCGAGGAGTGACCCTTCCCGCCCTTCTCGGCACGCTCGATGATCTCCAGCTCCCCGTTTCAATCCGCACCCCTCTAGCGAGGGGTGGCTTCCGCATCAGCTTCGAGGGAGATGCGATGCCGTTTCAATCCGCACCCCTCTAGCGAGGGGTGACGATAGCGCCGTGGCATATCAGCGCGTCATAGTCTGTTTCAACCCGCACCCCTCTAGCGAGGGGTGACCAACGTTTCCTTTGCTCCTGCACCGGTATCCTCTGTTTCAACCCGCACCCCTCTAGCGAGGGGTGACCATTAGGGCTGTTATTAGCGCTCAAGGAGAGGTAAGTTTCAACCCGCACCCCTCTAGCGAGGGGTGACCCAGCCGCCTGTAGAATAGCGTCTGCAATATCCGGTTTCAACCCGCACCCCTCTAGCGAGGGGTGACGCTGTCCTCCCATGGCGCTCTTTAACGGCGTTGTTGTTTCAACCCGCACCCCTCTAGCGAGGGGTGACGATTCCTACGGGTTCGCGGTTTCGTCATCCATGTTTCAACCCGCACCCCTCTAGCGAGGGGTGACGTCGAGCTGCCGCGTCTTGAACTCGCGGTACATGGGTTTCAACCCGCACCCCTCTAGCGAGGGGTGACAACATCGTGCCCGCATTGAAATACTACAGCGTCGTTTCAACCCGCACCCCTCTAGCGAGGGGTGACCGACCGCCTGGATGTTTCTGTTTCTTCGTCATGAGTTTCAACCCGCACCCCTCTAGCGAGGGGTGACGTCGCACCCACGCCCTCGCCGCTGGTCCATGCAAGTTTCAACCCGCACCCCTCTAGCGAGGGGTGACAGCGGCGTGTCTGTGAGTGCGTTGTTTCGGGCTATGTTTCAACCCGCACCCCTCTAGCGAGGGGTGACCACGCCCGAATTTCTCATATAATCCGCCCCAGTTGTTTCAACCCGCACCCCTCTAGCGAGGGGTGACTGCGATCGCGGCCGGCACGCCCATAGAGATGATCGTTTCAACCCGCACCCCTCTAGCGAGGGGTGACCGAGCGACACCTTGGATACATTCGCGGCGTGAAGTTTCAACCCGCACCCCTCTAGCGAGGGGTGACCCCCGCCGCAGCGGCACAGCGTCCAAGGATCGGCGTTTCAACCCGCACCCCTCTAGCGAGGGGTGACAACATCCAGGCGGTCGCCCTACCGAGTACAATGCGTTTCAACCCGCACCCCTCTAGCGAGGGGTGACGCACACGATGCCGGCCGTCCAGAGGCACCAGGACACGTTTCAACCCGCACCCCTCTAGCGAGGGGTGACCGTGATTACGGCGGACCATGGCGCGGCGCTCATGTTTCAACCCGCACCCCTCTAGCGAGGGGTGACTATGAGCCAGCAGAAATAGAAAGGTTTCAGCAATGTTTCAACCCGCACCCCTCTAGCGAGGGGTGACTTCGGAGGGACATATAGATGCACGGTAAACAAACTGTTTCAACCCGCACCCCTCTAGCGAGGGGTGACTCCCGTCACGGTCTATCACACCGCAAGCGGTGAGGTTTCAACCCGCACCCCTCTAGCGAGGGGTGACGGAGCGGATTGTTCGGTTCCCCCAAGATTATCGGTTTCAACCCGCACCCCTCTAGCGAGGGGTGACCAAAGGCCTTGGCACCCGAAGCGAGCATCTGTATGTTTCAACCCGCACCCCTCTAGCGAGGGGTGACTTGATGTGGCTTGGACCAAGGCGAGAAGGTGCTGCTGTTTCAACCCGCACCCCTCTAGCGAGGGGTGACGCTACTATGCCATGTATGTGATTGGCAAAGTTGTTTCAACCCGCACCCCTCTAGCGAGGGGTGACACACTAAAGCCCTTCGGGTCGAAGTTGACCCAGGAGTTTCAACCCGCACCCCTCTAGCGAGGGGTGACCAACGGACATTCGGCCAAATCAAAGGCTCAGTAGTTTCAACCCGCACCCCTCTAGCGAGGGGTGACGCTAACCCCTGGCGCTTCAACCAGGGAGGGGTTGTTTCAACCCGCACCCCTCTAGCGAGGGGTGACTCAAGTCATATCTATCTTGACGGTTTATAGTGTGTTTCAACCCGCACCCCTCTAGCGAGGGGTGACAATAATCCCGGTCAATGCTGACGATAACGGCAAAGTTTCAACCCGCACCCCTCTAGCGAGGGGTGAC
>CAJURZ010000012.1:40666-68370 GCA_910588905.1 uncultured Eggerthellaceae bacterium
AGTTTCAACCCGCACCCCTCTAGCGAGGGGTGACAGAGCAGAGGGCACGCGACCTCAAGGTGTGCGAGGTTTCAACCCGCACCCCTCTAGCGAGGGGTGACCAAGTCGCATCCAGGTATCGCCCGAAGCGCGAAAGTTTCAACCCGCACCCCTCTAGCGAGGGGTGACATGAGTCAGCAGAAATAGAAAGGTTTCAACAATGTTTCAACCCGCACCCCTCTAGCGAGGGGTGACTGTTGAAAATGTTTCGATCTTCGGCGTTTGAAATGTTTCAACCCGCACCCCTCTAGCGAGGGGTGACCAACTACCCACAAGCCGCGTATATAGCGGTCATAGTTTCAACCCGCACCCCTCTAGCGAGGGGTGACTCGGTTGTGTCGTTTTTCGTGTCAATGAATCCGTTTCAACCCGCACCCCTCTAGCGAGGGGTGACACCCTCCTTTAGTGAGTGTTAGCCTCGCTTTTGACGTTTCAACCCGCACCCCTCTAGCGAGGGGTGACCTGAGGACTTCGACGTAGATCAGCGAGATATGGGTTTCAACCCGCACCCCTCTAGCGAGGGGTGACAACTGCATCATCACGGGTCTCGATTCCAAGACCTGTTTCAACCCGCACCCCTCTAGCGAGGGGTGACGGCGTGTAACAGAGGACACCGCATATATCGTCGATGTTTCAACCCGCACCCCTCTAGCGAGGGGTGACTCTGGGAGGACTTCGCGCTCTACCTCGATGATCTCTGTTTCAACCCGCACCCCTCTAGCGAGGGGTGACTATCAGACTATCGCTCATCGTTTTTCAACGCCTCAAGTTTCAACCCGCACCCCTCTAGCGAGGGGTGACCCGAGGGACTTGTATATCAATTCGATTCACCAGATGTTTCAACCCGCACCCCTCTAGCGAGGGGTGACCTGCGGAGGAAACGTTTACCGAAACATCCAACTAGGTTTCAACCCGCACCCCTCTAGCGAGGGGTGACGCACGATCACACGCCTCCATATGATACGTTGGAGTTTCAACCCGCACCCCTCTAGCGAGGGGTGACTCATCCATGAAAAAAAAGATCATCGACGGCAAGGTTTCAACCCGCACCCCTCTAGCGAGGGGTGACTAAAGAACACGTTTGAGGTATTCGGCGGCAAGGATGTTTCAACCCGCACCCCTCTAGCGAGGGGTGACATCCATGGCTTTAGTCAACAAGCTGCGTTAGATATGTTTCAACCCGCACCCCTCTAGCGAGGGGTGACCTTTGAGCGCCGCCTGTAGTTTTGGATTGTCCCTGTTTCAACCCGCACCCCTCTAGCGAGGGGTGACAAGCGCGGTGCTTATAAGAAGAGGGCGAAGAAATGTTTCAACCCGCACCCCTCTAGCGAGGGGTGACTTACTACGCAGGCGGTGATATGAGTGGCTACGCAGTTTCAACCCGCACCCCTCTAGCGAGGGGTGACCTGCTGGTACGGCTGAAAAGGATTCTGGTACGTTGGTTTCAACCCGCACCCCTCTAGCGAGGGGTGACTCCGCGCGTGTTCGCGTCTTCGTCTGCAGGGTCGTTTCAACCCGCACCCCTCTAGCGAGGGGTGACCCACTCGGCGTATTCGCCGGCGTTGGCGTAGGAGTTTCAACCCGCACCCCTCTAGCGAGGGGTGACCGCTACATATTGTATTCTCAAGGTGCATAGAAACAAAATGTGCTTCAAATCGTATTAGAGCGCGCAAAGAAGCGATCCGTCGCGTTCGCTTTACCGGCAAAACATGGTGCGAACCTCGCCAGGAAATCATGAGAGCCTACGGCTCGCACCAACTCAAAGACCCTCCAAAACCATCAACAAGACCACCGCCCATCAAAGAGCAAGAAATCCCTCGGCTTCGTATGTTTCCCGGCAGCCATGATGCTCGATCTTGCCATCATATCTGTTCCCAAGATCGTAGAATCGCAAGCTATCCTTCTCGCAGTCTATCAGGTCAAGCAGCTCGGCCTTGATCTTGACCATCGTCGCCGCATCCGCCACGCACTCGAAGACGGAATTCTGGACACGCTGCCCGTAATTCACGCAGTGCTTGGCCACACGGCGAAGCCTCCTTCTTCCTTCGGCATTCTCGGTATTGACGTCATAGGTAATCACGGTCAGCACTCCCGATCACCTCACTTCCACAAGAACGCAGGGTAGCCGTCAAGGTCTTCTCGCATGAAACGAGACAGGAGCAGTGCCTGCACATGTGGCAGCAAACCCCATTGAATCTTCTCCTTCGAGTAAGGATGCGTTATCTGCTCCCGCTTCCTCTCCTGCCACGCATCGAACAATCTCTTTCGCGCTCCATCGGAAAGCCGCACCTCCCCCGACTCGAGCAAATCGAAATCGCGCGGCCCCACGACACGATTGTTTATCGATGTGACGACGAATCGGTCGACCATCACGGGCCTAAGCTCTTCCATCAAGTCGAGGGCAAGCGATTGGCGACCCGGTCGGTCCACATGCATGATTCCGCAGTATGGGTCCAACCCCACGCCCTCCAAAGCAGAAGCGCAATCGCATGCGAGCACGCTGTAGAACAACGACAGCATGGAGTTGACCCTGTCCGTAGGCGGCCGCCTGACGCGTCCTTCGAAGCAAAACGAATCCTTCTCGCGCAAAATGGCCTCATCCAAGACCGAAAAGTACACAGCGGCCGCATCGCCTTCGATTCCGCGAAGGCTGTCGACGTCCTCGCATGCGTCAACGGCCTTAATGCTGTCTGCCAGATGAAGCGAAGCGTCCTTGACCTTTTCCGCATCGATGCGCAACCCATGGTCCCTCAGGGTGCGCTCCAGAACCCAGCGCGAGTTGAATACCTTCCCAGTTATGCAATGCTTGGCCGCCTCGAGACTCCAAGCCGCATCGTCGGCAAGCCTATACTGCTGCCTTCGAAGAAGGATGTTCCCTTGGCTGCTTCCGCAGGAACGCGCCAGAAAGCGCCCACGCGGGTCGAAAAAGGACAGTGCGACTCCCCTTTCGGAACTCGCCGCCATCAACTTTGGGCTCGCTCCAGGGTAGGTGAAGCAGTAGATGCTTTCCAACGTATGCAGTGGCACACGGCCGAGCTCGCTTCCTCCGCATTTCGCGACGACGTTCTCACCATCGAGCGTAAGATACGCATCCTCGGTAAAGACGTAAAGGGAATTGCGCATCTTCCTCATTGCGCGTCACGCATCCTTCGGTCGAAGTATTCTCGCACGGTCTCTCTTCTCTCAATGCCAGGAAGGCACGCGTCTTTCAGCGAGCACGAGCTGCACATCTTCCGCTTGCTTGGCGACGGCGTATGCTTCCTCTTGAACAGGCGATGCATATCGGCTGCTACACTTCGCACTTCCTCGCGCAGCTCGGGAGACAGCTCGACCTTTTCTCGGGAACGGGTTTGCCCGTAGAAAAGAAACCCTTCCGGGATGTCACAGCACAGCATCTCCTCCAGACATACAGCCTGCGCGCATAGCTGCAGACGATCTGCAGCTATGCGCTTGCTCTTGCCACGCTTGTATTCCACGGGAATCGGGCGCCAGAGACCTTGCTCTCCCGACAGCGGGACGCCCTGGTCCGACGCAACGAATTCCACAACATCGCATTGTCCTCGAAGGCCCAGACCATACGAAACCACATCTAAGCTGCGTATCGTGATAACGTCGACGCGCTTCTCCCGTATGGTTCGGTCGTGGGCGCGCTTGTGCGCCAGGACGCCCTCCATGGTAAGCACATTGTCGGCCCACTGCTGCTCTATATGTATGAGAGCCCATTGCCTCGGACAGAATGAATAATGCTGGATGCCTGAGAGGGCTAGCATCTCCTCCTCGGAATACATTGTCGCAGGCATGCCTAAAGGAGCTCGATGAGCTCCACCCCTTCCGGCATTTCCGCAATCTCGAACGCATAATCCTCGAAAGACCGCGCCTCCTGCTCATCGGGGATCAATCGCTTCACCTTGATGCTCTCGAAAAGGCGATGAGACGGAGCGTTCCCCAGCTTGCTCTCATGCTTGAACACGATGAGCTTCCGAGTCGACATCAACCCACGAGCGGCGCTTCTGTCGTTCTCGAACATGCCTAGCAAAGCCTCGAAAAACAAATCCAGATCCGCCTGGCAGAACCCCGTCTGCTCCGCCAACGGGGCAGAGATGAACCCATCCATGCGGTATAGGCCGTAGGGAATGTATTGCTTGCGCCCCATCGTGCGCTCTTTGTCTGCGTCCTTCTCATTGGTGACGGCCATGCGCGTGATACTCATCTCCAGCGGCAAGACGGGGTCGACGGACTCAGCGAAGCACAGCTGGACGGGCCCACGAACCTGACCGCAATTCACCCCCGTGGTCATCACGGCGCCAAAGGTGCGTATGTCGAAGAAGTTGTCGCACATGAACTGCCGAACAAGCTTGCGCTCCCGCTCCTTTTTCGAAAGCGACTTGTCCTTGGGGTCGAGATCGTAATGGACGTAGGCCATCTTGTTGCGATCGTTGAGCACCGCACCTTCCTGCACGTAGATCTTGTATCCAAGTTCTCCTTCTGCCACGTCAGGAGCCTCGATATTCTCGCCTTTGACCAAATCGACGTAGTTGCGCACCTTCCTCTTTATGCAAACATCCGAAACGATGCCCTTGTTCGTGTCGGGATCGATGCGCGGCATGTTGCCAGCATCAGGGTCGCCGTTGGGGTTCCCGTTCACCACATCGAAGAAAATGGTGAAATCGTATCGGTTGGTTATTGCTTCGCTCATCTTGTTCTCCTTTTCATCTATAAAAACAATTGCTGTTTCCTATGCTTCGAGCTCGACCACAACTTCCAAGCAAGCGTCTTTCGATTCTCTCTCCTCGCGCGTCTTCCAAAGATAGCCACGCTCCAAGTGGTAGCCAACGTAAAACGCCCCTTGCTCATCCATGTCGAGGGATGCAGGGAAGGCCTCCCCGTCGATGAGCTCCATGATCTCGTCCATCTCCTTATCCAGGAAAACGCAAAGCCCTGGACTGCTTTTCCTCAACTTGGCCACATGGTGCTCCATATTCCTGAAAAGCATGGGGAACACACGCTTTGGCGTGGAAGCTGCCGAACCGATATAGCGATCTTTGATAGTGGCATTCGGGTCGCCAACGGCTGCCATCTGCGCTCTTTCCATGACGGCAAAAAGTCGTCCCAATACATAACCGCGGTCGGCCCGTTCTCTTTCCAGTGACATTTGCAGGCTTCCTTCCTCTTGAGTTCCGAGTCGCTCGGTTTTCTTTCGTTTGTCGCGAGCGAGATATGCCTTGATCAATGCAGCCCTCTGGCCCATGTCCCACACGTTCACGCTTCCGCGATCGGCACGCATGCGCGTCAAGAGAGACCCAAGGAGCGCGCGCGGAAAGCGCGAACCGGTTAGCATTGCCCTCATGCATGCATTCATGAGAGGCGCTGGTATATCGTCTGCGTTGCCACGAACGGCGGTCTGCTTTAGCAAGGTGAAGAGCGACCGGGGCTTCACGCCCTCCAGAGCAATATCCTGCAGGTATTCGCTGAAATGCCTCTCGAGGTCTCCAAACGAGCTCTCCTCGAAAAACTGAACGGAAAGCCGCGCGGCATTAGGGGCAATCCCGAGGACGAAGTACCTAACCTCCGTGTTGCACTCGGTTATGGGAAGACCTCGCATCATCCTCCACAAGGCATAGCCGACGTCAGATGCAGTTTTCTCGTCTTCTGCCGGCTGCCCATCTTGGATGTCTGGCATCCTCCCCATCATGGCACGCACGACTGCGTCCTCTACCGGGGCCGGTCGGTCGGCCCAAAAGATGATTATCAACTCACCGCATTTGATCCTACGATTCGGATCCGCAAAAAGATGTTTGAGCGCTGACCCTGCGTTGAACGCCACCTCTTGGGATATCGCCGCATTGAATGCCTGGCTTTTTCCATAGGAATCGAAAGCGCTCTGGTTGAAGGAAACGAGAGATGCTCCCGCAGATTGCGCCCCAGGAAGACCCGTCACTTGGGGAAACAATCGGGCAAGAGCGCCCTTTTCTCCTGTAATGGAACATTGGCCGACGATGTCGTCTTCCGAAGGACGTGCGCAGTGTTTCGCCCACGCCGAGGCAATAGCCGGCCGCTCATGAAGCAACCGCTCGTCGCCATCGAACCGGAATACAGCAAAGCCGCCACTCTCCGACAATGCCTCCTTCACCTCGTCCCTAAGGCCTTGCATGGGGTCAGCATGCTCGAAAAACCTAAGCAGTGCCCGGGCCCCCGCATCGTCGCACTCCCCCAAAACCCCTCTATGCAAATCCGCCGAAGACGCTCGCTTCTCTCCGCCCCGCTTCTCGTCAATCCCAAGAAGATATGCCACGTTATCGCAGAGAAAGAAGGGATTGAGGCCGCTTCCCGACCGAGGCGGATGCTCCGGAACGCGCATTTGGATGAAACTACGAGCCCCCTTCCCCTCTCCCGTCGTAAGGGGATATGCATACGCCAACGTTCCGTCAGCGTTCAGCCCGAGCTCCCAAGCTGCCTTCTCGCTGCTCCAATGGAGGGGAGGTACGTCAGCATCGGGGTCTTCCAATAGCCGGCCATAATACTCATGAAGCTCCCGCAAGATCATGAGACCACCGCCTGTCGTGCATGACTGACATCGATGACGCCGTCTTTCATGATTGCCCGAAAGAACATCGGGCGCATGTCGTTATCAAAATCGATGTCGTAAAGCATAAAGCCCAGGTCGCGCTCGCCTACAGTCGCATATGCGGACTGGGGCGCCTTCTCCCCGTCCTCTAAGAGCTGTACTTGTGCCGGAAATTCGCGACACCCAAACACCGGCTGGTTGAAGTGCTGGCCTTTTCGAAAACGGCGAAGCGCTATGTTGTAATGCTTTTGCACCGTGTCATCTTCGCCCGCCAAATCCGTAAGCACGAAATGAGCAGATATGACATAGGCCACATCTCGTAAATACATCGTCGAGCGCTGCTGTCTATCCTCCGCGGCAAAGGCATGGATTTCTTCACCTTTCTCCATCGCTGCCTTCGCGTTGCGATATGGAAGCTTACCGCCTAGCTCATTGCGCCGAAACGTCCCGAACTTGATCTCGTTCAACACCTCGATGCTGTCAATTTGCCAGCGAATCGCCGGCTTCCAGTACACCGCCTCGATCATGCCGCGAGCCGCAGAAGGAGTAATGCAGTCATAGCTGACGCGTTCCCCCTTCATTTCCGGTCGCGTAAAGCATGCGCGAGGCCCTTTTGCTAAAACTCGAATTCCGTATCCCATGCAACCTCCTTTCGTCTCAATTGCCCATCACTCAGAAACATAGAAACTCCGGCTCCTCCTCTCCCGGCCTGACCAAACCGACATCTGACTTGTAATAAATAGGCACCGCGTATTCCTTAAGCACGTAAAATGGCTCCCGGTATTCGAGCACCTCTGCCTCCTGGTATTGACGCCGGAGCCAGCTGGGAACACTTACGCTATAGCGTTGAGCTTTCTTGGCGAGCAAGGCAACCTGGCTGGAAACACGCAGCTCTCTTGCTAGAGCGCGGCCGCCGTCACCGAAAGGCACGATGAGTGGCACTGTGTCTTCCTCGATGATGCGATAATCCAAGGATGTCTTTTCGAACGGAATGGTTTGAAACCCGTTTGAGAGGATGCTCGCCTTCGAAAGCGATTTGAATATGCCCTTCGCGTCCGTGCTCTCAGTCTGGTATCTTCGCTGGAAGAACGGCAGAACGAGCGACTCATCGACCCTCCCGCCGTTTTCGCCGATGAGGTCACGAGAAATGCTTCGCATTTTATCGAGCCACGGGCTTGTGCCCGATTGCTCGCCATCGACCAGCAAGTCAAAGACATGCACGCACCCCATCTGCCGCGAGCCCTCGCGATTGCACCTCCCTGCCGCCTGAACGATGGAGTCCATTCCCGCAATCTCCCGATAGACTTCGGGGAAGTCGATATCCACGCCGGCTTCGATGAGTTGGGTCGAAACCACGACGCAGCGTTCCTGTCGCTCCAGCCTGTCGCAGATGCTTTCGATAATTCGAGCTCTGTGATCGGGCGTCATGAAGGCACTCAGGTGAAAGATGCCGCCGGCTTCCGCATGCGCCCGATCCTCGATAACGCCTTGCTGCGTTGCTTGTTCAAGGAGGGCAAGATATGTCGCAAGAGCATTTCTTTTCGTCCCCACCACGCAAAGGGACTGATGGGAACTCGCCAACATGCGGGCAAGCTCCTCCACCTCAACCTCGCCGATCATGTCATAGTTGATGCGAGACCCGAAGGCCTCGTCGAACCCATTGCGATGGGTTACGATTTCTTGCGGTTGAGAGCCGTACGGCCACACCATGTCCAACGCAGGCTGAGTAGCGGAGCACAGGACGATGCTTGTACCATAAGCGAAGGCAAGTTCTTCGAGCATGGCAAGGGATGGTTCCAGAAGCGAGTCGGGCAACGTTTGCGCCTCGTCCAAGATCACGACGCTTCTTACAATGTTGTGAACTTTTCGGCTCTTCGCTGGTTTGCTGGCGAAGAGCGATTCGAAGAACTGGACATTCGTCGTCACGACGATGGGAGCGTCCCAATTCTGAGTTGCTAGCCGCGCTGCATAGCTTTCCTCGTCATCCATGTCCTCGAAGTCGTAGTTTGAGTGATGCTCGAGGACATTCTCACTACCGAAAATCTTTTTGAGTCGCGTTGCTGTTTGGCTGATGATTGCCGTAAAAGGTGCCACGACGATAATTCGCTCCATACCATTTGCTATTGCATGCTGCAACGCAAAAGCCATGCCGCTAAGCGTTTTGCCCCCGCCGGTCGGAACGGTGAGCGTGAAAAGGCCCTGAGGGCTCGTTCCAGCCTCAAGGCAATCGTCAAGAACAGCAAACCGAGCTCGGTTGACAGGTGTGTCCTTGGCATCCATGCGCTCAATGTGACGCAAAAGCTTCTGAAGCATGCACTTCAAAGAGTCATGCTCACGCCGCTGGCGAGCCTCAGACGCTTCGGCATTCATCACGCATTCCGTATCCAATCCATCCGCATCCACGAGGCAGCTGAACAGCATACGAGCCAGGACATAGAACGAGAAGAAATTTGGATTGATGGGGTCATTGAATCTGTGTGATCTTCCGGGAACCGTAGGTAGTGGCAAGTCCTCTGCAGAAGGCAGCGTCAACTGACCCGTCGTCACCAGGTCGAGGAAGCCGTCGTACGCTTCGATTTCGCTGTTCAGCCGTTGAGCGAGCGGTGTCCTGACGGAAGAATCGGCCATGTCGCTAGACCCCACCCCATTGGGCTGACCTCCATGGTGCCCAGCAAGAGCGTACGCCATCAGCATACCGCTGGCACCATATCGCTTCACCGCTTCAATTGCTCCAGCAGTCGAGTGGTCAACCCGTTGATGGTCGCCCGCTAGCCGCCTTTGGAACGCGGCGCTCGCTTTCCCAGCATCGTGGAGAACCCCAAGCGTGTGGCCCCATTGGGCCATGTCGAATTTCGACGCGAAGCTTGATGAAAGGTCGGCAACTGCATTCAGATGAACGGATAGGGGTTGCCATGTCGACTTATCAGATGATTCGCCATCAGTGTGAGCGTAGAGCATTTCAATCCCCTCCCCGTCGTTACCCACTCCCGGCCTGTCACAATGCTTAATATATCACATTTAGAAGTATATATGTACAAATTCGAAATTCTCTTTTGTAAATATGCGAAGGGGACCAGCTTCGGCCCCCTTCGCAATCCAACCCATATATTCTTCTATTTCAACCCACGTCCCCCAGTTCATAGAAGAGGACGACGAGTTCATTGTAGCAGGGCAGCCGTATTTCAACATATCACTGTCAACAACGAAGGGTGTACCGAATTCAGTACACTCTTTCCACTCAATATAGCATCATGAGCGATTGCGTTTTACGAAGGTCTCAGATTCAATCGAGTGCAACATCATGCCAGGTTTGACCTAGCGTATCGGCTTTTTGCTGCAGCCGACACAAATCAGGACGCACTAGGTGATTATCGTAACCGAGCCTCAACATACCGACATACAATATGAGAGCAACACCCAACGAAGAAGCGCCCCTCCCTGCATCCGCCGCGATAGGAGACGAAAGCTTGTAAACACATCAGCGCAACCATGAATCGATTAGAAATTGCATTCACTCCACCAGTTGATTAGGAGAATCATATGAACAGCAAGGCCATTCATCGTTGCCTACACGTGCTCGACCTGCAGAAGTCGCTCGACTTCTACGAGCAGGCGCTCGGCATGACCGAGATCCGTCGCATGGGCCCCGAAGATGGCTCGTGGGTCAACGCGTTCATCGGCAGCGACGCCTGCGGGTTCCAGCTGGAGCTCACGTGGAACCGCGGCCGCACCGAGCCTTACGACAACGGCGGCCGCGATTCGCACCTCGCGTTCACCGTACCCGACTACGACGCCGCCCATGCGCTGCACGAGCAGATGGACTGCCTTTGCCATGAGAACGAGAAGATGGGGCTGTACTTCATCGAGGACCCCGACGGGTGCTGGCTGGAGATCCTACCCGAGAAGGCCGAGTTCGCGCCCCAGCCCGGCGTGGACGTGCTAGCCGCTCTGACGGACAGATGCAGCATACGGAAGTATTCAGGGGAACCCGTGCCGCAGGAACTGCTGGACCGGATCGTGCGCGCCGGATTGGTTTCCGCGTCAGGACGTAGACGCCGTCCTTGGGAGCTCGTTGTCGTGCGCGACCGCGACACGCTGAGCAAGCTTGCCGAATGCCGCGATTCGGGCGCGACGATGCTGGCTGGCGCCGATACAGCCATCGTGGTGCTCGGCAACCCCGAGGTCGCCGACACCTGGATCGAGGACTGCTCCATCGTCATGGCGAACATGCACTTGGAAGCGTCCGCCTCAGGCGTTGGGAGCTGCTGGATTCAGGGCCGCATGCGCATGGCCGCCGATGGCCGGTCAACCCAGGACTATGTGTCCGAGCTGCTTGGCGTCCCCGAGCCGTGGCAGCTCGAAGCCATCCTCTCGCTCGGCATGCCAGAGGACCAAACCGAGCACCGCGAGTTCGACGAAACCCTGCTGGAGAAAGTGCACAGCGAACGGTTTTAGAACCATTTACCCCTCCCTATCGATTAAGCCGTCGCTACCGAGCAAGCCAATTTTGTCAACATCAATTAGCGTCCAATGCTGATATATGGAGAACGCTAAGAGAGAACACTCCGATGGAAATCGTTGAATGGGATGACACCAATCTGCCATACTCAGCGCGAAGAAATCGCGAAGTTTTTGCCAATATGGTCTTGCTATGCACAATGCAAAATGCCTAGAAAAGCAGCTTTGCATCATGTTGGCACTTGCAAATCCAGAATACTTCACATTGCTTCCCGCCGAACAAAACGATCTGTTTGACATATGCCTTAGCAAGACAACGGGTAGCGCATGGTTGAAACTAAAAGAGGTCGTTCCATTTTCTGGAGACCTGCATCAACGAATAGGGGATGCAAAAATCCAGCGCAACTACCTTGCCCACGATTACTTCTGGGTAAATGCGATTCCCCTCACTATCGATTCGAGTCAAGAGTCGATGATCCGAGAATTGACCGAAACAACAGAAGCCTTTAATGAGCTTGACGCTGAATTGGACTGTCAATAAGGATTATTTGCGATCTGATAAGCTTCTTGCGCGTTAGCATTCGGAACAATCTTTCCCATTGGGATGCAACGGCACAAGTAAGTATATTCACATCAAATCCATTCGCTCTCGCGCTAAGAGCTGTGTATTTTACGCACCAATTCCCATCAGCTCCGATCAGATCAACTGCTTCCACTCCCATAGAGCACAGCTTCGACAAAAGATCGGGATTAGAAAAGGCATCCATCTTCCTTTTTATGAGCACATTGTCAGATACCACATCCAAACCATCGACAAATTTAGCTTCATGCGACTCATTCTTAAATTTGCTGCAATTGTAAATATAGATAACGTCTCCTGGATCATATTTTGAGATTACGGCATTTGCACTTTCGATAAGAGAGCCACTCCTATTTACAGCAACAACATTCGACTGAATATCAATAACGAGAAGAGATCGTTTCATGACATAAACCTTTCATTTTTAAAAAGTTGCATTTGGTGATAGCGCAAACGGGCAGATGGCATTGAGGACATATACCGACTAACTTATATGCAACGCAAACAGCTTTTGAGCAGCTAGGATGTATATGAGCAACTTTTTGAAGAATATAGACGTATTACCTGTGTATTCCCATACCCTACGTTCAGCCAACTGTACAGTCACACGCCGAATAAGGCCTTCTGTCAGGAAACAAGACGAAGCGAGCTTTGCGTCTTTGCCTCATCCGGGGATACTGGCACTAATTCCAATAAATGGTATAAGATTAAATGTTGGGTACGCCTAGATTAGCGGTCACGATATGTATTCACCAAATGTCGCACCCGCTTCTCCCAGCCCTCTCGATGAACAACACGTTCATAGTTGCCAGGATTGCCCAACAGCTCAATGCGACTTTTCTTACTGAGCTCCTCCCAGTCCTCGTGCATTACATAAATGGCATTTCCGATTCGCATATTCTCAAAAACAACAAGATTATCTGAAAACTTTGCACCGAAGTATGCACTGGAAGCTAGATTCGTGCCTCGTATGTAGCATTCAGGATGCAGCGCCTCCAGCAACTCTATGCGCTCCCGAATAAGCTTTTTCGAGCAAGAGGAAGATCCGTCGGCGATGCGACGTATTATTTCGACTTCCGATGTTCCTGGCGGAAAGATCTCCCACGAAACACTACGTTGCTTGATAAGGTCTTCCATAGTAGCATCAGCACGTATGATGTCAGCGCAGCCGGCGGTTTCTTGCAAGAGGTTAATTCCCATGAATAATTGACGATTGAAATCAGGGTCATGGGGTTCAAAAACATAATCCATACTGAAAGCCAATTGTATCGGTTCGCCACCAGAAGGGTTTTCAATCAAGGAGGTTGAAATCGAAGCTTCCAATGGACCGATTAATTCTCTCTGATAGCATTCCCGATACTGTCCCATCTCATGTGTGCCACGAGAATAGTCACCGAAATTTGGAACCTCGACCGAAAAATATCGCGATACCTTAGGAAGATCTTTTCTAAGAATTACCCATCCTTCAATGTTCCTGCGCGCCCAAACACCATTACTAGCAGGCGGCATGATGGGCTCTGAGGGTATATGTAGTACTTGGGCAGGGTCAAAATGAATCTCCAGCGGCGAAAGATGCCCTTCTCTAATTTGCTCCTGGGGGACATACCGAGTAGCTGCAACCTTCAAAGGGATACCTTCATACTCTTCCAACTTATTGAGGATCGCTTCGGGTAGCTTACAATAGCTTTTCTTCCAGGGCCGTTTCGGGTACACCATTTCCTTCTCCTAATCCTCGGTGGTTAACATATCAAATCACGAATAAAATATGTAGTATATGCACAAAGCTTTTACACTATATATAGGTTATGTGCAATTAGAAGAATAAACAAGAGCAAGCCATAAGCTATCGTAAGGGAATATCACCAAGATTCTCATTGCCCTAGAAGTGACTCTGAAAATAAACGAGCAATAATCTTATTTTGAGGGTATTTCAATAAGACCAAGGATTACGCGGTCTTTCTCTGCCTACTTATCCTGCAGTCGCTTCATCCTCTCGCGACTATCAGCATACAGCCGGAAAGAGCCACCTTAGGTATTTTCGCAGTTCTGGATTCACTACATAGATATGAGTACCATAAATGCCCCGCGTCAGCAGTACGTAGTAGATGTTCTTGATATACCGCGTCAGTTCTTCTTGTGTTGTCGCCGCATACCCATTCCGGTCGAAGTAGCTTGAGCGGTTCGCCTCTAGCTGTCCTGTCTTCGGATTGAAGACGATATCATCGCCGATGATCACAAAAGCATTACTGAGATCATAACCTTGGATCGAATGGATGCATCCCACCTCGTGCGCAATCTGAGGATCTTCGGCACCCCTTCCGACCCAATTGTCATAGGTGCAATTCCAGCGCAATCCTATACCATCTATCTCAATGTCACACAACTCAGGATCCGATGATCCTTTCGTCTTCCATTTCCAAGCATACCCTGCGATCATTCGGCTCATGCTATGTTCGATAAGGGCACGATCAAAGCTCTCTACAAAGCCACGAAAATCCTCATGAAGTACAACATCATATCCATCGAAACTCCGAGGAACAGGATTCTCCCCTTCCAAGATCGCCCGGATGAACTCAAGGTAATCCTTACCCCCTTTGACGCGCATCTGGCTATCAAGGGAGATGCTATCTTGGAGCGCATTGCCTAAAGCCTGAGAGATCTGCTGGCCACTCAAGCACGAGGGAACCACTACCTGCAACGGATCATAGAAGAAGATGGGAAGTTTCGCCTGATCAAGGATCCAATCCATCTGGGTTGCTTCCTTAGGCAAACCCAGCTGCTGGTTCACGCGGTCATAGTTCCCAAACTGCGTACCAAGATTCTTGCGCTGTTTCAACCGGTGAGCCTCATCAACCAAAAGGATGTCAAAGCACTTTCTCTTCCCCTGCTCGTAGCCATACTTCGGCTTCACAAGGTCGGCTGGTCCGATAACATCATCTGGTCCTATACCACTAACGCCATGCAGAGTCTTGCGCAGCGTATTCCTGAGAGATGTCACCGGCTCAACAAGGCGCAGGTTCAGCGACGTGTACCTTGGGTCATCGCGAAGGGCCTTGAGAAGATAGATGGCAAGGATCGTCTTTCCAGTGCCGGGCATGCCTTCAATGACGATCGGCTCTGCATTCTCGAAGCCATTATCTATGGCCGCAAGTATCTTATCCAGAGCAACCCGCTGATCTGGCGTCAAACCCTTATAGGGGGAATATTTGAAGACCTCCGATTCCTCTATTTCGTCAATGCTATGAACGGCCAGCTCCAAGCGCCGCAGCTCATCCCATAGATCCTCGAACATATCAGCATATTGCTTCTTCGAGAAATAGTTGGAATCGGTCATTCCCTCATTCTTATTCGTCAGGCGATACTTGCCATCCGCATGAAGTAGACCTATGAGCCGATGTTCGTAATCCGTGATGACCGACATATTGAACTCGTCGTGATAGATGACATTGGCCATTGTGAAATCGCGCTTCTCCTCACTAGCGCCATGCTGATCCATGCGATTCGCAACGCTGGTCGTTTGCCCGACATAAGCGGAGTGCTCGTTCGCGAGGATGTAAACCATCGGCCAGTCGATTATGCGATCCTCTGCGATATCAAGAACGGCTACATCTAAGTGCTCTCTCGGCTTGAAGGGAAAGCTATCAATAACAAAAGGTGAACCTAGCGGCTGACCTCCCGATGCGCTTGTCTGGATTACCGTCATACCCTCTTCCTAAAGAATTATGTATCGAAGACATTATAGTCACTGGTAAGTATGCGCATTAAATGTATGGCTTAAAGCATTCTGATCAGACTCTATTCAGTCTTGCCGCCATTAGGCGCGATATGATGCACGAATCATGATATTCAAAATAGTTGGCCGAGACTGAAAGGAACTCAAATTGTCACTCATTGACTTTATCTCAGAAATAATCTGTAGCTCCATTGCTGAGGGGTGGACAGTCTTTTGGTCCAATATCGATAAACTTGCCTTCTTGGCAACTGTTGCTGCTGTAATCATCTCGTTATGGCAAATCCGACGCGAATCTAAGCTGCGAATTGAACGCGAAGACAAAGCGATTGCGCAGCATGTCGCTGCCTGGACAGAGTCAAGTGCGCACTTGCATGCAAAGCGCCCCATTGACCAGTATCACGCTTATGAACCCGCGATAATACAAAATGACAGCAAAACTCCGATTTACGATGTAGTGCTAAGTATCGTTGGACTATACGGAGCCGGACCAAGCAAAGAAGGTGAGAATTGCGGCAGCGAATACGATTGCCGCTGTCTCGTGGTAGAGATACCGCCAGGACTCTGGGGCCTGTGGATTCCAACAGGAGGGTCTGGAATGGGAGTTATAACGGCAATAGAAATCGCATTCCGCGACTCGCGCGGAAAGTGCTGGATAAGACGCGGAAATGGGGACCTTGTTTCGATTGACAAGAATCCGCTTGATTATTACTCAGTACCCTTACCCCCATTATGGAATACCGTCGAAAGGCTACTGGCAAAAACAAATTAGTGGATAAGCCATACAGCGATTGATTCGCTACCAGGAACTCAAAGCGCGCATACAGCGCTGGGTTTGAATAAACACATGAATCGTTCCAAAACGTTCATCACCGGCTTTCAGACATACTCCCCCCCCCCAAAAAAAAATTGCCATCGTTTCGATTGCTTGACTCTTCTATAAAATCGAGACCATTAACGTGATTCAGTAAATCAGCCCCATCCACTCAATTAACCTCTTTGTTCAGTTAAAATGAACTGAATTATTTACAAGAACAATTCCCTGATTGGTCGATATAGTCAAAAGACAACTGAGTATTCTGAAACGCCCCGTTTTCTCTTGTAGATTACAACTTGATGCCCCCTGCGGAGTACTCTTCTTTGGCATCCGTCCACATTAGATATCTTTTTTCGCCAGCTCATCTTCAAAAAGAGCGAGCCACGGAAATACTTCGTTCTTCAAAATCATATAGATCTTCGATATTTGCTTCTCGGTCGGTTCGCTTCTTTTATTGAACATCCTAATCATAAAGTCGCAATCGTTCGCTCCATCGAAACCGTTGTACTGATTGTCTGGGAAAGCGCCTCTTTCGTAGAGGAAGGCAAACAAGCGTCTTGAGAAATATTTGGAATCAAGGCGTTTCAAGCTATTGGGGCCTTCGCTACGAAGCGCCTCAAGAAGCTTGATTGCTTCGTCCCACACCTTCACCTCATTCTTAAGCTCTTTATTACCAAACTTGAGAATACAATGTGAACCTATAGGGCTGAGTAAATTGCCATTGATTTCATTTTCAATTGTGTATTCGTACCGAATTCCCTCATGACCACACAAGCACGTTTCGCCACAATTATGATTGTCGTAGCAACTGACTATATGCCATTCTTCCACCGCCTCTTCCCAAACATCAGATACTGATTTGCCAAGAAGAATTCCGGTGAGTTCATACGCGCTTGACATTGCCCCACTCTTTCCCCATCATAGCTGCTCTTCTCTAATAAGGAGCTGCTCCTGAGATTTTAGCTCTCCGATTATTTCTCTTGGCTCTGATCATCCTGCAAATTACCTCTTACTTCTATCCCATTGAGAGAATAATTATCAGAGCTGTTCATCCTGTCCTGAGATTGTCGACGAAACCGGATTGGTTTTTGATGCATGGGCAGAGGACGCTGCATTATCCAGGATGCGAAATGGTCGTCTGAAAAGATCGCAACTAACAAGTACGCGCTAGATATCCTCACCCATCGCTTAATGGGCAAGTATTTGCATATCCTTCAGAAAATGTATTCGGGACTATATTTAAACTATGATGAACCTACCCGTCTCTAATCCTAGCTAGTTAAATTTTTTATAGGAGATGCGAGCTTCTTTGTCAAAAAGAGAGTCTCTTGTTTGCTTCATTTGCTTTATTCACAGGAATCTAGGAGCGGCTGAGCTTCCTAGCATAAAAATCGATTGGCTCATCAATGAGTATTTTGTAAACATTGTCCGAAGCGCAGAAGGGGCTCGACCGCCAAATGCAAAATAACACTTTACATATGATTAAATGGCACAGATTAAAATTGGGCAGGTTCAGCACCTAATCGGAATCGTCCTTAATATGACACTGAAAAAATGAGCGGTGCTACATCCCCTATTCCAGACTAATGATTCATAATCAAGTAGCAGTGAACGATGTTGCATCTCGCGGTTTCGCACCGGAGAGTAAGTTACATTTTTTTCTTCTTTATAAACAGGTCATCATGATGAATCGCAAGATTTTTCAGGTAAGCATTCGCTTCGGCTGTTGGCAGGCCTTTGAATACAACTCTAGCAAGCGCTCTAAGTTCATTTAAATCCGTTACTCGACCTCCGTCTCTTAAATCAAGGGTTTCAAGTCTTGTAGTTTTCCCCGCTACCCGCTCTAAGAAAACACGCCCGAGATAATCACCAGAATCGGATCTGAGGCCCAAATATGCTTGGACGATCATACTGGGTCGCTCGAAAGGCGCCGAGGTATATAGCCCGCTTAACGATACACGAACGAATTCCGGTGTCTCATTTGAAAGGAAAGCGGTTTCAAAGAAGTTGACCGTCTCATTCACCTGCCGCGATGTGAGGGATGCTGAGTTTTTCTTAAGATAATCAATAATGTATGGAATAAACTGCGGACATTTCTCTGTCAACTTGATTATGTCTAAAACTCGTTCATACTTACCTTGCACCTCGGTTGCCTTAACAATGTCCCTGTATTTTTCGCTATCTAGTACAACCGAATCTACAGCACTTTGAAGTTCATCCTCGATATCAAAAGCATTCAATCTTTCCCATTCAGAGGGTTGAGGTTTTCGATATTTCGTTGGAATCAGTCCAGAATATCCAGCGATCAAAAGAGGGCGTTTTCTTGTTTTAGCAGGATCAACCTTTTCAAATTCACCGCTGCTGACATTGGCCTGTTGTTTTGACGTAGAAATGTCCTGAATTCGGGTTTTACCCGAATTCAGAAACAGTCCTTCTCTTCTTAATGCATATACCAATAACTCCAGATTCCTATTGGCTTCTGTGGCATTAGCTGCGAACAATCTAAAATCGTCTACGTACCTGCAGAAAGAAACCTCATGCTGCAAAAGATAATTATCAACTTCAATCAGCTCAGCTTCGGCAAGTATTCTTGATGCATTTGACCCTACCGGGAGTCCGTAGGAATTACGGCTAGACCAGAAAAGAAGAAGCTCGTCGATCAGCCCCGCTATATCCTTATCAACGCTGTCCAACGAAAGCAAACAGGAATTGAGTCTATGGAGATTAATTCTGTCGTAATAGCTTGCAATATCACACGAAACTATAACTTTGCTTTTTGGCAACGCTTTTCTACGACGTACTTCAGCCGAAAATGATTGATACGAGTATCTCGGATCAAAAATCTTTCCATCGTCAGCATAATTCAATCTGTATGAATAAACGATTCCTTTACTTTTGCTGATGCGATGCTCTTCAATTCGCTTTGCTATGGTTAGGACAAGGGTAAGATAAATCGCTTCGTCAACGACATCTATTACTGCACAATCCCTAAAAACAGCTAATGTCTTTTTTGGAACCAAAATATGCTTTATCGGTTTAACCTTAAGCGATCCAAAATCGTTTTTCAGAATACCATCCAGTACTCTACTCTGAAACTGGCTAGCAAAAACTGAATCACGCATTACATCTATCTCGAAGGGACGAGCAAGAAGTGATACGTCTGATACTCCCTCATATATAATGTTTCGCATTGCGCGCTTACAAGCAGTTTTCACGACTTCTTTACTCTTCATGATCAACCTACTTAAACATGTTATTCCCACTCAACCGCATCAAGCAGCCCTTTTTGTATTATGGGCACTATCATTTCCATCTCGTGCTTCATCGTCCAACTCTTGTGCTCTGGTTTCAGTATCGTTTTGAACTCACTTCAAAGAAGTCGAGAAGGGCTTAAAGCCTGGAATAAAACCAAGGAGCAGATCCTGGTTCTCTGAACTGAGATTTTATTATATCTGGGAATGTTTTGAGTTCAGGATTCCGGGTGCGCCGTATTGAACTCTCAGAAATTTACGCGACGGGAATAACTCAGGAATAAAACAGCCCCTAGGAGTAAACTCCTGACCAGCAGAAACGCGAAACCCTGAGTTCAAAGTGAGTTCAAATTGAGTTCAGGGAACGTGAGGGCATTCACGAGCAAGCCAGCCGCTGCTAGTCCTGTTGGCCAGAATGAGATAATTGAAGCCTGATAATCCGAGCAGCTTCTCGCATTAGAAGCAATCGCAAGAGAAGCCGAATACAGCCCCCGGAGGATCAAAAGGCATGAACCATAGCAACGACCACTACATCACGAACACATTGAGGCGTCGGGGGCGCGTTTGCAATGTTCTCCTCGGGTTGGCCTTTGCGCTTCAGCTATCGTCCATTTTCACGTCCCCCGCTGAGGTGCCGCTGCAGTGGGGAGCTGACGGTGATGTTGATGCTTATGGGTCTCCATGGCTGACGCTCATCGTGTGGGCCGTCCTTGCCGCTGTCGTCGCTTTGTGCAGGCTCGTCGTTGCAAATGTTGACGTGCGGTACTGGAACAAGCCGCCTAAAGTACAACCGTCTGAATTGGACGATTGGTATGCCTACAGCATGAGTGTCACGTACAACGTGTGCTTGATGATTTCCGTTATGGCTCTGGGAGTGGCATTGATCTATATGCTTCGCATCTATTGGCTAATGTTTCCCTTCATCGTCATAGCCGCTCTAGCTGTGATCGCGTACAGCGTATATGCAAACTCTAATCGGAGCAAAGACTCCTAGCCATCAGCAAGACCTACGTGGACAAATTGTCCACGTAGGTCTGACCTGGTGTTTCTTCTGCAAAACCAAATTGATATTGACTAAGTGTATATCATAGTATACAATCTGTGTATGTTAGAGATTCTGCAGACAGATGAATTCATCAAATGGATGAAGCGGCTTCGAAATGCCGATGCTAAAGCGCGCATCAACGTGCGAATCCGCAGGATCTCGCTCACGGGGAACTTCGGCGATACGAAGCCCGTCGGTGACGGAGTCTACGAGCTGCGCATCGACTACGGACCCGGGTACCGCGTGTACTACTCCCAACACAGAAGCGAGGTTGTCCTGCTGCTCATCGGCGGGGACAAGTCCTCGCAGCAGAAGGACATCGACAAGGCCAAAAGACTCAATGCGGAATACGAAGGATAGAGGACGATCATGAAGACGGCTACGAAATGGGATGCCTCCGAATACTTGGAGACCGAAGAGGACATGGCGGCCTACCTGAACGCCGCGCTCGAGGGCGGCGACACCTCCGTGGTTGCCGCCGCCCTCGGCGATATCGCACGAGCAAAGGGAATGACCCAACTCTCCAAGGAGACCGGTATCACCAGAGACGGACTCTACAAGGCATTGTCTCCTACAGGGAACCCATCGTTTGATACGGTGCAAAAAGTCGTTAAAGCGTTTGGGCTTAAGCTTGATGTTGCTACTGCGTGAATGTAACAACAACGCGCAACACTAGCTCTTGGATTTATGTCTCAGACGGGATCCACATATGGAAACAGCTCTTGGAGAAAAGGATTAACTCTGGATGGAAGTAGCCTCGACGCTTGTCTCACTTGCTAGCAAATTAGGCCTGTCAAGCTTATTGGATAAAATCAAAAGTTGTAAAAAGAACAGGAAGCTACATCAGATTCGAGAAGATTATCTAACTAGGTCTACATTTGTATCATTCCAACAAGCGCCTCTTTCAGATTTATTTCAAAATAATGCTTTGTGCGAAGAGCTAATTGCCCATTGCCACAAAGGCGACTTAGCAAAATCCGCAGTAGTTAATACTTTTCTTTACTCTTCAAAAGAGGCCCCCTCCGAAGGGCGCTTCTTTGATGCGGAAAAGCTTGTAGGTAATTTTTTTGATGAAGTGGCTGCCGTAATACTCCAGCCAATTGACAAAAAAGACGAACCCCTTTCTGCAGCGATACAAGAAGGCATCGCCGAAACCAGAGAACTTCAGTCTGACGTTCAGCAGAGCTATAAACAAATGGAAGCGAAGGTTGATGCTCTAACAGCATCTTTAACAGAGCAACTTGGTTTCTCTTCGCTGACGTTACTCATAAATGCAGTAGAAGACGGGTCGGTTTTGTTTGCCGATTTCGAATCTGCAGTTGAGACCGATAAAAGTAATAGTGTTTCAGGCAAATATCTTTCTGTATACCTCTCTCTATGTAAAGGTGAAAACCCATGCTTTGATATATCGGACTTCAAGGTCATTGGAACTCCTCTTGCTTCCTCACTGGCTTCGTTGGCAATTTCGACAGGGCAATTTAACACCGCCGTCTGCGTTCTTGGCCTCTATGACGAAGGAGCCAATTGCGCTAAGGCTGTTGGGGAGATTATTGATAATCCAAATATCAATGAAGAAACGAATCGATATGAGATTGCCGCAGATTCCCCTTTCTTGCCTTTTGCATGCGTTTTGAATGCCGAGCTCGCATTCATGAACAAAGCCTACGTAATTGCAGACGATCAATTCGCATTGTGCGAAGGGCGACTTAATCCAGTAGCAAAATGTCATAGTGACATTTCACGCATATGCAAAGCAATGCAGTATTCATTGACTTCTATTTCTCCTGATGACGTAAGGAACTTTGCCGGGGATTTCCCACTGTGGGGTAGCACATCGCTAAAACATGAATATGGAGAAATCCTTGAAGTTGCTCTTGATCTGATTGGCGAAACAAGTGCAGCGGAAATCATTTCGTCTCTTCCTGAGGAAGCGCTGCAACACTTGCCAAACGCACAGCTTCAAACAGAGATAAGCACATGCGACGATATCGATAGATTGAGACACTTATGCGAAAAGTCGTTGAGAAAGCAGCTTTTCCCTGCATTCTTTACATGCGCAGAAGAACTTATATCCAAAGATCCCTCTTGCACGTTGTGGTTAAAACAACTGGTAGAGAAGGAGGCTGAGAATGTTTTGGTCAGCAACTTTCTTTTCTTCCTCTTCTATGTCGATAAATTGAACCCATGCGTCTCTTATGAAGAGTACAAGTACTATGAAAGCTGTTACAGAAATGACCCTCGATTTCATCTGCATGCATACAGGCTGTTTAAGAGCAGCAACCCCGAAGAGGCCTGCAGCCATATCGAAATGGCACTAAGTCTAATGTCCGCAGGGCAGACATTACCGTGCCCAGACTATTCGAGAGAATGGGTTTGCTATCTTCATGAAAACGAACGTGACTTTCAGGTGATCGACCTAGTCAGACGATTCGCACCCGTAATTCCCGCAAGGGCTTTCAAGTCAATCGCATTTGCTATAGAAGAACCGTTAGATAAATCGGTTCTCGCAAGAGAGCTCTTCGAGTTGCTGGAGCAATCGGAGAACGATGATCCGGAGCTGACATGCTTGCTTGCGCAGTATCATGGATTTGTTGCAAACGATCAGCTTAAAGCGCTCAAGTTCGCAAAGCTATCCTTCAAAAAGCGCCCCTCTCTCGACGCAGCACGGTCCCTGGCTTATGCATCACTTGGCTTATCGTTAGACATCCCTGAAGAAGTTGAGCAGTATGCTCTCAATCAAAAGAGCACAGAACTCGACATGCTCATCGCCGAGCATTACCGGAGAGAGAAAAAGGACTCAAAAGCAGACTATCTTTTAAAACGAGCTATTTTTGATAATAGACCAGACTCCCACCGCGCAATTGCCGCATACGGCTGCAGCCATTTGAGCGATGCCGAGAAAGAAAAACCAACTAAGATTGACCACAATACCTGCGCTTGCTTGGAAAACAAAGAATCGGGACAGCTGGTCGTAGCTTTTCACTCGGAATCTGATTTGATTCCGAGTGAAGGAGTTAATGCTCTCGGGATGCAGAACTACACAACAGCATCTCCCCAATATCTTGCAATGCGAGATCATGCCGTTGGAGATCGCGTGCAACTTGGCTCAGAGTACTGGGAAGTTGTAGACGTAAACAACGTAGATGACGTCATCGGAAAAAAGACCATGGAGATAATCGCAGAAGACCCCTCAACGGTGGTCTTCTCTTCCCCTGATGGAGACATCGAAGATGTGATTCGGCAAATCTCTGAATACATGGAAGAGCACAAACAGCAGAGCAACGTTTATTCTGACGGCATTCGAGTTAACGATGGCACAGTTGTTTTTCTGGGGATCGAGACAGGGTGTGCGCTCTACCCCATCAAGCCATTTGAGTTTATCCTAAATGTGCTCAAAGGGGACGATGTCCCCTTTCGGAGAATAGAAATGGGCTTCTCTTCTCCCATGACAGGGAAAGAGACGTTTCTTCTCTCTTATAATGCCATCGTTCTTCTGGCTGCTCTTGAAGAGCTAGGCGTCGACTGTGACCCAATCATGAGTCGTTGCAGCATTACCACATCAACGAAAAAACGTCTGCAGCTGGACATTCAAGATTATTCTGATTCGTTATACGGCGCTGGAAAAATGGTTTCAGTCGATGGACGCGCCACTCTATTGCAGTATGACGCTGCAGCCAAGCAAGAACTGAGCGCAATTTGCGCAAATACATTAGGCTTTCTTAACAAATTGAAACAAGTTGAACTTGCTCAGATCGATAAGCTTCCTTCAAGTTTCCCGTTTCTTGACCAGAATACGCTAGGCGACATGGAAACAGCAAGACAAGGTGGGATGTTTTATGTGACAGAAGATTGTTTTCAGGCGCTTTTCTCTGATATTTCCGAATCCGCCCCTCAGAGATGCAGTCTGTACAGTCTTCTTATTGCACTCGGAATGAGGGGAGCCGCCCTGTTTGCACTTCCGAAAGCAATGCACCAGTGGGGAGCCGATCCGTATGTTGATGTCAATGTTGCTAACGTGGTAATTCAGATTCTTGAGTCGTTTACGCAAGGCACCGGAAGCCCCATACCAAATGAACAAGATACGTAACGGTGTCATAAGTCATTCCTTATAGCTTCTTTATAAGTCATCCTTCTCTTCGCACAGTCCGACATGTGAAAGGAGAAGCCATGACAGCATACAAAGACGAGAAGCGCGGGACCTGGTTCGCGAACTTCAGGTACAAGGACTGGAGGGGCGAACCTCAGCGAAAGGCCAAGCGCGGGTTCCGCACGCAGCGGGATACGCTACGGTGGGAGCGCGATTTCAAAGACAGGATGGGTGGGGCGGCGTCCATGAGCTTCGATGCCGCCTGCGAGATCTACATGGCGGACAACGCACCCCGGCTGCGCGACACGACCCTCGCATAGAAGCGCTACTGCATCGAGGGCATACTGAAGCCCTATTTCGGTGACACAATTGTCGGCGACATCGATGCGCGGGCGGTGATCGCCTGGGAGAACCAGCTTCTGGAATACCGGACGACCAAGGGAAAGCCCTATTCCGCGACCTATCTGAACACGCTCTGCAGCCAACTCTCCGCGATTATGAACCACCTCGTGCGCTTCTACGGCCTGCCAAGCAACCCGGTGCGCGCAGCGGGCAAGGTCGGCTCGAAGGAAAGGCGAGAGATGCAGTTCTGGACCAAGGACGAGTACCTGGGGTTCTCAGACGCCATCGCCGACAAGCCCTATTCCCACCTCGCGTTCGAGATCCTGTTCTGGTGCGGGCTTCGCGTGGGAGAGATGCTCGCGCTCACGCCAGCCGACATCGACCTCGACATGCCCTGCTTGCACATCAACAAGTCGGTTGCTCGCATGGGCGGCGAGGATCTGCTCAACCCGCCGAAGACCCCGCAGTCGTTCCGCACGGTCACGATGCCTACCTTCCTCGCGGAGGAGATGGCCGTATATCTGAGGCTGCGCGGTCCCGTGAACCCTGAGGCGCGCATATTTCCCACCATGACCAAGCACCTCCTGCACCACGAGATGACGCGCGGCGCGAAGAAGGCAGGTGTGAAGCGGATCCGCATCCACGACCTTCGGCACTCCCATGCGTCAATGCTCGTCGCCATGGGAGCGTCCGTGCCGTCAATCGCCGGTCGCCTGGGGCACTCGGGCGAGACGGTGACGCACCGCTACATCCACCTCATGCCGGACTCGGAGGCGGCCATCGCCGCGGGCATCAACAGGTTGATGAGCGATGGCGCGCAAGCGTAGGGCGAAGCGCCCTTGCGAGCGAGCGCGATCGGTTACCGCGGCGTTTCGGATGGAACCGACACGCGCTAGGCGTCTGGACGCGCTCGTTTCGCTATCCGGTCTCACGAAGCAGGAGTACATCGAGTGCAGGCTCCTCGACGAGAGCGTGACTGTCGTCCCCAGCTCGCGCATCGCGAGGTCACTCTCCCAGTGGATGCAGGCCATATACCGCGAGCTCCTGGCGGCACGAGAAGAGGGACGCATGCTCGATGCCGACCTGGTATGGATCACGCAGGCGGTCATGGAGGAGTACGGAGGACTGGCCGCAAGCTTACCCGTGACGGATGCCAACGAAGCGATGAAAGCCGTTAAGAGGGACTGAGCCCCCTGAATTTGTGGAGTTTTCTCCACGACTCGCGTACCCAGTTGATGGAGCGTGCTCCCGTGAACCTGCGGAGGATTCCCGCACGCAAGCTCGTCGCCGATGTGCGAACATGGGCCATGCAGCAAGCGGTCAACGCTAGAGACCAAATGCGGGACGCGGAAACGCCAGCGACATCAAAACGGTATCACGGCCCTGATCAGGTTAAAGAGCAGATTGTCTGATGCTTTCGGGGCTGTATAACGGTCGAAGGACACGACAGGCAAGCGAGTCGCACGTCTGAGAATAATAATGCCGACCCGACGAACAACCTGGTCAGGGCCTTGCGGAGGAGGCCGTGATGTCAACGAGAGATCGTTGATGCCGCTTTGATGCCAGCCGTGTACCCAGAGAGGAGGAAACCGAGCGCCGAAAGATCGAAAACCGAATAGTTTTACCAGTTCAGAGCCTTGCAGCGGAAGAGGCTTAGAGTCTCGCGACTACTCCCACTCCATGGGGACAAAGCCAATAGCGCGTCCTATGCGTGCTACCTGGCGACATGGATTCCAAGGAGACCAAGACTGTCCGAGATGTTCTGTTACCAGAACTCGGTTTGCCTTTTCGGATATTTATTCTTTGCGCGCGGGGAATAAATGACGGCTTGCCAGGAAATGGCAGCTGACGTGCGGCGATGCCGCGCGAATGCTAGCGCCTGATTACAGGCACCCCTGTATACCGGCAAAATGGAGGAAATTTACTCCCCGGGAATATGAAAAGGAGTAAATATCGCAGTCTGGAAAATGCCATCTAACTGCGGAAACAAGATAAGCTGATTACAATCTTCACAAAAGTGATTACGTGCCATGAGCGAGGAACGCTCTGCCTTAGAGAGACAAGCTCCTTGCTTCCACGCGCGGCTATTTCGAGTATTTCAGCACGTCTCCTGGCTCGCAAGAGAGAGCGTCGCAGATGGCAGCCAATGTGGACAACCTGACTGCCGAGAGCTTTTGGTTTCTGACGCGCTCAAGCTTGTCATCGCCCAGGTCTATCTTGTCCGCCAATTCCTCAATGCTCATACCCGCCTTGTCTAGTGGCGCGCTGAGATCGAAAGAAACTACTCCCACAGTGTTCCTCCTTCGGCAATGCGACGAAGCATATTGCGGCTTTCGGGGCGACATCTACTCCCGCTACGTAAGGGCGTAGATCATGTCCCAGGTGATTATCTTGCGGATAGCCCCGCATGCGCGCCGATAATCGCCGGCGGCGACAGCCGCCTCGAAGGCTCTACGAACGGTCAGCTCGTCGACCCCAACCGCCTCGGCGATCCAGAGCAGCGATGCCGCGTTCATGAGGCTGTTGTAGCAACGGCGGGCGCTCCTGTTGGGGGTCTCCCTTGAATAGGATCCCGAGCCTTTGGTCTCGTTCGCGCGGAACCACACGACCATGTGCTCGCGCTCTGTCCGGCCCGTCTTATCCGGCGAATCGTGGACTTCGGCAATATACCTATCGGAATACGGGTAGTGGTCCCTCTTGGTCGAAAGGAAGTCAGAGAACTCTCTGCATCTGATGTCGGGCAACTGCGCTCCTAAACGGTCCCGACCGGATATCGAGACGGAATCTCCT
>CAJURZ010000013.1:0-55974 GCA_910588905.1 uncultured Eggerthellaceae bacterium
CCCCGACGGTCTGATTCGTAGTCAGCTCCTCTATCCAGCTGAGGTAATGGCGCACGTCCAAATCAGCGATATGCATTCTCGCAAAGCATCCGGGGTGTGTCAACCTGTTTTTCAAGAACAACGCTAAATCGATGTCTGGCAGGGGTCATTCGCGGTAGAATATCCCACTTAAACGAAGAGCAAGGAGCTCCCATGCCCCAAGAGATAGCCACAGACCTGATCCGCACTGACGAAGGTGCGCTCAAGGTAGGTACGGCAGAGACCGTCTGCATCAGCGAAGATGAAGTGGAGAAGGTTGACCTGTATGAGACCTTCGCCAATGTCAATGAGATACCCGCTCAGCTCTACAAGGATCATGACGTCAAGCGCGGCCTGCGCAATGCGGATGGCTCAGGGGTGCTGGCGGGCATCACGAACATCTCCAATGTCCATGGCTATCGCATGGAAGACGGCGTCAAGGTGCCCGATGAGGGCTCTCTCAGCTTGCGTGGCTATGACCTCTATGACCTTCTGGGTGACCCTTCTCCCAGCCATCGGTACCGTTTCGAGGAGCTGACCTATCTGCTCTTGATGGGAGAGCTGCCCACCGCTGATGACCTGGCGCGCTTCGTGTCCGTCATAGATGCGCATCGAGAGCTACCGGATGGCTTCACCGCTTCCATGCTCATGCGGGATGCCGCCCCCTCCATCATGAACGTACTCTCCCGCAGCGTGCTGCAGCTCTACGCCTATGATGATCACGCCGAAGAGCGCACGCCGAAGCACGAGATCCATACAGCCCTTTCTCTCATCAGCCGGTTGCCTCGCATCATGGTGCTGTCCTATTACAGCAAGCGGGCGCGGTTCTTCCATGAGTCCATGATCATGCATCGCTTCCAGGAGGGGGAGACCACCGCAGAGACCATCCTGTCCATGCTGCGGCCGGATAGGGGCTATACCCCCGAAGAGGCAGCCATGCTGGATGTGATGCTCTGCCTGCATGCGGAGCATGGTGGCGGCAACAACTCCACCTTCACCATGCGCGTCCTGAGTTCCGCGGATACGGATGCCTATTCAGCCTATGCGGCGGCCATCGGATCGCTCAAGGGCTACCGCCATGGCGGGGCCAATCATAAGGTGCGGGCCATGCAGAATGACCTCAAGGAGAACATCCCTCTTGAGCGGTGGGATGATGAAGGAGCGGTGGGGGATTATCTCAGGCGCGTTGTCCGCAAGGAAGCCTACGACAAGACGGGCCTCGTCTATGGTATGGGCCATGCGGTATACACGCTCTCGGATCCTCGGGCGGTGGTGTGCAAGCGCTTCGCCAGCCAACTGGCGTCCGGCACTGAATTCGAGCCGGAATTCCAGCTGCTCCAGACCATCGAGCGCATCGCTCCCCGGATCGTGGCCGAGGAACGGGGCGTCTCCAAGGCGCTCTGCGCCAATGTGGATATGTATTCAGGCTTCGTCTATTCCATGATGGGCGTCCCGGAAGACCTCTATACGCCGCTGTTCGCTTGCGCCCGCATGGCGGGCTGGGCGGCTCATCGCTTCGAGGAGATCGTCTCGGGCAAGCGCATCATCCGTCCGGCCTACAAGAACACCAAGACCGGCACCGCAAGCTATCTGCCGATAGATGAGCGCTAGGTTGCGAAGGGGCTGGGACGCAGGGTAAGATGGGGAAGATAGGGCGCAGATGCGAACGACCCTAAGGAGGACCTGTTGAGCGACGCACCGAAGAGACCTGTGGCGAAGAACCTGCGCATCCTCACTGATGAGGTGCTGGATGGGTTCTCCCTGGATCAGATAAAATGCCGCTCCTGCAGCGGGTATGGCAATTGCGGTTTCAAGAGCAACTACCTCAAGCCGGAGGGGGGCATCGCAAGCGTGTGCATGCGTTTGCGCAAAGAGCTCCAATGCGAACGCGACGGTGTGGAATTCGACATCAACGATCTGATGTAGCGGAGTTGGGTTTGCAGCACGAAAAAGAGAGCAAGCTGGCGGAGGAAGTAGGATTCGAACCCACGGTACCTCTCGGCACAACAGTTTTCAAGACTGCCGCCTTCAACCACTCGGCCATTCCTCCGCAGTTCAGCTGTCCGTCAGCATAGCATATTTCTCGGTCACGTCATGACAGATACCTTCTTTCCACCGGACGACGAGCAGTTCATGGCCTTGGCCCTTGAGGAAGCGCAGATTGCGGGGGCTGCGGGAGAGGTGCCCATCGGTGCGGTGGTGGTGCATCAGGGCTATGACCCAGCTACCCGGAGGTTGACCACGGAACCGCGCATCCTGGCTCGGGCCCACAATGAGCGTGAAGCCAAACGCGACCCATCGGCCCATGCAGAATTCGCTGCCATGTTGGCCGCAGCCCGAGAGCTCGATGCGTGGCGGCTCGTGGATTGCACGGTCTATGTCACCTTGGAGCCCTGCGTCATGTGCGCAGGGCTCATGCACCAAGCGCGCATAGCGAGATGCGTCTATGGGGCATCAGACCCGAAGGCGGGGGCCTTGGGTAGCCTGTATCAGGTGCATTGCGATAAGCGCCTCAACCACACCTTCGAGGTGCGCAGCGGGGTGCTCCAGCAGCAATGCGCCCAGCTATTGAGGGATTTCTTCAGGAAGAGGAGAGGATGAGCGGAAGCGATCAGTTGAACCGGTCGGTTGAGACGGACATCTTGGCAGAGGCAGCGAATGCCCAGTTCCGGGCGGCGGATTTTCTGGGGCCCGGGGTGCTGCGAGCGGTGGCGCCCGCGAAGGTGAACCTGTTCTTGGGGATAGGGGAGCGCAGAGAGGACGGGTTGCATCAGGCGGTGACAGTGATGCATGCCCTCTCCATGCACGATACGGTCTATGTGAACGCTCTGCCCCTGAGCGCTTCTGAGAGCGATGAGGCGGCAGCGGCCCTGGAGCAGGGCTCCAC
Source organism: uncultured Eggerthellaceae bacterium (assembly GCA_910588905.1). Classification (GTDB taxonomy): domain Bacteria; phylum Actinomycetota; class Coriobacteriia; order Coriobacteriales; family Eggerthellaceae; genus MGBC163016. The sequence goes on from CAJURZ010000013.1 coordinate 2,906, forward strand.
GAAGCTGGTTTTCGGCGGCCTTGAAGGGAGGATGCTCGTGTCCATTGACCTGGTGGATAAGACGAGCAGCCTCTTCGCCACCACCGAACCCTTGCAGGTGCGGGCAGAAGACAACCTCTGCTACAAAGCGGTGGATCGGCTGGCTCGGGCATGCGGTCGCTTGGGCCCTGAGCAGGTGCGCATTCGCCTAGAGAAGCATGTGCCAGCCCAGGCAGGGTTGGGAGGTGGCTCCTCAGATGCAGCTGCGGTGCTGGTGTGTCTGGCGAGGCTCTGGGAGATAGATGATGCCCGCCTCCTCCAGGAGATGGCGAAGGGCTTGGGAGCCGATGTCCCCTTCTTCCTCAAGGGCGGCTGTGCGCTTCTGGATGGAGTAGGGGAGCGCTTCGTGCGGAGCCTTGCACCTGCGAACGCTCCTCTCGTGGTGGTGAAGCCCTCCTTCGGTGTTGCCACAGCCGCTGCTTATAGCGCCTTCGATGACGATCCTCATCTTCCTCCGGAGGGTCTGTTGGCTCAAGCGGAGGCAGCCCAAGCGGCTGGAGAGGTGCCGCTTTTCAACAACCTGACAAAGGCTGCGGAGCAGGTCTGCCCGGATCTGGCGAACGTGAGAGAATGGCTAGCGTCTCAAAGGGGTATCTATGCTGACCGGGTGCTCATGAGCGGGAGCGGGTCTGCCTTCTTCGCGGAGGCGGAGTCATTCGCTGAGGCATCTCGGGTAGCGGCAGCTGCTCAGCAAGAAGGCCTTTGGGCCCGGGCAACCTCTTTCTCGAAGTTGCGGGCTCAGGTGGTCTGACCGCCCAGCATTGGGGTATCGTAGTGGGCACGGGATGAAGGAGCGCACGTGATCAATCTGGTAGCAAGGCTCTCGCGCAGCGTACCGCTGCTGGTCGCCTTGGTGCTCCTTGCCCTCATCATCTATTTCGTCGTATCCTGGCGCTCATCGCCCACGCGGGCGAAGGAAGTGCTGATCCGGGTATTCACGGTTCTCTGTTCCGCATTGGCCATCTTCTTCATCCTGGCGAGCATCTATGCTGCCATCGATGGGAATCAGCCTGTGCTCGAGCTGGTGGCCAGCTTCGCTGGAGTGAGCATCTTGGGGCTTATCATCACCCTCATCTGCCGGTGGCGTTTCAAGAAGAACCACCCTCATTATCGGTTCGCCCCCACAGCGAAGGCAACGCCGGACGGAGGCTCTCCCGTCAAGCGCTCAGATGCCTTCTGGTGGATCTATGACATCGTGGGCAGGTTCCGGCCGAAGAAGTAGCCTCTGAGCCTCTGATGACGGACGACGGTCAGTTGGCAGCCTGCGCTGCGCTGCTGCTCTGGGTGACCGGTTCGCTCTGGGCGCCTTCACCCTCTTGCCCGTTGCCATCTTGTTCAGCCTCTTGACGGGCAAGGACTTCTTCAGCGCTGGGATATTGCAGCACGTCAGCGATGAACTGCACGTAGATCTTCGCGGCCTCTGCGGTCAGATGCGTGCCGTCGCCATCGAAGTAATCCCCATGCATCTCCGTGAGCGAATTCCAATCGATCAGATGGACGTTGTCGTAGGTATTGCGCACGGCTTGGAGAGCCTGATTGTTCTCCTGGGTGAGATCGGCATCGCTGCTGCGGATGGTGACGAAGTAGATCTGCTTGTCCGGCCCGATGGCTTCTACGGCTTTGTGCAGCTCTTCTTCCGTGAGATGACCATTGGTGCCCAGAGCGAAGATGACGGTGTCTCCCACCTGCCCGTCAGCAGCATACTGCTCATAGACTTCGATGCCTTGTTCGATGCGCCTGTTCTTCTGGGCATCGATATGGCCCAGGGGGAAGCGCTCTTCGAAATAGGGCACCGCGCGCAGCGAAACGGAGTCCCCGATCATCAGGATGTCATAGACCGGCTTCTCCTCTTCTGGCTCTTCTTCGCCTTCCAGGGTCAAGGTCTGCACTTCTTCATCTCCGCTGGCCAGCTTCACCACGCCTGTCAAAGGTTCTCCTGCCATGGAGTTGCGGATGATGATGGCTGCGCCCTCACTGCTCAGGGCGGAGGTATTCGGCACGAAGATGATACCGCCGATGCAGATCACCGTGAGGATGGCGGCGATGGCGGCAGCGGCGGGTTTGATGGGAATGACCCTCGCTATCTTCGCCCTGATCCCCTCTTGGCCCCCTTCTCCTTCGGGAGCCGAATCCTCCTGCGCTGTTGCCGGATCGAAGAGGCCTTCGACGATAGGCGCTTCTTCAGCGGAGTGGGCGGAAGCTATCCCTGCCAATGCTGGCGCGGTAGCCTCACCTTCGGCGGGGGCGTGCTTGCCCTTCTCCTCTTTGCTCTTGGCGATGCCATAGCGAATGGGATTCTCGATGAAGCGATAGGATAGCTCGGCGCAGACGAACGTGCAGAGGATGGCCGCCGCCATGAGGACCCCCTCAAGGCCGAAGCTGCCGTTAGCAGGAGTGAAGAGGAGCACGAGAGGGTAGTGCCAGAGATACAGGCCGTAAGAGCGCTTACCCACCCAGATGAAGGGTTTGAGCGAGAGCACCTTCGCTACGAAGCCGCTGTCCTTCCAGAGGGTCCCGTAGACCAGAATGGCGGTCAAGGCTGAGCAGATCACCATGCCGCCCTGGTAGGTGAAGGGATCCTCGCCGCCCATGACTCCCAGGCAGATGATCACGCCAACGGCGCCGACGATGGCGCAGGCTTCCCGGAAGGCCCGCGGCAGCTTGTCTTTGGCGCCGGTGGTGAGCACAGCAACGAAAGCTCCCATGAGCAGCGAGAAGGCTCGGGTGTCGGTGCCGTAGTACACTCGGGTGGGGTCTTGGGTGGGATCGTAGAGCAGGGTCATCTCAAGGGCTGACGCCGCTGCTAGGATCAGGAAGAAGAGCGAGAGGTTCCTGCGATGCCTGAGCTTCCCGCCGAACTTGAGCACGCAGAACAGCGTGGCCGGTAGCACGAGGTAGAACTGCTCCTCTATGGCAAGGGACCAGAAGTGAGTCAACGGCGAGGGCAGCCCGATGTTCTCGAAATAGGATGCGTCATTCAGGATCTGCCACCAGTTGTTGAAGAAGAACAGAGACGGCAGGATCTCTGGGCGCATCTTGGTGAGCAGGGGATGGTTGAAGAGGGTGCAGAGGGCGCCCGTGGCTACGATCACTAGGAGGATGGCGGGGAGCAGACGCTTGACGCGTCGTATGTAGAAGTCTTTGAAGCTGATGCGGCCTGTGCGCGCGAACTCCACCAGGAGGATCTTGGTGACGATATATCCCGATATCACGAAGAACACGGTCACTCCCATGAGGCCGCCTTCGCATCCGGGAAGCCCGGTGTGATAGGCGATCACGGCAAGCACCGCTAGAGCGCGCAGCCCGTCCAAGGCCGGGATGTAGCGCACTCCCTTCTTCGGTTTCGCCCGTTTATTCGCATGCTTCTTCAGCTTAGGGGGCGCGGATGCCTCCTCAGGATGAGGGGGGACTGGATGCGATGTAGCCTGCCGCTCCTCGACCTCTGGCCCATCCTGGGCTGGGGATGCGTGTTTGCCGCGAGGGCGGTCATCGTGATGATGGCCGGGGGTGGGTCCACTTGAGGCGGCGGCTCTCCGTTCGGGGCTTAAGAGGGGGATATTGGGCTCCAGCAAGAAGTCCTCTACGCCGTCAGCGAAGGGTCCTTTCGAAACAGACGGCTTCAACCTCTTCGCAACCCCTTCCCCTGACGAGCTCATATCCGTAGCGCAAGGCGGTCAACCTTGCTACCCGAGTAGTGCCCTCGGATTATACCGCCGTATCACTGCTTCGAGCATTCTGAAAGGGAGTCTTGTTGAAAGTATTGACTGGCGGAAGAGCAGGGATTAGCTCGCGTCAAGTTTCCGCAAAACATCGCTACGCGATCTTTTGCTCAGTCGCTTCGCGACACCTTGACCCTCGCTGTTCGCGGTGGGTATCTGACGATACACCGCGAATCGAACCCTACGGGTTCTCATCCCTTTACCAGCACGAAAGACGGATCAGCTTGAGAACGTGACGGTCCTGAAAGATCAAATCTGGCGGAGGAGTAGGGATTCGAACCCTAGATGCCCTTTTGGGGCATACTCACTTAGCAGGCGAGCACCTTCGGCCTCTCGGTCACTCCTCCGCGCCATTGAGCAGTTGCCAATCATACCTGAGCAATGATGACGGTGTCAAACGCGATCGTAGAATAGGCAGGGTATATACAGGCATCCTGCAATATAATCTGAAGCTTGGAAGTGATGGCGGAACGGGGAGATAACGCTGCTGGAAGCGCGGGACAAACGGAGGGGAAGCTGCTTGCGTGCCGGAGCCATGTTGCTCATCTCTGTGCTCCTCTGCCTCCTGATGCCCGCTTCGGCTTTCGCCGCCCTTGAGGTGGACTCCCTCAAGGCAACGGCACAGGTTGAGACCGATGGCGCCCTGCGCGTCGTTGAGCAGCGCACCTTCCTCTTCGATGAAGAGCGCTCCATCATCTTGCTGCCCTTGAGCGCCATGCAGGCAGACTCCCGGGTCACCGTATCCTCCATCCGCTATGCCCATGCTACTGCGCAAGGGGGCATAGACGGTGATTGGACCACGCTCTCTGAATGCGCCTTCTCGCCGGATATGCGCGAAGCCTATGAGAGCACCGCAGGCATCAGCGCCAAGGTCTCTGCTTTGGAAGCGAAAGCAGGCAACAGCAATGAGCCCACCCTGTTCTCCGGTCTGCCGAAATCCGATTCGTTCGCGGTGGATGAGCGCGAACGAGGACTGTATCTCTTCTTCACGCCGACCTCCGGACGTGTCGTATTCGACTATGACTTCACCATCACCAATGATATCCGCGCCTTCGATGATGTGGCAGAGCTCTACTGGGATTACGTTCCTTCCGATGACACTGCACGGGTGACCAGCGTGAATGTGACTGTGAGGCTTCCCCTGCCGGAAGGCATGGAAGCCGTTGCGGGGCAGAACGTGCATGCGTGGGGTCATGGGGCCTCAGGTTCAGTGGATGTGAAGGCGGACGGCACCGTGGTGTATCGAGCACCCGAAGTGCGGCCGGGGCAATATGCCCAGGCCCACGTACTCTTCCCAGTCTCTTGGGTCACCAATCTGCCGCTCAAGGTGCGCCATGCCTATAGCGGAACGCGTTTGGATGATGCAAGGGCGGAAGAGGAGGCGTGGACCGATACCTGGTCTGCCTGGTTGACCAACTCCTTGAGCGTGGATCTGGTCTTCGTGGGGGTGGGGATCGCCGCCATCGTGGCCGCCGGGGTGCTCTATCTCCTCTTCGGCCGTGAACCGAAGTCCCATCAGGACAGTAGCGCCACCTCGGATGGATCCTTTGAAGCCTACGAAGCTCCTGTGGTGGGCAGGCTGCTGAGGGGAGGTCACGGGTCCACGGTCGACCTCGTTGCCTGCCTCATGCAGTTGGCTTCTCGGGGTGCGCTCCAGATAGATGTCGAAGCTGGCGAAAGCGCGCCCTCTGGCCCCTTGGGACGCGGCTATGAAGACGTGCGCATCAAATCCGGTAGGAAGGCGAAGGATCTGATCGGCTCCCGGGCAGATCAGGAGCTCTTCCGGCTCCTGTTCGACCGATGGGGTGAAGGCTACATGAGCGTTACCCTGGCTGATATCCAGCGTGCCGCTCGGACGGATGTGCCCCGTTATCGCCAGGAGCTGCATGATTGGTCAGAGGTGTTGGCTCAGTCGGTACGGGAAGCGGGCTTCTTCGACAGGCGGAGCGCTCGTATCCAAAAGGGCGTCATGATCGCCGGGTGCGTCCTTTGTGCTGGCACTCTCCTCTTCGGCGTGTGGGGCGGCTCATTCATCCGGGGGACGGCGCTTTTGGCCGCAGGGTTGACGTGTCTGGTCATCGGCAACTACCTGCGCAGGCGCACTCCTCAAGGGGCGCAGGTGGAGGCATCGGCCCTGGCATGGTTGGACAAGGTCGAAGGAGACGGGCAGCCTCCTACAGAAGCCATGGCACCTTACCTCCTTGAGCTGGGCTATCAGGGCCCTGCTCCCTATGTTCCCCAGGAAAGCCCCCGCGCGTCCGCTTCCTTCTGGCTGGATCCTCGCATCGGACGTGGAGGCAAGCCATCCCCTTCCTTCGCCGCGCAGCTGGCGCGGAAGCTTGACGAGTGGGGTTAAGCGGTGACTGAGCGCAAGGGTCTTCCTCAGACAGCCTATAAGCTGATGATCGTCGTGGCCACCATGATCTGGGGCCTCTCCTTCGTGGTCATGAAGGATGCCGTGGGCGTGATGGAGCCGTCTTGGCTCATAGGGATCCGCTTCCTCTTGACCACCCTCATCCTGGGGTTGGTATTCTGGAAGCGTCTGCGCGCGAGCTTTGGACGGCCGCTCCTCATGGGCGGCGTGCTCCTAGGCGTGTTGCTCTTCGCAGCCTATTGGACGCAGACCATCGGGCTCAAGTTCACTACCCCGGGAAAGAACGCATTCCTGACGGCGGTCTACTGTGTGATCGTGCCCTTCCTGTTCTGGGCGGTGGCTAAACGGCGTCCCACCATCTTCAATCTGTCTGCTGCGGTGCTTTGCGTGGTGGGGGTGGGCTTCGTCTCGCTCTCGGGAGATGACCTCTCCTTGGGCTTCGGGGATGGGATGACGCTCGTCTGTAGCATCCTGTTCGCCGCCCATATCGTAGCTACCGCTTTGGTGGCGAAGCACTCAGACATCATGGCGCTCACCGTGGTGCAGTTCGCCGTCGGAGGGGTCTTGGGCATCGGTGTCGGCCTGCTGACCGAAACGCCTCCCGATATGACTGCGCTCACCCCTGAGTTCCTCTTCAACATGGCCTATCTGGTGATCTTCGCCTCTTGCATCGGGTTAGGCTTTCAGAATGCTGCGGTGGCGAAGGTGCCTCCTTCCCAGGCAGCCATCCTGCTCTCCTTGGAATCCGTTTTCGGCGTGCTGTCCAGCGTCCTGCTCTATGGCGAGCAGCTTACCCTGTCCTTGGGAGCAGGCTTCTTGTTGATCTTCTTCGCCGTGGTCTTGAGCGAAGCATTCCCCCTGAAGAAGCCACCCGAGGAAGTTGACGAAGCCATCACAGAAGATGCCATAGCCATAGACTGACGCTCTGAGAGGAGCTAGATTTGGATGGGGCTGGATGCAAGGTGGCATCCGTTGATCGAAAGGAAGCAGATGGATCCGAAAGAGCTGGGATGCGAGGGCAATATCGTTCTGATCGGCATGCCGGGGTCAGGCAAATCCACCATCGGCATCGTATTGGCGAAGATCCTGAACTATGACTTCGTTGATGTCGACCTGGTGATACAGCAGCGCTGCGATAAGACGCTCCAACGTCTGATCGATGGGCTGGGCCCCGCCGGATTCATCCAGGTTGAGAATGAGGTGCTGAAGAGCCTCGATTTCCAGCACACCGTCATCTCCACCGGCGGGAGCGCCGTCTACTCCCATGAAGCCATCGGCCACCTTTCAGAAGAGGGCGTGATCGTCTATTTGCAAGTGGATCTACCGGAATTGGAGGAGAGGCTCTCTGACTTCACCGAGCGAGGTGTGGTCATGCGCCAAGAAGGGGCTATGAGCTTGGAAGCGCTCTATGATGAGCGCGTGCCGCTCTATGAGCGCTTCGCTGACGTGACGGTGGATATCAACGGGCTTTCCATCACTGAGGCGGCGAATGCGGTTCGCTCGGCCCTTCAGCTCGGCTAGGCCTCGCCTAAGAACCGCTCGGCGTTCTGGTGCAGCATCATCTCCAGCTCTTCATCGGAGAAGCCAGCGCTCAGGAACAGATCCAGTTCTTGAGCTGGGAGCCACATGGGGAAGTCGCTCCCGAACAGGATGCGATCGCAACCATAGAGGTGGCAGAGTTCTGCTGTGCGTCGCAGGCCCAGAAGCGCCATCGAGCTTGACATGTCCAGGAAGCACTTCTCGTCCTCCAGGTACTCGAGCGCCAGATCGTAGATGGACCAGCCGCCGAAGTGGGCCGCATCCACGACCAGGTTCGGGAAGGTTCTGAGGATGTTGCGCATCCGGCGAGGGTGAGAGAAGTCGTAGCGATAGTCTCCGCAGTGCATGATGATGGGCAAGCGCCCCTCTGCTATCTCGTAGATGGTCATGAGCCGCGGATCGTCCATGTTCACCCGCTGGGTGTCTGGGTGCAGCTTGATCCCCGCCAGCCCTCGAGCACAGGCTCGTTCGATCTCAGCCTCAGGGTCTTCGAAGTCTTGGTGGAGCGTCATGAATCCTGTGAATTCCGGATGATCGTCGCAGGCATCGGCGATGAAATCATTGATAGAGCGTACCTGCTCCGGTCGCGTGGCAACGGAATGCACCACAAACCGGCTGATGGGAGTCCCCTCGCACGCTTTCAGCAGGCCCTCTGCGGTTCCATCGGGAGCATCCATCTCGATCGCATAGAACTGCCCCACACCATCCACGGCTTTTGACGCGATCTTCGCTGGATAGATATGGCAGTGGCAGTCTATGACCTTCATGCAACGTCTTCCTCACAGGATCAGGTGCTTCCATGCCTTCGGATATACTTGCGGTGGTCCGCGCGTTCAAGGAGGCATCATGCTTTATAAGAACATCATGGTAGCGTATGACGGCAGTGAACCGGCCCAAGAAGCACTGGTCGTGGCCAAGGATATGATCGGTGACGATGAGAACGCCACCATGCATATCGTCTCCATCATCCCCATCGGCTCTGCGGGCATCGGGCTCGATTCTCCCATTCAGCCCGTTGTGGGCATGTCCCAGGTGTACACGGATATGGATACATTCAATACCTTGTTGGAGAACGCGAAGGAAGAGACCATCAAGAACTTGCATGAGGATGTGGATGACATGCTTGACGGCGTGCGCTGCAAGGTGCAAGTCACGGCCTACGCTGCCGTGAAGCCAGCCCATGGCATCTGCGAATATGCTGCAGACCACAGCGTTGACATGGTGGTCATGGGAAGGCGAGGCCTGGGGGCATTCCGGGCCATGCTCGGCAGCGTCAGCTATGCCGTGCTGCACGAGTGTGACATACCGGTCGTCACCGTTAAGTAGATCCCGTCTTGCAATTCTGCTGAATCCGTGTATCATAGAACTCCGCTTGAGGCCCTGAAGCCACGAGCTTGATGATGCGGGGTGGAGCAGTCTGGTAGCTCGCCGGGCTCATAACCCGGAGGTCGTAGGTTCAAATCCTGCCCCCGCGACCAAATGTTCACGAGCCGGTTTTCACCGGCTCGTTTCGTTTCATCCGTCAGTTGCAGCTGCAAGGCATCAGCGGATCTGAGGCGAATATGCTGAAGGCGAGCGTGCATGGATGACAAGTTGAAGCCTTGGGGTTTCGAGCTCGAAGAGTATATTCGCGAAGGTGAGCCCGATAAGGCAGCTCGTGTTGATGCATGGCAAACCGCTATCGGCCTTCAGGCGGTTGATGGCCTCAAGCCATCTCGCTATCTGATCGAGACCGCTCAAGAGCATATCAAGGGCGATATCACCATCGATGAAGCTACCCAACGCATCGAGGGCTATTACCGAGAGAGGGATAGGCGAACTGAATCCGAGCTTGAGGCAGAAGAGGCTGATGTCGTGTCCATATTGCCAGATTCACTTCAGGGATATGGCAGATCCATCCGTTTTCGGGAGGCAATACGCGTTCTACCGCGGTATTCATGATCAAGTACTTGAATTCGCTCGGCTATCGGGTCAACAACCAACCTTTCGCAGAGAACTCTTGGTATTTTCGTAACGCGCTTGTGCGAGCGAACTACAACAACTTGAGCGAAGGCGTTGCCGCCGATCCGCATTTCTTGGAAGCATTCTTCAGGAATCTCCTGCTTGGAGAAGACAATGCACTGAAGAATCGATCCATGCATCTGGACTGGGTCGAGGAACAGGATGATAAGCCAACGATCGGGTATACCGAACAAGTCACGAGGCTCTTGCTCGCGCTGGGGGAAGAGGAGCTTTCGGCGGTCGAGCTGATGCGGAAGCTAGGGCTGAAGCATCGTCCTACATTCTTGTATAGCTATCTCCATCCTGCCATAGATGCCGGATTGGTCGAACTGACCATTCCCGATAAGCCCAACAGTCGCCTGCAAAGGTATCGGAAGGCCTTGCGATGAATGTGCATGGGGTCATGGGTGGCAAAGGGTGTTCGAAGGGATCATCCTCCAGGCCTTAGAACTAGTCGCATCGGACTGCAAGAGCGGTGCCTCGGTTCTTTCGGAGGGGCCGAACGTGTTCGGTCCATCGGTTCAGGCCGTCTCAAGGTAGCGTCTCATTTTCGTGAATGGATATGCGAAGGCCGACGAGCAAGCTCGTCGGCCTTCAGGGAGTAAGGCGGATGGAGAGAAGGTCCGCCTTAGAGGAGGATGCTCATGACCGTCTCGGCGACGAGGTCAGCATGGGCACCTGTCATGACCACCAAGAAGCGCAGGGCACAGCCGCCGATGAGTGCGCCTAAGGCACCTGAGAGCACGATGATGCCCGTATCGCTTCCCTTCTTCGCCTTCAGAGCGAGCAGACTCGCAGCGAGCGGTGCCGCTAGACCGCAGAGCACTACGAGGCACCAGAACCATGGGGCCAAGGAGCCTGCGGTGATCGCAGTGACCGATGCGGTGGCGGCTTCGCCAGCAGCACCCTCGCCGCCTGCGGTCAGCAGGAATGCTGCAAGCACGACAGCCTCGAGTACGACCATGACGATGATGGCCTTCTCGAGCAGCTCAGAGCAACGCTCTGTCATGCGCTCGCGCTTCCTCACCACCAGCGCGATGATCTCGACCAGTGCAGCGCCAGTATCGAGACCGGAAATGGTGAAGAGCAGAGGCAAGAGCGGCGTATTCCAGAACGGGATGCCCGGTGCCGACATCAATAGGATGCCGGTATAGACTGCAACGAATAGGCCGAAGATGATACCGATGACGGCAAGGGCCTTGCAGACGGTCGGCCGCGCTTTCTTGAAGCCCTTGAACAGCGCTGCGATGCCAGCTGCGGTGGTACGCATGGTGCAAAGCGCTGCTATCACCGCGATCACGATGGCTGCCAGAACGCCCCAAGCACCCCACGTCATCCAAGAGGCGGGATTCACGAAGCTCTCCCATGCCATGACACCGCGCATGGGGTTCGTGAGCTCAGAGAGCAGGAGCAAGAGACCAACCGCCATGCATGCCGCAGCAGACCACTGCGCAATGCAGATGGTGGTGTTGTTGCTCTTGCGGTCGATCAGCGTCAGGATGCCGGCGAACACGAGCGCCCCAGCACCCATGCCGCCCAGGAAGAGGTAGAGGGCAGGCTGCCAGCCCCAGACTGTTTGGAATTCGATCATGCTAACCTGCCTTTCCTATGCCAGCCACGCTGAGGGCTGGGTGGGTCCGGCGATGCGCTTCGCACGATCACCATAGGCTGCCATGAGCTCATCTACCGGCCCATAATGCAGGGCATCGTAGTGACAGGCATCGACGCAGTGCGGAGTGTCGCCCAGCTTCACCCCTGACCCTAGGCAGCAATCGCACTTATCCATGCCCTCTTCGTCATAGTGGGGCACGCCATAGGGGCATGCCTGATGACAATACTTGCATCCGATGCATTGCTTCTTGTCTACCGTGACCACGCCGCCATCACCCTTGGAGATAGCGCCTGCCGGGCAGACCGCCTCACAGGAGGGGTTCTCGCAGTGCATGCACGAGGTGGATACGTAGGCGCGCTCGCCCTTCTTCGGCTCGTAGGCCACCACCTTGCGGCGGCCCGCTGTGCCTTCGGGGATATCGTTGTAATTGCGGCAGGCGGTGGCGCAATTGCCGCAATTGACGCAATTCGCGGTATCCATGAGGAACCCGTATTGCTTTGCTGTGCCGCTGGCGGCCTCTGCTGCCTGCCCTTTTCCTGGCAGCGCCACCACGGTTCCTCCTGCGGCCAGCATGATCGCGGCGATGGATGCGGCCTTCACCGCATCGCGTCGCGAGATGCACATCTCATTCATAGTTCGATCCCTTCTTCCGGTATCGTCTGCATCAGGCGGCTACCTCGCTCTCTACGCGTTTGCCGCGCATGCTCTTGGCCACGCGCATCACGGCATATACGCCGAACAGAGCGGTGTATATGACCAGGCTCAACGCAGCGCGCTGGCCTGTGGATGATATGGTCGGCACCAGCATCAGCACGATATGCACGTAGGTGAGCCCATAGAATGCGTAGGATAGCTTCTGTAGCTTCTTCCAGGATGCCACGGCCATCTTTCCCTTCACGGAGTTGCGGGAAGTGATGGCGAGGGGGATCAGCAATACGATGAGCACCGCTGACACCACCAGTGAGAGGACCATGGCAATGGGCATGCCGAAGAAGCCTCCCAAGATATCCTGGATGAATGCACGCAGATAATTGGCTACGTGCCCGAAGGTGAGGATGCAGGCCATCACCGACAGCTCACCGCGGATGGGCATGAGCATACGGCGGATGCGATTATCGTCGCCAAGCGCACCGAGGTACATCACGATGGCGAATAGGCTGATGCCCACCAGACAGCGCACCACATAGGGGTACCCTATCACCGCTACCTCTCTCGACACGCCGAACAGCACGCCAGAGAGGAACAGGATGTCAATGGCCACTAACAGCACATAGAATACGATCGGATAGCTCCGGATGGGCTTCCTGAGAAGAAGCACCAGGGCGAATGTGATCACCAGGGAGATGATCAGCTCCATCGAGGTGCACCCCCTTTCATTCGATCGGGTCTGCCATGTCCGCCTGGGTACCTTCAGGTGAGCCCGGCGGACACAGAGACGTCTGCTTACACGAGCTCTACTTCACAGAGTGCCGCGCGGAACGGCGGATAGCCGGTCACAGGATCGAAATCGCGGGGGATGAGCTCATTGATGTTCGCCTGATGCCACCCATGGAAGATGTCCACCACGCCTGGCAGCACGATGTTGGAGACCTCTGCCTTCACGTTGATCTCTCCCAGATGATTGAACAGGCGCACATCATCACCCGTCTTGATGTTGCGCTCCTTGGCATCCTTCGGATGCAGGCGCACGACCGGTTCGGGCATGAACTGGTTCAGCCAGGGGATATCGCGCAGCTTGGAATGGGTGTAGTAGGGGAGACGACCGCCTGAATTGAGCACGAGCGTGTAGTTCTTGTCCTCACCCTCGGCCGTGACCGGCGAGTGCACGGGCTCCTCATAGACGGGGCGTCCCTCCAGCCCACACTTCTTCAGAACCTCAGAGACGAATTCGACCTTGCCGGACGGAGTAGCGAAGCCAGGCTTCCCTGTGCCTGCGAGCTTGCCGATCTCGTACTTCTTCTCCACGTTCTTGTCCCCGGGGATGGTGACACCTTCTTCCTTGCCAGCGCGCAGATCATCGATGGTGATGCCTACGTTACCCGACTCGAGCACATTCTGGATGGCGCCTTCGACGCTGCCACCGAAGCATTCCTCTTCGAAACCGAGTGCGCAACCTAGCTCGAGCATGATCTGCCAATCCTCGCGAGCTTCGCCCAAGGGTTGGATGACCGGGTCACGGAAGTACACGGTGCGACCGAATGTTGCGAAAGGAGCCATGCGCTCGTAGCACGTTGCTGCAGGTAGGATCATATCCACATAGTCGTGGGTCCAAGGTCGGTAGTAGTAATCGACAGCCACAGAGAAGTCCATGTTCTTGATGGCTTCTTGGTACTCGCTTGTGTGCGGCCAGATCATGGCATTGGTGCCCACCAGTACAGCCGCTTTGATCTTGCCTTCTGCTACATATTCAGGTAGCTTTGCCGTCTGGAAGTGCGGGTTCATGGTCCACCATGCCGGGAAGTCCTCCTTGTCGGGACGGCGACCCTTGAACTCGTCGCTGGTCAGCATCTTGTCCATGCGGAATTGTGCAGTGGTACCCCGTCCTGTTGCGCCACCGGCGATGGGCAGTGCGGGCAGTCCGAACCAGAGGCCACCCTTCACGTCTACCTGTCCCAGCAGGGCGGGGATCATGAAGACGGCGCGCTGGGCATGGCCTGCGTTCGTGGTATGGGTGATGCCTGCAGAGCTTGATTGCAGCGTCGTGGGCGTGTTCTGGGTTGCCATCTCCACGGCGGCACGCAGCGTCTTTGCCGGGACCCAGGTGATCTCCTCGACCTTCTCGGGCGTGTATTCGGCAGCCAGCTCCTTCAGCTCGTCGAAGCCATGGGTCCAGTTCTCCACGAAGTCATGGTCGTAGAGGTCCTCTTGGATCAGCAAGTTGATGAAGCCCAAGGCCAGTGCTCCGTCAGTGCCTGGGCGGGGCTGCAGATGGATGTCGGCAAGGGATGTCACCGTAGGTGTGATGCGCGGGTCGACGATGATGAACTTGCAGCCGCGCTCCTTATGCTTCATGAAGTTCAGGTGGCGGTTTGGCTGCGACCAGGCGGCGTTGAGCGACCAGATGATGCAGCAGTTCGTCGCATCGCTCGGATCTACGCCGAAGTCCTGGCGGTTGTTGCCGTACACCAGGCGCATGCACATCTGTGTGGCGGTGGCGCACAGCGAGCTCTCGAAGCCGAGGGTTGGTGTTCCGAACAGCGATGCGACGCGGCAGATGGGTCCGCGCGGCTCCTTCGGGTCGCCGCAGTAGAACATGACCTTCTCGGCACCCGCTTCAGCCTTCACGCGATTGAGCTGAGCGGCTATCTCCTGATATGCATCATCCCAGGAGATCCGCTCCCAATCAGCCGCTACTCCCTTTTCATTCGTGCGGCGCATGGGATAGAGGAGGCGCTCCGGGTCATAGAGCTCCTGGATGGAGGCCAGGCCCTTGGCGCAGAGCGGCCCCGTGGCGAAGGGTTGGCGGGATTCGATGCGGACCACGTGCTCATCTTGCACATAGGCGGTCAGACCGCAGAACGGCACCTGGTTGCACATGTCGCAGAATGTGTGACGCTTCTCAATGGGCTTGCTGGTGTCCACTTCGCCCTCAGCGAAGGCGAATTCCACGGCATTGCCCGATACGCTCATGGTGACGGCTGCGGCTGCGGCGCCCAGCACGAATGAGCGGCGACTGATATTGCAGGCGCCTGCACTCTGATTACTCATCGTCATCCACCTCCACGGCTTCCTTCTTCGCTTTCTTCACGCCCACGCCGATGCCAGCGGCAACGGCAGCAACAGCTGCTACGCCCACTGTGGCGGCTACGGGATTGACGCCATCATCGGGGTCGTTCTGGGCAACGCTCTCGCCCTGAGCCAGGTTCGCTGCTGTAGGCAAGCCGGTATCAGGCATTCCGCTCACAGGTGCGAACCAGAATGACGTCTCGTCGATCTGGACCATATCTCCTTGGGCGATGCGCTGGCTCACTTCGCTCTCGGGATCTTCCAGATCGCCGAAGAAGCGCGCTTTGCCCGGGCAATTCCATACACAGGCGGTCGGTAGCCCTTGCTGGGTGCGGTCATAGCAGAAATCGCACTTCTCCACTACGTTGACACGCTGCTCACCGTATGCCTCATAGGGGGCTTGCGTGTCTGTCTTGAAATAGTTGGTGCGCGTCTTGTTCACCACGCGGGCACCGTAGGGGCAGGCTTGCACGCATGATCCGCAGTTGATGCACGCGTCATAATCCATGACCACGACGCCATCATCCATGACCACGCTGGCGCCCGTGGGACAGACCTCGGCGCAGGGCGCATCGGGGCAGTGCATGCATGCGTGGGGCACATAGGCGCGGCCGGATTCGCCGATATCCTCTCCCCATTCTACGGTGTCAAGCTGTACCCACGCGACACCTTCCTTCTGATTGTTCTCAAGCTGGCATGCGACCACGCATGCTCCACATCCGACGCATCGCTTGAGATCGAGTGCCATTCCGTATCTCGTCATGAGACCCTCCCTTTTCTTGGCATCAAGCTCTCGTCTGTGTTCGGGATCGAGCCCGCTGCGCTCATGCCGTGGTGCGGTTTCTCCCCCTGCATCTTCTCCTCCCCGTTACCGTCTTGTATACAACCGTCCACGCACACCGACGCTCGATTGACTTATAATCATAGTAAGATATATCAATAGATAATTCAACCAATTTACTGGAGGAAGGGCCGTTGTCGACGAATGCGATCAGCCAGAGCCTCGTACTTCCGGTGAATTGCTATCATTTACCCCTAAAGAACGCGGGGAAGAGAAGAATCCACTTGGAGAAGAACAGCAAGGAAGAAAAGGTTGCCAAGGGCGATGGACCCGGCAAGACCATCCATATATCCATCGACGATTCTAGCGGCATACCCATTTGGCTGCAGCTGAAGAACAGGATCGTCTATCTCATCCTGTCCGGGCAGTTCGAGCCCGATGAGCGTCTTCCCACTGTCCGCGAGTTGGCGGTGGAGCTTGGCGTGAACTACAACACCGTCATGAAGGTGTATCAAGATATCGAGCGGGACGGCTACGTGGTATCCAAGCGTGGTCGTGGTACGTTCGTCGCTGATCGCAACATGGACCCCGATGACGTGGTGATGGACATGGCCCGTTCGTTGGCGGATGAGTTCATACGGCAATGCCGTGAGTTGGGGATGCCGCGCAATGATATCGTCGAGCTGGTGAATGCACGTCTTGATCGATCGGGGTAAGGGCATGAGAGCCAAAAGCGATGAGCCAGAGGATCAGAATCTGAGCAGCAAGCCGTCTGTGAGCGCCGTCAATGAGTTCGAATCAAGCGACGCATCGCGGGCGGGCGTGTACATGTTCTATGTGATCATGTACGTTCTCGGTGTGGTGGTCGTGACCGCGCTCACGTATAAGCAATTCTCGGTTGGAACCGTTGCCTTGGCGTTGGTGGTCGGCTTCCTCTTGGCGAGCGCTGTGCGCGTGGCGCTGCAGTGGGAGAGCGTGGTCATCCTGCGCTTCGGGAAGTTCCATCGCTTGGCTGGACCAGGGCTCTACTTCTGCGTTCCCTTGATCGAGTACCCTGCTATCGAGGTGGATCAGCGTATGAAGACAGCATCCTTCTCGGCAGAAGCGGCGCTCACAGCCGATCTGGTTCCCGTGAATGTGGATGCTATCTTATTCTGGATGGTATGGGATACGAAGCGCGCGTGCCTTGAGGTGGAGAACTATCCGAAGGCTGTGCTGCGGAGCGCCCAGACGGCTATGCGCGATGTGATAGGGCGTATGAATCTGGTGGATATCAGCATGCGTCGCAAGCAGATCGATCGTGAGCTGGAAGAGGCGCTGAGCGAGAAGTGCGAAGGATGGGGGATCACTGTGGCATCGGTGGAGATCCGCGACATCACTATCCCCCGTGGTCTGCAGGATGCTCTCTCTCGCGAGGCGCAGGCTGAGCGGGAGCGCAACGCACGGGTCATCTTAGCTGAGGCGGAGCGCGATATCTCAGAGATGTTCGTGGAGGCGGCCGAGGAATATGATAAGAATCCCCGCGCTATGAAGCTTCGTGCGATGAATCTCGCCTATGAGAGCGCGAAGGATTCGCGTGGCGTGTTGCTCGCTCCCAGCGCCTTGGCAGATGCTTTCAATGTGGAAGGCGCCGCTCTCCCGCGTAGCTGATCCGGAAGGGTATGGTTCGCTGCTCAGCGCCTTCTACGAAGCGTCCCTTGGCAGCTTCACCAGCGATGAAGGGTCCGCGTTTGCGTGATCTGCTAGCCTTACCGTCCTGAGCGCTGGGTCGTCGTAGGTGTTGAAGTAGTACGTGTTGGTAGCGGCGCTAAAGCAGTCAGAGAAGATGGTGATCTCAGACGAACCATCGGCCTTCTTCGCAATGCCCTCTACGAACGCGACGCTTCCCAGCGTGTGGAACATGCGCATGACGTTGTCGTGTTCGCTCGACTTCTGTGGATGGAAGGCGTTGACGAAGGCGGCTTTCACGAAACGCGAGGTAGGGGAGGCATCGCCGGGGATCCCGTGCATGGCGGCGCTGGTTCCAAAAGGAGCAAGCGTTTGCGTTCGCCATTCGGCATCATCAGGCCAGTTGCCATTGCAGCACAGGTAGTTGCGCAGATTCTCCTCGTGCCATGAGAAGGGTGGCTGATTGGTCAGCACGTCCACCCGATCGTGATAGATGTGCATCCCGTCTTCCTGGTATTCCACGACGATGGAGCGCTTCGCATCGGCGATGTGCCAGTGCAGCATAGCGACGCCGAGGGATGGTGAGATGCTCTTGCCTACGATGGCTACGTTGCGCAACGCCTCTTCGACCTCGTCGACGGTGGCGAAGGTGGCACCGATCCAGGTGGGTATCTCGTAGGCGGCAACATTGGTCTTGCCGGACACCGGATCCTTTTCGAAGCTCGCATAGCCAGCGAAGTTGAGGCCGCCGACTGCGAGCCCGGCGTCGTTTCCACAGTTGAAGTACAGCGGGTAGCCTTCGTATTCGATGCTCATCCCAACGCATGCATATTGGCTGCTATAGTCATCGCCGAACGCGCGCGTGAGCCGATAGCCCTTCGGCATGACGAGCGGGGTTTCTCCGTAGCTGACATTCCAATCATAGTTGCGGCCCCAGAACATCGCATGCTCGTCATTGGTGAACCTGATCGATGTGCACATGATGCTTCCTTTCGCCCTGCGCTCGGCATGTGTCTGCAACGATGATATTGAGAAGCGATCGCACCCGATGGCACGGCGCATCGTGTGTTTTCTGATGGTTTACCGGCCGTGCGCAAGCAGGTCGCTCTTGATCGCATGGGTTATCGTGGGCTTGCATTCAGGTGCTCCAAATACATGACTCCAGATTCGGAATCCTCAGGATTCCATTCATGATCAGGCAAACCCCCATCGTTTCCCCGAAGGCCCTTGTTATTGCAAGCGGGAAGAAAGG
This sequence comes from uncultured Eggerthellaceae bacterium, assembly GCA_910588905.1. Classification (GTDB taxonomy): domain Bacteria; phylum Actinomycetota; class Coriobacteriia; order Coriobacteriales; family Eggerthellaceae; genus MGBC163016. The sequence goes on from CAJURZ010000013.1 coordinate 21,617, forward strand.
GGTCGCGATGTCGGTCTATCTCCTGATCCGATGATGATCGGTCGATCATGTGATCCATCAATGCTTGTCCTGTGCATTGAGAACTGGTTGTAGGCCTTCACGCTCGGAAAATTGGAATTTTAATCATTCGATAGCCGACTTCTAGAATCGAGCGCCAGGATCAAGGGATCACCGATCCCGGTCCGGGTGGTATCGGGATCCGAATCCAGGATCGCTCAACGAATAGAAGCTGTATTGAAACGTGAAGAAGGAGGCCTCTATGTGTTTTAGACCATCAGCGGTGGACGCAAGCACGCTGAATATCTGCCCTGCGTGCGGATTCAATAATCCCTTAGGGGAGACAACATGCCAGAAATGCGGTGCGGAGATCTCGGAGCGATCACAGGCAGCTGATGCGATCGCTGCAGCTCCTGGGATTCCGAGCATTGACGCTCCAGCTCCGGGAGTGCCTGCACCTGGCGTTCCTGCTCCTGGTGTGCCGTCAGCGGATTAGTTCGAGTCGGGAGTGCGTTTCAGGTACCGATTCAGCGTGTGATCGATCTATGAGTGCACGTTCATTCGGGTCATAGGCCGTTTCGAGGAAAGGATGGTCAAACCAGCAGGGTCGGAAACAAGAAGGAAAAGGAGAGGATATGATCAAGTACGAAGACTACCTGGCTACGATCGATCGTGAGGCCTACCATGAAGGTGAGTCTCAATGGGAGGAGGATGGATATACCTGCACGCGAACTTACCACTATTCACCTCCTGGGTGTCATACGTCCTGTGGTGTCATCTATTATGTCAAGGATGGCAAAGTGGAGTTCATCGAGGGTGACCCACTGGATCCCAACGCTAACGGTAAGCTGTGCATGCGATGCTTGAATCGTGTAGAGGCCATCAATAATCCCGACCGTGTGAAATATCCCATGAAGCGCGACCCCTCCAAGAGAGGCGACCCGAAAGCCTGGGAGCGCATCACATGGGATGAGGCTTTCGACATAGCAGAAGAAAAGGTTCGCGAAGTCTGGGACAATTGGGGTAGTCATTGCATCTTGGCCACCAATGGCACAGGTCGCAATATCCAATGGCAGATGCCGTTCTTCTATAAAGGCATCCTAAAGACCCCCAATGTCGCCCATATCGGTTTCACGGGTTACGCTTGCTATCTTCCTCGTACTTGCGGGTCGGGTGGCATGGGAGATATCCCTATCGTAGATGCATCTCAGGCTCATGAGGATCGGTATCTCAACCCTGAGTGGAAGAACCCCGAGGTGCTTCTGGTGTGGGGCAATGAGCCTTTAGCCTCGAATGCCGACGGTTATCTGGGTCACTGGTTGGCTATGTGCGTGCAAATGGGCACCAAGATCGTTTCTATAGATCCTCGTCTTACGTGGTGGGGTGCGCGTGCAGAATACCATCTTCAGCTGCGGCCTGGTACTGATGCGGCTCTGGCTTGCGCCATGCTCCATATCATCATCGAAGAGGATCTATACGATCACGATTTCGTCTCTTGCTGGACTACCGGCCTCGATATCATCCGCGAGAAGGTCAAAGAGTGCACTCCTGAATGGGCTGCAGGGATCTGCGGCATCAATGCTGATGACATCGTTGGTGCAGCGCGGCTGTTCGCCAATGCGGAAAACGCTGCTCTGCAGTGGGGTCTTGCCATGGATCAGCAGATGAGCTGCATGTCCTTGAATCTTGCGTGCGTGGACCTCATGGCCATTACCGGCAACATCGACATTCCTGGTGGCTGGATCCTCATGCAGAATGCTTTCAAGGTAGCGGCCAGTCATGATGACTACGGTATGTTGCAGCCGGAAGAATCTCGCAACATGAAAGCAACGATGCACCGTGTTTTCAATACACCGGGCGAGGACTTCGTCCATCATGCATCTTCCGATGCGCTTCTCCAGTGCATCGAGACTGGTGAGCCATTCCCTATCAAGCTCTGGTGGATCCAATCTTCCAACGAGCTCGCTTGCGCAGCCATGGACGCTCCCCGTCTTTACGAGGCTCTGAACAAGACCCCCTATGTCATCTACGCCGACCCGTTCATGACGCCGACAGCCGTCGCCTTGGCCGACCTGTTCTTGCCGGTTGCCATGAGCGCTGAACGTGATTCTGCCCGCGCCTGGTGGACTCCGATACGCACTATGCGCAAAGTCGCCTCCTATTATGAAGCGAAGACCGATGAAGAGATTATCGTTGAGATGGGCAAGCGTTTGGATCCTGAGCATTGTCCCTTTGAAACGAACATCGACTTCATCAATGCGTTCCTCAGCCCCGGCACTGGTTTTACGCAGTTCGCCACCAAGGGGCTGGAGAACAAGCACGATCTCCAAAGCGATGAGGATGTTCTAGAGCACTATGGCGACCTGCGAGCTTTGCAAGAAGACAAAGGTTACGCCTACGATAAGTTCAATGCCACCTATAAGAAATACGAGAAGGGCATGTTGCGCCCTGATGGTCAACCCGGTTTTGCTACGGCTTCCGGACGTATCGAATTGTCTCCTAGCTGCTATACGCTTTGGGGTCTTACGCCATGGCCCTTCCATACCGAGCCATCTCAGAGCCCCATCAGCACCCCCGATGTAGCTGAAGAATATCCTCTGGTGCTGAGTTGCGGTGGTCGTTCATTCGAGTTCTTCCATTCAGAAGATCGCCAAGAACCCACGATGCGTGAATTCCATAAATGGCCGCTTTTGACCATCCATCCGGATACCGCAGAAAAGCATGGCATTCATGATGGTGAGTGGGTGTGGGTGGAGAATGACCACGGGCGCTTCCGCCAAGTGGCTCGCATCTCTCCGACGATCCGTCCTGATACCGTTCATGCTGAACACGCTTGGTGGTACCCAGAGCAGGAGGCCGAGGATCTGTTCGGCACCTTCGATTCGAATGTGAACAACTGCACTGTCGCTCATGAGACTTGCGAAGGCGGTGTGGGCTCTTCCATCAAATGCATGCTTTGCAAGATCTATCCCTATCAAGAGGGCGACGAGATGCCTGGACAAGTCGTAAAGGAGCACGGTGGTTGGAATGAAGTGATCCCGGGGGTTGCCAGGGGACCACAGACGTATGCGGAAGCAGATAGGGAGGGCCGTTAGCCATGAAGGGTATCTTGGTCAATTACGATTACTGCACTGGATGCCATAGTTGCGAGGTTGCATGCAAGAAGATCCGCAATCTTGGCGAAGGGGAATTCGGCATCAAGCTCACTGAGATCGGTCCCTATGAGTATGAGGGCAAGGTTGGCCCCGACAAGGTCGAATGGTCGTATGCACCCATCCTTACGAAGGCTTGCGATATGTGCGTTGACCGCACGGAGAAGAGGAAGCTTCCTATGTGCGTCCAGCATTGCCAAGCCTGGTGCATGCTCTTCGGTGAAGTGGAGGAGCTTGTCCAAAAGATCGACGACGACGGCCGATGGATGCTTTTGGTGAAAGAACGATAACTCCCCAACCTTTCTGCGTTGGAGAATCTACGGGGCTTCTAATAGTAAGGAGTGCGGAGGATGACAGAGATAAAGACCGGCTCTCACCTTTCAGCTAAGAACAGGATCTGGCCATGGCTCATCGTGGCTGGATTCGGCATCATGAATGCTTGCACTATGCAATTAATCATGTCCAACTCGGGTATCTTCATGGCTCCGATCTGTGACGAATTCGGATTTTCGCGTGGCAATTTTGCGCTGTGGGTGACGTGTCTCACCTTGGCCTTGGCAGCCACGATGCCCTTCATGGGACGTCTGTTGCAGAGATTCGATGTACGTCTGCTGCTCACCGGAGCCTTCCTCGTCTGCATCGGGTCTTGGGCCTGTAATTCCCTTTGGAGCGAGATCTGGCAATGGTGTGTATGCGCCGTGATCACCGGCATGGGCGGTGCTTTCGTTTTCGCTCAAGCGATGCCTATCATCACGGGAAACTGGTTCGCGAAGAACAAGGGCCTTATCATCGGTTGCACCTATATGGTTTCTGCTGGTATCGCTGCTGCTCTGGCTCCTATCGGGGCGATGGTCATCCAAGCTTTTGGTTGGCGGTCCGCCTATCTGATCCTTGCAGCCGTTTCTGCGGTTTGTGTGCTGCCCTTTACCATCTTCGTATTCCGCTTCAAGCCTGAGGATATGGGCATGAAGCCATTCTGGTATGATCCGAATTCCACTGAGACGACAGCAGTTGGTGATGCTACCACGCCAGGTCTTATGTGCAACAAGGCGATGAAGACCGTTTCGTTCTGGCTGTTGTTCATCGTGGGTGGCCTTGTTACGCTCTTCGGTGGCTTTACGAAGCAGGTGGCGCCTGCTGCTCTCACTTGGGGATACGATGCGATGTTCGGCGCCTATCTTACCTCGCTCATTGCTCTCTACCGTTTTGCCAGTCCCATCGCTGGCTTTCTGGCAGACAAGTTCGGAGCTGTTAAGGTGATGATCCTTTGGCTTTGTGTGGTGGCTTGCGGTTTCCTCGGCTTCATCTTCTTCAACGGCAACCCCACTCTTGTTATCGTCGCGACGGTTTGTCTCGCGTTCCAGTCCTCTATGCAGAATACGTTCATACCTACTGTGACTCGTCAGATCTTCGGCTCCAAGGACTATTCAAAGATATTCAGTTCTATCGCGACTGGATTCTCCTTGATCGGTGCCTTTGGCACCCCGATCGTTGGATGGTTCTACGATCTTTCTGGCGGCGTATACACCAATGCATTCTGGTTCGGCACCTGCATCTGCATCGCTGCTGGCATCCTTGTGGTTGCTGCCGAGGTCCTTGGCAAGAAGGTCACCTGGGATGAATAGGAGCGTGTCGATCTGAGTTGGATATGCAGCGGTTCCGAAGCTGAGGAGAAGCGCTCCCGCCTCTCTACCTGGTTCCTAGTAGGATGGAGTGATCGTCTATGACTAACGCAAGCAAGGTCCTTGCCGAGCATTTGGAGCGGACTACGTTCGATGATCTTGTCGTCGAAGATATCCATTGGGCAAAGCAGCGCATCGCTGATTCCATCGGAGTTCTGCTTGCTGGTGTGAACGGTGTAGGAAACGACAAGGTCATGGAGCTGATCCATCGATGGGGAGGCACGAAGGAAGCGAGCATCTTCGCCACGAGTGAGATGACCACGCTTCAAGATGCTGCCTGGATGAATAGCTTCATGCTCCGTGCTTACGACTTCGAAGCGATCGATGCTGAAGTGGAGGGCGGAGGCACTCTTCCTGCCCATATCACTGGTTCGACGATGCCAGTGATGTTCGCTGTGGGTGAGCATGTTCAGGCTACTGGTCGGGATATGATCTGTGCTCTTATCCTGGCTGATGATCTTGCTGCGCGGCTCATCGGCTCAGTTGGCTTCGGTCTCTACGATGCTTTCGATGGCAATGGCACTGCTAATTGCATGGGAGCCACGGCATTGGCTGGGAAGCTCATGGGCTTGCAGGCACCCCAATTCTCCCATGCATTCGGGATCGCGCTTAATATGTGTGGTGGCTCTATGGAGAACGTATTCCAAGGAACCTGGGCTTTTAAGCTTCCATTAGCTCTATCTTCTCGTAATGGCATCATCGCTGCAGAGATGGCTGCGTTGGGTCTCTGCGGTGTGTCTGATCCCTTCTTCGACGCGCGCTGTTACTTCGATATGTTCGGCTCTGATGGGCAGAACCGCGATGCTCTCTTGGTGAATCTAGGAAAGAGGTATTTCAGCGATATCGTCATCAAACCTTGGCCTTCCTGCCATGCTACGCAATATGCGATCGATGCGGCCCTTGAGATAACCGAAGGCCAAGGTTCCGATCCTGAGCAGATCGAGTCTATCGTGATACGGGTTTCTCCTAGTACGAAAGGGTTCGTAGGTCAGGATTTCGGGTTTGGCACTACGAGTCAGCCTGCAGGGGCGTTCAGCCTGCGTTTCACCGTGGCTTCAGCCATCCTTCACGGGACGCTGACCCCCGAGCATTACGAAGCAGCCATGATGCAGGATCCGGCTCTCGATAAGATGCTCTCAAAGATAGAGATAACAGAAGATGGTCCGAGAAAAGGCGCGATCGTCGAGATCGCATTCACTGATGGTAGCACTGAGAGCGCGACGGTGACTGAGTCGTTGGGACACATGCGGAAGAAGCCTCTGACTGATGAGCAGTTGTATCAGAAATTCATGGCCAATGTAGCCTTGGGTGGGTTTCTAGATACGAAGCAGGCAGAGAAGGTCTTTGCCCTTGCGCTCGATTTCGAGAAGCTGGAGAGCCTCCAGCCGATCCTCAGCATCGTTGCTCCGAAATAGTGCAGCTTGAACGAGGTGATAGCTGCATACCGATCAGCCGATCCAAAGATAGAGAGGAATGAAGATGTGCTTCAGACCTGCAGAGATGGACACAGGTGGTCCAGTGATATGTGCCCAGTGCGGCAAGAAGATCAATCGTGTCGCCGGTGAGATCCCGTCGAAGTGCCCTTTTTGCAAGGCGCCAACGGCAGAGATGATAGCTGATGCACCGGATGCTTTCCCACCCAGCCCGCCCACTGCGCCAGCTCCTGCGGAGTTCGGGGCAATGGCGGGAGGAACTCCGAAACCGCCAACGGCTCCTTAGGTGTTTCCAGGAAGGTTCGCACTCAGTTCATAGATCAAGAGAGGAAGAGTGTATTTATGTCAGACCGAATCATAGATTGCGGTGATGGGGTATACAAGATGCGCACCTGCGCTTGGTCGCCTCCAGGAGACCATCCAGTAGGGTGTGGTATGTATCTAACGGTCAAGGACGGAAAAGTAGTAGATGTCGAAGGCGATCCTGAGCATCCGATCACGCAAGGACGCCTCTGTGTTCGATGCCTTACTTTGCCGGAATATATGTACAGCGAAAAGCGCATCCTTCATCCCATGAAGCGCGCTAGGGAAGACCGAGGCAAAGATACATGGGAAGAGATCACGTGGGATGAAGCCCTGGATATGATCGAAGAAGAGGTAGGCCGCATCAAAGAACACTGGGGCGCGGAATCGATCGTTGCCTTCCAGGGTACTGGTCGTGAGGCTACGCTATACAAATCGCCGCTCTGTTATGCTGCCCTAGGATCCCCTAATGCATGTTTTCCCATGTCAGGGGATAGTTGTTACGGTCCTCGTTGCTCAGTAGCCGATTTCATCCTTGGAGCGGGCTATCCTGAGCTTGACTACGCAGCATTCTTCCCGGATCGCTTTGATGATCCTCGGTGGGAGTGCCCGAAATACGTTGTGTTGTGGGGTAAAGACCCGCTCTTCTCTAATCCTGATGGCTTCTTCGGGCATACGCTCATCGACATCATGAAGCTCGGTGCGAAGTTCATCGTCATCGATCCACGGGTTACCTGGATGGCCGCCCATGCTGAATATCATCTGCAGCTACGTCCCGGTACGGATGCTGCTTTAGGTCTCGGCATGATCAACTATGTCATCGAGCATGATCTCTACGATCATGAGTTCGTAGAGAACTGGTGTTATGGCTTCGAGGAACTGGCTCAGCGGGCATCGGAATACCCATTGGACACAGTGGAGGAGATCACCTGGGTGCCTGCTGACGCCATCGCTCAGGCTGCCCATGCTCTGGCTACCAACCATCCCAGCTCCTTTATGTGGGGATTGGCTATCGATACCAACTCCAATGGCGTACAAGCTGGCCATACGGTTCTGGCATTGGCGGCTATTCTTGGTGACCTGGATGTTCCGGGTGGTGTCACGCTGGCTGTACCGGCTTCCTTCATGGGTAAGTGGCGTTACGAATGCGCGAAGCAGTTGGAACCTGGCATGATGGAAAAGCAGATCACGGATCCGGCATATAAGGGATTCATGGTGGCCCACTTAACGGCGCACCCTGATTGCATCCTCGACACTTTAGAAACAGAGAAGCCTTATCCTCTGAAGATGGCCTGGTTCTACGCTACGAACCTTTTGGCGAACACCGCCGGGGCGCAACCGAAGCGATGGTATGAGGCCTTGCGCAAACTGGAGTTCAATGTTGTACAAGACGTGTTCATGACCCCAACGGCCATGGCGCTCTGTGACCTCTTCTTGCCGGTTACTACATTCGCTGAACACGACGGGATCGTATTGCCGCATTTTGGTCGCAATACGCACATGCTCATGGCCATGAACAAGTGCGTTGAGGTTGGGGATTGCCGCTCTGACCTAGAGATCGATTTCATGGTAGGCAAACGACTGAATCCGAAGGCCTGGCCGTGGGAGAGCGTTGCTGATTTCTTCACCGAACAGATACAACCGGTATTGGGCGTTACCTTCGAAGAGTTGCAAGAAAAGGGCTGGATCCAGCAGCCTTTTGAATATAGGAAGTACGAGAAGGGTTTGTTGCGGTCCGACGGGGAACCCGGGTTCAATACGCCTACTGGTATGGTTGAGTTATGCTCAAGCCTCTATGGGGATTGGGGCGAAGACCCGCTACCTTACTTCAAAGAGAATGATCTGACACCATTCAGCCGTCCGGATCTAGCTGATGAATACCCCCTGATCCTTACCACAGGTGGTCGTGAGACGACCTCGTTCCATTCAGAGCACCGTCAGATCCCCTCTCTACGCGCGATCATGCCTGAGCCTCTTGTGCAGATACACCCAGATACAGCCAAGGCTTATGGCATCGAGGATGGCGATTGGGTATGCATCGAGAACCCCCTCGGCTGTGCGATCGAGAAAGCCCAGATCACTACCATCATCGATCCGCGTGTTATACATGCTCAACATGGATGGTGGTATCCAGAGCAGGATGCTGAGGAGCCCAACCTGAATGGCCTATGGAAGACGAGCATCAACAGTCTTATCCCGCACCGTGCTATCGGGAAGATGGGCTTCGGTGCCCCCTATAAGAACGTCATGTGTTCCATCCGCAAGGTGGATAGCTTAGATGCACTGGGAACAATGAGTCCACGAGAGGTCAAAGAGGAGGTCCGCGATGAGTCTTAATGCCCTGGTCATCGACTATAAATATTGTACGGGTTGTCATGTGTGCGAGGTTTCCTGCCGCAAAGAACACGGCATTCCCCTTGAGGAGTGGGGGATAAAAGTGGAAGAGCTTGGGCCTGTGAAGATGGAAGGGGCATGGTTGTGGGATTATGTGCCGGTCCCTTCTGACCTCTGTGACCTTTGCGCGGATCGTCGTGCCGAGGGTAAAGACGCTGCATGCGTTCATCACTGCCTAGCCCAGTGCATGGCCATCGTTCCCGTCGAGGAGCTTTCTGCTCATCTTGGTGAGCTTGGCCGTAAAACTACGTGCTTCATCCCGAAGAAGCAATAGAACCCATCACCGCCTACAAACAGAACGACTCCGATCTTCCGTCGGAGTCGTTCTCTGCGTCTACTGGTTGTGGGTGCAGGTGCCAGGGTAGTCGCTTCCTCGGGCACTATAGGAAATGGATGTATGATGGGGTTGGGGTTACCGTAACGGGGTGGGGATTCGTGCCATGTTCCCAAGCGCCCTCAGGCTATCACCGCGTCTCTTCCTTCCTAGGAGTCCCAAGCGGTGCGCTCGTGAGGTGGTTGGCTGCGTGAGAGGTAAGAAAGATGCGTGGGATGTCCTGCTTATTTCCAAAGGAAATGGCACGGTTCGCCGGTGTTCACCTCTGAATGCATGCGGCTTCTCGTGATGCTTTCATAGATCTCCCGCACCTCATTCTCTTGGTCTGAGTCGAAGGTGTCGTCGAAGGGGTCGAAGTGCGCTAGGGAGAACAGCAGGCCATCACCTTCGACGGTTGCGAGCTTCAGATAAGGATAGGAGAGCTCGTAGGTCTTTCTTGGAGTTTCATAAGAGAACGTTCGAACGTGCTTTGCTACAGCGATGATCGCGTCACAGGGAAGAGATCCGTGAGATTCCATCTTCTTCGGTTCAGGTGTATCAAGACGGTATATCCATCTCAACCAATGCAATGTGCCATCCGCCACGAAGATGGCGCTTTTCTCGTAGTGATTAGAATGAGCTTTGCCGGTGTCTTCTACATAGAATACAGCTCCATCATCATCGATGGAGTCAGGTGAATAGCCCCCGATGGTCACAACTGCGCAATCCTTAGCCTTTTCTTCAGGGAGGATAGATAAAGCTGCCTCAGTGATCTTGTCGGCGCGCTCGATGACTCGAGCTTGGATGAACCTCTTTGCATCCCGATGGTCCACCAGAGTAGAGAAGAGCTTCGTTGCGCTGTAGACAGCAAGGACGAAAGCGGCTCCGAATGCAATAGCGCAAGGGAGTCCCGCTGCCGCAAAGCCTCCCTTGGCGATAACGAGTCCGATGCCCGTTAAGCCGCATATCACTGCAAGGATGATCCCTCCCAACTGCTTGCGGGAGATGAAGGGTCCTGCAGAGAAATTCTCATAGTAGCTCCTGATGACGTCGCTCTTGCTGCGTACCCGAGCCATGGTTCAGTCCTCCCATGCAAGACGCTTCCGGCAGCGATAAGCCACGATGACAACAAGGCATCCGCAAGCGCACAGGGCAATGGCGCCAACGAATGCGGGTACGAAGCTACCTGTTAGATCGAAGCTTAGACCGACGAGTACCGCAGCGAAAGCTCCGATGATGCCGGAACATCCGCGGGCGAAAGAGTAGATCTGCGCAAAATCCTTGGGGCCGAAGATCCGCCGTAATAGCAGGGGGAACGATACAGCTAGCAGTGAATCTTGAACTCCGAAAAGGAAGGCGAAGAAGAGCAGTTGCCATGAGTTCTGAGCGAATATGAGCCCGACGATGCCGATCGCAATGACACCGAATTCGAAGAACACGGTTCTTCGTACTCCGAATCTATCATTGAGGATCCCCATGATCATCTTCTCGAAGAAGCTTCCTAGTTGCAGGGCTGTAACCACGAAAGCCGCAAAGGTGGCATCGTAGCCTAGGGTGATGGCATATCCGGGCATGTGGGAGTCGAATCCGGACCCAACGAGGCATGCGATCCCGGCAAAGAGGAACATCATGAAAAAGGAGATCGAAGGAAGCGCTTTACGCAGCGGTACGCCAGGTAGCCCCTTCCCCTCCTCTATATTCTCCTCGTCGCGCTTTGCTTGCTCTGCGTCTTCACCATAGGGCTGCGCTCCAATATCTGCCGGGCGCAGCCGGAAGACGAAGAGAGTGAAAGGAAGGATGAAAAGAGCGGCAACTCCGCCTTGGATGAAGTATGCGATACGCCATCCGAACTCCGTAATGAGCAACTGGTAGAACGGGGCGAAAAGCGCTGCAGAGAGCGCTGCACAGCAGCTAGCCGCACCCATGGCAAATCCAGCCTTCTTCTTGAACCAGTTGGCTATCATGGAGCTATAGGGAACCATGAAGACGCAACTGCCGAAAGTTCCGAAAACGACTCCCGAGGCGATCCATTGCCAAAGGTGAGTATAGGTACCCATAAGGCATACCGACGCGACCAAGGCGATCGTTGATATGGTCATGACGATGCGGATGTTGAATCGTGATAGCAGTTTGCCTGCAACGGGCATTCCGATGATGCCGAAAAGGAAATACATCGTTATATAGAGCGAAAGCTGGGAGCGCGGAAATCCGAGCTCATTGCAGACGGGAACCATGAATACGCCATTGCTCGTCAGGATATTGCCAAGAGCGCCTGCTTGAAGGAAACAGCATCCGATGAGTATCAGCCAGGCACGATGAATCTCTTTTGAACCGATCTTGATGTAGGACTTGTTGGTATCCATTGCGTTGCTCCTGTTTGGGTTTGCTGTCGTCGCGGGTGGGTACCGATTCGCTTCAGGTTGTCATCTTTGAACAGGATCATCCATTGCCTCGACCCTAGCAGCAATGGCGAGGAGATGCGGTTATCCTCCTAGATTCCATATCTGAACAGGTCTTCTGCATTGACAGTCAAACTATATCCAACGGATGTGGAATGCTCGAAATGAAAAAAGATCGGCTTCGCACGGTGCGAAAGCGAGGAAGGCGAAATTCCACTATTCCATTGTGGAAGGATGAGGGATGACGCTCCGTGCTAGAGACATATGGGAAGAGCCCTGATCGGGAGGGCTGAACCTATGGTCGCGATGCTTTAGCTATTGGATCGGGAAAGCGCGAACTTTGAGAAACCTTGCAAGATATTCTCAAGCTTCTTGTCTGCGTCTTGCAGGTAATATCCTCGTATATCAAAGCAGAGGTCCTCATCATCGATGGGGATGAGGGCATAGCGCTCTAGCGTGAAAAGCGGGAGGAACATCTTTGTAGACGAAGGCAGGACGAATACTTTCCCCTCTAGGCCTTCAAGGAGCAGATTGCTGTAAGTCCCACATTCAAGCAGCTGATAATCGAAGTGAAGTCCCTCGCTGTATCCGTGACGCGAGCAAGCTCCCGTTAGATGTTTCATGATATTGGAATCGACTCCATTGTTAACAGTGGCGAAAGTCTCTCCCTTCAAGTCCGAATAGCGCAGTGAGCTATGGTCAGCGAGTGGGTGCGTTTTTTCCATTATGCAAAGCGCAGGATCCTTGAAGAGCTTGATCGAGATGATCCCGGAACGAGAATCTGGTCCTCCTAGATGGCAATCGATGACGATATCGGCGTAGTTGTTCTTCAGAAGCGACATAGAAGTAAGATTTACCAGTTGGCAGTATCGCACGAGAGCATTCTGCGTTCCGATGCTCTTGATGTAATCATTCAAGAGGAACGTTGCTCGGGTGTTCAATAGTCCACCGACTTGGATCTCAGTGATATCTGAGCTGCGATTCAATTGATCTATCTCTTTGCGCAGATGTGTAAGGCGCGAGGTTACAAGGCAAGCTTCTTGAAGGAATGCCATGCCTTGCTTCGTTAACTCCATGGGCACGCTGTCTCGCTTGAAAAGAGGCGCTTTCAATTCCTTTTCCATGCTTGCGAGGTGTTTGCTTAAGGTGGATTGCGTGGTATTGAGCTCACGGGCTGCTTCGGAGAGGTTCTTGAATTTAGCCATGACCTTGAATTCTCTGATACGCTCAAAATCCATTGACATACCCCCATATGTTTGGAAAGCGTTCCCCTTCGAGGCGGTTCGCTCAAAGGGATAAGGTTAACTATATACCAATGATGTGTAGACATTCGGAGCGAAAGCAAAAGCATACATGAGCAAATGGAGCGTTTCTGGTCGCATATGTTCTGCATCGCATCAGGGGGGGGCGAATCGACGCATCCTACGAACAATAGGGGAGGATGACCCGATACTCTTCGATGAGCTGTTCGAGCGATCTTGCTGCATTTGCGGGACTGGTCGATGGAAGGCGCGTGGCCGCCATGTTCGTCTGCGGCTCGCAATGCCTCGCGTAAAGCTCGGCCGCCTTCACCCCGGTGCAGAACACGGCCTCGATGGGCGCGCGTGCAAGCAAGCTGCCGATGTCGTTGGGCACGCAGTCGGCTATGGTGCCGTCGCTCGCGCCCTCGATGGTGCATTCCGCCAGCACGTCCCATAGCGCGATGCCGTGACGTAGTGCCAGGTCACGCTTCTCGTCGTTGGTGGCGGGAAGCGGCTCGTCGAACAGCGCGGCCATCACCTTCCAGAAGCGGTTCTGCGGATGGCCGTAGTAGAAGCCTGTCTCACGCGACTTGGGTGACGGCATCGTACCCAGCACCAGTACGCGTGAGCACCCGTCGAATACTGGGCTGATAGTGTGGCGCACGTGCGTGGGTCTGCGTGAGTCGCTTTTCTGGGGCAGGCCAACGGTAGCACTTTCAGGCTTCAAGGGTGCCTCCTCCAGTGATGCAAGTTCCTGGTCAAGGGCCGAAGGAATCCCGAACAGCGTCCTTCTAGACGAGAATAGCCGCGGTCTCTTGCCGCTGGACTCCGCAGCTAGCGTCCGTTCGAGCATATCCCAGTTCCTGTCGGCGTTCGTTCGCATGGCCCTCCTCTTGGCCGGTGAAGTGGCAGCCCCTGCAAGCGTACCATCGAAACGTCTTGAAAGTGCCCTTCCTGAGCACACTCTTGGCTAAAACGGTAACATCAAGTAGCCATTATTACGACAAAATGGCAATATCAAGTTACCAAGATCTCACCCGAATACGCTCTCTCTGTGTGACATCCTTTGATCTTGTCGCATTGTTCTCGATCGAAATGCATCCGCAAGATCGAAGATGCGAATATCGGTGCACATCGGATATAATCCCACCGCAAGAACCGGTTGCGCCTTTGGCAAGCGCGGCCTCGAGAAAGGTCAGGTGCATGAAGAACTAGCGATGCCCCTTTAGGGTGCCCAAAACGAACCGATCCCATCAACCGGGTCGCGTTCAACGGTGCCGCATCGCTCTGTTCCCATGTTCTCTCCCAAGATCATCCAAGCGTTTCTGCTCCTATCGAACGCGGCCTCCTTATCTGAGGAGGAATGCCTATGCATTTGAGGATAGACCGCTTGTCCTTCGCATATCCTGACGCTTCAACTGTGCTCTTTGATGGCTTCAGTTCAACCTTCGCCCAAGGTTGGACGGGTCTCATCGGTGATAACGGTTGCGGCAAGACGACGCTGGCCAAGCTCACGGCAGGGTTGCTCAAGCCGGATTCTGGCACCATCAGCCCGAAGCTCTTCAGCGCTTACTGCCCACAAGACTCATCGGTCGAGCCTCCTGACATCTTCGATCTTGCCTGCGACCAGGCCGGACGGGCCATGAAGCTGAAGAAGACGCTGCAGATCGAAGATGACTGGCTCTGGAGGTTCTCTCAGCTTTCTGGCGGGCAGCAGAAGAGGATCCAGATCGCTTGTTGCCTGTGGGCTGAACCTGACCTCCTTGTCATGGATGAGCCCACGAATGATCTGGATATCGAAAGTCGAGCGCTCGTAGGAAAGGCCCTTGCATCCTACAAGGGCGTAGGTTTGCTGATATCCCACGACCGCAGTCTCCTTGATGCTCTCGTCGGGCAATGCCTCGTCTTCGAACAGAATGCCATCGTGATGAGGCCGGGAGGCTACACGAAGGCGTTCGCCTTGGCCCAGGATGAGGTGGACTTGGCTTTGCGTGAGCGTCAACAAGCAAAGCGCGAGGTCTCGAGGATCCGTGAGGAATCCGTTCGCCGCACCGAAGAGGCTCGGCGATCGAAGGGTCGCCTGAGCTTGCGGACAGCTGACCGTCATGATGCTAGCCTGCGCGATAAGATCGGGCGTGCGAGGGTCACCAGCAAAGACGGGGTCGCGGGAAGAGCGGCGTCGTCCATGTCAACAAGGCTCAAAGCGGCTCAGGCACAGCTATCAGCCACCTCTGTTCCGAAGCGCTATGAATATCAGTTCCAGATGGTAGGCGTCCCTGCGCCTTCGAAGACGGTCTGCCATCTTCGGGGATCAGCGATCGGGCAGGGGGATTTCTCCCTTGCCATCCCCGAGCTTTGGGTGGGCCCTACTGACCATATCGGGATCGTCGGGCGCAACGGGTCAGGGAAGAGCACGCTGGTTCGCCACGTACTGGGTCATGTGCCTGACGGCATCCGGGTCGCCTATGTTCCCCAAGAGGTGGATCGTCAGATGCGGGAATCCGTGCTGTTGCGCTTCCTTGATCGCAGCCAGAAGGAAAGAGGGGAAGTCCTCTCGCACGTAGCTCGGCTCAATTCGGATCCTGTGCGGATGATGGATGGGAAGGAGACCAGTCCGGGGGAGATGAGGAAGCTTCTGATAGCCGATGCTCTGCTCGAAGAGCCGAACGTGCTCATCCTCGATGAGCTCACGAATCATCTGGACATCGCATCCATCCAGGCTCTCCAGGCACTCCTCTCTTCCTTTGCAGGAGCTGTGGTGCTCGTGTCCCATGATGCTGCCCTCATCCAAGAGAGCTGCAAGGAACTGTGGTGTTTGGAAGAGGAGGGGCCAGAGCGCTTCCGTTTGACGCGCACGCATGGCTCTGATCTGAGGGATCCCCTTCCGGAGCCAGTTGACAGGGTGCTGGCAGGGTGATAGCGTAACCCCATTGCATATGACCTCCTGCCGCCGGGTAGGGTTCCGAGCACTCGGAACGGTTCTCATCGTTAGGCCTTCGAAGATGAGAGCTCGTTTCGGGTGCTTTTTATTTGCTCTTGGACGGCAGCAGCGGGGAAGGAACGGGCGAGAACAGCCTAAAGGAAACGGCAAGAGAGGGGATGCGCATCGTGAAGAAGTTCGTGACAGAGGATTCGTTCTGGGAACTCTTCCCGGAGGCTCGTATCGGCGTTGTCGTGGCCCACGACATGCGTAAGGCTGATGAGGTGACGGAAGAGGATGCGAAGGCCATTCGCCAGCGGCTCACCGAGGCCAATGCTGCTGCTGATCAGCACCTCACCTCCAATACCATCTCTCAGAACGAGGTGGTGGCGGTCTGGCGTGACGCTTACCAGAGATTCAAGACGAAGAAGGGCGCCCGCTGCTCGGTGGAGAACCTGCTCAAGCGGGTCTTGAAGGGCAATCCTGTGGGTTCTATCAACCCATCGGTGGATATCTACAACGCCATCTCTCTGAAGCATGCCCTTCCGGTGGGCGGAGAGGATATCGATACGATGGAGGGAGACATCCGCCTAGGCATCACCCAGGGTGGCGACGGCTTCTTGGCACTGGGGGATGAAGAGGAGGCTCCCACGCTAGAGGGGGAACTCTGCTACCGGGATGATGCAGGTGCCATCTGCCGTTGCTGGAATTGGCGCGATGGTGTTCGAACGGCGCTCTCCGATGACTCCCGCAAGGCATTCCTGATCATCGAATCAGTAGATCCTGCCCGTGCTGACGCCTTGCAGGCGGCCATTGATGAGCTGGCGGAGATGATGGAGGCTTACCTAGGCGCGAGCATCTTCGCAAAGAGGATCATCACCCGCGAAGACCCCACGATGGTGATCGATGACTGAGGATCCTTGGGCAGCCAGAGAGACAGGGCGGGGGGATAGGAGGCCCTTTGGGGGCTTAGCATGTGCCGAAGATGCGGTCTCCTGCGTCTCCGAGCCCGGGCACGATATAGGCGCTCTCGTTCAACCCTTCGTCAACGGCGGCTATGTAGATATCCACATCGGGGTGAGCTTGCTGGACGGCAGCCACCCCTTGAGGCGCGCCGATGATGTTCACCAACCGGATGTTCTGGCATCCCCTGTCCTTGAGCCGGGAGATGGCATCCACGGCGCTGCCTCCCGTTGCCAGCATCGGATCCAGCACCATCACCACAGAGCGTTCGAATCCCTGGGGCATCTTGTAGTAATACTCTTCGGGAATATGGGTCTCCTCGTTGCGTACGAGCCCGATATGACCCACATGGGCGAAGGGCATCAGCTCTAGCATTCCCTCGACCATGCCCAGGCCCGCTCTCAGGATGGGCACCAGGGTGACGAAGTCCTCTTGCAGCGTAGGGAAGGCCCCTTCACAGATGGGCGTCTTGACGGTGATCTCCTTCATGGGAAGGCTCCGCGTGGCCTCAAAGCCCAGAAGGAGCGTGACTTCCTTCAGGAGGTTCCGGAACTCCGGTGAAGGGGTGTCCTCATTGCGCATCTGCGTCAGCTTCGTCTTGATGAGCGGGTGATCCACCACATGCAGCTGTCCCACTGATCTTCCTTTCCCTCTGAACCGTGTCGCTCAGTATAGAGGTTGCAGCTCAAGTCCGCCTGGGCTGACCTGAAGATGGGCGAGGCAAGCGAAGAGCCTGCACAGGACGGGCCCGAAGTCGAAGCATCGGTGCCGAAGAAGGGACACGCGCATAATTTTCCGCCGTCGAGCACTGTTTTCGCTATCATAGCCGGATACGCTCATTTGCAGGGAGGAGATACACCCATGGAAAACGACAACCGTCTTGGCCGCAAGATCACCACGTTGCGAGAGGCCCATCACCTGAGCACGCAAGACCTAGCGGACCGGTGTGGATGCGAGGCGGAAGTCATCGAGAAGCTCGAAGCAGGAGAGGTGCCTCCTTCCCTAGCTCCGCTCATCAAGCTCACACGGGCGCTGGGAGTTCGCTTGGGAACGCTCATGGATGATGATGAATCCTTCGGGCCGGCCTATATCGATTCTCAGCAGATGGAAGAGGTCGAACGCGTAAAAACGCTCCAAACCGCCCGCGATGCAGGAGACCTCAGCTACTTCAGCCTGGCGGCTGGACGCCCGTCTCGTCATATGGACCCCTTCATCATCACGGTGACTCCTTCCGGTGAGACCACCCACAAGCTGGACAGCCATGAGGGAGAAGAGTGGCTCTACGGCATGGAGGGCTGCATAGAGATAGAGTACGGCAAGGATATCTTCGTCCTCCATCCTGGAGAGAGCATCTACTACGATTCCATCGTGCCTCATCAGGTACGTGCCCATGATGGACAGAACGCGAAGTTCTTGGCCTGTGTGTACACCCCCCTCTGATGCCTGCGATGATAGAGAAGGACGCTATGGAAGAGATGAACAACGAAGCACATCAACCCATCCCCGGGGATCCGGACTACCCACTCCATTCCGAGCTGACCATCGGGGATTACTTCAAGGAGCAGGTGGCGAAGGACCCTGACCATGAGTTCGTCGTATACCCTGATCGGGACCTGCGCTGGACCTACCGAGACTTCGATGAGCGCACAGATGCCCTGGCCAAGGGATTGCTGTCCATCGGCATGAAGCCAGGGGATCACCTAGGGGTGTGGGCCCGCAACATACCCGATTGGCTCACCTTCATGTACGCTACGGCGAAGGTGGGCATCGTCATGGTCACGGTGAATCCCATCTATAAGAGCCATGAGATAGATTACGTCCTCAAGCAGTCTGACATGAAGGCTCTCTGCATCATAGATGCCTACCGCGATGTGGACTACCTTCAGATCATCCGCGATCTGATCCCTGAATCCCTGGAACAACCCCGCGGGTTCCTCGACACCGAGACCTATCCCTACCTGAAGAACCTCATCTATATGGGCCCTGAGAAGCATCGCGGTTTCTACAGCGTGCCGGAGCTGATCTTGCTGGGGCAGCATCGTCCGGATTCTGATCTGGAGTGGGCTCGCAGCCAGTTCGACAACAACGACGTGGTCATGATGCAGTACACGAGCGGTACCACCGGGTTCCCCAAAGGCGTCATGCTCACCCACCGCAACATCTTGAACAACGGGTTCTACATTGGCGAGGGCCAGCGGCTCGGGTCCGAGGATCGTGTATGCCTGCCGGTGCCGTTCTTCCACTGCTTCGGTTGCGTGCTGGGCGTCATGGCGAACCTGACCCATCGCTCCACCATGCTGATCGTAGAGGACTTCGATGCAGGGCTCGTGCTCCAGGCGTTGCATAAAGAGAAGGCTACGGCGGTCTACGGCGTGCCTACCATGTTCATCGCTGAGCTGAACCACCCTGATTTCGACAGCTTCGACTTGTCCCATATGCGCACGGGCATCATGGCCGGTAGTCCCTGTCCATCTGAGACCATGCG
The DNA here is from genome assembly GCA_910588905.1 of uncultured Eggerthellaceae bacterium. Classification (GTDB taxonomy): domain Bacteria; phylum Actinomycetota; class Coriobacteriia; order Coriobacteriales; family Eggerthellaceae; genus MGBC163016. The sequence continues at coordinate 40,899 of CAJURZ010000013.1, forward strand.
TGAGGTCATGGATAAGATGAACATGCGCGATGTCACCATCTGCTATGGTCTGACGGAAACCAGTCCCGTGTTCACCCAGACCTCGGCCGATGATGACGTAGAGCACAAATGCGAGACCGTGGGCAAGAAGCATCCGCCCGTTGACGTGCGCGTGATAGACCCGGTCGATGGCCATATCTGCGACGTGGGGGAGCCGGGCGAGCTCTGCTGCAAGGGCTACAACGTCATGAAAGGCTACTACAAGATGCCCGAGGAAACAGCGAAGGCTATCGATGCCGATGGCTACCTGCATTCGGGTGACTTGGGGATGGTGGATGAGGACGGCTACTACCGTGTGACCGGCCGCATCAAGGACATGATCATCCGTGGGGGCGAGAATATCTACCCGCTGGAGGTGGAGAACTTCCTGCTGACGCATCCGGGCGTCCTCGACGCACAGGTGGTGGGCATCCCGGATGCGAAGTACGGTGAGATCGTGGGTGCGTTTCTGCGCGTGCGCCCTGGCTACGAGGACCTAACCGAGGATGCCGTGCGCGAATGGGCTATCCCGCGCATAGCCCGATACAAGGTGCCCAAGCGTGTATTCTTCGTAGATGACTTTCCCATGACACCTTCCATGAAGGTGCAGAAGTTCAAGCTCCGGGAGATGGCGGCTGAGCTAGCAGGGGTTAGCACCTCTTAGGGCTTCCTGGTTGGTTCAGAACAGCGTCAGCTGCAGTTTGGTCTTGGGTGGCCGGAATGCTTCCGCGTGGCATTCCAAAGGAATATCACTGCGGTCGGCCAGGGCTGCATAGTCACCGAAGAGCCACTGGTCTATCTCCTCAGGGCGCAGCACCACGGGCATACGCCGGTGTATGGGGGCCACGATGGCGTTCGCCTGGGTGGTCATCACGCTGAAGGCCTCTTTATTGCAGATGGCCGCTAGATAGGTGATGCCTTCAGCCAGATCGAACTGGTATTGGCGCTTCACGGGCTTGTCCGTTTTGGGATCCATGAGGGTTTCGGTGGCGCAGGTCTCATAGAAGCCAAGGGTGGGAACGATGCAGCGGCCATGGTCTATCGCCTCGCGCCAGAAGCCTTGCACTTGCTCCAACGCGGTCTCGATGCGGGCGTTGTAGATGATGCGGTGCTTGGTCCAGGGGGCCCTGAAACCCCAAGGGAGCTTCAGAGGGGTGAGCCTTTGATCAGCCTGCCCGATGAGGGGCACGTTGGAGCGGGGGAAAGCATCCAGCCGGAGACCTGCGGGGTTGAACCGCAGTGTGTGAGGCATCCCCTCTTCCAGGGCCTGGATGACCTCCAGCACCTCATCCCAGGATAGCGCCTTGAACCTCTTGCACATAGCAGGTGCTCCCTTCCCCTCTCTTCGATCAGCAGAACACCGCGTCGCTTCAGATCAGTGGATGCGGGTTGTGGACTTGCATTCCGCAGGCTCTACTTGTTGCGGATCCGTTCGATCTTCCGTTGGCCGTATTTCCAGGTTTGCACCCAGGCTGTGACAAGGCAGATGCCAGCGGCGATGCCGGCGGCGAAGAGGAGCGTGGCGGTGGAATCAACGGCGAAGGCCTCCCAGCGTCCATTCACCGCATCGGACATGGTGTAGAACAGCCCGCGTCCAGGGACGAGCGGGATCACGCTGATGATGAAGAACACCGTGGTGGGCACGTGATAGATGCGAGCGACCACTTCTGCGTAGGCGGCGGCGAAGGTGCTGGCTATCACACAGGGGACGAAGATCTGGTCGACGACCTGGAAGAGCGCCCAGTAGAGAGCCCATGTGATGAGCCCTCCGATGGAGGCTGGGAGCACGCGGCGAAGGCGTACATTGAAGAACAGGGCGAACCCCAGAGCCCCTAAGAAAGCCGTTATCATCTGCACCCAAGCGTAGGCATCCATGGGGATCACCAGATCACTTGGGCAAGCCAGATGGCGGCCATGAATCCCAAAGCTAATGCGATGGCCCACAAGAGGCTCTCTACGAATCGCATGATGCCGGAAACGGTGTCGCCTGAGAACATGTCCCGGGTGGCATTGGTCATAGCCACACCGGGGATGAGCAGCATGATATCTCCGATCATCACCATATCAGGTGCTATGCCGCCCCAGATGCTGTCCACCGCCATGATCCCTAGACCACAGAGGAATGAATTCAGGAAATTGAAGATGATGGTGCTGGGCGTCCAGGGACGGAGGAACTTGAGCGCTAGGCAGATGAAGACGGCGAAGACGGCCGAGACCGCCGCATCGAGGTACGAGCCTCCGAAGAAGAGCGCGAAAGCACCAGCGGAGAGGATGCCGCCCAAGAACAATGACCAGGTGGGAACGGTGCGCGTCCTGATGGTCTTGAGGCGCGCCTTCAGCTCCTTGTAGGTGTAGTTCTCTATCCCAGCCTCTGTGCAAAGGGTTGCAAGCCTCTCTACCTTGTCGAAGTCGATAGATGCCTCGCCGATGACTCGGCGCGTGAGCGTATGCTCGTAGCCATTGGGCAGCGTCATGGTGGCTATGATGGAAGAGGTTATGACGAAGACATTCATCTTGTAGGCGCCATAGGCGCGTCCGATATCCGCGAGCTTCTCTTCTACGAAGTGAACGTCGGCACCGCTCAAGAGCATGGCTTCTGCAACATCCAGAAGACAAGGGAAGACATCAAGGGCCACCGCTTCGCGTTCGCTCAAGCCCGAGCGGCCGAACAGGACATCTTGCTTCGGCTGAGAGGCGACCGCCGCATCCACCATGGCATCCCCCTCCCCCTTTGTTTCCCTGTCGTTAAAAGCGTCGCTGGAGCATGCTGCTCTCAGTGCGCTGGCATATCATTGCATGAGTTCACCCAAATTCCAAGACAGAACGGTGGGTTCGGAAGAGGAGGGTCCATGGGGTTCCTGAAAGGCAAGACGGCGATCATCACCGGCGCTGGCATGGCGAAGCTGAAGGATGGCTCTCCGGGCGCTATCGGCTACGGCATCGCCATCGCTTACGCGAAGGAAGGGGCGAACCTGGTCATCACCGGCCGCAATGTTCAGAAGCTGGAGAATGCGAAAGCTGAGCTGGAGGCTGAATATGGCATCCAGGTGCTCCCCGTTCAGGCAGATGTCAGCGCTGGCGCCGACAACCAAGCCGTGGTGCAGAACGTGATCGATCAAGCTATCCAGAAGTTCGGGCGCATCGATGTGCTGGTGAACAATGCCCAGGCTTCGGCTTCGGGCGTGACGCTGGCTGACCATACTACCGATCAGTTCGATCTGGCCATCTACTCAGGCCTCTATGCTGCGTTCTATTACATGCAGGCATGCTATCCGCACTTGAAGGAGACGAAGGGGTCGGTCATCAACTTCGCTTCCGGTGTAGGGCTCTTCGGCAATTATGGCCAGAGCGCCTATGCTGCTGCCAAGGAGGGCATCCGGGGCATGAGCCGCGTGGCTGCCACTGAATGGGGCCCCGATGGCATCAACGTGAACGTGGTCTGCCCGCTTGCATGGACGGCGGCTCTGGAGAACTTCCAGGAGCAGTATCCGGATGCTTTCGAGGCGAATGTGCATATGCCTCCCATGGGCCATTACGGTAATGTGGAAACCGAGATCGGGCGCGTCGTGGTACAACTGGCTAACCCTGATTTCAAGTTCATGAGCGGCGAGACCCTCACTTTGGAGGGCGGTATGGGCCAGCGCCCGTAGGCAAAGCTTTAGTGGGTGCGGCGGCCTCTGGATGGTCATTGCGCCCCTGATGCCTTGAGCGGCGGGCGCATCCTTGCACCGCACCCACCGCTCTGTGCCCGTCGGGCCGCGCCCCTTCAAGCTCTCCTGATCCCTGTCCTGGCGCATGTCAGGGAGGGTGGGGGGATGCGTCAGGGAAGGGGAAAGAGCACGAATGAGGCGATGGCTAAAGCTATGGCTATGGCGATGGCGACGATGGTGATGGTGATCGCTCGTTTGCTCGGCGCGTAGAGCGCTTCGTCCTTCGAGAGCACCACCGGTGTTCGTTCCTTTTTGCTTTGGTCGCCTTTCTGTGGCTCCTGTGCCATGGCGCCTCCTTCGTCGGAGCGTGAACCGTGATCCTCATGGTACGACAGAACATCTCCCTGCTGATGCTTGCTCCTCCGGGTTTCATGCGGTCGTGCCATATTGGAATCGCATCATTCCTTACCATGCACCATCCTGAGCGATAGGGCATGGCCCATTTCCGATCATCGAATTTGCTCCATGCCCCGCATCTCTCGTATGTTCGCTTCGATCCCAAAGGGGATGAGCCTATACGGAGGAGGGAAAGCATGGCCACAGAGTTCGATCGTCGGAGCTTCTTGAAGGGTGCGGTCGCATTCGGAGCTGTCGCAGCTGCGGGTGCTCTGACTGGATGCAGCAGCAGTACCGCAAGTGATGCGCCAGCAGCATCGTCTGCTGGGAGCAGCGCAGCTACCGCCAGCAGCATCGCGATAGGTGACAAGCTCGCTCAGGGGCCTCAGATGTCCGAGGTCTTGAAGTGCCCGGTCGATCCGAGCGCTGAATGGGAGCTCATGGCTCGCGTTGAGGATACGGGCATCCTGGAAGGGATGAATTGGCATGATGGGACGCTCTGGTTCATAGACGTGGCCACCTCTCGCATCTTCAAGCTAGAGGATGGTGAGGTCGTGACTGTGTATGAGGATCCAGAGAAGAAGGCCATGCCCAATGGCGCTAAGTTCATCGATGATGACACCATCTTGCTTTGCGATCGGGCGATGGGTCTTTGCACCTATACGCTGAGCACAGGGGAATACAAGCAGATCGTCGATTCATTCGAGGGAGATAAGTTCCTCGGCTTGAACGATCTGGTGCTTGATGGCAAAGGCGGCGCCTATTTCACTGATCCAGGCCAATCGGATTACTTCAATAGCGTAGGAAGCGTCTACTATGTGAATTACGGTGATGGTAGCTATGCTATCGAAAAGATAGTCTCTACAGCTGCTTATCCTAATGGCATCACCATCTCGCCCGACGGCCTATTCCTCTATGTTGCTGAATTCAATACGAATTCCATCATCTGCGTTCCCTCGAAGAGCTATACGGATGCCAAGGACACGCCGTACGTATTCGCGCGTCTCTCTGGCGGTCATGGGCCCGATGGCGTTCTCACGGATGCTGCGGGCAATGTATATGCGGCGCACCTGAATGCTAAAGAGGTGGCTATGGTCAACGATGCGGGTTGGCCGATGCCCTCCATCCGCCTGCCCGAGACGGCATCCCCACTGGTGAGCAATCTGCTCATAGCTGAAGGGTATCTCTACGTATGCGATTTCGGCGGGAAGAGCATCTGGCGTATCGCCATCGATGCAGAGCCGAATCCATTGGCTTAGCCGATCCGGTGCGATCTTGCTCAAAGAAGGTCCTTATTCCAAAGAGGCATAGGGACCTTCCGTTTCGCTATTTCTTCTATGCAGGTAGTCCTATCTACACTTATCCGCAGCCCATTTCATGAGCGTCGATGACAGGAGGGGAATATGCCCAAGTTGGAAGTGGTATCCCACGAATATGATGAAGCCACGGGTATCGACAAGTATGTATTCGATCCGGGCAACATGGAGGCATTGGTGAAGGTCGTTGTCGAGAATGGCGAACCGGAGGTGCTCCTGGGGGTCCAGGCCATGGCGGTTCAGCAGGATGTCGTTGGCGAACCCGTTTGGACGAAATGCGCTAATCCCGCGATCTCGGATATCGCCCTCGAGGAATACAAGATGCGTCAGTAGCTATCCACGGATGCATGGTGTGCGAACGAAAAGAGGAGGCCCCTAGGCCTCCTCTTTTCATGCCAAGGGGATGTGCTTGGCTATCGATCTTGCTGGAGGCTTTGTGATGCGGGGCTCCTGTTCGCTGTTTGTTCTGCCAGATCAATGCGGCTGCATTCATCTGACCCATGCACCTCTTCGATCTTTGTGTAGTAGTCCACAGTCCCCTCAGGCTTCCCGATCCTTCCTCGGACGGTATTCCCTCGATAGGGTGTGAGACAGGATGGGCATGCATCTGCTCCAGGAATGACATCGGCGCCGCAGGTCTTGCAGGCAAGCTCAAGGCGAAGCGAGAAGATCCCGCACTTGTTGCAATGATTGCATGGGTAGCAAGGCATGGATCAAGCCTCGCTCTCGTCGGCACCCAAAAGGATCTCCAGTGCCTCATCGATCAGCGGATTGCTGTTGCTCATGGAATACAGCATGGCCAGGGGCATGAAGGCTCGCGGATCATCAATAGGGACCGCAATGCAGTCATTCGATATGAATGTGCTGTATTGCTCGATGTAGTCTGTAGTGAGCACGAGGATGTCGTTCCTTAGATTGAATGTGATGCGGAGGAAGTCGGTGACGCGGGGGAAGTACACGTGGCGACAGGTAGGGGTGAACCCTGCCTCAAGGCATGCTGATTCGATGAAGCGCCATGAGCCGCTCACGTAGTTGCCTTCTAGTTTGATGAAGGTTTCGCTCTTGAGGTCATCAAGCACGATCCTCTCGCGCCTGGCAAGGCGGTGGTTCTTGTTCACCACGGCTGCAAGAGGAACGCGAGCAAGCTGCTGTACCTCGGTTCCCTCTTCTACCTCATCGGTCTCATCGATATAGAGGAAGAGGAAGTCAGGGGCGGGGTCGCAGTTGAGGTCGATAGAGGTCCGGGGGTCAGCTTCGATATCATTTATCTCGATGATATCCACGCCATACTCTTGTGCGAATCTATTCGCCATGAGCGTGATGCGCTCCAAGACCGTCTTCAGTCCCACATTGCCGCCGATGGTGAGGTGCGGGGTGAGCATGCTTGCTCCCTGCTTGGCAGCGATCGTCATCTGCTTGCGTGCTTCGAGTATCTCGAAGGCGTGAGGCAGGACGAGCTTGCCTGCCTTCGTCAAGGCAACGGATGAGCCCTTGCGCGAGAAGAGTGGCACCTTCAACTCGCGTTCGAGTGAATTGATGTGCTTGCTCAGGGTAGGCTGCGACACATTCAGCTTGCTTGCCGTCTCAGTGAAGCTAAGGAATCGTGCGAGTGCAACGAATTCCTCGAGATGATCAATGCGCATCGCTGCTGACCTCCCTTCTTCGCTCGCAGGTGAAAAGGGGGAATACGAGTGCGATTATATCCCCTAGGAACGGAAACAGTCACATTCCAAAACAGCATAGAGCCATGTCAAATAGGGTAGGCGCCTTTCCGATCCTGTTCGATAAGGTGCGCATTCTCTATTTCCCCCATGCACCATCTCCTTCTTATCCTCCTTAGCATCGAGGGATCGTTCCAGGGAAGGGAGGAGAGGCTCTAGCACGTAATGCAGCAAGGTCCATCATCTAAGAGGAGGAGATCGAAAGTGGAGAAGAAAGTGCAAAAGGGCATCGGTATCGCAATGATCCCGATCCTTTCCATCTTCGCATTAGGCGCTTCCCAAGGCGGCGTCAATGCAGGCATGGCCACCATGGCCATGAACTTCCCGGATGCTGGTGCCAACATCGGATACGTCGTATCCATGGTGGCGCTGGGCATGATCCCTGCAGGCATCTTGTCAGGCATCATCACGGGGCGCTTCATCAAGTATCGGACCACCATCATCATTGCCATGGTGTGCTATGTCATCTCTGGCATCGCGCCGTTCTTCCTGCCGAACGAGAGCTCGTTCGAGTTGCTGCTGGTGTTCCGATTCATCTTCGGCGTAGCGGTGGGATGGTCCTATCCGCTGGCCTCGGCACTCACCTTCAAGCTCATCCACAATGAGGATCAGCGCGCTACGTGGCTGGGCATCGGCATGGCGTTCTTCAACATCGGCACCATCTTCATGGAGCTTGCCGGAGGATACCTGGCGCTCATCAGCTGGCAGCACACCTTCCTGGTCTATCTCATCGGCTTGATCCCGCTGGTGCTGGTGGCGGCCATGCTCAAAGAGCCACCGAAGGATATCAATCAGGAGAAGGAGCTCGCAGCTGCCGAGGGGACCGAGGTAGATACCAAGATCCCGGCCATCGTGTGGCCCTATGTGATCTTGCTCACCTGCTCCTGTGCACTGGCAATGCCTACCATCCTATATTGCTCCATGATCATGGCGAGCTCCTTCGGTGCTGATGCGGGTCAGTCCGGCATGCTGCTCTCTGCCATGACCGTTGTGGGCATGCTCTCTGGCTTCACGCTGGGGCCCGTATACAAGCGCCTTCGCAAATGGACGTTGCCTGTGGCATGCCTCTGGCTGGGTATCATCTTCGCGGGATGCGCTATCTTCGCTCCGGCGCAGGGCGAGGGCAATCTGTGGGCCTATGTGGCTTGCTTCCTGATCGGTCACTGGGGCTTTGCCATCATCATCCCTGGCACGTCCAACATCCTCACCAATCTCGTGCCCATTGGCGCCGCTACCAAGACCATGGGCGTGTTCACCTGCTTCCATCAGGCAGGCTGCTTCTTGGCAACGCCGATCGCCACCTTCTTGGTGGGAGTGCTCGGCCTGAATCCGGCTCTGGGCATCTCGATGTATCACGGTCTCATGCTGCCCTGCTGCATCGGGGTCATCATCTGCGGCGTTCTGTACATCGTCCTCGCTGCTTTCACGAAGCTGCGCGCGACAGAGGCCTAAGGGTCAACTGGGTTTGGGAGGTGCCCGCGTGGGCCCCTCCCTGCTCTGTGGGCTAACCCGATATCACGAGGAAAGGAGAGGCATCGATCATGAACCTCGATTACTACGACAAGCACAAAGGGGAGGTGGAGTGGCAGGACGGCGAATATACCGTCACGCGCACCACTGCCTGGTCAGGTCCTGGATGCCATGATGGCTGCGGCGTGCTGTACTACACCAAGGATGGGAAGCTGGAGAAGGTGGAGGGCGACCCTGACAATCCCTTCAACCAAGGAACGCTCTGCATGCGCTGCCTTGAGATGGCCGAATACGTGAACAACCCCACCCGTCTGGGTCATCCCATGAAGCGCGTGGGTGAACGTGGTGAGAACAAGTGGGAGCAGATATCCTGGACGGAGGCGCTGGACATCATCGAAGAGAAGGTGCGCGCTATCTGGAAGGACTATGGTCCTGAGTCCATCGCATGCCATATCGGCACCGGTCGCAACAATTGCGACCAGATCCCCTATATGGCCCACGCGGCCTTCGGAACGCCGAACTTCTCCATGGGCTATCTTGCAGGGGACTCCTGCTTCTGCCCTCGCAGCGCTTCCATGGCTTCCATGAATGGCGATTTCATGATCGCAGACATGTCTCAGCAGTTCGCTCAGCGCTATGACGAGGAGAGCACTGAGTGGCGCCTGCCTGAGGTCATCGTGAACTGGGGCTGCAATGCGGTCGTGTCCAACTCCGACAACTTCTATGGTCACTGGATCGTGGATTGCATGCAGCGCGGTTCGAAGATGATCACCATCGACCCTGCGCTCACATGGCTGGCCGCGCGCTCAGAGTACTGGCTGCGCGTCCGTCCTGGCACCGATGCTGCGCTGGCGCTCGCCATGATCAACGTCATCATCAGCGAGGACCTCTACGACCACGACTTCGTCGACAAGTGGTGCTATGGGTTCGACGAGCTGGCTGAGGCTGCCAAGGAGTGGACGCCCGAGAAGGCGGCAGAGGTATGCTGGGTGAAGGCCGATGACATCGTGGGCGCTGCCCGCATGTACGCCCAGGCGCATCCGGCTACCATCCAGTGGGGCTTGAAGCTGGATCAGACCACGAATGCCACCGCCACTGCTGACGCGGTGAATTCGCTGTGGGCTATCACGGGCAACGTGGATAATCCGGGCGGCAACATCATCATCCGCAACGCCTTCGACCAGAATCTCTCCTATGGATACGGATATCAGCTGCTCTCACCGGAGATGCAGGGCAAGAAGCTGGGGTCGGAGTTCCCGCTGCTCAGCCGTGCAGGCTACAGCTCATCGGCGCATGCTGATTCGGTGCTGGCCGCCATTGAGACGGGCGAGCCCTACCCCATTCGCATGGTGTGGATGAGCTCCACAAACCCCATCGCCAACATGGGCGCTGATGCTCCGCGCGTCTATCGCGCGCTGCGCTCCGTGGATTTCGTGGTGGTGAACGATCTGTTCATGACGCCGACTGCAGTGGCCTTCGCTGACCTGGTCCTGCCTGCCGCCATGTCTCCTGAACGCAATTCCCAGCGCTGCTGGTGGGTGCCGAACCGCACCATGAAGAAGGTCACCCAGTATGAGGAATGCGTCTCGGATGACGACCTGGTCACCATGGTGGGCAAGCGCCTTGCGCCCGAGAACTTCCCGTGGGATGACAACGTGGGCTGGATCGATCACATCTTCCAGCACGAGAGCAACGACCAGCTGCCCTACAAGACCTTCGCTGAGGCTGTCCAGCAGGTCTGGTCATACCCCCGCTTCGATTACTACAAGCATGAGAAGGGCTTGCTGCGCATGGATGGGCAGCCCGGCTTCAACACGCCCACAGGTCGCATCGAGCTTTGGAACAGCAACTTCGCTCTGTGGGGTTATGATCCAGTACCGCACTTCAAGGAGCCCAGCTGCTCGCCGGTGAGCTCGCCGGAGCTTGCCGAGAAGTACCCGCTCGTGCTCACCACCGGTGCGCGCTCCTTCGAGTTCTTCCATTCCGAGCATCGCCAGGCTGGCACCACCTCGCGTGAGCTGCATCCCGATCCGCTGTTCGAGATGAGCGCCGGGGCTGCCGCTGCTCGTGGGTTGGAAGAGGGGCAGTGGTGCTGGATAGAGAACCAGCGCGGTCGCTGCCGTCAGCGCCTGCACATCAATCCCTCCCTGGATGATCGGGTGGTGCGCGCTGAGCATGGCTGGTGGTTCCCTGAGAAGGAGGGCGCTGAGCCCACGCTCTACGGCGTGTTCGATTCCAACATCAACAACCTGGTGCCTCAATGCGAGAACGATGACACCGGCTTCGGTGCTCCGTATGCCAATCAGCTGTGCGAGGTCTATGCCTGCACGGAGGAGAACAGCAAGGAGATGCCCTCCCTGCGCGTGACGAAGGGTGACGGCTATTCCTATGAAGGTGCGGATCGCTCGGGCAACGGCTACGAAGGTTTTCCGGCTAACGCGAACGCTTAGGCTCGCAGGTTCTGAGAAGGCAATGAGAGGAGTAGGTGCATGAACCTAGATTACTACGAGAAGCACCGAGGGCAATCCCAGTGGAAGGACGGGGACTATGATGTGACCCGGACGACCGTCTGGTCGGGCCCTGGCTGCCATGATGGATGTGCTGTCCTGTACTACACCAAGGACGGCAAGCTAGAGAAGGTCGAGGGAGACCCTGATTGCGGGTTCAACCAAGGAACGCTCTGCATGCGCTGCCTGGAGATGCCCGAAGTCGTGAACAACGACCGCCGCCCCAAGAACCCCTTGAAGCGCGTAGGTGAGCGCGGACAGAACAAGTGGGAGAACATCAGCTGGGATGAGGCCTATGACATCATCGAAGCCAAGGTCCGTGAGATCTGGAAGGATTATGGTGGCGAGTCCATCGCTTGCATGATCGGAACCGGGCGCAACAATTGCTGGCAGATCCCCTATCTCTGTTACGCGGCGTTCGATTCCCCCAACTTCTGCTTGGGCTTCCTTTCGGGCGAGTCCTGCTTCCAGCCGCGCTCTGCCGCCATGGCGTCTATGAATGGCGACTTTTTGATCGCGGACATGTCCCAGCAGTTCGCTCAGCGCTACGACGAAGAGAACACCGAGTGGCGTCTGCCCAAGTTCATCGTGAATTGGGGCTGTAACGCCGTCGAGTCCAACTCGGACAACTTCTACGGTCACTGGATCGTGGACTGCGTGCAGCGTGGGTCGAAGATGATCACGGTCGATCCATCCCTGACTTGGCTGGCATCCCGCTCCGATTACTGGCTGCGCCTGCGGCCGGGTACCGATGGCGCCATGGCCCTGGGTTGGCTGAACGTCATCATCGAAGAGGACCTCTACGATCATGACTTCGTGGAGAAATGGACCTACGGTTTCGATGAGCTGGCTGAGCGTGTGCGCGAGTGGACGCCGGAGCGCGTGGGGGAGATCTGCTGGGTGGAGCCGGAGCTGATCCGCGAGGCAGCGCGCGCCTATGCGACGAACTGGCCGTCCACCATCCAGTGGGGCCTGCCCATCGACCAGGCGGTCTGGGGCATCCCCAGCGCGCAGGCCATCAATGCCATCTGGGCCATCACCGGCAACACCGATGTCCCGGGCGGCAACATCATCATCCTGAACGCATATGGGCAGAACGTCTCCTATAACTATGGATACGATTTCCTGCCTCCAGAGGCGCAGGGCAAGCGCATCGGCGCGGAGTATCCGCTAATGGCAAAGGCCGGATTCAGCTCAACGGCTCATTCGGATTCCATCCTGGAGGCCATCGAGACGGGTAAGCCCTATCCCATCCGGATGCTCTGGCTCACCTCCACCAACCCCATCGCCAACATGGGTGCCGATGCTCCGCGCATCTACCGGGCAGTCAAGACGCTCGACTTCGTCGTGGTCAACGACCTGTTCCTCACTCCTACGGCGGTGGCCTTCGCAGACATCTTCCTCCCTGCAGCCATGTCCCCCGAGCGCGATTCGCAGCGCGTCTGGTGGGTGCCCCTCCGCGGCATGCGCAAGGTGGTGGACTATGCGGATGTCAAGTCTGATGACACCATCGTCACCGAGCTCGGCAAGCGCCTCCATCCCGAGCGCTTCCCGTGGGATGATGATGCTGGCTGGTCCGACCACATCCTCAAGACGGAGACGCCAGGATATGAGGGTGACTACGTGCAGCTGCAGGATGAGGTGTACTCCTATCCGGACTTCCAATATCGCAAGCATGAGAAGGGTCTGCTTCGCCCGGATGGTCAGCCTGGCTTCAACACGCCCACGGGCCGCATCGAGCTGTTCGACTCGGTGTTCCAGCTGTGGGGATATGATCCGCTGCCCGATTGGGACGAGCCTCATTCGAGCCCGTACTCGCGCCCTGACCTCTGGGAGGAGTATCCCTTCGTCCTGAGCACGGGTGCACGCCATGTGGAGTTCTTCCACTCCGAGCATCGCCAGCCTGAGGTCATGAGCCGTGAGCTGTATCCAGACCCGCACTTCGAGCTCTCCGTGGCGTCCGCTGAGAAGCTGGGGCTCCAGGATGAGCAGTGGTGCTGGCTCGAGAACCAGCATGGTCGCTGCCGTCAGCGCCTGCGCATCAACCCGTCGCTGGACGACCGCGTGGTGCGCGCTGATCACGGTTGGTGGTTCCCTGAGAAGGAGGCCGCCGAACCCACGCTCTACGGCGTGTTCGACTCCAACATCAACAACCTCGTGCCGCAGTGCGACAACGGCGTGACCGGATATGGCGCTCCTTACAAGAATCAGCTATGCAAGGTGTATGCATGCACGCCTGAGAACAGCGAAGACATGCCTTCGATCCGTGTTTCAGAAGGCGACGGCTTCTCGAAGCCGGGCGCAACGACCGAAGTGGACAAAGACTACAGCCACAGGGCTTAAGGGAGGAAACATCATGACCATAGGATATGGACTTCTCGTCGACTACGATTACTGCACGGGCTGCCACACGTGCGAGGTGGCCTGCCGCAAGGCGCTCGAACTGGGCACGGGCCAGTTCGGCATCAAAATCTTGCAGGATGGCCCTCGCGAACTGCCGAACGGCAAATGGGAGTACAACTATCTGCCCATGCCTACGAGCCTGTGCGACCTGTGCGAGGAGCGCACGGCTGTTGGCAAGCCGCCCAGCTGCGTCATGCACTGCCCGGCGCACTGCCTGTACTTCGGCACTGTCGATGAGCTGTCGGAGGTCGTCGCTGAGAAGACGCATAGAGCGCTCTTCACGCCTTACAACGATTAGGGCGAAGCATTCGTGGAGCCGGCCTTGGTGCCGGCTCCCTTCTTCTTTGGGGATCCGTCAAGAGAGGATGGCGCTGATGGCTGCAGAAGGGGAAAGGGGACAGGTTCGTTCGGTTCCCAGTGCACAGGCAGAGATGCAGGCATATAGGAGCGCTCTTGGCGTAGGTATCGTGTTGTTCCTGGTGGCAACGGCGGTGACCATGGCGCAATACAAGGTCCCCACCATCATGACGGACTTCATGGCGCAGTTCGCCATCGATGCCCCTACGGCTGCATGGTCGATGTCCATCTTCACGTTCGTGGGTATCGTCGTGGCGATCCCTACCGGATTCCTCGCGCGGCGCTTCGGACCCAAGAACCTCATCATGGCGGCGGTCGTGCTGAACGTCTGCGCAGGCATCGCCGGAGCGTTCGCCTCTGACTTCCTCCTTCTGCTCGCAGCTCGCGCGCTGGAGGGAGTGGCCCTCGTGTTCGTCGTGGCCTGCGCTCCCCTGATCATCCAGGCATGCGTCGATCCTGCCAGGATGGGCACTGCAACGGGCATCTACATGCTCGGGGGCATGCTCGGGGCAACGTTTGCGGGTCTGCTCACTCCTACGCTCTATTACAGCGTGGGGCATGTGGGGCTTTGGGTGGGCTACGCGCTCATCACGGCAGCGGCAGGCGTCGCATTCGCGTGGTATGTGAAAGCGCCGAAGGCCACTGCAGAGGCGCCTGCGAGCACCTCGGGTGGATGGCGCGTGTTCTTCAAGCCGAACACGTGGCTGTTCCTCGTGCCCTTCGCCATATTCCAGATGGTGCTGCTCACCATCCTCGCCTTCGCGCCCACCGCATTGCAGCAGCAGGGCATGAGCCCTGCTCAGTCTGGCATCGTCAGCACGCTCCCCATGATGCTCGCGGTCATATCCTCTGTGGCCTTCGGTGCCATCTCTGATCGGCTGGGACGCTGCAAGCCCCTGTGCATCTTGGGGATGCTGGTGCTGGGGCCGTGCTGCTTCGCCATGCTGAACGTCTCCGGTCCGATGATGTGGGCAGCGCTCGTCATCATGGGGCTCCTTGCCATGGGTACGCCCACCGTGTTCGTGGCGGCGTATCCGAGCGTGCTCGGCAGACCCGAGCTCATGTCCATAGGGATGGGCGTGCTCCTGCTCGTGCAGAGCCTAGGTCAGTTCCTGGGGACGGTGGTGCCAGCGTCGCTGCTCGGGCCTGGCCTGGATCAGTGGATGCTCTGCGGCTCGGTCGCCGCAGGTGCTGCGCTTCTCGGCACGGTATGCGTTGCGCTCTGCAGGTTCAAGTAG
>CAJURZ010000013.1:56074-66350 GCA_910588905.1 uncultured Eggerthellaceae bacterium
CGCAGGTGCTGCGCTTCTCGGCACGGTATGCGTTGCGCTCTGCAGGTTCAAGTAGGGTGGTTCATCGGCAATGCTCTCTTTCTCTCGGCAACGATTTTCGTCCTTTCGCTTGCGAATGTGCTGATTTGCGCTACAATCGCCTGTTCGAAAAGAGATTTTCTCGCGTATTCGGATCAAGAAAAGCAAAGAGGGGCGAACTGAATATGGCTCTAGGTGTAGACAGGAAAGACCTGGTCATGGTCGGTGTGCTGCTGTCAGGCACGCTGTTGGCGGTGCTCAATCTGACACTGCTATCTCCGGCGTTGCCCGCCATCATGGGCTCGTTGAACGTGGATGCCACCACGGTCCAGTGGCTCACGAGCGGCTATTCGCTGGTAGAGGCAGTCGTCATCCCGCTTTCGGCCTACCTGATCGGACGGTTCACCACACGCCAGCTCTTCATCAGCTTCCTCTGCGTGTTCATGGTGGGCTCTCTGGCGGCTGCGCTGGCACCGGTGTTCCCCGTGCTCTTGCTCGGGCGCATCCTCCAGGCGGTGTGCACGGGCGCCATCATGCCCATGGTGTTCACGGTCATCCTGCTCGTATTCCCGCGCGAGATGCGCGGAACGGCCATGGGTGTCATCGGTCTCATCATCGGCTTCGCGCCCGCGGTCGGTCCTTCGCTTGCGGGCCTGCTCGTGGATTCGGTCGGTTGGCGGTGGTTGTTCGGCATCGTATTCGCCTTGTCGGTCGTGGTCATCGTGCTCGCGGTGTTCACGCTCAAGGACTACGGGGATTTCAAGCGCAGCCGCTTCGATGTGCCTTCCGTGGTGCTCTCCACTTGCGGTTTGGTCTGCCTTCTCTTCGGGCTGTCAACCTTCGCATCCACGCCGAACATGGCTCTTACCGCAGGCCTTATCGTGGTGGGCATCATCCTCATGGGGTTCTATGTGCGTCGTCAGCTCACGATACCCGAACCCATGCTCAAGGTAGGCATTCTCAGCACGCGCAAGTACGCCATCTCTGTGATCATCATCGTCACGGTGCAGGCGGCCCTCATGGGCACGGGTGTCATCACGCCGCTCTATATCCAGGGCGTGCGCGGCTATTCTGCCACGATGTCCGGCGTTGCCATGCTCCCGGGTGCGGTCATCGGTGCATTCATGGGGCTCGTGAGTGGGCGCTTGTTCGACCGCTTCGGTGCCAAGCGCATCGTGGTCCCCGGTGCGTTCGTTGCGCTGGCCGGTGCGGGATGCTTGGTCGCATTGGGGATGGATTCCAGCTTCGTGTTCATCATGCTGGCCTACACGGTGCTCACGGTAGGTCTGCAATTCACCATGACGCCGCTCAATACCTGGGGCGTGAATTCCTTGGACAATTCCGTCATCCAGCATGCCCAAGGGCTCTCCAATACGCTCAATCAGGTGGCTGCCAGCGTGGGCACAGCGCTCCTCGTCTCCATATCAGCGCTCTCACCCCTGTTGGTGCCCGATGCATCGCCCGTGGAGCAAGCGTTCACGGGGTATCACATGGCCTATACGGCTACTGCCATCCTCATGGCGGTGGCAGTGCTGATCATCGTGTTGTTCGTGAGCGATAAGGACCGGCGGGCGAAGGGAGCGTCCGGGGAGGCCCCGGAGACGTTGCCTGATTATGCAGCTGGCCTTGATGGCGTGACGGTGGATGCTCGCGCGGACGAATCACGGATAGAGCTCCTGGGTGGCACCATGGGCACCAAGGTGCAGGATGCCATGAACGGTGACCCTGTGGTGGCTACCAGCGACATGCCCATGCGTAGCATCATCCGCTTGATGTCTGCCACGGATTCCAGTGGCCTGCCTATCGTAGACGCCGACGGCGTGCTCGTCGGGTTCATCTCAGACGGAGACATCGCGAACTATCTGGGCCGCCATGACATCTCCGTGATCGACACGACGCTCAATCTGTATCGGTTCGTGGATGATTCGCCCCTCAAGGGACGCCTGCTGGGGCTGTTGGACCTGAACGTCATGGGCATCGCCACTAAGAAGGTCATATCGGTGGAGGCCGACCTTCCCATTGACGACGCATGTCGCGTGCTGGCAGAACGACGCATCAAGAAAGTACCCGTCGTGTCCAACGGTCAGCTGGTGGGCACGCTGTCCCGTCGTGACATCATGCGGAACCTGTCAGAGATCGTGGATGCGATAGAGGAGCAGGATAAGGGGCAAAGCGAGCGCGCCTGCTAGGCAGCTTCCGTTAGGGCCGTTTCGCCTTCTGCCAGAGGGTTTCCTGCTCCGTTGGGCTCATCTCTTCCAAGGTGGTTCCTTTGGCGTAGGCATCGTCTTCCATGGACGCCCAGCGCTCACGGAATTTCCGGCACGTGGCGCGAAGGGCGTTCTCAGAGTTGATGCCCATCTTCCGTGCCACATTCACCAGGCTGAAGAGCACATCCCCCATCTCCAGCTCTACGGCAGTGGCGGCAGGGCTATCGTGGAGCACTTTCCCTGCTGCATCCTTCGGGGCGCTCTCATAAGCGGCTTTGAGCTCAGACGTCTCCTCGGCCACCTTCTCCCATACGCCCTCCAAGCCATTCCAGTCGAAGCCCGCAGCTGCAGCCTTGCGGGAGATCTTCTGAGCCTGGGTGAGGGCGGGAAGGCCCGTAGGTACGCCATCCAGGAGGCGTTCCGGCCCCGCCGCTTCGGACTGGTCTCCTTTTTCCTGCAGCTTGATCTTGTCCCAGAGCGTGATCACCTCGTTGGCGCTGCCAGCGGCTGCATCGCCGAACACATGGGGGTGTCGCCGTATCATCTTCGCATTGATATCTCGACAGACATCATCGATGGTGAATTCGCCTGCATCTGAGGCTATCTGGCTCTGGAGCACAACCTGCAGCAGCACATCTCCCAGCTCTTCGCGCAGATGCTGGATGTCGGCTGCCTCGATGGCATCCACGGCCTCGTAGGCCTCTTCCACCATATTGGGAGCGATGGAAAGATGGGTCTGCTCTCTGTCCCAAGGGCACCCATCCGGTGCCCGCAGGCGGGCGATGGTGGCTACGAACTCATCGAAGGCAGCGTGGGGACAGGTTCTTTCGGTGGGGGAGGAAGTGACGGCATCTTCTGCCATGGGTGGTCCTTTCGATCCTTGGTCGCCCCGATTCTATCTCATACGGCCTCGTTACAGCCCGGGTACAACGGGTCTGCGGCTTTGTCGTTCAGGATAGAATCGAGGCAGAGCGGAACGGGGAAGCAGGGGGGGGGTGTTCGGGTTGGCCACACTACAGGAGTTCTTCAAGGTGGCGCATCTGTCGCTGACGGATAAGACGTCTGGGAGCCGCATGCGCCAGATCATCTCCGTGCTGCGGAAGTATGACGTGATGTCCGGCCTTACCCCTGAGAAGGCCGTGGAGGTGCTCGAGGCTCTGGGTCCCACCTACGTGAAGATCGGCCAGATGGCTTCTACCCGCTCTGACATCCTCCCGAAAGCCTACTGCGAGGCCTTCGAGAAGCTCCATGCTGACGTGACCCCCATGCCCTTCTTCCAGGTGATCAACTGCATAGATGCCAGCTATGGCCATAGCTGGCAAGAGACGTTCCTCTCCATAGACCCCCACCCACTGGGCTCCGCCTCCATCGCTCAGGTGCATCGGGCGGTCCTGTTGGACGGCTCGGTGGTGGCCGTGAAGGTGCGTCGTCCGGGCATCGTGGCTGAGATGTCTGAGGATATCGTGCTCATGCGTCGGCTCTTGGCTACGGCGGAATTCATGACCACCGAGCACAAGACCCTCTTGCTCAACTTCGAGAATCTCTTGGATGAGCTTGAGCGCACCACCAACAATGAGCTCGACTTCACCGTCGAGTTGGAGAACCTCATCCGCTTCCGGGCGGAGATAGCCTCTCAGGAAGGCGTCAGCTCGCCCCTTCCCTATCCCGCAGCATCCAATGAGTCCGTACTGGTCATGCAGTATATAGAGGGGGTGCACGTGGATGATCTGGCGGCCCTGAAAGCTGAAGGGGCTGATCTGGATCGTCTGGGCTTCCGCATCGCCCAAAGCTATATCTCTCAGGTGCTGGATGATGGCTTCTTCCATGCCGACCCGCATCCGGGCAACATCATCATCCAGGGGAAGGAGATCATCTGGATAGACCTCGGCATGACAGGCAGCCTCGATCCCAGCCAGCGTCAGCTGGTGGGGCGCATGCTCCGCTCGGTCACCTCTAATGACGCCTACGTATTGATGGACTCGGTGATCAGCATATCGAAGAAGAGCGGGCCCGTTGATTATGGTGTGCTGCTCCAAGAGCTTTCGGTGCTGCTGAACAAGTACGGTTCCGCCGAGCTCTCCAACATCAACTTAGGGGACGTCATGGGTGAGATCGTTGAGGTCCTGCGAACCCAGAACCTCATCATGGCTCCGGCCGTCACCATGCTGGTGCGCGGCATCGTCACGCTGGAGGGCGTTCTGGAGGATATGGCTCCAACCCTGAACGTGCTCGATATCGTATCCGAGCACGTGCTCATGCAGTCATTGAGCCCTAAGCACTTGGAGATGCGGGCACTGGAGCTGCTCACCTCTAGTGCAGGATCTGCTGAAGCTCTGGTCAAGCTCCCGAGGCAGGTGTCGAATACCCTTGAGATGCTCGAACGCGGGGAGGTGGCTCTCACGGGCAAGGTGGAGGTCTCTACCAGCTTGCTGGCTACCGTCTATGCCGTCGTGGGGCGCATCTCCTTGGCGCTCATCTCAGTGGGCCTGTTCCTGGGGTCCTCCATCCTGTGCACTACGAACATGGAACCCAAGCTCCTAGAAGTGCCCGTGCTGGGGGTCTTGGGATACCTGGGGGCGTTCGTCCTGGGGGTCTATGTGATAGTCCAAACCTTCCGTAGCCGTCACCGGATGAAGAATCACCAGAGGCTGGACTGAGCCTCATCATCTAGGCCTTCATCGTCGCAGCGCTCTTCGGGCTGGCTCATTGAGCGGCTTGGTTGGCTTTGATAGAATCCTGGTCTTCCCCGGCATCCTGTCAGGTCACTGATAGAGGAGGCATGCATGTCGCAGATAGAGTGCCCGAATTGCCATACGGCGTTCACGGTGGATGAGAGCGGATACGCGGCTATCCTGAATCAGGTGCGAGATAAGGAGTTCCAGCGTGAGCTCGCCGAGCGTGAGAAGCTGACCGAGAAGACCCATGAGCAGCAGCTGGAGCTTGCCGTGCAGAAGGCGCTCGAGGCAGCCAGGCTCGAAGCGGCTCAGGCTCAGGAGGAGGCTCGCAAGCAACAGGCCGCCGTGGAGCGCGAACTGGATCATGTGCGCCATCAGCTCGAATCCGAGAAGCAGACGTCTGCCACTGAGCGGCAGCTTGCCATCGAGCGGGCCGAACGAGAGGCAGCGGAGCATCAGCGTGCCATCGAGCGGGAACGCGATGAGCTGCGCGCTCAGATCGAGCGTGACCGGGCGGAAGCCGATCGGCTCCAGTTGGCCCATGAGGTGGAATTGAAGGAGAAGCTAGCGGCTAAAGATGAGCTGATCCTCGATCGCGAACACGAGATAGAGCGCATCCGTGACATGAAAGCGCGCCTCTCCACCAAGATGCTCGGCGAGACCCTCGAACAGCACTGCGAGGTCGCCTTCAATCAGCTACGGGCAACGGCCTTTCGCAATGCCTATTTCGAGAAGGACAACGATGCCTCTGGGGGGACCAAGGGGGATTACATCTTCCGGGAAGAGGACGAGGAGGGCACCGAGATCATCTCCATCATGTTCGAGATGAAGAACGAGGCCGATGATTCGACGAACCGGAAGAAGAACGAGGACCACTTCAAGAAGCTCGACCATGACAGGAAAGCCAAAGGGTGCGAATACGCTGTCCTCGTATCCACCCTTGAACCGGAGAGCGAGCTCTACAATGCCGGCATCGTAGATGTGTCCTATCGCTACGACAAGATGTTCGTCGTGCGGCCCCAATGCTTCATCCCCATCATCACGCTGTTGCGCAATGCGGCCCTGTCCTCATTGGAGTACCGGGCTCAATTGGCTCTCGTGCGCCAGCAGAACATCGACGTGACCAACTTCGAGGCCAGCTTGGATGACTTCAAAGAGAAGTTCGGCCGCAATTATCGGCTGGCCAGCGAGCGGTTCCAGAAGGCCATCGAGGAGATAGACAAGTCCATCGACCACTTGCAGAAGATCAAGGATCACCTCTTGGGTAGCGAGCGCAATCTTCGCCTGGCGAATCAGAAGGCGGAAGACCTCACCGTGAAGCGGCTCACCCGCAAGAATCCCACTATGAAGGCTCTGCTGGATGAAGCCCGGGTCAAGGACCAAGAGGATTGATGCGTCAGGTTGCCTGTAAGGGCAGATCGGGATCGGCCCGGGGTCGAACAGGTTCGACCCCTACGGATATCCTATCGGACGCGCTCTTCGCATAGGGGCATAACAATGTTCCTGCCAGTCCATCTGCGCGTTGGAACTGCTACCATGGGCGGACGAGAAAAGCGGGATGAAAGCAGGTCGTAGGTTGCTCACCATAGGATGCCATCTGTCCTCTTCCAAAGGCTATGCCCACATGGCAGACGAGGCTGCATCCATCGGCGCGAACACCTTCCAGTTCTTCACCCGTAACCCTCGGGGAGCCCGGGCGAAGGATATCGATCCGGCGGATGTGGCTGCATTCCATGAGAAGGCCACCGAAGCGGGCATCGTCACCATCCTGGCCCACGCACCCTACACCTTGAATCCGGCAGCGGCGAAGCCTGAAACGCGGGAATTCGCCATAACCACCATGGCCGATGACCTCAGGCGCATGGAATGCACGCCGCACCAGCTCTACAACATGCATCCCGGCGCCCATGTGGGCCAAGGGTCAGAGGTGGGCATCCAGAAGATATCCGATGCCATCAATCAGGTGTTGGAGCCTGGGCATACCACTACGCTCCTGCTGGAGACCATGGCAGGCAAGGGTACGGAAGTGGGGCGCACGTTCGAGGAGCTGGCTGCCATCATCAATCAGGTGCATCTAGCGGATAAGGTGGGCGTGTGCTTGGACACCTGTCATGTGTGGGATGGGGGCTATGACATCGTCGATGACTTGGATGGGGTGCTGGAGGAATTCGATCGGGTGATCGGGCTTGAGCGCCTGCGTGCCATCCATGTGAATGATTCGAAGAATCCTCTGGGTGCCCATAAGGACCGTCACGAAGTCATCGGCGGCGGCCACATCGGCCTAGACGCCATCGCTGCCGTGACCGCTCATCCCGCTCTGCGTGACCTGTCGTTCTTCTTGGAAACGCCCCATGACAACGTGGTCGAATACGGCGAGGAGATAGCGGCTATCAAGGCCGCGAGAGGAACATACCTGAGAACAGGAGAGGAATGACCCATGTTCGGTGACAACCTAGAGCGTATCGTCAAAGCCATAGAGAAGAACTACGAGGCAGATGAGATCTTCTTCACCAAGCCGGGACTGCGCTTCCCCAGCCGTTCTGTCATCAAGGATGTGCTGAAGAAGACCCGCCGCATCATCTTCCCAGGCTATTTCGGTGAGGAGATGCTCTCGACCAACACCAGCCCCACCTATTTCATCGGAGAGTTGCTCATCCAGGTGGAACGCGCTCTGCGCGAGCAGATCATCGTGGCTCTGGCCTATGTGGATGGTGCTGAGGGGCGTGCGGGGAATCTGGGGCTGTCTGGCGAATGTGCACCGGACCACATCACCCAGCGTGCGGCAGAGATCTGCACCACGTTCTTCGATGAGCTGCCCACCGTCCAACGGAAGCTCTTGACCGATGTGCAGGCCATCTACGACGGGGATCCGGCGGCCCAGTCCAAGGAGGACGTCATCTTCTCCTACCCGGGTCTCTACGCCATCTATGTGTATCGGTTGGCGAACGTGCTGTATAAGCTCGATGTGCCTATCATCCCGCGCATCATGACGGAGCTGGCGCATTCCGGCACCGGCGTTGATATCGGGGCTGGGGCCGAGATAGGCGAGTACTTCTGCATCGATCACGCTACGGGCGTGGTCATCGGAGAGACTACCAAGATCGGCAACCACGTGAAGATCTACCAGGGGGTCACCTTGGGGGCTTTGTCCACCCGCGGTGGTCAGCGCCTCTCAGGGGTGAAGCGCCATCCTACCATCGAAGACAATGTGACCATCTACTCCAATGCATCGGTCTTGGGCGGGGAGACGGTCATCGGCGAAGGATCCGTCATAGCTGGTTCGACCTTCGTGACGTTCAGCGTACCGCCGCATTCTCGGGTAGCCGTGAAGGACCAAGAGGTAACGGTGCGCGGCCCGAATGAGCGGGACTAAGAGAGACGTTGGGCACGTGCGCATCCTGCGATCACGTGCCCTACCGGAGGGCTACCAGCTGATCAGCTCGTAGCCCTCTTCAGTGACCACGACTTGTACTTCCCACTGAGCCGTGGGAAGGCCGTCTTTGGTGCGAACGGTCCAGCCGTTCGGGTCTGACATGTCGATGCGATGCTTCCCCATGTTGATCATGGGCTCGATGGTGAACATGAGCCCCGGTACCAGCAGCCAGCCTGTTCCCGGACGGGTGACGAAGCTGACGAAGGGCTCCTCATGGAAATCCAGGCCTATGCCGTGACCGCCGAATTCGCGTACCACCGCATAGCCGTTCTCTTTCGCATAGGCGTTGATGACGGCCCCCACATCCCCCAGGTGCCCCCAGGGCTTCACCTGCTCCAGTCCTAGCTCCACAGAGCGCTTTGTGACCTCTACCAGCTTCTTGAGCTCAGGGGTCACCTCGCCGATGCAGAACATGCGAGAAGAGTCTGAATAGTAGCCATCGAGGATAGTGGAGCAGTCCACATTCACGATATCCCCGCTCTTGAGCACCTCATCTGCGGAGGGGATGCCATGACAGACCACCTCGTTCACCGAGGTGCAGACGCTCTTGGGAAAGCCCTCGTAATCAAGGGGAGCAGGGATGGCTCCCTGCTGGGTGGTGTAGTCGTAGACCCACTCATCTATCTGTTGGGTGGTGACACCCTCTTGGATATGCTGAGCTACCAAGTCGAGCGCCCCGATATTCACCCGCGCGCTCGCTTTGATGCGCTCTATCTGCTCAGGGGTCTTCAGCAGGTCTCGCGGGGGTATTTCCTCGCCTGCTTCGGCCAGCTTCTGGAGCCGCTCATCGAACTCAAGGTGGCACTTCTTGTACTTCTTGCCGCTGCCGCACCAGCACTCATCGTTGCGGCCCAGCTCAGCATTGCCGTCATACATGGTGATCCTGTGCTCTCTATTCTCTTAGGCGTAGCTGGTATTGATGACGAGGGGGGCCACTGGATTGGATCCCGTGGCCGAGATGGCACCATCCAAGATCACGTGCTGACCATTCTGCCAGGTGCCCGAACCCGTTATCTCGAAGTAGGTGGTGATGTAGTCACGGCCATTGAACCGGACGAGGATGACATCATCGGTGCGCAGGAGCACAGAGCCGTTCTGTTGCACTTGGATGGTGCCCGGTACGCGGACCAAGTCCTCTGACCAGCATTCCAGGAGCATGGTGGGGCGCAGTTCTGAGGAGCCGGAGTTGTTGGAACCGCTGGAACCGGAGTCGGAGGAGGAATCATCGGGAGTGGGCTCGACGGCTTCATCCGATGGCTGTTCTTCAGGCTGCTCTTCGACAGGCTGATCGAGCCCCGTCACATCGGTGACCTTGACTTGCCAACCGGAATCGCTCCAGCTGACATTGGCGTTCACGGTGCAGGACTTCACCTGATCGCCTTCGGCCTTGGAGAGGTGGAAGGCGATGGTGCCTCCCTGGGTATTGAGGCTGGCTTCGGGCTGCACGTCGGCACCCACGAATTGGTTCGCCACCTCTTGGTTATAGTCTTTGAGGATGTTCTGCAGGTTCGCTTGGATGGCTTCCATATCAGGGGGGGCGACGGGGGTCACCTGGGGCTTGCCCTTCTCAACGCCTCCCGGCACCCAGGAGGTGGATTCCGCCGCATGGGTCAGGCGGATGGTGAGGGGGATGATGGCCTCAACGTAATCATTCTGGAATTCCGCCTCGGCCTTCCCCTCGCAGGTGAATGTGCCCTTGGCGGAAGGGTCTTCCGTGACGCTGCCCACGCTGTATTGGGAGAGCTTAGCGTCGGAGAAGCCTTCGGTGCTGATATACATATACCCATTCAGGGTTGGGGGATCTATCTTGGCGCTGGTGAAGGCGCTCTCCACCTCTGAGATCTGCGGGGGTGCCGGAGCAGGCGTTGCATCTTGGCCGCGCATCAGCACGAAGATCAAGATGCCTGCTAGGACTGCCAGAGCCAAGACGCATAGGATCATGG
>CAJURZ010000014.1 GCA_910588905.1 uncultured Eggerthellaceae bacterium
TGGGCGTTCACGCAGATATCCCCCGGCTGCGGATCGGTCACGGCCGTCCAACCCAAGAAGGTATAGGTGGTGCCCAGACGGGTGTTGCTCCCCGTCAGGCAGTAGCTGACGAAACCGGAGCAGTCATAGCTATTGGGACCCACCGCGGCCCACACATAGGGCTTGCCATACTGGGAGTAAGCCCGATCCACCACCACATTGCCGGTGACGGTCTGCGCCTTGGAGTTGTCCACCTCAGCGTTATAGCCACCACCGACATTCTGCTCCTGACGGCGACGAGCCGCTTCCTCTTGGCGAGCCCGCTCCTCTTCGGCACGGCGGCGAGCCTCTTCCTCTTCAGCGAGGAGCCGAGCAGCTTCGGCTGACAGGGCATCATAGGTGGCCTGGAGCTCATTCACCAACTGCTGCGCCTCGGCCTTGACGGCTGCAGCCGTCTCCGCCTGCTCTGCTGCCACGGCCTCCTGCTGGGCATATTCGGCCTTCTGGGCTTCCACTTCCGTGCGAAGGGCCTTCGTGTCCTCCACCATCTTCGAATCGTTCTCGTTCATCTGGTTCAAGGTGTCCCAGTTAGTGGTAAAAGCCTGGAAGGAGGTGGCTGAGAGCAGCACGTCCAAGAAGGAGAAGGAGCCAGAACGGTACATGCCGCGCGCCCGGGTGCCGAGCTTATCCTGGAGATCGGCTATCTGGCTATTGGCTTCATCTATCTTGGTTTGAGCCTCATCCATCTTAGCCTGGGCAGCCTCTTGCTCAGACAAGGCGGTGAAGTAGTTGTTGGAAGCCTCATCCAGCTTGACCTCCATCGCCTGGATGCGGTCAAGGGTGGCAGCAGCCTCCGCCTGCTTCTCAGCAGCGGTGACGCCGAAGGCCTTCAGGGGGGTAGCAGAGAGGACGCCAGCACCGGCCACGGTGGCCAAGCCAGCAGTCAAGAACGTTCGTCTGCTCAGTGCGTTTACATGCTCGCTCATCAGCAAGGATCCTCCTAGATCGAGCAACTGGTGTATTTCTCGGCAAACAGTCAAGCCATGGTATCAGGGCGTGCGGGTGCGCTTAGGGCAATGGTCATGATTCAACCGAACCTTCACATCTGCCTTCTGGGGATTTGATGATTCTGTGAAGACGGCATCCGGGCGAAAAAAGAACATGCCGCCCGAAGGCGGCATGTTCGAGATGAGCGAGGGGGGAAAGTGGCACTAGGGCTGCCTATGGATGGTCATGTTGCCCTGGACCGGTCCGATGATCACGCCAACGCCATAATCGGAAGCATGGATCATCTGGCCGTTGCCGATATAGATGCCCACATGGCCCGGCCTCCAGCAGACATCTCCCGGCTGAGGGTTGCTCGTCTGCGGCCATGCACCGTAATACGCATCGCTTCCCTGACGGCCCCCTGATATGCACCAGCCGACCAGCCCGGAGCAATCGAAGCCGCCCGGAGCAGCACCGGCTGCCACATAAGGCTGACCCAACATGGCATAGGCATTCGCCACAACGTTGCCAGGGTTGTACTTCGCAGCCCCGTTGTAGTAATTCGTATTGCCGCCCTTGTTGTTGGACGCGCCTGAAGGGCTGTTACCAGCGGCCAGGTTCGTCTGGACGATCCGGAGGGTCTCTGCATCACGGGCTGCACGCTCAGCCTGGAGAGCCTCGGCGGCCTCAGCGCTCAGGGAATCATAGGTTGCCTGGGCCTCGTCTACGAGCGCCTTGGTCTCATTCTTAGCCTGTTCTGCCTGAGATGCCTTCTCAGCCTCTACCTTCTCTTGCTCTTCCACGACAGCCCGGAGGTCCTTGGTCTCCTGGACCATCTGGGCATCGGACTCGTTCATATTGTTCAAGAGGTCCCAGTTGTTGGTGAAGGCCTGGAATGACGTGGAGGAGGTCAACACATCCAACAGAGAGAGGGATCCTGAGCGATACATACCACGCGCCCGGGTGCTGAGCTTGCCCTGGAGATCCTTGATCTTCGCTGAGGCCTCTTCGATCTTCCCTTGGGCCTCTTCTTGAGCGGCCACAGCATCAACGTATTCAGCAGAAGCCTGATCGAGCTTATCTTGGAGCGCGGTGAGCTTGTCAAGGGTTGCCGAAGCCTGGGCTTGGAGCTCTGCTGCCGTTACCGCATAGGCTGGTGCCGGTAGCATCAAAGCGGCTGCCAGGACGCCCGCAAGCGCGAACGCTCCGACAGCCTGAAGTCTATGACAGGGGATGGATGCTCTCATCAGTTCGATGCCTCCCTGGATCGAGCGGAAATGTTCTGTTCTTTTCATGAACATAACGCAACATGATAGCACGCTCGAAGAATAAGGCAAATGAGGCGCAAAAGAGAAGGGAGCGCGGATAACCGCACTCCCTTCGCGAACTCTGGAAGAAGAGCCTAGTACCGCTTGTAGGTGACCGGCCCCAAGGCGGACTCAGACCAGCTGACCGCCGACTGCACCACCTTGCCCTGAGAAAGGGATGCATGGATCATCTGGCCACCACCGATATAGAGGCCTACGTGATCCCACCACCAGCAGATGTCCCCCGGCTGCGGATTGGTGACCGTAGTGAACCCGGCCATGGTATAGGTGGTGCCCAGCACGCGGCCCGTGCGGCCTGTGAGGCAGTAGCTCACGAAACCGGAGCAGTCGAAGCTGGAGGGACCGCCTCCACCCAGCACATAGGGGATACCGATGCAGCTGTATGCCCGCGAGATGGAATCAGAGCCACCGATGGTCGGCACCTTGTCGTTGTCAATGTTGGAGTTGTTGACATCGGGCTTCTTGTTGGAGCCGTTATTGCTCGTGCTGGGGGCAGCAGGCTGAGCATTGGCTGCCGCCTGCTGGCGAGCTGCCTCTTCCGCTGCCACCAACTCTGCCGCCTCAGCGGAGAGCGAATCATAGGTGGCCTGCATCTCAGACTGGAGCGCTGCGCTCTCGTTCTTCACCTGCTCGGCCTCAGCGGCCTTTTGAGAAGCCTGGGCCTCTTGCTCTACATAGACAGCCTTCTGCTCCTCCACCTCAGCGCGGAGGTCCTTCGTCTCCTGCACCAAGGCAGCATCGGACTCGTTCATATCGTTCAGGAGACCCCAGTTGTTGGTGAAGGCCTGGAAGGTGGTGGCCCCCAGGAGCAGGTCCACGAAGGTGGTGGAACCGGTGCGATACATGCTCCGAGCCCGGACGCTCAGCTGGTCTTGCAGGTCAGAGATCTGATCGGTGGCCTCATCTATCCGGCCCTGAGCCTCATCCATGGCATCTTGAGCGCATTGGCGCTCGTATTCCGCCAATTCGTAATCGGCTTCGGCCCGATGCAGCTTCTCATTCACCGCATCCAGCTTATCCAAGGCGGCAGCCGCCTCTGCTTGCTTCGAAGCAGCTGTGGCAGCGAGGGCTTCTGCAGGCAACGCGCCGACGAGCGCAAAGGAGAGGGTCAGGGTGAGGAGTCCGGCGAGAGTGCGTTTCAAGGTGCGGGACGGGGACTGGTTGACCATCAAGAGTGCGTCCTCCTTAAGGTTCTTGGTACCTTGCCATGCTCCGAAAAAGAGCATTTGCGAATGATACCATGCAGCCCAGAGGATGGGAAGCCTCCATGGATCCCCCACATCTCCGTCCTCCCCGCTTCGGAGCAGGACCGCCCTGGCGCCCAGGCGCCGCTAGAGCGCCTCGGCAGCGACCTCTTCCACCTTCGCCGCGTCCAGAGCGGCCTGGCGCTCATCTTCGGGGGTCACATCCATATAGTGATCGAAGGTATCCAGCACTTCCTTCGGCGGCTCAGGCGTGAGCTTGCTCACCACCAGGATGGCCAAGAATGACACGATGAAAGCCGGGAGCAGCTCGTAGATGCCGAAGATGCCACCCAAAGGAGCCAGCAGGTTGTGCCAGATGAGCACCGTGGCCGTGCCTGCCACCATGCCAGCGATGGCCCCTTGCATGGTGGTGCGCCGCCAATAGAGGCAGCACAGCGTCAACGGCCCGAAGGATGCGCCAAGCCCTGCCCAGGCGTAGCTCACCACGAAGAAGATGACGGAGTTCTCATCCGATGCCACCAGGATGCCGATCAAGAACACCACGATCAAGGTGATGCGAGCCACGATCATGACCTGCGCGTCCGTGGCATCCTTCTTGATGACGCCGCGGAAGATGTTCTCGGCCACGCTGGAGCCAGCGATGAGCAGGTAGGAAGAGGAAGAGGACATGGAAGCCGCCAGGATGCCCGAGACCACCACGCCGCACATGAACGAGGGCAGCATGATCTGGGACAGCACGATGAAGACGTTCTCCGCGGCGGAATTGGTGGCGAACATGGTGGGGATGGCCGCCCGGCCCACCAGCCCGATGCAGATGGCGCTGAACAGGGATACCACCACCCAGGTGACGGCGATGATGCGGCTCTGGCGGATCTCCTTGGCCGAGCGGATGCCCATGAAGCGCACGAGCACCTGGGGCATGCCGAAATAGCCAAGGCCCCAAGCCATCATGGAGATGATGGAGAGCAGCCCGTATTCAGCAGGCACATCGAACAGCGGCGCATCATCGTTCATGATCTGGAAGCCATCCTCCCCTACCACGGGCACCGCTATCTGCACGCCAGAGAGGAACCCGGGGATGCCGTTCAGGAACGTCACCACGTTGTCCACGCCACCTGCCATGGTGATAGAGCCGATGAGCACCACGATCAAGGCGAAGAACATGAGGCAGCCCTGGACGAAGTCAGTGGCCACCACGGATAGGTAGCCGCCCACCAGCGTATAGAGGAACACGATGATGGCGCCCAGGCACATCATGGTGAGGTAATCCAAGCCGAACAGCGTGTTGAAGAGCTTCCCGCAGGTGACGAAGCAACTGCCCACATAGACGCAGAAGAACACCAGGATGATGAGAGCCGCGATGGTGGAGACGATGTTCTTCTCGTCACCGAAGCGCTTGGAGAAGAAGCCAGGGAGCGTGATGGCGTTGCCCGCTTTGACGGAGTACATCCGCAGCCGCTTCGCTACGAACTTCCAGTTGAGGTAGGTGCCGATCGCCAGGCCCACCGCCGTCCACCCCGCATCGGAAGCCCCCGTGAAGTAAGCCAGTCCCGGCAGACCCATCAGCAGGTAGCCGGACATGTCCGAGGCCTCGGCGGAGAGAGCCGTGAGCCACGGGCCCACCTTCCGTCCTCCTAGGAAGTATTCGGACGTGGAGGAATTGGAGCGCTTCGCATAGACGAAGCCGATCGTCAGCACGACGATGAAATAGATGAGCATTGCGAACAATACCCAGAAATCGCCTTCAACCATCAGATCCTTCTCTCTTCTTTCTTGCTGGATGGAACGGGCAAGGGATTATACTTTATCGTGGTAAAGCAGTCGGACCGGTTTCCTATCCGTCAGGGTTGCTTCGGCGAAAGGATGCAAGAACATGGTTGCCTATGCGAAGATGTCTGCTGAAGAGAGGCACGAAGAGCTCCGCTGCGTGCACGCCCAGTATGTGGCTATCCAAGCCATGGGGCTCTCCCTCAACATGGCGCGGGGAAAGCCCGCTGCCGCTCAGCTCGACCTTTCCACGCCCTTGCTCACCCTGCTGCAGACCCGCGAGGACTGCCTCTCCGAGGATGGCACTGATTGTCGCAACTATGGCGTGATCGACGGCATCCCCGAGGCGAAGCGGCTGATGGGCCGCCTCTTGGATGATGACCCTGAGAACGTCTTCGTGTTCGGGAACGCCTCGCTCACCATCATGCATGATGCCATCGCTCGCTGCCTTGATTTCGGCTGCTTGGGCAGCACGCCCTGGGCCGCTCTGGACGAGCCGGTGCGCTTCCTCTGTCCGGTACCCGGCTATGACCGGCACTTCGCCATCCTCGAGCAATTCGGCATCCAGATGATACCCGTCTCCATGACCCAGAGCGGGCCTGACATGGATGAGGTGGAGGCGCTCGTGGCCGCAGATGCTCAGATCAAGGGCATCTGGTGCGTGCCGAAGTATTCGAACCCGAGCGGTGTCACCTACAGCGATGAGACGGTGCGTCGCCTCGCACAGATGGGATGCGCAGCCGAGGATTTCCGCATCTTCTGGGACAACGCCTATTGCGTCCATCATCTCTATCCGGAGCCAGAACGGCAAGACCACGTGCTGGATATCGGTATCGCCTGCGTGGAGGCAGGGAATCCGGATCGCTACCTCAAGTTCGCCAGCACCTCTAAGATCACCTTCCCCGGAGCGGGGGTTGCCGCCATGGCAGCCTCGGAGGCGAATATCGCAGAGGCGAAGCGCTTCTGCGATGCGCAGATGATCGGCCATGACAAGCTGAACCAGCTGCGCCATGCCCGCTTCCTCCCCGATGCAGAAGCCCTTTCAGCCCACATGGATGCCCAGGCGGATATCCTGAGGCCCAAGTTCCAGCTAGTGGAACGGGTCTTGGAAGAGGAGCTGGGAGCGCTGGGGATAGCCACCTGGACCAGCCCGCGCGGGGGTTACTTCGTCTCCTTCGACGGACAACCTGGCACGGCTGCCCGCACGGTGCAGCTGGCGCAGGCGGCAGGGGTCATCCTCACCGATGCTGGTGCCACCTGGCCCTACGGCAAGGACCCCCAGGACGCGAACATCCGCATAGCCCCCACCATGCCGCCGCTTGATGACCTTGAGCAGGCCATGAGGACGTTCTGCTGCTGCGCGAAGCTGGCCGCCCTAGAGGCTCTGGACGCCTAAGGCCCTGCGCAGGGAAAGCCTGGGGGGCTGTCTGAGAACAACCTGACGGAGGGGCAGGAAGCCTTCACACCCAGCATGCCCCTCAGGGAAGCAAGCGAAAGGCTCTAGGTATTCTTCAGCACGATGGTGCTGACGATGTCCGCAGCATGCTCTGTGGCATCGCAGCACTTCTCCATCCGCTCATAGATGCGGGACCACACTAGCACATGCATGACTTCCTTGTTGTCCTTCGTATGGAGGTAGCGCATGGCGGAGGTGTAGAGGTGGTCCGCCTCCTCCTCGTAGGAATTGATATCCACCAAGAGCTGCTTGAATTTCTTGTTCTTCTTGAAGTTATGGAATTCGCACATCATGGCATCCAGTGCCTTGCAGGACTTCTTGATGAGCCCAGCGAACTTCATGGCATCTTCGGGGATGACGGACACGTCGTACATGAACATGTGCCCTACCACATCATCAATGTAATCCAAGACGTTATCCAAGGCCGAAGCGAGCTCTACGATGTCCTCGCGATCGACGGGAGGCATGAAATCCGTGGCTGCGCTCTCGAAGATATCATGGTTGATATTGTCGCCCCGATTCTCGAGCTCATGCATCTCTTCCATGGTATGCGCAAGAGATGCCGCATCTTGGAACATCTTGAGCGAATCGATGAGCAGCTCGGATTCTTGGACCGCCAACGAGGTCAGCTTCTCGTAAGCCTTGAAGTAGTCGAACTTGTTCTTCTTCGCCATCGTCACAACCTTCCCCTACAGGATGATCAAGAAAAGCTTCGCGCAGATGAATCCCAAAAGCCCGCACCCGGGAAACGTTAGCACCCAGGTCTTCACCATATCTATGGCTATGGACCATTTGACGCCCTTCGGATTCTTCGCAGCCCCTACGCCCATGATGGCCGTGGTGTTCGTATGGGTGGTAGAGACCGGCAATCCCCCGAAGGTGGCCACAGCCAAGCTGACGCACGTGGAGAAGCTTGCAGCGAATCCTTGGAACGCCTCCAGCTTCACCATGTCTACGCCCACGCTCTTGATGATACGCTCGCCCCCTACCGCCGTGCCGAATCCCATGGTGAGAGCGCAGATGAGCATGAGCCACACGGGAAGGGAGCTTAGCGCATCCGTGCTCATGCCCAGCCCGGCCGCCATCATGATGGCCAGGATGAAGATGCCCATGAACTTCTGCCCATCTTGGGCGCCATGCATGAAGGCAACGCCTGCCCCGGCCAGGATCTGAGCCCATTTGAAGAACCGGTTCGCGGACTGGCGGTTGGCGTTACAGAAGACCCGTCGGATGATCTTGAAGTTCGCCCAACCGAAGGCGAATCCCATGAGCGTGGAGAGCAGGATGCCGTAGATGACCTTCACCCATTCGCTCCAATTGATGGCATCCACCCCGTTCATGAGAGCGATGGCCGCGCCGGTGAGTCCCGCGATCAGTGAATGGGACTGGGAGGTGGGGATGCCGAACCACCAGGCCGTGGCACCCCAGACGATGATGGCCACCATGGCTGCCATGAGCGCCACCAACGCCTGATGCGCATCTCCCCCGAAATCCACCATGCCGAATATGGTCTGGGCCACAGCAGGAGATACGAAGGATATGACCAGCAGGCCCACGAAATTGCAGATAGCCGCCATGATGATGGCATGGCGCGGCTTCATGGCCCGGGTGGATACGACCGTAGCGATGGCATTGGGCGCATCCGTGGCGCCGTTCACGATGATGACGCCGATATTGAGGAGAGCCACCACCAGCAAGAGAGGATTGCCCATGAGCTGAGCAAGGAAGAACGACCAGCTGAGATCCAAGGGGCCCTCCATCAGGAACGCTGACTTACGCGCTCATTCTAGCATCGGCCATCCCACTGGGAACGACGGTTTGGTGACAGTCTGCCAGACGCTCCGCGGATGGCATCTCAAGGCGGGCAAAGGTTCCCAGCGAACACCGGAGTGAGCAAAGGGCTTCTGAGGCTCAGCGGATCCGCGGGAAAGCGCGCCTGAGCGTACCTCGTACGCGAGGATGAAGCGCTTGGAGCGCGGAGGCGCCAGCCTCAGGAGACAAGGGCTCACTCCGGTTCGTCACCGAAGAGAGCAAACGTGCGCCGTTCATCTCCGATGGTGGTGAGATCGTTATGGCCCGGCAGCACAGCCACGTCATCGGGGAGCGCAGCTAGCCTCTTCATGGAACGTCCCATGTCCTTGAGGGAGCCGCCCTCGAAGTCGGTCCGTCCGAACGTGCCCTTGAACAGCGTATCCCCCGAGATGAGCACGGGCAGCCCCTCCCCATGGTTCCCGAACGCCGGGATGATGAACAGGCAGAGGGAGCCCTTCGTATGCCCCGGTGTCTCCAGCACCTTCCAGGCCATGTTCCCCACGTTCACCGTATCCCCCTGGCGAACGCGGACATCCACGGGGCACGCCTCAGCCACACGGTTGGTGCCTCCAGGATGGGGCTGCTCGATGTCGGGGGCATCTCCGCTGCTGGCGATGACCTTGGCACCCGTGCGCTCACGGAGCTCCGCAGCAGCCCCGGTGTGGTCCCAATGGGCATGGGTGAGCAGGATGGCATCCAGCGGACGACCATCCAGGGCCGCGATGATGGCGTCCGCATCAGTAGTGGGATCCACCACGAATGTGCCTGCACCGTCAGAGATGATGTAGACGTTGTTCTCCAGAGGACCCATCACCAGGATCTTGACGTCTACGCACAGACCCTTGACCGAAGTCGCTTGCTTCATATCATCTGCCTCCCTTGGTAGCCCCCACCGCTTCTCCCGGAAGCATGCGTCGGGCATCGAACACGCCGTCGATGGCCTTCAGACCTTCCAAGGCCGGTTCTATCTTGGAGATATCTCCTACTTCGAACAAGAAGCGCATCTCCACCACCCCGTCGCGGTGGGTGTTGGTAGAGCAGGACAGCACGTTCGCTCCCACCTCAGAGAGCACGCGCGTAACATCCAGCAGAAGGTTCATGCGATCCAGCGCCTCCACATGGATCTCTATCTTGTAGAGGGCGGATGCGGAAGGCTTACCCTCCCACTGCACTTCGATGATGCGCTCGGGGTTGCTGCGCAGATCATCCGCGTTGGGGCAATCGGCCCGATGGACGGAGACGCCACGCCCCCGGGTGACGAAGCCCACGATCTCATCCCCTGGTACGGGGTTGCAGCAGCGGGACAGGCGCACCAGGATATCATCCACTCCCTTGACGATGATGCCATTGGAGGAGTGGGTCTCGTGCTTCTTCTGGTCCTTGACGCTGGTGAGCATGGGGGGCACGATACCCGTGGAACCCTCACCCGCTCCCACCCGAGCCTTATCCGTCTCCGCGTTCGCTGAATCCACCAAGAGCTTCAACAGGCGATTCGCCACGTGCTGGGCGCTCTCCTTGCCTCGGGCGAGCTGGACGAACATGTCATCCGGCTCAGGAAAGCCCATGGCCACCGACACCGTCTTGAGGGCCTTGGTCGTGCGGGCCGAAGAGAGCCCCAGACCGTGCTTGCGCATCTCCCGCAGGAGCATGTCGCGACCGTCTTGCAGATCAGTGGATCGGGTCACCTTCGAGAAGTAGCTGCGGATCTTGTTCCGCGCCGAGGGAGTACGCACGATGCTCAGCCAGTCTCGGGAAGGAGAGGCGTTCTTGGAGGTCAGCACCTCTACCCTATCTCCCACCTTGAGCTCATAGGTGAGCGGCACGATGGTCCCATTCACCTTCGCCCCCACGCAATGGTTGCCCACTTCGGTGTGGATGGCATAGGCGAAATCCACCGGCGTGGCCCCCGCTCGCAAGGTCTTCACGTCACCGTTGGGGGTGAAGACATAGACGTCCTGGTTGTCCAGATCCATCTTGAGGGACTTCAGGAACTCCCGGGAATCCTCCGTTTCGTCCTGCCAGTCCACCATCTCCCGCAGCCAGGCGAGCTGCTTATCCAGCTCATCGGCGCTGACCTTGCCGCCGCCCTCTTTGTAGCGCCAATGGGCCGCCACGCCGTATTCGCTGGCTCGATGCATCTCCTCCGTGCGGATCTGCACCTCCAGCGGACGACCAGCCGGTCCCATCACCGTGGTGTGGAGGGACTGGTACATGTTGTACTTCGGCATGGCGATGTAATCCTTGAAGCGTCCCGGCATGGGATGCCAGAGGGTGTGCACCGCTCCCAGAGCGGAATAGCAATCCTTCACCGTAGGGACGATGATACGCACGGCGATGAGGTCGTAGATCTCAGAGAAGCCCTTGCCCTTCTTAGACATCTTCTGATAGATGGAATAGAGGTGCTTCGGGCGCCCCATCACCTTCGCGTCTACCCCTACCTTCTCCATCTCCTCCGCGATGATGTCCACCACGTTGGAGAGGTAATCCTCCCGCTCTGCCCGCGTATCGGTCACCATGCGGCTGACCTGCTTGTATTTGTTGGGCTCCAGATAGAAGAAGGAGAGGTCCTCCAGCTCCCATTTGATGGAGTTGATGCCCAGTCGGTGGGCGATGGGAGCGTAGATGTCCAAGGTCTCCCGGGATTTGAAGATGCGCCGGTCCTCCCGCAGCGATGAGAGGGTGCGCATGTTATGCAACCGGTCAGCCAGCTTGATGACGATGACGCGGATGTCCTTGCTCATGGCCACCAGCATCTTGCGGAATGTGGCCGCCTGCTCATCCGAGAGGGATTCCACTTCTATCCGGGTGATCTTGGTGACACCTTCCACCAACTGGCGCACATCGGAGCCGAACTCCTCTTCCACCACATCAGCCGTGACGTCGGTGTCCTCCACCGTGTCATGGAGCAGCGCTGCGCAGACCGTCTCCGCATCCATGCGCAGATCGGCCAAGATCACGCCCACCTCGATGGGGTGGACGATGAACGGCTCCCCAGATTTGCGCTTCTGGCCCTCATGGGCCGCAGAGGCGAAGCGATAGGCGCGTGTGAGCATGCTGCGCTCATCAGCCGACATATACCCTTGGGTCAACTCTTCCAGCTGGGCGAACGCCTCATCCGGCGTCTTGAACTTCTCCGTTGCCTCGGTCTTCCCCGTCATCTTCCCTGATCCTCATCCTTTGGTGTGATGGGGCGGCAGATCCGCGCCACCAACCCCGCCATATCGCACATCATAGCCCACTCGCAGAAGGACTTGAATCCCGCCAGCTCGTCCATGCCCTCTTGATAGCGGACCGAATCGGTCAGCTCGACCTTGGGCGCCCCTTCGCGCACCCGGAACCCGTGGATCTCACAGCCCCCTTGGTAGGAGCGGGAGGATTCGATCAGCCCTAATTCCGTGAAGACGGAAAGACCACACCGAGCCGCCTGGGGAGATACGATGCGAAGGTCGTCAGAAGCAAGGCGCGCCAATTCCGCCACGCCCATGGATATCATCTGACCTGGCCGTTCTGCCTGGAGCATGCGCATGCGGCGATAGACCTGGGCCATGACGTCGCGACAGGGGGTGACCTCGGCGAGGAGGTTCTCGTTGATGGTCACGTCTGCGCGCCCATAGAGCAGATGCACCCAGGCATCCGCCCCATCCCGTCCGGCACGGCCGCTCATCTGGTTGAATTCTACATCCGAGAAGGGCATGTGGTAGAGCACCACGTGGCGGATATCCGGGATGTCTATACCCTCGCCGAAGGCTGAGGTGGCCACCAGCACTTGGAGTTGACCGGCACGGAAGAGATCTTCGATGCGCTTGCGCTCAGGACGGGAGAGGGCGGCGTTATAGAAGCCGATCTGGAGAGCCAGCTGGGGAACACGGCGGCGCAGACGACGTGCCACCCCTACGGATTGCTCACGGGAATTGACGTAGACCACGCACTTCCCACCGCTGGCCACGATATGAGCAAGGTAATCATCCCTATTGCGGATGTTGCGCTGATCGTCCAGATGCAGATTATCCCGCCGAGCCTCATCCACCACCCGCTCATGGATGGAGAGAGAAGCAGAGGCCATCTTCGCTATCTCCTCCGGCGCCGTAGCCGTAAGCGCGAGCACCACCGGCGCTCCCAGCTTCTGCACCACATCCCCGAGGAGCGCATAGGCCGGGCGCTGCCCCGCCTTCGCCTGGCCGATGTGATGGGCCTCATCCACCACCATGAAGCCGAACCGCTGGCAAGCAGAGAGCCTGTCTGCATGATAGAAGAGGAATTCCGGGGTGGTCATGATGATGTCCACCTCTCCCGCTTCCAGGCCTGCGTAGATCTCCTCGCGCTCTTTGGCGGAGCACTCCCCGTTCAAGACCTTGCAGACCAAGCCGAATTCGGCCAATTGGCGTTCGAGGTGGAAGGCCTGGTCGGCCATGAGAGCACGCAGCGGGTAGACGAAGAGGCTCGTCTTGTGCTGGGTGAGGGCGAGCATCGCCGCGTGCACCTGGAAGATGAGGGATTTCCCGCGCCCGGTAGCCATGATGCCCAACGTGGAGCGGCCGCTCTTCAAGCGCCGCAGGATCTCAGCCTGGGCCGCGTGGAGCCTGCCGGTGCCGATGAGGGCGCTCACGAGCTCCTGTTCCAACCGTGCGGAATCCTCTTGACCCAACCGCTCCCAATGCTCTCGACGCTGGGTCCACTGGATGGAAGCCTCATCGGAGCGCTGAGCGGCTCCTCGGTCCATCACGGAGACATCGCCGCCGTCACAGGCCGAGAAGAGGCCTTCGAAGAACTCCGCCAACCGCGGATCCAGAAGATCCGATAGGGCCTGGCAAGGGCGGGCCGCCACGATGGAGGAGACCATGGCCTTCACGCTCTTCCGCCCGCGCCACTCATCCACCTGAGCCGTGAAGGCCACATCGGCCAGGCGGTCGCTGGAAAGGTAGCTCTCCAGGTCTGCGCAATTGAACATGATGGCCGACACGCTAGAGCGGCCATCGGTCAGCTGGAAGGAGAAGTGATTCTTGCCTGCGCCCACAGCACGTCCCTGGGAGAGGGAGACATTGCGCACGAGGAAGCGCGGTTCGGGGGCCTCTTGGCCGAAGGGGGCCAGCTCCTCCAAACGACCCACGTTCTCCAGCGTGAATTCAGCCAGATCCACCACGGCGTCTATGTCCACCATGGCTTCGAACTGCTCTTCGGGAAGCGCCTGCATAGAGGCTTCCAGCGCCTCTTCGAAAGCGGGAAGGTTCTCAACGGGCAGGGTGACACCCACTGCAGAAGCGTGGCCACCAAAGCGGGTGAGCAGATGAGATGCGCTCTCCACCGCCTGGAACAGGTTGACCGAACCATAGGAGCGGCCCGAACCCCGGGCTTCGTCCCCCACGATGGAGAAGAGCATGGCTGGCACATGGTAGGCACTGACCAAGCGGGAGGCGACGATGCCCTTGACCCCCTCGTGCCAACCAGCGCCAGCCACCACCACTGACCTCCCGCCCTGATACTTCTGGGCTGCCTGGGCCTTGGCCACCTCAGCTAGCTCCGATTCCTTCTCACGGCGCAGGTCGTTTATGGCCTCGAGCCTCTCGGCCAGAACGCAAGCCTGGTCGTAGCTATCCGTCATCAAGAGGTCCAGAGCGCATTCGGCATCTCCCATGCGTCCCGCCGCATTCAAGCGGGGGATCAAGGAGAAGCTCAGATTGGTAGAGGTGAGCGGCTTGCCATCGGGCTTCGCTTGGCCGATGAGCGCAGCGATGCAGGGACGGGGATCGGCGTTCATCCGAGCCAAGCCATCCGCCACCAAGGCTCGGTTCTCCCCCCTCATGGGCATGAGGTCAGCCACGGTGCCCAAAGCCGCGAAGTCAGTGTAGCTGCGCCAGAGATGCGGGTACCCGCAAGCGCCCCCGAGCGCCTGCACCACCTTGAGCGCCACGCCTACCCCCGCCAACACGGCTGAGGGGTGCCCTGATACGGCCTTCGGATCGCAGACGGGAACGCCTTCGGGTACGGCGTCTCCCGCTTCATGGTGGTCCGTGATGATCACCGCCACCCCCGTTTCCTGGATGGCCGCCACCTCATCCTTGCAGGCGATGCCGCAATCCACGGTGATGATGAGATCCGGAGAGAGCGGGCGGATGCGCTGGAAGGCCGCTTGGGAAAGCCCGTAGCCCTCTTCAGCGCGCTTCGGGATGAACGGCGTCACCTTGGCTCCCAAGGCCCGCAACCCACGGGTGAGGACCGTGGTGGCAGAGATGCCGTCGAGGTCGAAATCACCGAAGACGACGATATGCTGACCCTGAGAGATGGCCGTCTTGAGCTGGCTCACGATCTGCCGCATATCCGGCATGTCGTAGGGGTTCTCCCAATCCGTTGACAGCGATGGGTTCAGGAAGGCCTGCAGCGCCTCCGGCGTATCTATCCCCCTTGTGGCAAGCGTGCGCGCCATGAAATCCGGCATAGGGTAGGCCGACTGCAGGCGCGCCACCGCGTCTGGCGCGCATCCGCGCAGCCTGAAACGTGTGGTCATCCGATGAGCCTCTTGGTTTCTAGCCTTGTTCCTTTTGAGTCGATTCTCTCACAGATGGGCTCCCTGTGGGAAAACTCCATAGGATGAATCTATAATCGCGAGCGTAGTGAGCAGATAGGACCGCGTAGGTAAGGAAATGCCATGGGAAACTGTCTCGTTGCCCAATCCGGTGGGCCCACCGCTGTCATCAACGCCTCCTTGGCCGGGGTCATCAAGGCCAATCAGCTGAACCCCCTCTATGGGAAGGTCCTCGGCGGGATCAACGGGGTAGAGGGTGTCTTGGAAGGCAAGCTCTATGACCTGACGGACCTCTCGGCCCACGAGCTGGATATCCTGAAGCAAACCCCCTCTTCGGCGTTGGGCACGTGCCGCTATAAGCTCAAGCGCGGACAAGAGGCTGACTTCCAGCGCCTGGTGGAGGTGATGGATGCCCACGACATCGAGGTGATGTTCTATATCGGAGGCAATGATTCCATGGACACCGTGGATGCGCTCTCCGAATGGGCAGCCGCCCACGGCTCTAAGAAGCGCTTCATCGGCATCCCGAAGACAGTGGACAACGATCTGGTGCCCCCAGACCACTGCCCCGGATTCCCCTCGGCTGCCAAGCTGGCGAACCTGGTGGTCCACGCCACCCGGTTGGACTACGACGCCTACACCCGTCCGGAGGTCTTCGTGCTGGAGACCATGGGCCGGGATGCCGGATGGCTGGCGGCCAGCTGCTGCCTTTCGGGAGACGTTGACCTGCTGGTGCTCCCTGAGGTCCCCTTCGACCGCCAGGCTTTCCTCAGCCAAGTGCAACAGAAGATGGATGCCCAAGGCTCCTGCTACATCGTGGTCAGCGAAGGGGCCCGCTACGCAGATGGCACCTATATCTCCGCTGGCGAGAGCGCCAATGACGGCTTCGCCCACGCGGTCCTCGGAGGAGCCGCCCTCACGTTGAAGCAGATGATCCTGGATGCGGGCATCGCGCCCCGCGGTGTGGTGCAAGACCTCTCCCGGGCCGCTCGCTCGTCCAACTTCGCCCAATCCAAGGTAGATGTGGCGGAAGCCTTTGAACTGGGGCTTTCGGCCCACATGCGGTCAGCAGATCTCGGCTTCACCGCCCAAGTGGTGGGAGTGCGCCGAGGCCAGACGGCAGAAGGCTCCTACGATCCGCGATACTTCGCCGGGCCCGCAGCTGAGTTCGCGAACTTCGTGAAGACGTTCCCCCAGGAGTGGATCCTCCCTGACTACCAGGGCATCACCGAAGAGGCCCTGGGCTACTTCCGGCCCCTCGTTGCTGGAGAGCCTGACATCATCTACGGAGAGAACGGCCTGCCGAAGACGGTGATCCCCTACAACCTGCGCTAAGGGCTAGAAGGGCGCATCGAAGGGGTCAGTGGCCTCAATGACGGCTTGACCGCGGGATGCCTCGATGATGGCCTGGCGCAAGCGCTCCGCGTCCGCCTCCAAGGCGCGCACCGTCAGAGCAACCTGGTCGGTGAATGCAGAGGCTTGGATCTTCGCGCCCTTCTCTTGGATGCGCCTCACCACCGCATCGTGATCGGCGTAGGGCAGGCGGATGCTGATATCCACGCACCGCTGGATCTGGACGATACGGGCTACGTTCAAAGCAGCTTGAGCTGCCTGGGTATAGGCGCGCACCAGACCTCCCGTACCCAAGAGCACGCCACCGAAGTACCGCGTGGTGACGCAGATGACGTCTTCCAGGCCCGCATGTTGCAGCACCTGGAAGGTAGGGAGGCCAGAGGTCTGAGCCGGTTCCCCGTCATCGGAGTAACGAGTGCGACCGCCTCGCAGGATATAGGCGTAGACATTGTGCCTGGCCGTCTTATGCTCATCCCGGATACGGGCCAAGAAGGCCAAAGCCTCCTCCTCTGATCCCGCATGGCTCACTTGAGCGATGAACCGAGACTTCTTCTCGACGATCTCAGCCGCTGCCTCACCCTCTATGGTCCGATAGGCCATCAGTTGAACCTGTTCTGGGTTGCAACCAGGCCCTGCTCGATGAGGAAGGGGACGGCCTCGGCGCCCCGGTGGACCGCCTCGCAGAAGAGCTCTTCCTCATCTCCCCGGGGGCGCTTCAAGACATAGTCTGCCGTGGGCATCCTCCCCGGTGGCCGCCCGATGCCGATGCGGACCCGCAGCCAATCCCGCGTACCCAGCTTCTCTTCGATGGACTTGAGCCCGTTGTGACCCGCATGGCCCCCGCCCTGCTTCACCCGTATGGTGCCCGGATCTATGTCCAGTTCGTCATGGATGACGATGAGCTTGTCTGGACCCACCCCGTAGAGCTTGAGGAGCTTGGAGAGCGGACCTCCGCTCGTGTTCATGAAGCTCTGGGGCTTGGCTAAGAGCACGTCTTGCCCCGCCAGGCTCACCCGAGCGGTCAGCGCACCGCACTCGCTCTTCCAGAAAGGGCTTCCCGCTTCCTGGGCCAGCTCATCCACCCCATCGAACCCGGCGTTATGCCGGGTGTGGGCATACTCCTCCCCTGGATTGCCCAGACCCGCTATCACCCAATCAGGGGGGCTGGGCTTGCGAAAGATGCTCATGGGCTCCCGTTCCCGGCCGACGCCCCTAGAGGGCGAAATCCGGATCGAAGAGAGAGCTGACGGAGCCGTTGCTGTAGACGTTGGCGATGGCGCGGGCGAAGAGCGGTGCCACGCTCACCACCTTGATCTTTCCCGTCTGCTTCTCCAGGGGCACGGGGATGGTGTCGCAGACCACCACCTCCTCCACCGGAGCGTTCTCCAGCCGCTCATAGGCAGGGCCGGAGAAGACGGGGTGAGTGCAGCAGATATAGACCGCTTCGGCTCCCTTGGCCTTGAGCGTATCCGCTGCCGCCACGATGGTGCCACCGGTATCTATCATGTCATCGTTGATGATGCAGATCTTCCCATCCACATCGCCGATGAGAGCCGTTATCTCAGCCTTGTTGTGGCCCGGGCGCCCCTTATGCATGATGGCCAGATCAGCCCCCAGCATGTCCGAGAGCTTCTTCGCCGCCTTCGCGCGGCCCACATCCGGAGACACCACGCAGACCTTGTCTTCGGGGAATCCCTTGGCACGGAAGTAGTCAGCCAGGATGGGCAGAGCCGTCAGGTGGTCCACGGGCATATCGAAGAAGCCCTGGATCTGGCCCTGGTGCAAGTCTATGGTCATGACGCGCGTGATGCCAGAGGTGGTGATGAGGTTCGCCACCAGCTTCGCGGTGATGGGCTCGCGGGCTGCAGCCTTGCGATCTTGGCGGGAATAGCCGTAATGGGTGATGACGGCGGTGATGGCGCGGGCGGAAGCGCGCTTGGCTGCATCAGCCATGATGAGGAGCTCCATGAGGGCATCGTTCACATCGGCTTCGCCATTGCCCGCCACGGATTGGATGAGGAATACGTCAGCGCCACGAAGGCTCTCCATGTACCGCGCATAGATCTCACCGTTGGCGAACTTCTCCAGCTTCACATTCCCCAAGTCAACGCCGAGCTGGTCGGCTATCTTCTCGGCCACCTCTGGGCTGATGGATCCAGAGAACAAGGCTAGCGATTTCTGCATCTCGGTCATCTTCGCGCTCCCTTTCGTGATTTATGCAGTGCCCTCATTGTATTCGCTCAACGCCCTCTCCAAGGGCTGAATGGGCTGTCATTTCCGATGAGCCAAGGTCCATCCGTCATACACGCTCTCCCGGGCTCGCGCCACTGCGAGGGCATCGTCA
Source organism: uncultured Eggerthellaceae bacterium (assembly GCA_910588905.1). Classification (GTDB taxonomy): domain Bacteria; phylum Actinomycetota; class Coriobacteriia; order Coriobacteriales; family Eggerthellaceae; genus MGBC163016. The sequence continues at coordinate 18,752 of CAJURZ010000014.1, forward strand.
GGAACATCCTTCGTGATGACAGAACCCGCCCCTACGGTCACGTTCGCTCCGATGTTCACCGGCGCCACCATCATGGTGTCGGAGCCGATGAACGTGCCATCCCCGATGACCGTGGCATGCTTTTGCTTGCCATCGTAATTGCAGGTGATGGAACCAGCACCGATGTTCACCCCTTCGCCGATGGTGGTATCCCCTATGTAGGAGAGGTGCGGCACCTTGGAGCCGGGACCCACGGTGGATTTCTTGATCTCCACATGGGTGCCCGCCTTAGCTCCCTCCATGAGGTGCGCCCCCGGCCGCAGATAAGCCCGCGGACCCGTGGTGGCTCCATCGTCTATCCGCGCCTCGTAGGAGATGGTCTCATCCACAACGCATCCCTGTCCTACGTGGGTATCCACCAAGCGCGTATCCGGACCGATGACGGAGTCCTCTCCCACGGACGTGCAGCCCATGAGCGTCACATTCTGGAGGAGCGTGACATCCCTCTCAAGGGTGACGTCCGGGCCGATCCAGACCAGGTCCGGTGCCAACATAGTGACACCTGCCTCCATATGGGCGCGATTGATGCGCTGCTGCATGGCGCGAGTGGCTTCCGCCAGCTGCACCCGGGAGTTCACCCCGGCGCATTCTTGGGGATCATCCGTGGTCAGCGCCACGACCTTCTCCCCCGCTTCGCGCAGAAGCGCCACCACATCCGTTATGTAGTACTCCCCTTGGGCATTGTCATTGGTCACCTGTGAGAGACAGCTGCGCAGCTGGGCGGCATCGAAGCAGTAGAACCCGGAATTGCATTCGCAGACCTGAGCCTCCTGGGGACTGGCATCCTTCTGCTCCACGATGGCCACCACCGGCCCTTGGGGAAGGTCTGCCTCAAAGGAGTCCTCACGGATGATGCGCCCGTAGCCGAAGGGGTCCTCCATCCGGAAGGTGAGCACCACAGCGGCGGCATCTTCCTGGATGCGGGTTTCCATGAGGTGGTGGATGGTCTCAGGGGTGAGCAAGGGACAGTCTCCGTAGACCAAGACGACGCTGCCTTCGAAAGCGGAGAGCGCCTCTGTCTCCATGGCCGCCTTGGCAGCATCCGCCGTTCCGAGCTTCTGCTGTTGGATGGCCACATTCGCCTCACCGGAGACCACTGCCTGCACCCGGTCATCCTCAGGCCCCACCACCACGGTGACGTCCTGGATGCCCGCCTCCTTGAGGGCCGCTATGGGCCACATCACCAGCGGACGCCCCAGTATCTCGTGGATGACCTTCGGCTTCTTGGATCTCATGCGGGTCCCGGCTCCGGCCGCCAAGACGATGCCTGCACAGTTCATAGATGCTCCTCCTCAGGATGTGGTGATCCCTGTGAGGATATTATTCCACAATCCGCAGGCCCCTTCTTCCGCCCTTGTCCCCAACGCTCATGAGAAGCGCTTGAGCAGGAGCGAATTGCAGACGACGGTGACGCTGGAAAGCGCCATGGCAGCTCCCGCCAGAGCAGGAGCCAGGATGCCCACAGCCGCCAGGGGGATAATGATGCAGTTGTAGATGAGCGCCCAGAACAGGTTCTGCTTTATCTTGCGCATGGTGGCCTTGGAGAGCCGCAGGGCTGTGACCATATCCAAGAGCCTATCGTGCATGAGCACCACCTGGCCTGCCTCCAGGGCCACATCGGTCCCACTAGCCATGGCGATACCCACATCCGCCGCCGCCAGAGCAGGGGCATCGTTGATGCCGTCTCCCACGAAGGCGATGACGCTCTCTCCTGCCGCCTGCTTCACCTCTTCTACGATAGCGGCCTTCTGGATGGGCTTCACCCCTGAGAAGATGTGATCCTGAGGGATGCCCACGTCCGCTGCCACTGCCTCTGCTGTAGCTTGGGCGTCTCCGGTCACCATGAAGCAGCTCACCCCGTGGGCCTCCGTCAGCTGGGCGATGGCGTGGGCAGCATCCGGCTTGGGTTCGTCTCGGAACTTGAAGCTCCCTACATCCTTGCCGTCCACGAGGACCCGGGAGCCCACGAAGACCTCATGACCTGCCACCACACCACGCACCCCTTCGCCCACCTGGGCTTCGAAGCCCTGGACAGGAGGCAGCTCGGAGATGCCCTGGGCTTCCCCGTAGGCCACCACGGCCCGGGCCAGGGGATGTTCGCTCTTCGCTTCCAAAGCCACAGCCAAGGGCAGGTACCCTTCGGGCACAGTGCAGCTCACCACCTGGGGTGCTCCCCGGGTGATGGTGCCTGTCTTGTCGAAGACGGCGCCGGTGAGCCGACACAGGCGCTCGAGCACTTCGCCATCCTTGATGAGGATGCCCAACTGAGCCCCTTTGCCCATGCCCACCATGAGAGCCGTGGGGGTAGCCAGGCCGAGCGCACAGGGACAGGCCACCACGATGACCGCGATGGCGGGCAGAACGGCCTGGGCCAGCACCTCGCCCCAGGGCAGCGGTACGTTCGATACCAGTGCAGGGACGACGAATGCCCACAGGCAGAAGGTGAGCAGGGCCACCCCGAGGATGACCGGGACGAAGATGGACGCGATCTTGTCTGCCAGCCGCTGGATGGGCGCTTTGCTCCCTTGGGCGTCCTCCACCGCCCGCACGATGCGGGCCAGGGTGGAATCAGCTCCCACCCGCTGAGCCCGAACGATGAGGGATCCAGTGGTGTTCACGGTGCCACCCACCACCTCTGTTCCCGGCCCCTTGAGGACAGGAAGCGGCTCTCCCGTGAGCATGGATTCGTCCACCTCTGACGACCCTTCCACCACGACGCCGTCCACCGGCACCTTCTCGCCGGGATGCACGAGCACCTCATCCCTCGCCATCACTTGAGCCAGAGGCACCTCTTCGGCCTGACCTCCGCGCAGGACCGTGGCCGTAGGCGGTGTCAGATTCATGAGCCCCTCGATGGCTTGATTGGTGGCTCCCTTCGCCCGGGTTTCCAAGATCTTGCCCAGCAAGACGAAGGTGATCAGCATGGCACAGGTCTCGTAATAGGGCATCCCCTCATTGATGACCATGGCCGCATGCCCCGTCCAGTCTCCGGTGATGACAGGCAGGAAGGTGATGTAGAGCGAGAAGAGGAAGGCGATGGAGGTTCCCAAGGCCACCAGTACGTCCATGTTCGCGCTACCGCTCTTGAGGGAGGCGAAGGCGCCCTTATAGAAGCGCGCACCGCAGCCGAACTGAACGGGGATGGTCAATGCCATCAGGACCAGAGAGCCCACGAACATGGCTTGGACATGGGTGGGGTCAGGTACGAAGAGGCCTGCCAGAGCGCTCCCGAGGCCCATGTGCCAGCCAGGTACCATGCCCAAGCAGACGATGAGCAGCGTGAGGGCCAAGGAGAGAGCGAACACGGATGCGTCATGCTTGACCCGAGCCGCTTCCCGGGTTCGGCGCCCTTCATCCACCAAGGGGGCGTTCTCAGGGATGACCTCAGCAGTGAAGGAGAGATCATCGAAGACGCGGAGCATGTCATCCACTGAAGCCTGGGACGGGTCGAAGGTGACCTGGCCGGTATTGTTCGCCAGGTTCACTGCTACATCCAGAACACCCGGCGTTTCCCGATAATGCTTCTCGATATTGGCAGCGCAGTTGGCACAATGCATGCCATCTATGGCCAACCGCAAGGTCTGCCGTTCCCGACCGTCTTCCATCCGAACCTCGCTTGCCTTGTATTATCCTTGACTGCGGAGTATAACACATGAATATATGCTCATATATGATATGTGATGTCATTTCAAGAATGCACGGTGTCGATGCCCGATCAGATGCTACCCTTGTCACCTATGACGTTCGACCCCGTTGCATACATCAATGCACCCCGCTGGCAACAGGTGAGCCTGGGCCTTGAGCGCACGCGGCTCCTCCTGGATGAGCTGGGCAACCCCGAGCAACAGCTCAGATTCATCCATGTAGCCGGGACCAACGGAAAGGGTTCCACCTGCGCCTACTTGAATGCCATCTGCCAAGCAGCGGGCCTGCGCACCGGGCTCTTCACCAGCCCCTATATAGAGCGCTTCGAGGAGCGCATTCGCGTGAATGACTCCGAGATAGCCAGTGAGGACCTGCTCCGGTGCACCCTGGCGGTGAAGGAAGCCGCTGAGATGGTGGAAGCTGCTACAGGTGAGCACCCCACGGAATTCGAGCTGATGTGCACCGTAGCCTTGCTGCACTTCGCTCAGCAGCGATGCGATATCTGCATCATGGAGGTGGGCCTGGGAGGGCGACTGGATTCCACCAACGTGATAACCCCTGAGGTCAGCATCATCACGCGGATAGGCTTCGACCATACGGACATCTTGGGTGACACGCTGGATGAGATAACCGCCGAGAAGGCGGGCATCATCAAGCACGGCATCCCTTGCGTCACCTGCGAGCAAGAGCCAGTGGTCCAGGAGGTCATCAAGGATACCTGCGAAGAGGAGCAGAGCCCCCTCACGGTGGTGCATGCGAAGGATATCTGCTCCATCGGACTGAACGGCTATGACATCCGCGGCTTCGCCTACCGGGGCGAAGGGTTCGCCACCCGTCTTCTGGGCTCCTATCAGCCCGAAAACGCCTGCCTTGCCATCGAAGGCGCACGCACCCTTCGCGAACGGGGATGGGACATACCCCCCACGGCGGTGAAGGAAGGGGTATTGAAAGCCGTTTGGCCAGGAAGGCTCGAGGTGATGTCCCGAACGCCTTTGGTGATCATCGACGGGGCCCATAACCCTGACGGCGCGGAGCTCTTGGCGCGCACCCTAGAGGAGTTCAAGCCCAAGAAGCCGCCTGTATATGTGATTGGCGTCCTCCAGGATAAGGATGTGGAGGGGATCCTCAAGCCCCATATCCAGAAGGGCGCACGTTACCTCACCTATGCCCCGCGCAACCCCCGGGCGCTGAAGGCGGGATACCTGGCCTTCCGGATCAATGTCCTGGATTCAGAGGCGGATGTCACCGCCTACGCTACAGCCGAGGAGGCCGTACAGCACGCCTTAGAAGAAGCAGCTCCCGAAAGCCCTATCGTGGCCTTCGGGAGCTTGTATTCCATAGCGGATGTGAAGCAGGCTCTTAGGAGTTGTCTGGGGTGAGTAGACCGTAGGAGCCGTCACCACGCCGATAGAGAACGTGGACATCCCCTGAGTCCCGATCGGTGTAGACGAAGAAATCATGACCGATGAGGTCTATCTCGATCATGGCTTCCTCTTCGGTCATGGGCGTGTAGGTGATCTTCTTGCGACGCACGATCTCATCTTCAGAGAGCTCTTCCATGAGCTTGTCCAGATCGAGCTCTGATTCCGAGTGAGCATCCTCGTGCTGGAACTCCACCGCTTTCTCGTTCTTCTTGGTGCGCTTGGCATGGACGCGAGTCTTGAATTTGCGCAGCTGACGGGCTATCTTCGCTGCAGCCACATCTATGGCAGCGAACATATCCTCTTCGCTCTCCTCCACACGAGCCACATGGCCCGGCATGATCACCGTGACCTCGCAGACAGCAGCATGCTGGATGGACTTGTTCTTCTCGCGATAGAGGACGATCTCACAGGCAATGGCGCCTACTTCGAGCTGGGTCACGGTCTTGCCGATCTTGTCTTCCGCATAGCTCCTCAGAGAATCGCTCACGGGCATCTTACGACCGGAAACGGTGATATCCATATCTTCGCCACCTTTTCTCGATTCGGATAATACCTATCCAAGGATAGCGCATGCATCCCAGATGAGCCTTTGCCTTGGCGTAACGATAACAAAACGATAATTCGAACGGTCAGATTTCCCCAGTGCACTAATATCCAATCCCAAGCTATAGGCAGATGGAGATGATATGAGCACAGATGACTTGGATCAGACGTCCCAGCCAAAGGGCACTGAGGAGAGCGGACCTGCCTGCGAGGTGCGGGAGGTAAGCCCCATCACGCCCCCCACTCCCGCTAACCCAGACCCTCACGGCATCTACATAGACGAGGTGCAGGGGCACAACCGACGCATCCGGAAGCTCATCAGCTTCACCCATTCCTCCACCCGGGCCGCAGGCATAATGCTGCTCGCTGCTATCGCAGCGCTCATCATCGCCAACACCGATGCCTACCAGAGCTTCCTGGATATCTGGGACATCCATGTGATACTAGGGGTAGGCAGCTTCCACGGAGAGATGTCCCTTGCGCATATCATCAATGACATCTTGATGGCTATCTTCTTCTTGCTGGTAGGCCTTGAGATCAAGTACGAGATGACGGTGGGAGAGCTGACGAATATCCGTCAAGCGGCTCTGCCCATCTTGGGAGCCCTCGGTGGCGTAGCAGCCCCCATCTTGATCTATCTGGCCTTCAATGGAGGCGATCCCTTGACAGCCGGGGGCTGGGGCGTTCCCACGGCAACGGACATCGCCTTCGCCTTGGGCATCCTGGCGCTTCTGGGCAGCAGGGTCCCGGGAGGGGTTCGCGTGTTCCTCTCCACCCTGGCTGTAGCCGACGACATCATCGCCATCCTGGTCATCGCCATCTTCTATGGGAGCAGTCCTGATGTCCTCTGGCTGGGAGCAGCCCTGTTGGTGCTCATCGTCCTCATCGGGATCAACCGGGCCCACGTGTACTCATTGGTGCCCTACATGCTGCTGGGTTGCGTGCTCTGGTTCTGCGTCTTCATGTCTGGCATCCATTCCACCATCGCCGGAGTGCTGCTCGCCTTCGTCATCCCCTCCGGCAGCCGCATCCATATGAAGAACTTCTTGCGTTGGTCAGACGAGCGCGTGCAACTGGCAGAGACCTACCACGACGAGGAAGCACCGCTCATCTCCCAGAAGAAGTATCTGAACACCGTTTCCAGCCTGTCGAATGTCTCTCGTCAGGTGGTGCCGCCGGCCGTGCGCCTTGAGCACAAGCTCTACCCCTGGGTATACTTCCTCATCTTGCCCTTGTTCGCGCTCACCAACGCCGATGTCTCATTTGCGGGCAGCAACGTGACAGGGTTGCTCACCAGCAACGTGGTCCTGGGCGTCTTCTTCGGATTGGTGCTGGGCAAGCCCGTGGGCATCATGGCCTTGAGCTGGCTTTGCGTGAAGCTGAAGATAGCGAAACTCCCTGAGAACGTCACCTGGAAGCACATGCTAGGTGCCTCCATCCTAGGTGGCGTCGGGTTCACCATGGCCATCTTCGTGGCGAACCTCGCCTACACGGATGCGCTGTTCATCACCCAAGCGAAGCTGGCCATCCTACTAGCCTCTCTGGTGGCAGGCATCCTCGGGTTCGTAGTGCTGCTCATCCAAGCGAGGAAGGATGCCCGCTGACATCCTCTGCTAGCGCCAGGGATCCTCTTCGAACCGAGGCTCTTCCTCCCGACGGTCAGAATAGGGATCGTAGCCGTCATCGTCCTCGTTGGGAGGGCGCTTGAATTCGTCAGCCTCTTCCATCGGATCCTCCTCTGTCCCGTTTCGTGGCTTCTGTGCGATAGCCTTCCCAGCCGCGCTCACTGGGCTGGTAGAACGAACCCCTCTCCAGGCCATCAGGCAGATACTGCTGCTCCACCCAACCGCCCGGGTAGTTATGGGGATACTTGTATTCACCATAATCCTCTGAACCGGGCCTATGGCGGTCGCGGAGATTGTCGGGCACCGAACGAACGGGACCGTTGCGCACCTCAGCATGTGCGTCAAAGATGCCGCAGGCAGCGTTCGACTTCGGCGCCAGGGCAATATAGGTGGCAGCCTGAGCCAAGATGAGCTGACATTCGGGGTACCCGATGACCTCTGCCGCCTTGAAAGCGGCCTCAGCGATGAGCAGCGCTTGTGGATCAGCATTGCCCACGTCCTCCGCCGCGCAGATGAAGATGCGTCGGGCGATGAACTTCGGGTCTTCGCCCCCTTCGATCATGCGTGCGAGCCAATAGAGCACGGCATCTGGATCCGAACCGCGCATGGACTTGATGAAAGCGGATATGACGTCATAGTGCATATCCTTGTTCTTGTCATAAGGGATATTCCGATGCGGATTCGCCTTGGCCACCATGGCTTGGGTGAGGATGCCCTCCTCCGTTGCCTTCGCAAGGTCAGCAGCCAACTCAAGGGTGGTGAGCGCATTCCTGCCATCACCCCCGGAAAGCGTGACAATGGCATGGACGGCATCGTCTTCCAGCTGCACCGCCCCAGCCAGGCCCCGCTCATCTAAGGCGGCCCGGCGGATGAGGTCCTCCGCTTCCGCGTCAGAAAGAGAGATCAGCTGCACCACGCGCGAACGGGAGATGAGCGCGGAATTCACTTCGAAGAAGGGGTTCTCAGTAGTAGCTCCGATGAGGATGACCGTGCGGTCCTCCACGGCATGGAGCAGCGCATCCTGCTGGCTGCGATTGAACCGATGGATCTCATCCACGAAGAGGATGGTGCGCTCTCCTGAGGCGGAAAGGCGCTTATCCGCTTCGGCTATCTCCCGGCGCAGATCCGACACCGTGCCGCCGATGGCAGACACCTCTACGAACCGCGCGTGGGTGGTCTTCGCGATGACATGGGCGATGGAAGTCTTCCCAGTACCAGCCGGGCCATAGAGGATGACCGAGCTCAGAGTGTCTGATTCGATGGCGCTGCGAAGCCAGCTATCAGGGCCGATGGCCTCTACCTGGCCGACGATGTCATCCAGCGTCTCTGGCCGCATGCGCACCGCCAAAGGCGATGCCGCAAGGCGGTTGGCATCTTCCATCTCTTGGAATAAGGAGTTCGTTTGCATGGATGCATACTAGCACATCTGTTCGTATAATTCATCCTGCAATATACTCCCAAGCGGGATGCGCGAAGACTGGGTGCAACGACGGGCGGATCCAAGACCTCGCGTCCATGTTCGGACGACCCGCCAACTGATGGCATCATCCCCCTCCTGCGTCATCCTACCGTCTTAGCTCCTTCTCACCCCACTCCTTCATGGCGAGCAGTATGGGTACGAAGCTCATCCCCCGCTTCGTCAGCGCGTATTCCACGCGCGGGGGCACCTCGCCGAAATCAGTGCGCTCCAGGAAGCCATCATCGACCAATTCCTTCAGCTGCTTCGAAAGCGTCGACTCCGAGATGGTGCCGATGCAGCGCCGCAACTGCCCGAAATGGCGGACGTCCTTGAGGGCGACGTAAAAGAGGATCTCGATCTTCCACTTCCCGCCGATCATGCGCTGGATCATGGAGACCGACTTGCAGCGCTCCACTTCCACACCTTGCCTACGCGCCATAGGCCGTCCTTCCGAGTACTGCAGAAAAAGACAGTACTTCAAATCCAATACCAGCATTCCCATAATGGTACCAAACGGAAGGTGATGGCTGTCAAACCATGCCGCGCGAAGGAGGAAGCATGCATTACACGGGGACCATCTGGCGACCGCCCTACGAGGCAGGCTCGCTCATCATCGAAGCGACGGCGGGATGCACGCACCATCGCTGCAAGTTCTGCACGCTCTACGAGGACCTGCCGTTCAAGTTCCGTCCATCGCCTCTGGAGGACATCGAGGCGGACCTGCTAGAGGCGCAGACCTGGTACCATGACCCGCTGCGCAAGGCCGAGGAGCGGCTGTTCGAGACGGACGCGGCAAGCTGTAGGCACGTCTTCCTGACCGGGGCGAACCCCTTCGGGCTGAAGGCTGAGCGCCTCCTTGAGATCAGCGCGCTGGTACGCACGTACTTCCCGCAGTGCGAGAGCGTCGGGTGCTTCTCGCGCGTGACGGACGTCGCCCGGAAGACGGACGCCGAGCTGCGCGAGCTTGCGGCGGCGGGATTCGACGGACTGACCATCGGCATCGAGACCGGGGACGACGAGGCGCTGGCGTTCATGGACAAGGGCTACACGGCGCGCGACATCGTCGAGCAGTGCGCCCGACTCGACGCAGTGGGCATCGGCTACGCGTTCTTCTATCTGGCGGGTATCTCGGGGAAGGGGCGCGGTATCGAAGGTGCGCAGGCGACGGCGCGGGTGTGCAACGAGGTAAGCCCCTGGCTCATCGGTGCGAACATGCTCACCATCTACAAGAGTTCGGCGCTATACCAGGAGATAGAAGCGGGAAGATGGGCTGAAGAAGGCGAGGTCGAGAAGTATAAGGAAGTGAAAGAGCTGATCTCGCGGCTGAGCATCCCGGTGGAATTCGCCATGCTGGGAGCATCGAACCCGGTGATGCTGCGCGGCAGGCTGCCCGAGCATCGACAACAGATCGCCTCCGCGCTCGATTCCGTCATCGCCGACTTCGGCGAAGAGCGCCTGCGCGACTATCGAACGAACTTGCGGCATTTGTGATGTGACGAGGACAGAAACCGACCCTTGCATCAAGGATCACGGCGAACGCACTTCATGCAATCCTGGACAATGGGGACGTAGGATATTGTCCCGAATCCGTAGGGGCCGAGCACGCTCGGCCCAATGCAACGACCCGTAGAGCGCAGCAGGGTCGGATGGGTCGCGCTTCGCACGAGGATGCGTTACGCAATGCGCGTGAGCTAAGGAACGCCCCGCGAGCATCAACAAGTTCGCTGTAACTATACCCCTTGCTCTTATACGTATATATCGTGATATGATACACGTATATCCGATCGGAGGAGCTATGAACCAGAAGCTGACCCTGAGCATCGAACAAAGTGCCATCAAACGCGGCAAGCAATATGCCCAGAAACAGGGCCGTAGCCTCTCATCGATGGTCGAGGATTTCCTGTTGCTCCTAGGATCGGAAGGTGCATCAGATGAAGCCGTCCCCATCAGCAGCAAATTGAGCTCGCTCGTCGGCATAGGAGCTGGACCGATAAGCGAAGAAGACTATCGCGCTCATCGCATCGAAAAGGATAGTGCATAGATGGAGAAGGTCTTCCTAGATACCAATATCGCGCTTGATCTTCTACAGGCCCGCAAGGGCTTTCTCGAAGATGCACTGTTCATCTTTGCTCTGGGTGAGCAAGGTAAGCTGCAGCTTTGCCTGTCAACGGATTCGCTCAGCACCATCTTCTATGTGATAGAGAAGAATAAAGATGCGCCTACGGCGCGCGAGGCTATCTCAAAGATCCTCGATCTCGTTACGCTATGTCCCCTTGATGAGAGCGCAGTCTTACGAGGCATGGCGCTCGATCTCTCAGATATAGAAGATGCGTTCATTTGTGCACTAGCCATGAAAGCGCAATGCAGCGTCATCATCACGCGGAACGTGAAGGACTTCGCCCACTCCCCCATTCCGGTGCGCACCTCCCATGAATTCGTTGCAGCGTGGAGAGCTCAACATCAGGCACGTAGCTAACACCCAAAGCGGTGTGTATAGGTCGATCTTCATAGCCGCCGCGGAAGCGGCGGCCAGCATCGACGTCTCACGCTTTTGAGGGATGCGTTGCGCGAAGACCATGCACAACATATTCATTGCGGCACCTGCCGAGTAGCCTGACGCACCGGGTTCACCCGGGGGCAACGACGGGCGGATCACGATCCGCCCCTACGCAGGACCTGCGGCATTATTCTTGTAGGGGCCGACCTCGGTCGGCCCAACACAACGACCCAGAAAACCCCCGCAGGTATGCACAGGTCACAACCCACCTCTCCCCGCTGCGTGAGCAGCGGCATTAAGTTAGGCGCCGCCGAAGAGAAACAGAAGGATGCATTGACCGGCGCACATCTTCCCGCGTAGGGGTCGACCCTGTTCGACCCAGGGCCGACCAGGGTCGGCCCCTACGGATCCAGGACGGTGATTACGCGCGAAGCGCGCCAACGCGGCGGTAGCCGCCCGCACCGGTGATGCGGACCCGGAGGGTCCCATCAGCAGTGCGGTGAGGATCTTTTATTGTTACACGAAGACAGCCCTTCCCCGTGAGGGGTTGAGGCCGATTCCGCAGGCCGAGAAAAGCGTGATATAAGCGAAGCATCACGTCTTTTCGAAAGCCAAGGCCTAAGGCCGAACGCCCCTTGCGGGGAAGGTTATCCCGTTCCCTGTCAGAAAAGATCAGCCAGCAAGGGCGTTGTTCGTGGCAAGCCAGCTCTCACGCGTACCCGTGTCGAACCCTTCATCAGGGCTCACCACCAACGCGTACATCTCCTCTTCGCACAAGAGCGCATCCAGCGCATCGGTGAGCTGGATCTCTCCGCCCACACCAGGCTCCACATCACGCAGAAGCTCCATGACCCGCGGCGTCAACAGATAGCGCCCGAAGACTGCCAGGTTGGTGGGTGCCTCTGCCAGAGGCGGCTTCTCAACGAGCTCCTCCACCTTCCAGACCCCTGGTTCCACCTCAGACCCCGCGATGATGCCGAAGCGGTCAACCTCTTCGTCAGGTACGGGCATCACAGCGATGACTGAAGCGCCGCCATGGGCATCAGAGACCGCCTGCATGGCCGGGAGCATCTTGTTGTCCGGCACGAGCACATCGCCCAGGAGCACATAGAACGCTTCGTCTGCGGTCTTCTCCGCTGCGCAGAGGACGGCGTGTCCAAGACCCAACGCTTCCTCTTGGTAGACGAAGCTGACAGGCAGATCACCTACGTACTCTACGGCATCTGCATAGGCATCCTTACCCCGCTCTCGGAGGAGCGCTACCAGATCGGGATCGGGGGAGAAATGGTCCTCGATGGCTTGCTTGCCAGGAGAGTTCACGATGACCACTTCGTCAGCTTCGGATGCCAGACCCTCCTCCACGACGAACTGGATGGCTGGCCTGTCCCCCACGAGCAGCATCTCTTTGGGAACGGCTTTCGTTGCGGGCAGGAATCGCGTTCCTAGACCGGCGGCGGGGATGACTGCTTTCATGTTCGCTCCTTCTCTAGGGATTGATCTTCGCAAAGGGCGGCTCGAGCGCCCGTTTGAATGCGTTCTTCTCATAGCGCTCCCGGATCCTCTGGGCCTCAGAAGAGATGCTATCAGGAGGGAGTCCCTCATCTGTCATCTGGAAGAGCAGCTCATCGAGCTCATCGTAGGAGATGCCCAAAGAGGCTTCGTCCGTTTGATCGAAAGAGAGCTCAGCACTGGGTGGTTTCACGAGGATGTTGTGCGGGATGGGAGGCTGAGCTCCTGCCTGGCAAGCTTGTTCATTCAGATGGGCAGCCAAGGCGAAGACCTCCGTCTTGTACAAGCCACCGATGGGCGCGAAGGCGCCAGCAGTATCCCCATACAAGGTGGAGTACCCCATGGCAGCCTCAGAGCGATTGCCGGTGTTCAGCACCATCCAGCCCCTCGCATTGGAAAGCGCCATCAAGATGCACATGCGCAGACGCGCTTGGGTGTTCTCAGCGGCAAGCCCGGAAAGGGGCTCATCCAAGAAGGTCTCGTAGTCATCGGCAAAGGTAGCGAAGGTCTGAGTGATGGGGAACGCAGGTGCGCTGATGCCAAGGCCCTGTGCAAGCTCCGACGCATCGCGCACGGAATCCGCCGAAGTGTAGGGGCTGGGCATGAGGATGCCATGGACATGCTCATGGCCGAGAGCCTTGCAAGCAAGAGCGGCAACCACGCTGGAATCCAAGCCGCCCGAAAGCCCGATGAGCACATCGGTGAAGCCCGCTTCCTGAACGAAGGCAGCTGTCTGAGCGCATATCCCATCCAGCACCGAGTCCATTGCCAATGAGCGCATGGATGTCAGACCTGTACGGCGCGGATCTTATCAGCCAACCATTCGGCCCATTCGCTGACACCATCACCCTTCGTAGCCGACATCTTGAAGATGGGCGCCTGGGGGTTCAGTTGCCTGACTGAAGCATTGAATGCCTCTTCTTCGAAATCGAAGACGGGCATCGTGTCAGCCTTGTTGAGGATCACCGCATCAGACACCTGGAAGACGCCTGGGTATTTGAGCGGTTTGTCATGACCTTCCGGGACCGAGAGGATCATGGCCTTCATGTTCTCCCCCAGGTCGAAATCCGTCGGACACACCAGATTCCCCACGTTCTCTATGATGATGAGATCTAACCGGTCCAGATCCAGCACATCCACGGCCCGACGGATCATGGCGCTCTCCAGATGGCAGGCTCCCCCGGTGTTGATCTGCACCGCCGCCGTACCCTGCGCCTTGATCTTCTCAGCATCCACCGAACTTGCGATATCCCCCTCGATGACCGCGATGTTGAACTCATCGCGCAGCGCATCGATAGTGGCTAGGATGGTGGAGGTCTTTCCTGAACCCGGGCTGGCCAGAAGGTCCAACACGAACACGCCATTGTCGGCGAAGCGCTCACGCAGCTCCCGTGCGATGGAATCGTTCTTATCCAGGATGGGCTGCTTCATGTCTATGTGCTTGGGCATCGTAGGGGCTCACTCCTCATCTTCTGGCAAGTCGACTTCGATGGAATCTATCTGCAGCTCACGACCAGCGATGAGCTCAGTGGCGAAGCTGTCACAATGGGGACAGAACCGATGGAACCGGTCATGCTCGAAGGTCTCTCCACATTCCAAGCAACGGCTCTTCGGCGCGATCATGTTCACGTGGAGCGCAGCCCCCTTCAGGAACGAATCGTCTTCGCAGAGGGCTTCGAAGGCGAACTGGAGCGCATCTTCGATAGCCTCGGTCATCTCCCCCACCGAAAGGGTGATGGAGAGCAACCGAAGCGCCCCGGCATCCTGCGCCGCTTCCCGGGCCGAATCAAGAACGCTGGTCATGATACCCAGCTCATGCATGGCCTAGGCCTCATCCTTCACGAGGGCCAGCTCTTCGTCTTGGCGCTTGATGCGCCGTGCCAACACGATGCGGGCTAGCAGGAGGCTCAGCTCGTAGAGGGCGATGAGCGCAGCGAACAGGAGCAGCATGGTGACCGGCGATGCATCTGGCGTGATGACCGCGCAGAGCACCATCAAGACGATGTAGACCATCCGCCAGCTCTCCCGCAGCTTCTTATAGGGGATCACGTCGAAGATGACCAGGTAGAAGATGACCAACGGCAGCTCGAAGGCGAATCCGAAGGCTATCTCGAACTTGATGATGATGTCTATGTAGGAATTCATGCGAGGTTCCACGTAGCCGAGTCCCATGGCTTGATCGGTCAGCCACTGGAACGCCGCATTCAGGATGACCAAATAGCAGAAGACCGTGCCCAACACGAAGAGGAACACGCCTACGACGAAGGTGGGCACGAACCACTTGCGCTCCTTGGGCTTGAGCGCGGGCAGGAAGAACGCCAATAGCTGCCAGAGTATCACCGGCGAGGTGGCTACCACGCCGAAGAAGAACGATATCTCGAAGCGCACGGCGAAGGCTTCGAAGGGATCCAGGGCCACCAGATCGACGTAGCCCGTTTCCGGATTGAAGGGCAGGAAATCAGCAATGGGGATCAAGAGGAACTGCCCCATCTGAGGGGCGGCCATGTAGAAGACGCAGACGGCTACGGCCAGGCAGGCCACGATACGCACCAAGCGCATGCGCAGCTCTCCCAAATGGTCGAAGAGCGGCATCCGAGCGGGACCGATGGGCATCTAAGCTGACACCTCCCCATCATCGCTGTTCGCTTCAGGCTCTGGGGCAGCATCTTCCACCGAAGCCGCTTCCTTCTTGGGCACATCCGCGCGCGGCTCTGGCTCCGCGGGGGCTGCCGCCTCCGCTTCGGCCTTCGCCTTTGCTTCCGCCTCCTTGCGTTTACGCCTTTCCTCATCATAGCGGGCCTTGCGCTCAGCGAAGCTCTCCGTATGCTCTACTACCTTGGATGTGACCTCCTCGGCCTTGGCCTGGGCCTTGCCAGCCTCCTCCTTCGCTTGGGAGGCGGCGGACTCTATCACATCCAGAGGATTCTTGAAGGGCGCATCGGAATCCTTGTCTATGAATGACTGGGTCTTGAGCTGACCGGTCATCTCCTCCTGAGCGGTGCGGAACTTCGCAATGGCCTTGCCGAGGGTGTTCGCTATCTGAGGAAGCTTGTCAGGCCCGAAGATCAAGAAGCCGAAGATCAATATGAGGAAGAGCTCGAATCCGCCGATGCCGAACACGATCTACCCCTGAGAAAAGACCGTGAGCGCCATGGTGGGAATGCCCAGCGCCAAGATCAGGATGATGCAGACCACGATGGTGAACACCCGCTTCATCATGGACTGGCGCTCTCGCCGCTGTTGCTCGCGCTTCGCCTCTTCGGCCCGACGATGAGCGCGCTCTGCCTTCTGCTCACGGGTCAGGTTGCGTATGTCCTTGTTAGCTTTCTTGTTGGTCTTAGCCATAGGGGATTTGCCTCATCTTGTGCTGCTCGTTGGTTGCCTGCCTATTGTACGCGCACCTTCGCTGTCAGGAGCGCAGTTTCGTCCGGATCTCTATGACGCGTGCGATGCTCTTGGCCACTTCCACGCCCACATGCCAGTGATCCTTCTCGTAGAGCGTCTTGCCGTCTACCATGGTCATCATGATATCTGCCACAGAGCAGGTATTGACCACAGCAGACATGGGGTTGACCTCAGGTGTCTGATGCGAACTGGATAGGTCTATGGCGATGATATCCGCCCGCTTGCCTATCTCCAGAGAACCGATCTCATCTTCCATCTTGAGCGCCCGCGCTCCACCGATGGTGGCCATCTCCAGCATGGTGGCCGCATCTAGGAAGCGCCGCGTATCGCGAGCCCGGTGCAACAGGAGCCCCGTGCGCATCTCGGAGAGCATATCGGTGGATTCCGTTGCTGCCGGCGAGTCAGTGCCCAATCCGATGCGCAGACCGGCCTGGATCAGCTCGGAGAGCGGCGCCACGCCCATGCCCAGTTGCGCATTAGCCCGCGGGCAGGTGCAGATGGCCACACCCTTCTCCACCAGCTTGCGGATATCGTCGTCATCTATGTGCACGGCGTGGATCATCAGCACATTGGGAGCGTCGAAGGCCCCCCAATTGAGAGCGTAGCGCACCGGCGTCACCCCAAAAGGAAGCCAGGGTGGGATCTCAACGTAGCCGCGCGTCTCCACATCCATGTTGTCTACGGCGAACATGGAAGAGCCGCGCATCACGAAGTTGAACTCCTCACGACTGCCTGCCAGGCGCATGGCCACGGGCAGGTCCTCTTCGCAGGCCAGTTCGGATACCATTCCGAAGACCTGGGGGTGATTGGCATAGATGGCCGCAGGAGCTATGCCGACGCTCACATTCGTGCCCGCAGTGCGGTCACGCCAATCAGCGATATCCCTCTCAGCGGAATGCATGGCGTAGCTCACCCGCATCTTGTCCATAGCGCCCACTTCGCGATAGATCACCGAACGCAGACCCAAGGCCAGCGTAGCCTTGAGCACCGCCCCCGAAGCGGTGATGTCGCACACCGTGGTGATGCCACTCGCCAGAGCATCCAAGCCGCCCACGACCGCGGAGTCATACCAATCGGCATTCTCCATGCGCGTTGACTTCTCGATCACCGAGAGGATCCACCGAGCGTAAGGCTGGTCGGCCACCAAGCCCCTGAGCACCGTCTTCTCCAAGCGTGTGTGCAGATCCACAAAGCCCGGCATGAGCGCCGCCATGCCGAAATCCTTGACCTCCTCCTCCGGATAGCGCTGGAGGAGCGTGGTCATATCCCCCACGTCCGCTATCCGATTCCCCTTGACGAGGACAGCACCCCCCGCGATGGGGTCTCCGGTGATGGGAAAGACGTATTTCGCACTGAGTATCATCCAAGACCTCGCTCGCATAGCTCTTCCGATGCGCCCGCCGAAGCGCGACGCGGCATTTTCTCGAACCTGAATTCTATCAGAGAGAGACCGGGTTATACTGCACGCCATGGCAAGCATCGACACAGCAACCGGACACGCCGCTCACCCTGACATCTCCACGGTGCGGGTGCGCAGCATCTTCGCCTCCATCGCGGACCGCTACGAGCTCTTCAACGCCTGCTCCAGCTTTGGAGCCTACAAGGGCTGGATCCAGAAGGTCTGCGAGGTGGCAGACATCGAACCCACGGATGTGGTGCTGGACATAGCGGGAGGCACGGGGGATGTATCCTTCGCCGTGGCTGAGAAGTTCCATCCGCGCCGGGTGGTCTGCACCGACTTGGTACCGGAGATGCTGGATGTCGCACGCAAGCATGTCGAAGAGGGGCGAGGCGGGAACACGCCCCTGGAGTTCCAAGTGGCCGACGGCCAGGACCTTCCCTTCGAAGCGGATTCCTTCGACGCCGTCACCATGGCCTATGGCCTACGCAACATGCCGGAACGCGAACGGGCGCTCTCCGAGGTCCTGCGGGTGCTGAAGCCGGGCGGCAGCTTCACCTGCTTGGATTTCTCCACCCCGCTCCACCCCGCCTGGCGCGCTGCCTACAAGCTATACCTCAAGAATGCCATCCCGCTGTGGGGTAAGGTCATCACAGGCAGTTCCAAGGGGTTCCGGTATCTGGCGAATTCCATAGAAGCCTACCCGGATCAAGCGGGCGTGGCCGCACTTATGGAGGAAGCCGGATTCACGAACGTGACCTGGTTCGATTGCACGGGCGGCATCGCCTGCGTGCACGTAGCCGCCAAGCCGCTCTAATAGGCCTCAGAGAGGTCTGCGTGGGCGTAGGCATCCGCGTCCAGACCGAAGAAGCGCCCCTGCTCGAAGCGATCCAAGGCCACGAGGGCTATCATGGCCGCATTATCCCCACAGGAGGCCAACGGCGGCATCACCAAGCGCACCTTGCGAAGGGCGCACATCTGCTCATAGGCTGACCGCAGCTCAGGGTTCGCCGCTACACCTCCCCCTAGGCAGAACGTCGGCGCCCCTGTCTCTTCCAGCGCCTTGGCCGCTTTCGCTACCTGGACCTCTATGACCGCCGCCTCGAAGCTGGCACAGACATCAGGCACATTCAGCGTGCCCTCTTCTCGCGCCTTCTGGATATAGGTGATGACGGCAGTCTTGAGCCCTGAGAGCGAGAACCGGTAATCCCCTGAATGCAGGAGCGCACGGGGGAAGCTGATGGCGTCCGCCTGGCCCTCCTTGGCTAGGCGGGAGATATGCGGGCCTCCGGGATACGGCAACCCCAGCGCCTTCGCCACCTTGTCGAATGCCTCCCCCACTGCGTCGTCGATGGTGGCACCGAGGACCTCATAATCCTGCCAGTCGCGCATGTGCACCAGCAGCGTATTGCCGCCCGAGAGCAGCGACACCACCGCCGGGGGCTGGAACGGCTCCTCTTCAGCGCAACCGAGCTTGTTCGCATAGATATGCCCTTCCAGGTGATTCACTCCTATATAGGGTACCGCCAGCGCCCAGGCTGCTCCTTTGGCGAAGGCCACCCCCACCACTAGCGCCCCCACGAGGCCCGGTGCATAGGTGGCCGCTACAGCATCCAGATCCCGCCAGCGGAGGCCCGCATCCTCTAGCGCCGCTTCGGCCACGCCGCAGATGGCCTCCACATGCTTGCGGCTCGCTATCTCAGGCACAACGCCGCCGAAGCGAGCATGGAAATCTATCTGAGAGGCCACGACATCGGACAGGATACGCCCATCTCCGTCTACGACCGCCCCCGCCGTCTCATCACAGGAGGTCTCTAGGGCCAAGATGCGCGGAGCCGCCCCAGCAGCTTGGGGTGGCCGCTGTTCCTGAAGGCTGATGCCAGCCACATTCCGCTTGCGCTTCTCGGCCAGACGGCCCAGCACCTCGCTGATGCTCCCTTGATAGATGAGCGCGTCTTCCCTGTCGGAATAGTAGCGTGGGCGCCGACCCACCGGAGACATCCCCAATGATCCGTAGAAGGCGGCTGCTCCCGTATTGGAAGCGCGCACTTCCAGGGAAACGGTGCGGGCTGCCAGGTTGCGAGCATCCTCCAGCACCCGCTCCATGAGCCGCGAGGCTATCCCCTCACGTTGCATCTCGGGAAGGGTAGCCACCTTCAGCACCTGGGCATCGCCGTCTATGATGAGCGCGCCCCCGTAACCCACCAAGCGCCCCTCCGACACCGCCATCCACCAGGTGCGCAGCTTCTGATCCAATTCATCGGCGAAAGCCCGGGCAGACCATGCGTCCGACCCCATGACCTCCTCTTCGAGGGCAGCCGCTTGCGCCGCATAGGAAACGCTCAGCGGGGATATCTGCACAGAAGCAGCTCCCGGATGCTGAACCCCAGACGCAAGGTCGCGCTCCTCTGTCGAGGCCAGCCGCGCCCGCTCGCCCTCCTCCGCATCCGACAGCCGGGTGTAGATGGGAAGCACCTCGGCAGCTTTCTGCTGAGCCTCCGGGCAGGCCATCCGCTCCCGCAATGCCAAAAGGAGCCCCTCGCCGGTGGGGGTCCAGAGCTCAGAGGGCAACTCCTGAGCCTTGCGGGCGAAGAGGTCGGAGTACTTGCTCAAGCCATCTCCCGCTAGGTGGATGCCGCTTTCGGGGATGTCGCAAGCGAACTCGGCCGCCTTCACCACCCGGTCCTCGGTGAGCCGTTGCACACCAACACCATCCAACTGGAAGTAGGCCGGGTAGACCTCCTTGCGCATGGCATCTCCCACCACGAGCAGCCTGCCGCGGACATTCGAACTCCAGGCCTTCCAGGCGATGGCCTCTAAGGTGGAAAGCCCCACCAAAGGCACATCCAAGGCAGAGGCGATGCCCTTGGCAGTAGCCAAGGCAATGCGCACTCCCGTGAATGAGCCGGGGCCGCGGCCGACGGCCACCAAGACGATATCCTCCTGGCTGACCCCCGCCTGCTCGCAAAGACGGCTCAACGTGTCCAGCAAGCGCGTGTTCGATGCACGATGAGCGGGAAGGTTCTCTTGGGCCAAGAGGCCAACAGAGCCATCCGGCTGCCTGCGTCCCACCGCGGCTGCGATCACCTCATTGGAGGTGTCGAAGGCTATGACGAAGCCCTCAGGCATCTTGATCCTTCGGAGGCATCTTGCCATCAAAAGCCTGCGCCGCTACCTTCAGCAGGCATACTGCTCGGCTACCGCTGGCAGAGAGGCGAAGGCTGCGGGCATCCTCGCAGCCTTCGATATAGCCTATCTGGATGGTGAGGGCGCCTTCAGGCATATCGTTCGAGAATAGATCAGCCCATTCGATGAGACACACCCCTGGGGTGGAATCATCCGTGAGCGCCCAGAAATCCACATCTTCCAATTGGTCCGGACCGTCTAAGCGGTACAGATCGAAATGATGAAGGGGCAGGCGCCCTTCTGGATAGGTGCAGAGGATGTTGAACGTGGGGCTCACCACCGGAGCAGTGATGCCAAGGGCCTGGGCGAAGGCCTGGGCGAAGCTGGTCTTCCCAGCTCCCAGCTCCCCTTCCAAGCAGATGACATCCCCATCTTGGACCGCCGCCGCCAGCGCTGACCCCAATGAGGCGAAGTCAGCGCGGGAAGCAGGACTCCATGAGAAGCTTGCGTCCAAGCCGTTCGTAGCCACGTCCCAGACGCTCCCCTAGAACAGCCCCGTTATCTTGCCGGTCTCGTCCACATCTATCTTCTGAGCAGCAGGGGTCTTCCCGAGACCCGGCATGGTCATGATGCTACCGGTCAATGCCACGACGAAGCCTGCACCCGCTGAAACCTTCACCTCACGCACCGTGATGTTGAACCCACGCGGGGCTCCCAGCTTCGCCGCGTCATCAGAGAACGAGTATTGGGTCTTCGCCATGCATACGGGCATGCTCCCGAAGCCCAGCTTCTCCAGCTTGGCTATCTCACGCACGGCCGCCGGTTCGAATACCACGCCGTCGGCATGGTAGATGCGCTTCGCGATGGCCTCTATCTTCTCCGTCAAGGAAAGGTCATCCTCGTAGGAGTATTCGAAGGTCGCAGCACTGCGGCCGTCTTCGTCTCCCTTTTCGCAGAGGCGCACCACCTCATCAGCCAAAGCCAGACCGCCTTCGCCGCCCTTCGCCCACACCTCGGAAAGCGCAACGTCCACACCCAGCTTGTTGCACTCCGCCTCTACCAGATCCAGCTCTGCCTTGGTATCAGTAGGGAAGGCATTGATGGCTACCACACAGGGCAGTTGGTAGACCTGGGTGATGTTCTCCACATGCTGGAGCAGGTTCGGCAGGCCCGCCTTGAGCGCCTCCAGGTTCTCCGTGTTGAGATCTTCCTTGGCCACGCCGCCATGGTTCTTGAGGGCGCGCACCGTAGCCACCACCACGACGGCATCCGGCTTGAGCCCTGCCAAGCGGCACTTGATGTCCAGGAACTTCTCCGCGCCCAGATCGGCCCCGAAGCCCGCTTCGGTGACGCAGTAATCCCCCAATGCCATAGCCATGCGCGTGGCCATGATGGAGTTGCATCCATGGGCGATGTTCGCGAAGGGACCGCCGTGGACGAAGGCGGGGTTGCCCTCCAAGGTCTGCACCAGATTCGGCTTCAAGGCGTCCTTCAGCAAGGCGCACATGGCCCCTTCGGCCTGAAGGTCATGGGCGGTCACGGGCTCATCATCATAGGTGTAGCCCACCACGATGCGTCCCAGGCGCTCTTTCAGGTCAGTGATGGAGGTTGCCAAGCAGAAGATAGCCATGACCTCAGAGGCCACGGTGATATCGAAGCCGTCTTCCCGCGGCACCCCGTGGGCCTTGCCGCCCAGGCCATCCACGATGTGCCGGAGCTGGCGGTCGTTCATATCTACGACCCGCTTCCAGGTGATGCGGCGCACATCTATGTTCAGCTCATTGCCATTCTGGATATGAGCATCCAGCATAGCCGCCAGAAGGTTATTGGCTGCTCCGATGGCATGGAAGTCGCCCGTGAAATGCAGGTTGATATCCTCCATGGGGATCACCTGGGCATAGCCGCCTCCGGCCGCTCCCCCCTTGATGCCGAAAACGGGGCCGAGCGAAGGCTCACGCAAGGCCACCACCACGTTCTTGCCCCGCTGGGCTAGCGCGTCAGCCAGACCGACGGTGGTAGTGGTCTTCCCTTCGCCCGCAGGAGTGGGATTGATAGCCGTCACCAAGATGAGCTTTCCCGGCTCATGGGATCCTTCGGCGAGCAGGTTGTAGTCCACCTTCGCCTTGTACTGCCCATAGGCCTCCAGATGATCCTCGCCGATCCCCAGTGCCTGGGCCACATCCGTGATCCGCTTGGGTTCAGCAGCCTGTGCGATCTGAATGTCTGTGAGCATCCCATGCCTCCTTGTCAGCCGTCTTGGCTCCCGTAGGGTTCCTACCTGCGTTGGTGTGCCTCTGATATTAAGCGAAGTCCGGTGAGAGTGAGCTCAAGATCTACGACATCTATCATCTTCGACAGGCCAGCGATCTGTCGGGCCAATCCACCCGTAGCCACCGTGTGAGCCTCGTATCCCAATTCGTCGAAGACGCGGCGGATGAGACCGTCGGTGCGTTCCACCTCTCCCAAGAGGATGCCGCTCTCTAGGGCCTCTCGCGTATTGCGCCCGATGGCTTGCGGAGGTGGCACCAACTCCACCGCTGCCAGCTTCGCCCCCTGAGCGAAGAGGGTAGAGGCGCTGGTCTGCAAGCCCGGGGCGATGATGCCTCCGATGAAGCAGCCGCGCGCATCGATGACCTCCATGTTCGTAGCGGTGCCGAAATCCACCACTACGCAGGGGCAGCCGTAGAGGGCCTTGGCGGCCACGGCGTCAGCCACCCGGTCCGCCCCTATCTCTTCGGGGTGCGGATAATCTGCCTGGAACAGGTCCCCTGCGCTCTTCGCCGTGCAATGGAGCATCTCCACACCGAAGAGCCGCCGCACCGCCTCCTCCCAGCCACCCGCCAGCTGAGGCACCACGGAGGAGAGCACCGCACTGCTGACTTCCGAGCGGCTGACCCCATCCATGGCCATGAGGGAGAGCAATCCCACCCGCAGCTCATCGGGAGTAGCGTTCCTGTCCGTAGGAACCCGCCAAGAGGCCCGCAAGGCCTCACCATCATAGATACCGGTGACAGTATGGGTGTTGCCCACATCTACGGCTAATAACATAATTTCCGAGGTCATCTTTCAGAAATTGGTGGATAATAGTTGACACCAACGATACACCATCAAGGGGGATATCGCAGCGCATGTCAGCGCTGCGGATGCATCAGGAAAGGTGATGGTCATGTCCGAGACAGCAAGCCGCATCCTCGTCGTAGATGACGAAGCCACGATCACTGATTTTGTGGGGTACGCTCTCAAGAAGGAAGGCTACAACGCCGATATCGTCCAGAACGGCGAAGACGCCATCGCGCTAGCTGGCCAGAATGACTATGACCTCTACATCCTGGACATCATGCTGCCTGGCATGGACGGCTATGAGCTCTGCCGTCGTCTGCGCCAGAGCACTTCGGCCCCGGTTCTGTTCCTGTCCGCCCGTGACACGGAGCTGGATAAGGTGGTAGGCCTTGAGATAGGCGGAGATGATTACCTGGCGAAGCCCTTCGGCGTCCGTGAGCTGATCGCCCGCGTCCGCGCACTGCTGCGCAGGGGCGCTGGACAAGTGGGCAACGTCCATAACGTGGTCACCGTGAATGGCATCACGCTGGACGAAGATGCCCATACCGCCTCAGGAGAATCTGGCGACATAGACCTGACGCCGCGGGAATTCGAGCTCTTGGCATCGCTGATGAAGAGCGCTGGCAAGGTGGTTAGCCGCGAAGACCTCTTGCGGGATGCCTGGGGTTGGGAATACCTCACTGAGACCAAGACGGTGGACACCCACATCAAGCGCTTGCGTGACAAGATCTCCGCTGCAGGCTATGATCCCACGCTGGTGGAGACGGTCCGTGGCTACGGGTATCGCTTCAAGGCCTAAGCGCTCCGCTCATCCTGCATAGAAGATACGCACGAAGAGCCCCATCAACGGGGCTCTTCGCCTTTCCGGAGATGGTCATCTGTCCTATCTGCCCTCATCCCGCAGAGCTTCTAGCTTGGCGATGACCTCAGGGGAGAGCCGATCAGCCACCGTGCGCTTCTGGGCTACCGCCGGGCTCTCGTCCTCATGAACCTCGCGCCTGTGGAGCTCTATCTCTTGGCAGAACCCCTCAGCGCTCATGCGGTCCACCCCTCCGCCGAAGACCGCATCTTGGATGCCCGCATCGCTTGAGACGACGAGCGTCTCTATGCCGCGCTCCTTCGCGTCGAAGGCCAGCTTCTCGATGAGCCTGTCCGCCGACTGGCCTCGCCGGGTGAACATCACGCGCACTGACCCTATGCTGGTGTCCGACTCGCGGGCCGCATAGGCATTGTCAGCCGCATCGAAGACCACGATGCCTTCCCCTCCGCGGCCCGCGATGTCTATCACGTCATTGATGAGCCTCTCGCGAGCCTGGTTGAACGTGTCATCGGTGTAGTCTGGCAGCTTGATGAGGTCGTAGCGGCTACCCGACCGGATGACGTTGTAGCCGTCTACGATGAGCAGGCGCTTCCTATCCTTGGCCACGGTTCTGCCTCAGCCATTCGTACATGAAGGCCGTAGAAGCCTGGGCTACGTTCAACGAGGAGAGCTCCCCGTACATGGGGAGTCGGCACTCCAGGTCAGATCCCTTGCGCACGAGCTCAGAAACGCCCTTTTGCTCATTGCCCAACACGAGCGCTATGCGTCCTTCCAGATTCGTATCCCAGAGGACCTCATCAGCATGCTCAGTGGCAGCCACCACCCAGAAGCCCGCCCCCTTCAGCCGCTCCATGGCTTGGGCGATGTTCGGCACCTGAGCAACGGGGATATGGGCGATGGCGCCTGCGGAGCTCTTGTAAGTAGCAGCTGTTACAGAGGCTGAGCGCTTGTTGGGGATGACGATCCCCGCCGCACCCACGCACTCCGCCGAACGGGCGATGGCTCCCAGGTTGCCCGTATCCGTTAGGTGGTCGCAGAGGATCACCAAGGCGCGCCGATGCTGCTCGAACTGCTCATCAGCGTGAGCGATGACCTCTTCCAGCGCAACATAGGGAAACGGCGCTGCAAGGGCCACAACGCCTTGATCGGCGATCTTCCGCTGCCGCGCCTCGGTGGCCTTGGACGCAGATGCGCGCACCATCTCATCAATGCGCTTGCGAGATACGTCTTTCACGGGGATGGCACGCTGCTTGCACTTGCGCAGGATGTCCTTCACCAAGGTATCCCTATCCAGGTTGTCCGCTAGGCACACCTCTTTGATGGGCATCCCGCTGCGAAGCGCTTCCAGAACAGGGCGCTTGCCCTCTATGTAGTCAGCCATGGGGCTCCTTATCCTCTAAGGTATTCCACGACCCTAGAGGATACCCCATGATGGCGAGAAGCTACTGCTGGGCAGCGGCTACGGTCACCTCTGCGGCCTGCTGGGCCCGCAGGGCATCATCACCATCAACGCTGGCCGCTATCTCGGCCACTCGCGCAGCGAAGGCATCTCGCTGCTCTTTGGTCATGGTCTGCATCTGGGCACGGATGATGTCATCGCGCAGCTCCGCTGTGCGGTCATTGGTCTCAGCCTGGAGCTCTGTGGCTATCTCCTTGCCCTGGTCCACCGTGACCTGACCCCGCTTGACCAGAGTATCCAAGATCTCCTGGGATTTGTCAGCTCCTATGGCCAGAGCACCTACCCCTGCAAGGAATATCTGACGGAAGGGATCTGTTACGTTCGTCATGATTGAAGCGCCTCCTTGGATCCGCGGCTGCTTTGCCTGTTCCCAAGGATGACGCTTGCGCCCCGGCCTCAGCCGGGGCGCAAGATATCGTTTCCGAATGGTTTGTCGGGTGCACGTTATTCGAAAAGACCCTCGAAGATGGTAACGCCACCGCGGCTCATATCGATCATGCGCTTATTGGCGAAGGCGAGCAGCTCCGGGAGGGCATCTATCAGGAAATCACTGCGCTCCCCCGTCAGACGGCGCTTTATCTCTACCTTGCCCTCTGCCAGCCCTCGCTTGCCTACGATGATCTGGAGAGGCCAACCGATGAGGTCGGCATCGGCGAACTTCACCCCCGCCCGCTCATCGCGGTCATCGATGGCCACTTCGAAGCCCAGCTTCTGGCAGGCCCGAGCTATCTCCTCCGCCTTCGGCTGGACGAGGTCATCACCCACCTGGAGGGGGATCACGCATACATGGGCCGGGGCTACCGCCAAGGGCCACTTGATGCCCTGTTCGTCATTGTGCTGCTCCACGATGGCCGCCAGGGTACGAGAGACGCCAACGCCATAGCAACCCATGATAAAGGGCTGCTCCTTGCCATCCTTATCCAGGTAGGTGGCACCCATGCTCTCGGAATACTTGGTGCCCAGCTGGAACACCTGGCTCACCTCGATACCCCGCGCACCCTTGAGCGCACAATGGCAATCAGGGCAAGAATCCCCCGGTTTCACCACGCAGAGGTCCGCCCACTTGTCTACCGTGAAATCACGACCCGAAGCCGCACCGAGCAAGTGATAGCCCTCTTCGTTGGCACCTACCACCCATTGCGGCACTCCCTTCAGAGAGGAATCAGCCACGATGCGCGCTTCCTCCGGCAGCCCCACCGGGCCCATGGAGCCCTTATGCAGACCGAAGGCCTTCATCTCATCATCGGTCAGCAGAGTGAAGCCCTCTATGGCCCGAGCAGCCTTGATCTCATTCAGCTCATGGCACCCGGGGATGAAGAGCACCACCAGATCCCCCTCCGCATCCTTGCCCGAGAGGGCCTTCACGGTAGAGGATTCGGGAATATCCAAGAACTGCGCCAGCTCTTCGATGGTATGGACCTCCGGCGTGGCGATCTTCGTGAGCTCAGAGACGTTATGGGTGGTGGGATGAGGGATGCACTCTCCCGCTTCGGTATTCGCCGAATAGCCGCAATCGCAATAGACCAGCTCTGCCTCGCCACTCTCGGCCAGAGCCATGAACTCCGTGGTCACCTTGCCGCCGATCTGACCAGAGTCAGCCTCCACGCCACGCCACTCCAAGCCGCATCTATCGCAGATGCGCCCATAGGCCTCAGACATGGCATCGTAGGTTTCCTGGAGGGATTCCTGGGAATCATGGAAGGAATAGGCATCCTTCATGATGAATTCACGGCTGCGCAGAAGCCCGAAGCGCGGACGGATCTCATCACGGAACTTCACCTGGATCTGGTACAGCGTGAGCGGGAGCTGCTTGTAGCTGCGCAGCTCATCCCGCACGAGGGCGGTGATGAGCTCCTCATGGGTGGGCCCCAAGCAGAAGCCACGATCATGACGGTCATTCAGGCGCATGAGCTCAGGGCCGTAGTCATCCCAACGACCGCTCTCCAGCCAGAGCTCAGAAGGCTGCAGGGCGGGCATCATGATCTCATAGGCACCCGTAGCATCCATCTCTTCGCGGACGATGGCCTCGATCTTCTTGAGGACGCGAAAACCCAAAGGCAAGAACGTGTAGACCCCGCTTGCGGTCTTGCGGAGCATGCCCGAGCGCAGGAGCAGCTTGTGGCTCGCGATATCCGCATCCGCCGGGTCCTCTTTGAGCGTGGGAACATACAGGTTCTTAAGACGAAGTATCTCGTGCATGCGCCTTCCCTCTCTTTTGCCGAAGGCGCTTCCTGAGTGAGCCACGCGGTGGCTAGAACGCCTCGATCTCTTCCATGAGAGCATCGATGATCTTGCTCTCTTCTACTTTGCGGACGATTCTACCATTAACGAACACCGCTCCCTGCTTATCTCCGCAGGCGACGCCCACATGAGCATCCTTGGCCTCTCCCGGCCCGTTGACCACGCACCCCATGACAGCCACGCGAATGGGCTTCTCGACCTGGCGAAGCCGCTCCTCTACCTCCTTCGCCAAGGAGATGAGGTCCACCTTGCATCGCCCGCAGGTGGGACAGCTGACGATCTCAGGAGAGCGCTGACGCAACCCCAGGGAAGCCAAGAGCGCCCAACCGGCACGCACCTCCAAGACCGGATCATCGGTGAGCGAGATGCGTAGGGTGTCTCCGATCCCCTCAGAGAGGAGGATGCCCAGCCCCACCGAGGATTTGACGATGCCCTGCAAGGCTAGACCCGCTTCGGTGACGCCGATATGCAGGGGCACGGCAGGGATCTCTTGAGAGAGGAGCCGATAGGTCTCCACCGTAGCCATCACGTCATGGGCCTTCGCGGATACCACGATGTTCGTGAACCCCTTCACCTGCTCGAAGTACTTGACGTATTCCACAGCGCTCTTCGCTAGCTTCTGGGGCAGCGTGAGGTCATTCCGAGAGGCGATATCCGATTGCAGCGAACCGGCATTCACTCCGATGCGGATGGGGATATCAGCACCACGGGCAGCGGCGATGACCAGATCGGTCTCCTCCAGACCGCCGATGTTGCCCGGATTGATGCGCAGGGCAGACGCGCCGCGCCAGGCCGCTTCGATAGCGCACTTCGCGTCGAAATGGATGTCTGCCACGATGGGAATGGGGCTGGCATCACAGACTTTCGAGAACACGGCCAGAGATTCCCGCCGAGGAACGGCCATGCGGGCTATCTCGCATCCTGCCTCGGCCAGGCGCTGCACCTGCTCTATGTTGGCCCCAGCATCACCCTCTGGGGCGCAGAGCATGGACTGAACGGCTATGGGAGCGCCTCCCCCTACCGGCACGCCGCCGACCATCACCGTGCGCGTCTTCTGGTTGGGAGTGGTTCCGCTCATCTGCAGCTCTCCTCCATTCGCTCTCTGCTCCTTGCTGATGCTCCCAGATATCTTAACGCAAGCCAGCAAGGGGAGGTGCGTCAGCCACCGAGGATGAACCGCTGGATGTCCTGATTCAGCATGAACGCGAAGAAGCAGAGGAACAGCGCCATCCCCGCCATAGAGGCGATGCCCATAACTCGGGCAGGTACCGTGCGCCCGCTGATCTTCTGGATGACCTCCACCAAGAAGCGACCCCCGTCCAAGGGAGGGATGGGGAGCAGGTTCATGAGGCCGATGGACACCGAGATGATGGCCATGAAGAAGAGCGCATCAGCCACGCCCTTGGCGAAGAAGTCCGCAGACATCACCGCGATCCCCACCACCGAGGTGGAGTTCGACACCACATCTGCCGCAGTGGCAGGGTTGAAGAGCCCGAGAATGGCCTGGAAGGTGGCTACGATGACCCCGATGCCCGCTTGGATGGACTGACCCACTGTGAGGGTGAGGTGCTGTACCTCACCGCTGGCGGTGGTGACATCCACCCCGATCACCGTGTAGACCACGATGAAGGCGATGACGGCGAACAGGAGGTTCAAGGCTATCCCCGCCAGCAGGATCACCGAGCGCTTCCAGAAGGGAAGCGAACGATACTGACAGGCGAGCTCCGCCTCGAAGAGGGAGCCCTCGTCCACATCCGGACGAGGGCTCCCTGCAGGCAGCGCCCGAGGCAGAGGCAAGCAGAGTCGCCTCGCTTGCTTGAGAGCGCGGCGGGAGGGGATGAGCGCGGACACTCGCCACAGGCCTCCATCTGCCTTGCCCGGCCTGAGGACGGAACCCCATTCATAGAGCTCCTCTAGCACTTCGCCAGCATCCTCTTCGCTGATCCCCAGCCGTTCAGCCAACTCTGCTTCCGTGAGAGAACCAGCGGTATACAGCTCCCGCAATGCACCGCGCAGATGTGGATCCAGATCCCCGCATTCCATACCGCAAACCCGGGCGTATCCACCAAGAGGGACCGCCGTTATCCCGAATCGGGTACCGCCAGCCGTAAAGCCCACCGAAGGCCCGGGGAGACCCAGCATGAATTCCGTCACACGCACCCCGAAGGCACGAGAGGCCAGGTAGTGCCCTCCCTCATGGATGAGCACGATGAAGCCGATGGCGACCACCGCTGAGAAGATCATGAACAGGATGTCCAAAGAACAGGATCCTTTCTGCTGTCGTCCTGCGAATGAATGCAGACATTATCAGGACAGTGAGCGGAAAAGTGAAGAGCCTCTGCAAGATGTCCACGAATCAGTGAAGGAGCCTTCGAGGTCAGCGACGAAAGAGCGGAGGTTCTGGGCGAACGCCTCCTGCTCGCTTGACGCGCTCCCGTCAGATCCCTGTCAGATGCGCTCCCTACCCTTGAAAGCAAGGCTCGGCAGCGGATGTCGCCTGAGAGCGGCGGGAAGGAGCAGGCTATGACGACAACGAACGTGGGAAGGAGAAGACGGTGGCCAGAGCGGCTCGTCAAGGCCCTCTTGGTGCTGGCGTTGGCGTTCTCGCCCTCCTGGGCGGGGGCTTCTCCCTCCGAAGCGGATGGGATCCAGCCGGATGGTCAGGAAAGCTTCATCCCTGCACATCCCACCCGAGACGCTTGCCTCGAACAGGGCCTGGATGAGGGCCTTGCCCCGGCTACGGAACCACCTCTCCTAAAGAAGGCTGCCGCTTGGCTCACAGGGACCGAGCTCTCCTCCTTCGAAGAGAGCGGCCATAGCCTCTTCCTGAAGACCACGCTCTTGGATGCCCCGGCGGCAGGAACAGACGTCACCTTCGATGCCGTCTATGGCCGAGATGACTGGATGAGCCTCATAGCAGGTCAGTACGATTCCACCTTGGATCTTCTGGATCCAGGCGATGGGTCGGACTACCTCGTTGCCCTTGCTGCCGCTCCCGCCCTCAACAAAGTGGGATCGACCACTGACCACACCTTCGCCGAGCTCTCCCACGAGGGCGTGGTGATAGAAGGCGCCCATCTGGACTACGCCACCGGCATAGCCTATGTGCCGAAGAGCCTGTACCGGGATGATGATGGGGAGGTGCCTTTCGCCTGCCAGCTCCAGCTGCTGGTCCCCACCACTGTGGGCGAAGCTGCGCCCTCGAAGACCGATGTCCGTATCACTTGCCATGACCCGCGCGTCAGGCCCGTAGCTGACCAGACCGTGGGATCCAGCTCCTTCGACGTGACCACCAAGATCCCTGTGGCCACCCCAGACACAGCGGGATATCTGACCCTAGCCGACCTCCATGTGAGGGTGAATGACAGCACCGATGAGATGGCTTTGGAAGAGAACGTCAATGCCTTTTGGGACGCTGCCACCGGAGAGCTGGAGCTGGCCCTCTCTCCCCAGACCCTCCTTCAAGTGAGCGTGGAGATAGATGCTCCTGGCCTGATGGACCTGATGGCAGTGCCAGCCATAGCTACCTCCACCTCCGATCTGGCCTACGTGCCAGACGTGGTGTTCGACAGCTTGAACCTGGACACGTTGACCCCCGGCCGGGTCATACCCTTCGACTCCTACATCAACTACTGGTGGGCCCATCCCGACCCGAACGACTTCCAATGGCACGCTTGCGTGAATTCAGGAGCCTACTGCTACTCATGGATCAGCGATCCAGATGCGCTCTACGAATACATCGCTTGGACTGAAGGAGCGGATTGGAGCGGTGTCGCCGATCGTGATGTATCTAACTTCTGGGTGGATGCGAATGCAAGCCAAGCCTCCCGACACTACTTCAACTACATCTTCGAGTTCTGGAGCTGGACCTGGGAGGATCAGAACTTCCATTCCGAGAAGTGGCCGGTCAACAACCCATATAACTACGGCGCGGATTTTGCCAGCTTCGGTTTGCAATGCAGCCACGTGAAGAACCCCGTGGGCAACGGTCCTGTGCAAGATGACGGCAATGGGCGCATGGCGCTCAGAGTGCTGGAGGTGAACCAAGAGACAGCGCGTCCCTATGTCGTGCTGGGCTTCGTGGGGCCTTCCGTGGCGAATCAACCCGGAGTGGGCATCTACAAGTTCGAGATCCAGGCCTCGGGAGACATCCAGCTGACGAAGACCTCTGCTGATCCCACCATCACCCAAGGCAATGGGAGCTACAGCTTCGAGGGTATCATCTATGACGTCTTCTTAGACCCGAACTGCACCTCTCATGTGTGCTCTGTCACGCTCGATGGCCAAGGGCATGGCCTGTCCAAGAAGCTGAAGGAGGGCACCTACTATCTGCGCGAGAATGCCGCTTCGGTGCAGGGCCGCGGCTTCGCCTGGGATGCGAAGGTGGTACCTGTGCAGGTGCAGAAGGGACAGACCACAGAAGCGAGCGCCTCCGATGCGCCCCAAAGCTATGGACCGGGTCTTCTGGTGCGCAAAGTTGATTCCGTAACAGCGAACGGCACACCTCAAGGAGACGGCACCTTAGAAGGAGCCCGATTCCGCGTGGAGCACTTCGGCACCGTGACCACCGATGGGAGCAAGCTGCCTGCCACTCCCCTGCGCACGTGGGTCTTCTCCACCGACGAGACGGGTTGCCTCTTCCTGGACGAAGCGCACTGGGTGAGCGGCGATGACCTCTACCGCACGGCATCAGGAGATGTCTGCCTGCCATTGGGCACCTTGACCATCCAAGAGGTCAGCGCTCCTGAAGGGTACCGCTTGGATAGCCGGGTCTTCGTCATACCGCTCCCCTCGAGCGGACTTGGGGCCACCATCCCCTTCACCCAGACCACTACCGTCTCAGAGGAGATCCTGCGAGGCGGTGTGCTGATCGAGAAGCGCGATGCCGAGAGTCTCTTGCAGTCTCCCTTGGGAAGCGCCTCTCTAGACGGCACGACGTTCGCCATCACCAATAAGAGCCCCGAAGCCGTCTCCGTCAACGGAGTCATGTACGAACCGGGAGAGGTGGTGATGACCATCACCGCTGAGGGCGGCAGCGCCCAGACTGCCGCTGATGCCCTACCCTACGGAACCTATGGCTTGAAAGAGACGGCAGCGGGTGAGGGCTATCTGGCCAGCGATACCCGAGAGCGGTCGTTCCAGATACGCGAAGCAGGAGCGATCGTCGCCTTCGCTCGGGAAGAAGCAGCCCTCGATCAGGTCAAACGTGGAGACCTGGACTTCCGCAAGGTCCTCGCCACAGACCAGAGCCGCCTTGGCCGCATTCCCTTTCTGCTGGAATCCAAGACCACCGGTGAGCGCCACGTGCTGGTAAGCGATGAGAACGGCATCGTGAACACGGCAGCTGCCTGGAAGCCCCATACCGTTGCCACCAATGGGAATGACCCTGCGCTAGCAGGCATCGAAGGAGAGGGGAGCCCACAACCCATAGAAGCTGATACCCTGGATCTGGATGCTGGCTGCTGGTTCGGCCTCACTACCGAAGGGGACATCACCGCACCGGATGACTCCTTAGGCGCGCTCCCCTTCGACACCTACCGGCTGACTGAACTGAGGAGCACTTCCAATGCAGGCTATGACCTGATCGAGCTGGATGGCATCAAGGTGACCGCCCATGGCCTCAGCATCCCCCTGGGAGACCTGGAGGACCGCATCACACCGCCCCCGGCCATCACCACCTATGCCACCAATGCCGCCGATGCCTCCAAGCACCTCTTCCCTGACCCGGAGGTCACCATCACCGACAGGATAGACTACTGCAATCTGACTCCCGGCCACGAGTACCGCTTCACGGGGCATCTGATGGATGCTGAAAGCGGAGAGGCCCTGATAGGAACTGACGGCTCTCCCGTCACGACGAGCATCATCCATGCACCCGTAGCCTCTTCAGGCAGCTGTGAGGTATCGTTCACCCTTGATGCCACCGCTCTCGGCGGGAAGCGGATCGTCTGCTTCGAGACCGTGGCCGATGGAGCCACCGACGAGGTGATCGCCCGCCACGAGGAGCTCTCCGACGCTGGCCAGAGCCTGGATGTGATAGAGCCGAGGATCAGCACCTACGCCACCAACCTTGTCACGGGAACGAAGGAGGTGGTCTCAGGGGATGTCCTGTCCATAGAAGACGCTGTGAGCTACAGCGGATTGCAGGAAGGAGTGGAATACACCCTTCAGGGAGCCCTCATGAGGAAGACGAACCAAGAGGACGGCACCGTCTCTGCCCAACCCGTGCAGGATGAGGAGGGCAAGCCGCTCACCTGCTCTGTGACCTTCACGCCTACCTCGCATACCGGCCGCACCGATGTATCCTTCACCCTGGATGCATCATCACTGGAAGACGGCACAGACCTCGTGGTCTATGAGACCCTCTTCAAGGATGGGCGCGCTGTGGTCATCCACGAGGACCCGACCAATGACGCCCAAACGGTCACCCTGCGCACGCCCCGGATACGGACCCATGCCTTCGAGGCGCGCAGCGGAGAGGCCATCTGCCCACCGGATACCCAGACCGTCGTGACCGACGAGATCATCTACGAAGCCTTGGAGGTAGGCAAGACCTACACCGCCTTCGGCACCCTCATGGTAGTGACCGATGGGCACGAGGGAACCATCTCTGCCGCTCCCCTGCTCGATGATGCAGGCAATAAGATCACCGGATCGCACACCTTCGTGCCCAGCACACCCGAAGGCAGCATCTTCGTTGACTTCGAGGTGAGCACCCAGGACCTCCCGGGAGCAAGATTAGTGGCCTTCGAGCGCCTCACCTGCGAAGGACGCATCGTGGCAGCCCACGAAGACCCCGCCGCAGAGAGCCAGACGGTCTGGGTAGAAGACGATCAAGAACCAGGACCGCCCGCTCCTGCCAGGAGCACGGGCGGGAAGCTACCCCGAACAGGGGACGGAACGCCTCTCGGGCTCTTCACGCTGATGGCTGCAGTGGCCCTCGGCGGGGCATTCCTCTTCCGAAAGCGCCTTCGTCTCAAAGCAGGGAGCAGCGCTCACCGCCAGCCGTGAACGTCTAGGATCACCGCTTGGCCCGGAGGAACGCTTCGGCTCTCCTCCGGGAATCCTCATCCACCTCCACGAGCTGTTCGAAGCTCTGAACAGGAGCCGTATCATGAGACTCCATCACCTGTTGGACGCAGGCAGGGATATCCAAGAAGCCGCAAGATCCTTCGAGGAATGCCGCCACCGCCACCTCGTTGGCCGCGTTCATGGCACAGGGCAGCGTCCCGCCCCTGGTGCCCGCCTGGATGGCAAGGCTCAGACAGGGGAAGCGCTCTAGATCAGGAGCGGCCAGGTCCAAGGAGCCCATGGTGCGGAAATCCACCGCTTCAGCCGGAGAAGGCCATCGGTCGGGCCAGCTCAAAGCGTACTGGATGGGAATGCGCATGTCCGTAGCCCCCAAGTGCGCCTTGACGGACCCGTCGGTGAATTCCACCATGGAATGGATGGCGCTCTGGGGTTGCACGAGCACCTCTATGCGATCGTAGGGCATCTGGAAGAGATGATGGGCTTCGATGACCTCAAGTCCCTTGTTCATCAGCGTGGATGAATCAATGGTGATCTTGCGCCCCATGTTCCAGGTGGGATGCGCCAGAGCATCGGCTGCCGTAACGTGCGCGAGCGCTTCTTGGCTCTTGCCCCGGAATGGCCCTCCCGAAGCGGTCACCCACAGGCGGCTCACCTGAGCAGCATCCTCCCCCACCAAGCATTGGTAGATGGCACCATGCTCGGAATCGATGGGCATGAGGGTGCCCGGCTCCTGAGCCATCGGCATGATGAGGTCTCCCCCCACCACCAATGATTCCTTGTTCGCCAGCGCCAGCACGCGTCCGCTCTCAAGCGTCTTGAGGCTGGCTGCCAAGCCCGCCGCCCCCACCAGGGCATTGACCACCACATCCACATCATCCCGTTCAAGGAGGGAAAGGGCCTCCTCAACCCCCACGGCGCTCGCTTGCACCTGGAACTCTTGGGCCTGCTCTTCCATGAGGCGGATATGAGAATGACAGGAGAGCCCCATCACCTGGAGCTTATCCGGATGCATCCGGCAGACATCCAGCGTCTGCCTGCCGATGGAACCGGTGGAGCCGAGGATGACGATGCGCTTCGCGCGGCCGTCAGGACCGTCAGAGAACGCCATAGGGTATGCAACCTCCTAGGAGCAGCAGGATAGCAGCGGTGATGGATGCCAGGAAGAGGGAATCGCACCTGTCTAACAGGCCGCCGTGACCCGGCATCATGGTGCCGGAATCCTTGAAGCCGGAATTGCGCTTGATGCGACTCTCCGCCAGATCGCCCAAGACCTCCATCATCCCGCACAGGGCACCGAAGAGGATGGCCTGCCAAAGGGTCATCTGGATACCGGGGATGAAGGTCAAGACCACCCAGAACACACACGATCCCACAAGACCTGCGAAGAACCCTTCCCAGCTCTTCTTGGGACTCGTGCGAGGGGCCAGCTTGTGCCTGCCGAACTTGCGGCCGATCAGATAGGCGAAGGCGTCATTGGCCCATACGCTGAGGAACAGCGTGAGCAGCGCCACTCCTCCCCAGGGGTCTCCGAGCGCATGACGGATGACCACCAATCCGCACAGGAGCAGGCCCGTATAGGCCGCCCCGAACAGGCTCACGCCCACATCCGGGACCCGAGCGCGCAGCCAGAACACATACCAGATGAGCAGGGCCAGTAGCGTGATGATGGTCACCACCATAGCTCCAGCCAGTCCCCAGAAGTACATTGCAGGGATATAGAGCACCGCTCCTGTGATGCCGATGGCCTCGTTGGGCAGCTTCGCATCAGATCGGAGCATGTAGAAGAACTCGCCAGCGCAGATGCCCGCCACCACCATGAGATAGATCATAGTGGGGATATCTCCCGCCAAAAGGCAACCGATGGTCACGAGCGTGTAGATCAACCCCGTCCTGAACCGCACTTGGAGGTCAGAGGGGTTCTTCAGCTTCTCAGGGGCCTTCTTGATGGCGCTCGTCTTGATGCGATCCCTTGTCTGCGCCCGCTTCTCCTTGCGCTCTGCGCGCTTGGCCCGCTGATCCGGTGTGGGCTCGTATCGCCACGGAGGCCCATCCGGAGCATCTTCCGGTGAATAGACCAGCTCTGGCTCACGAGCCACATCCCTCTCGAGGAAATCAGCGGCCGTGAACATCTCATCCGTTCCCTGATCTCGTCGAGCGCGCTCCTGTTGGATCAAGAGGATCGTCTGCTGATGGAGCCGCCGACGAGCAACCATCTGCCTATCGGTCAGACCGCATTGCAGCACATCCTCAAGGGTGAGGATCTCATCTTCGCTGCAACACGCCCGAGAGGAAAGCTCTTCGGTACCCTTGGTCAGATCCAGCTCCGCATCCATCAGAGGCCGCCGAACCGTCTGTCCCTATCCTGATACTCAAGCAGGCAGCGCAGGAGCTCGTAGCGATCGAAATCCGGCCAGAGGACATCAGTGCAGATGAGCTCGGCATAGGCAGCCTGCCACAAGAGGAAGTTCGAGAGGCGCATCTCTCCACTGGTGCGGATGATGAGCTCAGGGTCTGGCACATCGGAGGTGTAGAGCTTCTTGGCGAAGGTAACCTCATCGATGCTGTCGGGATCGAAGCTGCTTCCGATGGTTGATGCCTCCTGGGCGAGCAGCCGCGCAGCGCGGACGATCTCATTCCGGCTCCCATAGTTCACTGCAACCACCAGCGTCATGCCATCGTTGCCGCGGGTTCGCTCCCATGCCTCTTCGAAGGCCTGACGCGTGGCATCTGGCAGCGCTGTCATGTCTCCGATGGTCATGACGCGCACGCCCTCTGCGTCCAGCGCATCCACCTCCGCCAGCATCGTCTGGGCGAAGAGCTCCATGAGCCCATCCACCTCATCTTCCGGACGCTTCCAGTTCTCCGTGGAGAACGAATAGATGGTGAGGTACCTCACACCCAGGTCAGAGGCTGCACGAATGGTCTCACGCACGGCTTCGATGCCTGCCTTGTGGCCGCGCAGACGGTTCATCATGCGCTTCTTCGCCCAACGGCCATTTCCATCCATGATAACGGCGAGGTGCTGAGGGATGCGTGCATGATCGAGCGCCTCGGGACGAAGCCCTTGAGGCGGGTTCGGGAATATGTCTTCTAGTCCTTTATTCAACCTTATACGGGATCACGATGAGCAGATGCTCTAGACCTCCATGATATCTGCTTCCTTCTTCTTCAGCGCCTCATCCACCGAAGCGATGTGAGCATCGGTCATCTTCTGGACCTGCTCTTCAGCCCTGCGACCCTCATCCTCAGGAAGCCCATCGTTCTTCTGGGCCTTCTCTATATCTGCGTTGCCATCGCGACGCGCATTGCGAATGGCCACGCGGCATTCCTCCGCATACTTGCTGCACATCTTCGCCAGCTCACGACGGCGCTCCTCAGTGAGGGCGGGGAACGGCAGGCGGATGACAGACCCGTCGTTGTTCGGCGTAACGCCCAGATCGCTCTCGAGGATAGCGCGTTCGATATCCTTCAGAGCGGACTTGTCCCAAGGCTCGATCACCAGCAAATGGGCATCCGGGCTCTTGATGCCAGCCATCTGGTTCACCGGCGTGGGAGTGCCATAGTAATCAACGGTGATGCGGTCGAGCACCATCGCGTTCGCCCGCCCCGTGCGCACGCTAGCGAAATTGTCATGGAGTGCGGACAGAGAGCGATCCATGCGCTCTTCCACCTTCAGCAAGATCTCATCTACGTCTGCCATGCCTGGGACCGCCTTTCTCGAAATGAGCACCAAGGCTTATCTGCCTGGGCTCTCTTAGCCTATCTCCTGCAGCGGGGCGTGGATCACTGATCACCCATGCCGTCCGAATACACCACGGTTCCGATATCCTCTCCCTTGAGGGCGCGCTTGATATTGCCCCGCTGAGTGAGGTCGAACACGATCATGGGGATGTCGTTATCCATGCACAATGAGGTTGCCGTGGCATCCATGACGTTGAGCCCCTGGCTCAAGACCTCCATGTAGGTGATGGTATCGTAGCGCCTCGCATCTTCATTCTGCTTCGGATCCGAGTCATAGACGCCATCCACCTTCGTTGCCTTCATCAAGCAGTCCACGTCCAGCTCACAGGCTCGCAGCGCTGCAGTGGTATCGGTGGTGAAGTAAGGATTGCCGGTGCCTGCCGCCAAGATGACCACGCGGCCCTTCTCCAGATGGCGCACTGCCCGGCGGCGGATGTAGGGTTCGCTGACCTCTTGCATATTGATGGCGCTCTGCACCCGCGAGAACACCCCATGGCGCTCGAAGGCATCTTGGAGGGCCAACGCGTTCATGACCGTAGCCAACATGCCGATGTAGTCAGCCTGGGCGCGATCCATGCCTTCGGCTGATCCGGAAAGGCCACGGAAGATGTTGCCACCACCCACGACGACAGCCAGCTGCACCCCGTCTTCGACGATCTCTGCGATCTGCTCGGCCAAATCATCCACCACTTTCGGATCGATGCCGTAGCCCAGATCCCCTGCGAGCGCCTCACCGGAAAGCTTGAGGAGCACGCGATCGTATTCGTATCCGTCAGACATGACCTGTATCGTCCTCTCGCCCTAGGTCTCTATGAATGGATACATGATACCCGAATGCGCGAAGGTGACATGCGGGCAGGCCCTAAGAATGAGGAAAGGCGGGCAATGCCCGCCTTTCGCATGCTTGGTCTTCTATGGCTTATCTCCCGAACAAGTCGTTCAGATCGAGCGTTCCTGACCCTCCGTTCGATCCGCTACCCAAGCCGCCGTTCTGCTGCTGTTGCAGCTTCTGGGCTGCTTTCGCCTTCTGGGAGGCCTCATCGGATCCCAGGGTCACCTGGAATTCCTTCATCTCCCCATCGCGGTTCACGGTGATAGTGACGGTATCTCCCGGCGCCTTCGTGCGCACATCCATCATGAGATCGCTGGCCGACGATACCTCTTGACCATCGAATGCAGTGATGATGTCCCCCTTTTCGATGCCCGCCTCCGCAGCACCGCTGCCTTCGATGACGTTGGAGACATAGGCGCCTTCGCTAGCGGAGAAGCCATAGCGCTCAGCAATGGAGGCATTCACATTAGACAGATTCACACCCAGCTGCGCATGGGTGGGCTCTTTGCCGGCGATGATGTCCTTGGCAAGGCCGATGGCGTAGTTGGAAGGGATGGCGAATCCGACGCCTGAATAGTTGCCTGAATAGCTGGTGATGAGCGTGTTGATGCCCACGAGCTGTCCATCATCATCGACCAAAGCACCTCCGGAATTGCCCGGATTGATGGCCGCATCGGTCTGGATCAGATTCGGATAGATGACCATCTCATCTGACTGACCGGTATATTGGGATTGGTCCATGATCTGAGAGCGGCTGGTAGCAGAGATGATGCCCGTAGCCACTGACTGCTCCAACCCAAACGGGCTGCCGATGGACATGACCCACTGCCCGATCTTGATGGCGTCAGAATCCGCTACTTCGATGGGCGTGAGATCGGTCACGTCCTTAGCCTTCAGCACAGCCACGTCAGAGCTCGCATCGGTTCCCACGAGGTCAGCTTCATAGGTGTTGCCCTCGATGACCACCTCGAAGCGAGAGCCACCGGAGACCACATGGTTGTTGGTGATGATGTAGCCATCCGCGGAGAGGACCACGCCGCTGCCCAGGCCAGCAGCAGTCTCTCCTTGATCCATGCTGTCGCCATAGAAGTAGTCATAGAGGGGGTCTCCGGTAGAAGCGCTTCCCTCAGCGAAGACGTTGATGGAAGCCACGGAAGGCAAGCATTTGTCTGCCACGGCCTCCGCCAGGGTGGCTTCAGCCTCCGTTGCCTCGATGCTCCCCGCCACCGATGAGCCCAGGTTGACCTCGTTGGCGGATCGGTTGAACACCCCCGCCGCCCCAGCGATGCCGAAGGCGAGCATGCAGGCTACAGCGGCGCCCGCGAAGCCAAGGAGGAACGTCTTGCCCGAAGAAGGTTTGCCCTGAGGAGCAGCCTTGGGTGCCGGAGCAGGAGCCGGAACGCCCTGGGGGCGCGTGGGCTGCTGAGCATGCTGGGCGTGGTGCGGCTGCGAGACCGGTTGAGTTACCTCAGCAGCGCTCGGTTGGGACTGCTGGGGCTGAGGTGCTGCCTGGGGCTGTGGCACACCATAAGCTTCATGATAGCTTGAGGGGATTGCACCCTCGCTTTGTGGATGAGGGGGGTTCTGGCCGTAAGGGTTCTCGGTCATAGCTCTTCTCCTTTCGTGATGCTGGAGAGAACCTACCATGGCTTCATCATCCGCAAGCGATGAACGGCGAATCGTCACGTTCGTTTTACGAAAATACACCGTATGGTGTACATCCAGTAGATTAGGCCCGTACGCACGGGGGATCCACATTTGGTTTATACTCATGATCGCATCCTCAAGAAAGGATCATCATGGACTTCCAAGCAGGTTGGTACCCAGACCCTTCGGGCAATCCGTACATCCTTCGCTGGTGGAATGGTGTCCAATGGACTGAGCACACCGCCATGAACACTCCTCCCCCGCCTGCGCAAGGCGCTCCAGGCTCTTTCGCTCCCAATGATCCTAGTGCCCTTCAATCTCAAGCCACCTATCAAGAGCAGTCGTTCGCAGGCTACACACAACCCGCTGTCCAGCAGCAACAGCCCGTGCAAACCTCGCCCACCGGAAGATCCGCCTGCGGCATCACGGGCCTGGTGCTGGGCATCATCGCCGCTGCCACCTGCTTCATCCCCATCATCAACAACTTCTCGGCCCTGATCGCTCTTGTCGGTCTCGTGTTCGCCATCGTCGGCACCGTTGCCTGCTTCCGACGCCGAAAGAGCGGCAAGGCCCTGTCACTGGCAGGGCTGATCCTTTGCGTGGTCGCGTTCATCTTGGTGCTCGTCACCCAGATGATCTACAGTGCGGCCCTGGAGGAGATGGCGAACGAATTGAGCCCATCCATAACAAGCTATCCGACCTCGAATGGATCCCCTTCGAACGACACCTCCACCCCAGGAGGATCCTCTGGCCCCTCAACGAACAGCGATCCCTCTTCGTCATCCCAGCCGAGTGCCACCACCGATCTGTCCCTGGGAACGCCCGTCACGTATTCGAATGGGCTCATGGTTTCCGTCGATTCCGTAGAGAGCGGTCTCACGATGAGCTACTCGGACAAAGAGGTGACCTGCATCACTGTCACCTATGTGAACAATGGCCAGGAGAAGGTATCCTTCAATGCCTACGAATGGGCCGGTGAGGATGCCCAAGGAGCCCAGCGATCTCAGACCTTCTACACCGAAGGGACCAATGAACTCCATTCGGGAGAGCTCTCACCCGGTGGAACGGTCACAGGTAATGTGTACTTCGAAAGCCCTATCTCGAAGGTGGTCTTCCAAGAGAGCTTCTGGTCTGACGAAGAAGCAACCTGGATCGTTTCCTGAAGCTGATGCTGCCGTAGGGGACGAACGCCCCTTGCGAGGAAGGGTGTTATCCCAGACGCAAAAAGGGCCGACCACGGTCGGCCCCTACGCACGATCGAATATGAAAGTTGGTTCCCGGACAAAAAAGGCGGGTCATACCCCTTCGTAGCCAGAGAGGAAAGCGCGGGTGCGCTCATGGGTGGGAGCGTTGATGACGTCCGCTGCACGACCGCGTTCCACCACTTGCCCCCCATCCATGAAGATGAGCTTATCCGCCACATCCCGGGCGAAGGACATCTCATGGGTCACGATCACCATGGTCATGTGCTCAGCCGCCAGTTCTCGGATGACGCGGAGCACCTCGCGAGTGAGCTCTGGATCCAGCGCACTGGTAGGTTCATCGAAGTAGAGCACGTCCGGATTCATCGCCAGCGCCCGGGCGATGGCCACCCGCTGCTGCTGTCCGCCGGAGAGTTCGCAGGGTACCATGGTTTCCTTGCCCTCAAGTCCCATCTTCGCCAGAAGAGCGCGCCCGCGCTCCTCCGCTTCGCCCTTAGACATCTTGAGCACGCTCACCAAAGGATCGGTCACGTTCTTGAGGACGGTGTAATGGGGGAACAGGTTGAAATCCTGGAACACCAGCCCGAAGCGCGTCTTCGCCTGCTTGAGGACGTCCTTGCCCCCGTAGACGGCTCGACCACCATCTCCCTCGGTGCAGACCTGCACATCCCCGTAGGCCAAGTTGCCCCCGTCCAGCGTCTCAAGAAGAGTGAGACAACGCAGAAGCGTTGACTTGCCGCCTCCGGAAGGACCGATGATAGCCAGGACATCTCCCTGGCACACCTCCAAGGAGATGCCTTTGAGCACCTGATTGGCACCGAAGCTCTTCCGAGCGTCACACAGCGTGACAACGGGTTCTGCGGGGCATGCGCCACTGATCGGGATAGGCTCAGTCATGGTAGTAATCCATCTTCTTCTCAACGCGGTTCAGGATGAATTCGATGAACAGGCAGAACACCCAGTAGATGAGCGCTGCTACCGCATAGGGGATCATGGAGACCTCTCGGGCCGCCAGAGCCTTCGCCTGGCTGAACATCTCGCCGATGCCCAGCACGAAGGCCAAGGACGTATCCTTCACCAGCGTGA
Organism: uncultured Eggerthellaceae bacterium; assembly: GCA_910588905.1. Taxonomy (GTDB): domain Bacteria; phylum Actinomycetota; class Coriobacteriia; order Coriobacteriales; family Eggerthellaceae; genus MGBC163016. The sequence goes on from CAJURZ010000014.1 coordinate 62,543, forward strand.
TGATCTCATTGCCCATGGCAGGCAGGATGCGCTTGATGACCTGCGGGAGCACGATCTTCATGAACGTTTGGGTGCGGGAGTACCCCAGCACCTCGGCCGCCTCGTACTGGCCCCGGGGGATGGACTGGATGCCGCTGCGGTAGATCTCCCCGAAGTAGGCGGCGTAGTTCAGGATGAAGCCGATATCGCAGGCCCAGAACTTCCAATCAGGCCCCATCTGCAGGCCGAAGAGATAGTAGGGGCCGAACATGATGGCCATGAGCTGCAGCATGAGCGGCGTACCCCGAAGGATGGAGATATAGAACTTCGCGAAGAGAGCCAAGGGAGCGAACCGGCTCATGCGGGCCAGCGCCACCAAGACGCCCAAGGGAAGCGAACCTATGAGCGTGACGAAGAAGATCTGGGTAGTGAGCAGCAAACCCTCTCCCAGAAGTCCCAACATGACGCTGAATTCCACGGCTCTTCCCCCTTTCACACGAAGAAGGCTGCGGGCTCATACCCGCAGCCTTCCCCTTGATCAGCTCCTACGGAGCTTACTTCAAGATCCAGTTATCCTCAGAGAGACCCTGATCTGCATACTTCGCACAGACCTCGGAGACGATCCCGTCAGCATAGAGCTGCTTCAGGGTATCCGTCACCTGCTGAGCCAGAGCCTCATCACCCTTCTTGAAGCCCACAGCATAGTGCTCAGAGCTCAGCGGATCAGCCAGCTGGAAGTAGACATCCGGCTTTGCTGCCATCTGATAGGCGGCGATGGACAGGTCGCAAGCCACTGCGTCAACAGTGCCGCTCTCCAGCTGCAGGAAGGCGTTGTTGTAGTCGCTCACGGTATCCAGGCGGCCGAACGTGTCAGCGAGCTCCTTCTGATCGCCCTCCAGCACCTCCAGAGCAGCGGAGTCGATCTGGGTGATGACCGTCTTGCCCGCCAGGTCAGCGGCGGTGTTGATACCGGAGTCAGCCTTGGTCACGATGACCTGCTGGTTCAGCATGTAGGGCTCAGAGAAGGTGTAGTCATCCTCGCGGCCTTCCATGGTGAAGCCGTTCCAGATGCAGTTCACAGTGCCCTGGTTCAGCAGAGCATCCTTGGCATCCCAGTCGATGGGCATGAGCTCTATCTCCCAGCCGTTCTCGCCTGCCACGCGCTCAGCCAGGTCCAGGTCGAAGCCGGTGTATTCGCCGTCATCGCCGATGTAGCCGTAAGGCGGATAGCTGTTGTCGAAGCCAACGGTCAGCTTCGTGACCTCTTCGGCGTCAACAGGAGCCGCCGAGCTGGAGCTTGAGCTGGATGAGCCCGAGGAGCATCCGGCCAGGGCGAACGTGCCCAGCGTGGCAGCGCAAGCCACGGCCGCGATCTTCATGAGTGTCTTCTTCATCCTCTATCCCTTCGTTGGTCTCTCTATCACTCTACTGTAGTAAAGCGAAAGGAAGTGTACCATAGATATGTCACAGACGGACAAGGATCAGACCATGGACACACGGAACAATGTGCTGCTGCTGTTCAGCAAGCTACCCGAAGCGGGTCTCGTGAAGACCCGGCTCTCCACGCTCAAAGACGGCATCTTCACCCCGGAAGCCGCAAGCATGCTGTACCACTGCATGCTCTTCGATGTGGTGGAGACCTGCATGGCCGCCTTCGATATCCTGGAATCGGAAGCCGACGGCCCTCTCCACGATGAATATCGATTGGTGATATCCACGGCTCCTGCGAAGAACCTGGACGCGATGCGCGCCCTCTTCGAGGATGCGGGCACCTGGCCACGACCCATAGGCTACACCTTCGATGAGGGCGCCACCTTCGACGAGCACTACAACGATGCCTTCGCGAAGGCCTGGGAGGCGGGGGCTGACTGCATCCTCTCCATGGGAGCGGATATGCCCGCCCTGACCACCGAAGATGTTGTGAACGGCTTTCGCGCCCTGCACAGATTAGACGCTAGCCACACGCCAGGGATCGTGCTGGCCCCTGACCAGGAGCTGGGCGTTTCCATCATAGGGTGGAACAAGGACACGGCCTTCAGCCATGATGGCGTGTTCTACAACGCAAGCGGGCTCACGGTGCTTCCCGCCTACATCCGCAAGGCGAAGGATGCGGGGTTGGCGGCGGTGTACCTGCCTCCCGTACCCGATGTGGATACCATGGCAGACCTCGCCCATGCAGCTACAGTGGTGGAAGCCATCAGCTATTGCGCAGATTCGTCCGGCACCCCGAAGGCGAAGCCCTACCGCACCGCCAAGGCGCTGGATGAGATGGGTTGGTCGGATATCCGCATCATGCCGAACGGATTGATGGACCCGCGCAGCCATATAGATGGGTGACGAAAAAGGGCGGCCCTCAAGGCCGCCCCGTTTCTTCTCTGAACTGCTCTTCGCTCTAGACCATGAGCGCCGAGATGCGCTGGGAGAACTCTAGCGGGTTCTCGATGGGCAGACCCTCCACGAGGAGCGCCTGATCGAAGAGGATCCCCGCGTAATCCTGCACCTTCTGAGCATCACCGGCAGCATGAGCCGCCTTCAGCACCTGGAACACCGGGTGCTCCGCATTCACTTCCATGACGATCTGAGCCTCCGGAACCCCCTCATCGGCCCCGGGCTGCTCTTTCAGCAGGTTGGCCATCTGGAGCGAGACCGCCCCTTCCGTGGTGAGCACCACCGGAGCGTCTGTCACACGGGTGGAGATGACCACCTTCTGCACCTTGCCGCCCAGAGCCTCCTGCATGGCACCGAATAGATCGGCGTTCTCCTCCGTTGCCTCTTCAGCCTTCTTCTTCTCTTCTTCGGTGGTAAGACCCAGATCCTCCGAGCCCACGTTCTTGATGGGCCAAGCCTTGGTGGAGCCGTCCGGTTCTGCCGCGTCCTTGGGCGTGTAATCCTGCATGGCCATCATGCAGAACTCATCCACGTTCTCATCGCAGAGGAGCACATCGTAGCCCTTGGCCAGCACCGTGGTGACGATGGGCATGTTCGCGAGGCGGTCGATGGAATCACCCGCGGCGAAGTAGATGGCCTCAGCATCAGCCGGAGCATCGGCGATGTATTCATCCAGCGTGATCATCTTCTTCTGCTTGGCGGAGTAGAAGAGCAGAAGATCCGCCAACGTATCCTTCGCCATGCCGTAGCTGGAATACAGGCCGTACTTCAACGTGCGGCCGAATTCCTTGAAGAAGCCCACATAGGCCTCGCGGTCATCAGCGCAAAGGCTGGTGAGCTCGGATTTGATCTTCTTCTCCAGGCGGCGCGCGATGGCCCTCAGCTGGCTGTTATGCTGCAGCGTTTCGCGGGAGATGTTCAACGTGAGGTCGGCTGAATCCACCACGCCCCGCATGAAGTTGAAATGATCCGGCACGAGCTCTTCGCACTTGTCCATGATGAGCACACCAGAACTGTACAGGGCAAGCCCGCGCTTGTAATCCTTCGACCACATATCGAAGGGAGCGCGCGAGGGCACGAACATGAGCGCATCGTAGGTCAGCGTGCCTTCTGCATGGAGGCTGATGGTGCGCAGCGGATCCTCGAAATCATGGAAGTCCGTCTTGTAGAACTCGTTGTACTCCTCATCCGACACCTCGGACTTCTTGCGCTTCCAGATGGGGATCATGGAGTTGATGGTCTCCACCTCAGTGTAGTTCTCGAATTCGGGCTTGTAGTCGTCCCCCGCATCCGCCGGAGGCTCCTTCATGCGGCTCTTCGTGACCTCCATCTGGATGGGATAGCGCACGTAGTT
>CAJURZ010000015.1 GCA_910588905.1 uncultured Eggerthellaceae bacterium
GCTCCTTCATGCGGCTCTTCGTGACCTCCATCTGGATGGGATAGCGCACGTAGTTGCTGTACTTCTTGATGAGGTTGGTGAGCCCTTGCTGAGTGGCATAGGTGCCGAAGGATTCGTCTTCGGTATCAGCCTTCAGGGTGACGATGACGTCCGTGCCATGCTCAGAGCGCTCAGCTTGGGTGATGGTGTAGCCATCTATGCCGTCGGATTCCCAGGCCCAGGCCTCATCAGACCCATAGGCACGGGAGACCACGCGCACGGTGCTGCCCACCATGAAAGCGGAGTAGAAGCCCACGCCGAACTGACCGATGATATCCACATCAGCCGAGGCGATGTCCTCCGCTGTCTCATCTGCCAAGCCTGCGTCATCTGCACCACTGCGCTGTGCCTTGAATTCGAAGCTGTCAGAATGGGCTATGGTGCCCAGATTCTTATCCAGCTCATCCTTATCCATACCGATGCCGTTGTCAGACACCGTGACCGTGCGAGCCTCTTCGTCATAGGCCACGGTGATGGCCAGATCAGCCCGATTGATCTTCACCGAATCGTCCACCAGACTACGGAAGTAGAGCTTGTCCACCGCGTCTGATGCGTTGGAGATCAGCTCGCGCAGGAATATCTCGCGATTGGTGTAGATGGAATTGATCATGAGGTCCAAGAGCTTCTTGGACTCCGTCTTGAACTTGCGCATGGATCACGCCTCCCTTTGGTTCAGGTATTCTCTTTTCGCGTCAGCAAAGCGATGCTGCGCGTGCATCCATCTCTAGGATTGTGAGGCCTATTCGCCCTTCTGGGCGTTCTCGGTCAATTTCGCCATCAACCCGTCAAGAATGCCCTGATCCTCAGGGATGAACAGGCCGTTCTTGTTCAGTATCTGACGGATGGCCATCTCCTGGAAGTAGGTGTCCGCATTGGACTGATAGGACACATCCCCATCCAGCTTCTGATAGAGGACATCATGGGCCTTGACGAAATCATCCACGGCGAACCCGAGGGCGCCCCGATTGCTGTAACCCGCGACATCCTTGGTGACCTGCTCCACCACGGCCGGATCAGCCTGATCCAGAGAGGTGATGTCCTTGTATTCTTCAGCCCCGCGCTTGACGTACTCCAGCACGGCATCCTTGAATTCAGGGGTGTCGAGGACAGCCTCATTGATCCGAGCTCCGATGACGTCGGTCATGACGCTTAGGGTGAGGGCCTCCTTGTCATCCACCGTGTAACCTTCAGCGGCCAAGTTCGCTTCGAGGAGCTCGAATTGCTCAGGATCGGACTTTATGTCTTCGAGGAAGGCATCGTAGTCCGCATCCGTGATGACGATGTCCCGCTCCTCAGCGATCTGGGTGAGCATCTCGAGGTTGATGTAGTACAGGAGCACCTGGTTGCGGATGTTCTCCGTGCTGCGCCCATTGCTGATCATCCACTCATCCCAGGCCTCTTGGTCTTCAAGCTGGAGCCTTTCCCGGATGCCGATGATGTAGTCGGTCACTTGGGATTCGGGGATATCGACCCCGTTGACCCGCGCAGCGACCCCCTCAGGCAACCGAGCGGCCGTGGGGTAGGCAGCGTCTCCGGTCCCTTGCGTGTACTTGCCCTTGATCTCTTCGGGAGCGTGCTCTGCCTCTACCATGCCCATGACCACCTGCACGCCCGTGCAGGCGAAGGCCACCAAGAGGATGAAGATCATCACAGCCAAAGATGTGCCAGGGATCTTCCCGTGCTCAGCCAGAGCATTCTCCCAGGAATTCGCAATCTTCTTGTTATCCGCCATCTGCGATCCTTCCGCTCAACAGACCTCATGGCCCGCCACTGCGATCCTTTGTTCGCCCTTACGATAATGCATGAAGTCCCCGCTTGCACGGGACATTCGGAGCAAGGGCACATTATAGCCCTACAAACCTGAAACTCTCCATAGAACGTACACTTGTTTGCCTATATCTCCGCCGTTTCAGAATGAGAGGAGCGCAGCAGCGGTTCTTGGCCTATCATCACCTTCCAGAGAGGCTTCGAAGGGCTCAGGACGGAAGGGAGCGTGAAGTCGTGTCAGCCGTGGATCCTGGAGTGTACCGGGCGGTGCTGCGCGTGCGCGCAGCCTATCCCTTCGACATAGCAGGTCTGCTCATGCGCTTCTATGCCTACATGATGAGCATCGGTACGGTGACCATGCTCTCCCTGTCCGGCTATTCGTTCTTGACCTCGGGCATCGTCGCCTCGGTCATCGCCTTGGCCATCTTCCTGCTCTCGCCCCGCGTCTCCAAGCTGGTGGATGAGCGGGGGCAGTCGAAGGTGATCCCCCTGGCTGCCGGGGTGGTGCTCCTAGGCCTCATCCTGATGCTGGGAAACGTGGTGCTCCAAGGGCCCGATTGGCTGTTCTTCCCGGCAGCATTGCTCATGGGCTGCATCCCGAACGCCCAAGCCATCGTGCGTGCCCGCTGGACCTACCTCATCCGCACGGGCCGCATCCCCGGGGAGGTGCCCTCCATCCGCACCGTGTTCTCCTACGAGGGCATCCTGGATGACATCGGCTTCATGCTGAGCCCGCCCATCTCCATCGCTCTGGCTTCCAGCATCGCCCCCATCGCAGGTCTTGTCATCGGAGGTGTGGTCTTCATCCTCGGCGTCATCCTGATGACCTTGGCGAAGAGCACTGAGCCCGCAGTGGGCTGGAGCGCCTCCGAAGAAGAGGCATCGTCCAAGGTGACGCTCGGCGAAGACGCCGCGGAGGCGGGGGTGGCCGCACGACCGAAGAGCATCATCCGCACCTCTACGGTGGTACGGATCCTCTTCGTGTTGATGTTCCTCACCGGTGCCATGTACGGCGTCTTCGATACTTCGAGCGTAGCCTTCGCAGAGATGCTCGAGGACCCCAACATCGCAGGTACGGGCCTGGTCATCGGCGGCGTGATATCAGCTCTCATGGGATTCTTCTTCGGGATGATCCGCTTGAACCTGCCGCTCTACAAGCAGTTGACGGTCTGCGCAGTGCTGCTGGGCGTGGCCTATGGCTCCCAGATCCTGATCGAAGCCGAGATGACCTTCTATCTGGTCTCCGCCTTCGCCGCCCTCACCTATGCGCCCTTCCTCATCGTCATCAATAGCGCGGTGGAGCGAGCGGTACCCGGGCGAAGGCTCACCGAAGCCATCACCTGGGTGAATTCGGGCATGACCTGCGGCGTTGCCCTAGGCCCTACCGTAGCGGGGATCATCGTTGACGTCTTCGGTCCCCCTGTGGGCTTCGATGCGGGCGGCATCGTAGCGCTCCTGATCCCTCTGATCACGCTGTTCTCCTTCCGCATCATCCGGCGCACGGTCCGTGACGATGCCTACGAAGTGGCCCTCACCTCCCAGAAGGCTGATACCCCCTAAGCCGTCATCGATCCCCGGCGAACCGCCATCCGGCTTTCTCATATATTCTGCTTGCCTTTTATTAGATGATGTCCTATATTGAACATGGTCTGAAACATGAGAAGCAAGGAAGCCCGGTTGCTGAGTCCCCCAATGCACCGGGCTTTCTTGCGTACAATGGTCAAGCGCCCCAAAGACGAGGGCGCACCACTCATCCATGAAGGAGCCCCTCTCATGTTCGGGATAGCCGTTGCCCAGCTGGATCAGGTGAGCGCAGCTGAGAAAGAGCGCTACCAGGCACTCTATTGCGGGCTCTGTCGCACCTTGAAGGAACGCTACGGCCAGGTGAGCCGGGCCGTCTTGAGCTATGACCTCACCTTCTACCTGATGTTGGCGAATTCCCTGTTCGAGCCGCCCGAGGTGAGCGGCAGCGCACCCTGCATCACCCATCCCGCCAAGCAGATGCCCTACATCCTCTGCCACGCCACTCCCTATGCGGCTGACCTCTCCGTGGCCCTGGCATATCACAAATGCCTGGATGACATCCAGGATGAGAGCTCGCTCGCAGCCCGTGCCGCCCGCGTAGCCCTGCAAAGCTCCTACGAGAGGGCGCAAGAGCACATCCCTCGGGAATGCCAGTCCTTGGAAGAGGCCATGGCGCGCATCCGTCAGATAGAAGCGGATCCCACCTCCGGTCCCGATGACGGCGCGAATGTGTTCGGCTCCCTCTTAGGCATGCTCTTCGCCCATGATGCGGGGTTCTGGACACCGGCCCTGAACCGGGCGGGGAATGCGCTCGGCCGCCTCATCTACCTCATGGATGCCGCCGTCGACCTCCCCGAGGATGAGAAGCGCGGGGCCTACAATCCCTTCGCTCCCTTCAGCTTCACCCCTGATGAGCTGCGCTGCCTGTTGATGGCGGTGGCCGCCGATGCCGCAGAGGCCTTCGACGCGCTGCCGCTGGAACGCGATGCGCACCTGTTGGAGAGCGTGCTCTATGGAGGCATCTGGCAGAGCTTCAATAAGGTATACTCTGACGCTTGAGCCGCTCATCGCCTTGGCTGAGAAGACATGATAGAAGATCCCTACGACATACTCGGAATCCCCCACGATGCCTCAGCGGAAGAGGTCAAGCGCGCTTACCGGAAGAAGGCCCGGGAGAATCATCCTGACCTGAATCCTGATGATCCGGATGCTGAAGAGCGGATGAACCAGGTCAACGAGGCCTACGACCGCATCACGAACCCGCAGAAGTACGCCGCCTCCGATGCCCGTCGTCGCGGTTGGGGTGCTCCCTACGCGCCAGGCCAGGCAGGCTACGGCCAACCCGGCGGAGGGAGTGGGTATGCTCCAGGAGGCGCTGGACCCTACGTGTGGACCACCATCGATTTCGACGACCTCTTCGGGGGCGCCTGGGCCACACCTCCTGGTACCATCCACCCTGAGGCCGCTGCAACGGATTCAGAGGCCATCCGTCAGGCCATCCGCTGCATCAATGCCGGAAGCTATCAGGCCGCTCTGGCAACCTTGCAGCAGGTCCCCACAGACCAGCGCACTGCCCGGTGGCAATATCTGTTCTCATTGGCGAACAGGGGCGCAGGGAACCAGGCCGCCGCCTATGAAGCGGTCCGACGCGCACGGCAGATGGACCCAGAGAATGCAGACTATGCCCATCTGGAGAGCCTCTTCGCCCAGCGCGGGCGCACCTACACCCAGCAAAGCCAACGGAGGGGATTCTCTCCGTTCACCGTTGATCCGAACTGGATCTGCTGCTGTGTATGCTTCGGCCCGGCCTGCTGCTCGTCCCTCTCCCGGCTCTTCCTCTTCGGCCTACCCTGCTGAGCTTCAGGCACACCCCGCCTCAGCGATGTTATAGGGCGTGGTCTGGTAGACGTAGTAATTAAGCCAATTGGTGTAGAGGAGCTGGGCATGGGCACGCCAGGCATCTATGGGTGTCTGATCCGGATCATCGCCAGGAAAGTAATTGACCGGCACCGCCGGGTTCAGTCCCCGCCCTTGGTCACGCTCGTATTCGCACGCCAGCGTTCCCCGATCGTATTCAGGATGGCCGAACACGAAGAAATGGCGGCTGTCGGTGCTCTTCGCGATATAGACGCCGGCCTCCTTCGAGGTGGCTACCAGCTCAAGAGCCGGATGGGCCTCGATATCCTCAGCCAGAACGCTGGTGTAGCGGGAGTGAGGCGCCCAGAACCGGTCATCGAAGCCTCGAACCAGTGGCGAGAAGCGCTTCACCACAGAATGCTCATAGACCCCAGAGAGCTTCTGGGGCAGCTCATGCTTGCAGATGCCGTAATGATGGTAGATGCCAGCCTGGGCGCCCCAGCAGATATGCAACGTGGAATGGACGTTGCGTCGGGACCATTCCATGATCTCCTGTAGCTCATCCCAATAGTCCACGGATTCGAAATCCAGCAGCTCTACGGGAGCCCCCGTGATGATCATCCCATCGAAATGTTCTTCGCGCACCTCATCGAACGTGCGATAGAACGCCTCCAGATGCTCAGCCGCCACGTTCTTCGCCTCATGGCTGGCGGTCTGGAGCAGCTCCACCTCCACTTGGAGCGGGGTGTTGGACAGCTTCCGAAGGATCTGGGTCTCCGTGGCTATCTTGGTGGGCATGAGGTTCAGCAGCAGCACGCGCAAGGGACGGATGTCCTGATGCATGGCGCGGTGCTCGGTCATGACGAAGATGTTCTCAGCCTCAAGGGCGGCGGTGGCGGGCAGTGAATCTGGTATGCGAATGGGCATCTTAGGACTCCTCAAGCTTGAAAGTCCGCCGATTATATCAGGGCACTCCCCGAAGGAGGACAGCTGAGACGCTATCATCTCCTCTGCGCCCGGGCACGCCCCTCCGCGCATCTAACCCGAAAGATCAAGATCCTCAGGAGGTCAGAGAGCCATGACATCCCTTGACACCGTTTGCGTTCAAGGCGGATGGCATCCTGGAAGCGGAGAGCCGCGCCAGGTGCCCATCTACCAGAACACTACCTGGAAATATGACACCTCCGAGCACATGGGGCGCCTGTTCGACCTGGAGGAATCCGGCTACTTCTACACCCGGCTCCAGAACCCCACCAACGATGCGGTGGCTGCGAAGATCGCTGAGCTAGAGGGAGGCACCGCGGCCATGCTCACCTCAAGCGGGCAGGCGGCCAATTTCTTCGCCGTGTTCAACCTGGCCAGCGCCGGGGATCACGTGGTATCCACCTCGGCCATATACGGGGGCACCTACAACCTGCTTGCCCATACCCTCAAGCGCATGGGGATCCAATGCACCTTCGTGCAGCCGGACTGCTCCCCGGCTGAGCTGGAAGCGGCTTTCCAACCGAACACCAAGTGCGTCTTCGGAGAGACAGTGGCGAATCCAGCTCTTACCGTGTTGGATATCGAACGCTTCGCTCAGGCTGCCCACGCCCACGGGGTTCCCCTGATCGTGGATAACACCTTCCCCACCCCCGTGCTCTGCCGCCCCCTGGAGTGGGGAGCGGATATCGTCACCCATTCCACTACCAAGTACATGGACGGCCACGGCGCGTCCGTGGGCGGCGCCATCGTGGACGGCGGCACGTTCGACTGGTGCGCCTACCCTGAGCGCTTCCCTGGGCTGTGCGAGCCGGATGAGAGCTATCACGGTGTCGTCTACGCTGAGCGCTTCGGGCTGGAGGGGGCCTTCATCACCAAGGCCACAGCCCAGCTCATGAGGGACTTGGGTTCCATCCAATCCCCCCAGAACGCCTTCCTCATCAATCTGGGGCTGGAGAGCCTCCATCTGCGCATGGCTCGCCATGCCGAGAACGGCCTTCGTGTAGCCCAGGCCCTGGCTGACCACCCCAAAGTGAGCTGGGTGCTCCATCCCTCCCTGGCAGAGGACCCCTCCTATGAGCTTGCCCAGAAGTATCTGCCCCAGGGAAGCTGCGGAGTGGTGGCCTTCGGCGTTGCCGAGGGTCGCGCAGGAGCCGAAGCCATGATGCGGAAGCTGAAGCTGGCCCAGATAGCCACCCATGTGGCCGATGCGCGCACCTGCGTGCTGCACCCCGCCAACGCCACCCACAGGCAGATGACCGACGACGAGCTGCGCGCGGCGGGCATCGGCCCCGATCTGGTGCGGCTCTCCTGCGGCATCGAAGATGCCGAGGACATCATCGCGGATCTGTATCAGGCATTGGAGTGACCCACAGCCTCCCAACGGGCAAGCTACAGGACGATCAGCGCATGGGTCGAGGCGGTGAATCGCTGGAAGCCCTCAGGACCTATCACGCCCAGATCCTCTAGGCGCATGCCGAACTGACCGGGAAGGTAGATCCCCGGCTCTACGGTGACCACGTTCCCCACCTCAAGGGGGTTCTCGTTGCGCGGGGAGAGCACCGGTTCCTCATGGATCTGCAGGCCCACGCCATGGCCCAGCCCGTGACCCATCCGTCCTCCGAAGCCTCCCTCTTCGAGCACCGCAAGCGCCAGCTCATGGGCAGCCTTCCCCGTCATGCCTGGGCGCAACGCAGCCTCCACCGTCTCATTGGCTGCCCGCAGCGTCTCCCAAGCCGCCTGCATCTGCTCCGTAGGCTCACCCATGAAGACCGTACGGGTCATATCCGAACAATAACCGCTCACGCGGGCTCCGAAATCCATGACCACAGCATCGCCCGGCTCCAAGCAACGACTGCTCACCACGGCGTGCGGAGAAGCGCCATTCGGACCACTGGCCACGATGGTGGGGAAGGCCAGGGCCTCGGCCCCATGGGAGAGCATCCAGAGATCCAATTCCAGCTGCACCTCCCGCTCGGTCATGCCCGTCTCCATGAAGGAGACGATGTGGGCGAAAGCAGCATCGGTCACAGCCTGGGCCGCCTCCATGCAGCGGATCTCCTCTGCATCCTTCTGGGCCCTGAGCTCTAGCACGAATCCTTTCGTCTCCGCAAAGGAGCCATTCCCCGCGAACGCTTCTTCCAAAGCGCGATACTCCGCCAATGAGATGCTGTCCTCAAGGGCCAACAGACCCTCACCGCCCTCAGGGGCAGCTTCTTCCCATCGCGTCGCGGCCCATTTCGAAAAGCCCATCGCCTCGGCATCCACCTGGATGGGAGTCCCCTCGGCTGCCTGCTCGCAAGCGGTGCTGTAACGAGAATCCGTATGGAGCCAGAGCTTCTCGCCCCTGGCGGGTATCAGAAGCCCGTGAGCCTGCTCCTCGTCGAAGACGTCCTCGAAACCACATGCCCACTGGATGTTCGCCGTGTCTCGCACGTACAGAGCCGCAAGTCCCTCCTGCTGAAGGCAGTCCTGGATCCGGTGGACCCTCCGCTGATCGAACACGGGCGCTCACCCCTCCAGGAGGAGGTCCAGGCCGTCCAGGTAGCCCTGCTTCCCCCGACCGGAGATCTTCGCCTTCACCACGCCGTCGAAGACAGACAGGGCGCGGAACGGCTCTCGCGCATCAACGTCAGAGAGATGCACCTCCACCACCGGAGGATCGATGGCCGCCACGGCATCCCGCAGAGCATAGGAGTAGTGGGTATGAGCCCCCGGGTTGTAGATGATCCCATCGAAGGTGCCGTGGGCTGCATGCAGCTTATCCACCAAGTCCCCCTCGTGGTTCGACTGGAAGCACTCCACCTCCACGCCCCGCTTGCGCCCATGGTCCACCACCAGCTCTTCGATGGATGCAAGGGTGTCATGGCCATAGATGCCAGGCTCGCGAATGCCCAGCATGTTCAGATTCGGCCCGTTCATCAACAATATCCTCATCCTAGTTCCCCTCAAGCGAAATAGGCGTCCAACGCTTCCAACAGCGTCTCATCATCCACGCTGACGAGCTCCCACGCTCCTACATCGCGGATGCAGACGAATCGCACGTTCTTCCCCCGGGCCTTCTTGTCATGCTTCATAGCTGCCAGGATATCCTGGGCATCCGCCTTCCAGCCCAGAGGAGAAAGGCCCAGCTCATCCAGCAAGGCCCCTTGAGCCTCTACCAGATCAGGTTCGCACCCTACGAGCCCTTGGGAGAGGAACGCAGCGAACCGCATCCCCTCAGCCACGGCTGCCCCATGGGAATAGGTGCCGTAGCCCGCCAACGTCTCTATGGCATGAGCCAGCGTATGGCCGTAATTCAAGCATTCGCGCACGCCTTGGGATTCCGTCTTGTCCTGAGCCACCACCCCTGCCTTGAAGACGATGCAGCGCTTGATGAGCTCGGCTACCAGCTCCTCTTGGCGAGCGAAGACGCCTGAGGCATGCTCCACCATCCAGAAGAAGAAGTCATCGGAGCCTATGATGGCGGATTTAGCCGCCTCAGCCAGACCACAGGTCCATTCGCGCTCATCCAATGTGGCCAAGGTGGCGATGTCTGCGCAGACGAGGGCTGGTTGGCAGAACGTACCCACCAGATTCTTGCCCGCCTCCAGATTCACGGCGGTCTTGCCCCCTACCGAGGAGTCCACCATGGACAACAACGTGGTAGGCACCTGGATCACGCGGATCCCTCGCATGAAGGTGGACCCGACGAAGCCCGTCAGGTCTCCCACAACACCCCCTCCCAGGGCGATGACGGCGCAATCCCGGGTGAGCCCGAGGCTTGCCATGGCATCCCACACTTCTCCGGCCACCGCGACGGATTTCGCGCCTTCGCCTGCAGGCACCACTAAGCTGGAGGCTGCGAAGCCCCCGTCAGCCAATGCGGCCATGGCCCGGCTCAGATAGAGCCGCTCGACGTTCTCATCCGTGATGACCAGAAGCTGCGGACTCTCCGCAAGCCCCGGCACGCGCCGCAGGGCGCTTCCCAGCTCATCCAAGCTACCGCTTCCGATGCGGACATCATAGTCAGCCTCCCCCGGAAGGGAGACGATCACCCTCATTGCCTGCATAGCACCCCTTCCCGTATCAACAGATCACGCACCTCGCAGGTGATGCGGAAGACATCTTTGCCCCGCGTATCCACCACCGCCGCCGATGCCTCCTGATAGAGCGGCCGCCTCCTGCGACAGAGCTCGCGGGCCGCCTCCACATCCTGGAAGAGCGGACGGGTCGACTTGTCGCTGATGCGCTGGGCCGCTTCGTCCACGTCTACGTCAAGGAGCACGGTGAATCCCAACTCTTGGAGCCCCTGCCGGGCCTCGGGCGTGGTGACCACCCCGCCTCCGCAGGAAACGAGCATGGGAGGCGTGAGCTCCGCAACCTCCCTCAAGGCGTGGGTCTCCATCTTGCGGAACGCCTCTTCGCCCTCTTCGGCGAACACCTCACGGATGCGCTTGTCGCAAGCCCGCTCTATATACGTATCCAGGTCAAGAGAGGACACATGGCACAGACGCGCCAAGCGCCTAGCCACGGTGGATTTCCCGGCCCCCATGAACCCGATGAAGAACACCGGGCGCGCAAGCTGGAACCGGGGGCGCTCTGAGCGGCGATGCTTCTCCTGTCTTTCCACCCTAGCCATCCCCTAGCGTGCCATGGTAGCCAGGCGCTGCTCGTAGTGACCGAGGTTCGCCTTGAGGTCAGCCATGCAGGTGCTGCCGAAGGCCTTTATATAGGCATTGGCCAGGACGAGCGCCACCTCCGCCTCCGCCACCACGGCCGCCGCGGGGACAGCGCACACATCGCTGCGCTCCCGGGAAGCCTCCTCCGCCTCCAGCGTATCCAGATTGACGGTGGAAAGCGGGTTCATCAGCGTGGGGATGGGCTTCATGGCCGCCTCTATCACCAGGGGCATACCCGTGGTCATGCCCCCTTCCAAGCCTCCCGCATTATTGGAGGTGCGCGTGAACGTAGTGCCCTCAAGGGTGATGCCGTCATGGACCTTCGATCCCAAGCGACAGGCCGCTTCGAAGCCAAGGCCGAACTCGACTCCCTTGATGGCGGGAATGGAGAAGACGGCGCTTCCCAGCTGAGCCGTCAGGCGCTCTTGCCCTGCCGTGTAGGTGCCCAACCCGGGCACGAGCCCGCAGGCCACCACTCGGAAAGTGCCACCCAGGCTCTCCCCTGCCCGCTTCGCCTCGTCTATGGCCCCGCACATTCTCTCCGTAGCCTGGGCATCAGGGCAGCGGACCGCAGAGAACTCCACCTCTACCGGCTCATAGACCGTCTGGTCCCCGCCTTCCATCCGAACGCCGCCGATGGAGGTGACATAGCTCATGACCTCTACTCCCAGGGCAGCCAAGAACTCCTTGGCGACGCCTCCGGCCGCCACCCGGGCAGCCGTCTCCCGGGCGCTTGCCCGCTCGAGGATGTTGCGGCAATCATCCGTATTCGTGCGCAACGCACCTACCAGATCCGCATGGCCCGGCCGCGGGGTGACCTCCCGCTTGAGGTCAGCGGGGGCATCCCCGAAGGGAGCCATGCGCTCCTGCCAGTTCTCCCAATCCCGATTGCGGACGACCAAGGTGATGGGCGCTCCCGTGCTCACGCCGAAGCGCACCCCGGAGGTTATCTGAGCGTGATCGGCCTCGATGGTCTGACGACCGCCGCGACCGTAACCGGATTGGCGGCGGCGCAGGTCGGAATCTATGTTCGCCAGGTTGATGGGAAGCCCCGCAGGCACTCCGCTCACAATGGTAGTGAGAGCGGGCCCGTGGCTCTCCCCGGCTGTGATGTATTCCATGGGTCTCCCTTATGGCTCCGTGCTTTGAAAGCACAAGGATATCAGAACGAAGATGCGACCCCCGCTCCTTTTCAGCGATCGAATCCGGCAGCGTGAGCCATGAGGGTGAACATCTCTTGGCGAGAAAGGGAGGCATCCACGCCGAAGATGTCGAAGAGGATCTCATCGGTGTCCATGGCCTGGCAGACCAGCATCCCCGCCCCGTTGAAGGTGCGCGCGCCCGCGGCTTGAGCCCCCTTGATGAGCGCGCTCACCCCGTGACCGTAGACTACATCCATCACCACTTGACCCTCGTGGAGCAGGCTTATGTCAAAGGGAGCCGGATCTGTCGGCTGCATCCCTAGAGGAGTTGCATCGATGATGATGTCTGCCTGGGTGATGGCCCCATGCGCCCCAGCATAATCCCCGAAGCGGAACGTTGCGTGCTCATAGGCCTCCGCAAAGCCCAAGTGCCCCTCCACGGCCGAAGGAAGGGGGATGGCCGTGCTCAGCAGCTCCTGGTACTGCTCCAGGTATCCGTTCACGCACGCTTGGGTGCGGCCCTTGTCCCGCCCGAGCAACACGATATCCGCAGCCCCCGCCTCAGCACAGGCGTGGAGGATGGCCAACGAGGTGGGTCCGGTACCACAGACGACCACCTTCGCTTCCGAGAAGCTGACACCACGCATCTCCAAGAAGCCCACGCAGCCCTTGCCGTCCACGTTGTAGGCGATGAGCGTTCCCTCTTTGGAAACGAGCACGTTCGCTCCGCCCGCCAGCTTCGCCGAAGCGGCTTTGATGTCCGCCTGAGCCAAAGCCAAGGGCTTATAGGGCATGGTGACATTGCAGCCCAAGAACTCCCGGGCGGCGATGAACCGCTCGGCCGCTTCGCCATCTTCCCTATCCGCAAGACCGTAATCCCAATCAAGGCGCAGCGCCTCATAGAGGGCGTTGTGCATGACAGGAGACATAGAATGAGCAACGGGATGCCCCAAGACATAGAGTTGCTCTGCCATCATCTGACCTCCCCTTCTCCAGGCGTGCTGACGCCCTTCATGGTCACCGGGCTCCCCTCAAGGGACACCGGGGCCCCTTCGGGTTGACGCGCCCCCAACAGCATCCGCTCCAGGTTCCTGAGCATGAGCGTGCGGCGGATATCCACCTCTGAGAGCGGCAGCACCAACCATGCCTGAAGGCCCATCAGATGCGCCCCCGCTATGTCGGTCATGAGCTGATCCCCTATGGCCACCGTCTCCTCCTTCGACGCCTCCATGCGATCGAGGGCCGTTCCGTAGGCGAAGGGCAGCGGCTTGCAGGCTTTCGCTACGATGGGCAGATCCAAGGCCTCTGCGAAATGGTAGACGTCTCCATGCCAGTTGTTGGAGAGCAAGCAGAAGCGCACCCCTGCATCCCGCGCCCGGGCCAGCCACGCCCGCTGAGAGGGGGGTACGTCATGGGTGGCCCGAGAGCGCAAGGTGTTGTCTATATCCAGCAATACGCAGGTGAGCCCCTGACCGAGGAGGTCCTGCTGGATATGGATGGAAGCCAGGCTGGAGAAGTACCTGTCGGGCTCCAGAAATCCCATCAGGCGAACGCCGCCTGATGCTCATCGTAGGTCTCAGAGAAGCTGTAGTTGCCCTCGTCGTCGAAGAAGAAGAACAGGTAGTCCGTCTCCTCCGGTGCGCAGACGGCTTGGAGCGCCGCGAGCGAAGGATTGCAGATGGGGGTGGGGGGCAGGCCCTCATGGGTATAGGTGCTATAGGGAGTGTCAGCGTGGACTTCCTCCGCCGTGGGCTCATGGCCCACCTCATAGGCCGTAGTGGCATCAGACTCCAGATAAGGCCTATCTGAGGCCAGGCGGTTGTAGAAGACCGAAGCGACCGTGGCGAAGTTATCCGGCGTGCCCTCCTTCTCCACGATGGAGGCCAAGATCAGCGCCTGATAAGGATCGAGTCCCTGTCCCTGAGGGTAGTTCCAATCCAACGAAGCGGTCTCTTCTACGAACTGGGTGAGCATCATGCGCACCACGTCCTCGGCCGTATCAGTAGCGGTGATGGCATAGGTCTTGGGGAAGAGGAACCCTTCCAAGCTGTTCGTCCCCGCGTAGGAGACCAAGGCGAATTCACCATCGTAGGCAGAGGCATCCGCCGAAGCCGCGAGGAAGTCATCAGCGCTGATGCGTCCCTGCGTGGCTGTGGCCACCGCTTCTGCCACCCCTTGCCGCGTGAGGCCCTCGGGGATGGTCACGCTGTCTGCCGTGGAAGCAGGGCCCGCCAGAAGCGCTTGGAGCACCTCATCGAAGGTCATACCTCCCCGGAAGAGGTAGGTGCCGGGGATCAGCGATCCTGCTGCATCCTGCTTCGCTATGAAGTCAACGAACTTGTCAGCATTGCCGATGATCTTCGCCTGGAGCAGAGCATCGGCCACGGCCTTCGCACCCGAACCTTGCTGGATGACCACCACGGCCTCTTGACCCTCGGGCAGCGTCTCCGCATCAGCCGTGCAGCCGCGGATGGCCAGCACCGCTCCTAGGATGACGGCCAGCACCACCACGACACAGATGACGATGGGAGCTACCGGGGTCTTCTTCGGGTTGATGACAGAAGTGTCATAGGTCTTGAACTGCTGGCTGGCCTTGGCGTGGGCAGTGCGCGCTGCCAGGCTGTTCTTGGAGGAGATGGGAACCTGTCGTTTACCGAAAGCCACTGATCCGCTTCCTTTCCTTAGCTTTGACCGCTGTGGGCATCCAACCATGTCTGGAGGAAGACGGCGGCTGCTACCATGTCCACTTTGCCCCTCATATGCCTCTCATCATACCCCATCTGCCTCAGCTCACGCTTAGCCTCTTTGGAGGAGAGCCGCTCATCTGCGAAGGCAGTCGGAAGACCGCACTGCCCTTGGATATCCTGAGCCATCTGGCGAATGCGAACGGCCTGGGGACCTTCTGTCCCATCTAAGGAGAGCGGCAATCCGAAGAGAAGCTGATCGGGCTCCCAATCTTCCAGCACCCGCTGGAAGCTCTTCGCGAAGGCCACCACCTCTGGGGTGGGCAGCACGCACACTGGGCTTGCCACCGCACCCTGGGTATCAGAGACAGCGATACCGGTGCGCACCTCGCCTATGTCCAACGCCAGCGTGCGCATCCTTCGCTGCACCCTTATACGACCTAGAGGATCATGTTGCGCGCTATCTCCAGCGCTTCGTCCACGCCTTCGATGTTCTTGCCACCCGCTTGAGCCATGGCTGGCTTACCACCGCCACCGCCCCCGATAGCAGGACCCATGGCCTTGATGAGCTCAGAGGCATCGAAGCCCGCGGCCACTGCCTCCTCTGTACCTGCTGCCATAAGGAGCGCCTTGTCCTTCGCCACGCCTACGAGCACCACGGCACCAGGTTCGGTCATGCGCGCCCGAATGACATCCCACATGTGCCGCATGCCACCCGCCTGCTCCGCCGGAGCCTTGGCGATGATGACAGGGTATCCGCCCGGAGCCTGCACCGCCAGCTTCAGGAGGGCATTGATGCCGTCATCGGACACCGCTTCCTTGCCGCGCTTGGCTGCCTGCTGCAGCTCCTTGAAGGACTTCAGGTTCGCCGCCGTGCGCTCAGACACATCGAACAGCGGCACCTTCAGCTCGGCTGCGGTCTCCCGCAACTCGTCTTCCATGCGATTCACGTATTCCAGAGCGCCGTAGCTGGTGACCGCTTCGATGCGGCGCAGGTTCGCGCCCACGCTGGATTCGCTGGTCACCTTGAGGAAGCCGATCTCAGCGGTGTTGCCCACATGGCAGCCGCCGCAGAGCTCACGGGTGAAATCGCCCGCCTCCACCACGCGGACGTGCTCTCCGTACTTCTCGCCGAACAGCGCCGTCACGCCCTTGGCCCGCGCCTCATCCAGGCTGGTCTCATAGATGGTGGTGGGAACGGCTTCCATCACCTTGGCATTGGCGATGCGCTCCACTTCCTTGATCTGATCCTGGGTCATGGCTTCGAAGTGGGTGAAATCGAAGCGGAGGCGGTCAGGTCCTACGTAGGAGCCCGCCTGCTTCACGTGGTCGCCCAGTACCTGGCGCAAAGCGGCATGGAGGATATGGGTAGCGGTATGGTTGCGCTCGATAGCACTGCGACGATGGGCATCCACGCAAGCCATCACCTCATCCCCCGTGCTCACGCGACCGCCTTCCACGCGCACCCGATGAGCATAGAGCCCCGCTTCGGGCGTGACCGTATCCGTCACGTAGGCATGGACGGTGCCATCATCTATCTGACCGGTGTCACCCACCTCACCGCCCATCTCAGCGTAGAAGGGGGTGCGATCGAGGATGACCTCGCCTTGCTGACCGTCCTCCAGGGTTGCCACCTGTTGACCGTCTTGGATGAGGGCCACCACCTTCGCGGGACCGACGGTGTGGTCGTAGCCGAAGAATTCCGTGGGGCCTACCTCGTTCAGCACATCCGAATAGATGCCGCCATAGGTGGACCAAGCTGCCTCAGCATCCTTGGCACCGGCGCTGCGCGCCCTTTCGCGCTGCTGTTCCATAGCGGCTTGGAAGGCATCCATATCCACATCCACACCCCTATCCCCCGCGATCTCTGAGGTGATCTCAACGGGGAATCCATAGGTGTCATGCAGTACGAAGGCCACATCTCCGGAGAGCACCTTGCCCTCCAGGTCCTTGAGGGCGTCTTCCAGATAGGTCTTGCCCTGCTTCAGGGTGGAACCGAAGCGCTCCTCTTCGGCCAGGATGAGCTTGCGCTCCAGCTCGCGGTTCTCCACGATCTCCGGGTAGACATCCCCCATGAGCCGCACGATCTCATCCACATACTCATTCAGGAACGGGCCGTCAACGCCGATGAGATGGGCCTTCATGATGGCCCGACGCAGCAGACGGCGCAGCACATAGCCGCGGCCCTCATTGGAGGGCAGGATGCCGTCAGCTATCATGAAGGTGACCGCCCGAGAGTGGTCAGCCATGATGCGCAGGGCCAGGTCAGTCTGGCCGTCTTCACCATAGGTGACCCCTGCCAAGCGCTCCCCTACCGCGATGAGGCTGCGCAGGACGTCCGTCTCGTAGTTGGATTGCACGCCTTGCATGATGGCGGCGATGCGCTCCAGGCCCATACCCGTGTCGATGTTCTTCTTCGGCAGCTCCTTCAAAGTGCCGTCTTCCTGGCCGTCATACTGGGTGAAGACGCAGTTCCAGTACTCCAGGAAGCGATCGCAATCACAACCGGGGGCGCAGTCAGGGCTACCGCAACCGAATTCCGGACCTTGGTCATAGTAGAGCTCAGAGCATGGCCCACAGGGACCGGTGGGTCCAGCGCGCCAGAAGTTATCATCCTCGCCCAGCTTGGAGATATGGCTTTCCGGCACCCCTAAGGCCTTCCAGATCTCGATGGTCTCATCGTCATCTTCGAACACGGTGAAATAGAGCCGCTCAAGCGGAAGCCCCAGCACGTTCACGGAGAAATCCAGGGCCCACTGGCACATCTCGTGCTTGAAGTACTTGCCGAAGGCGAAATTGCCCAGCATCTCGAAGAAGCTCAGGTGCCGCCCCGTGGTGCCGATGATGTCTATGTCATTGGTGCGGACGCACTTCTGCACGGTGGTGGTGCCGATGTAGGGCTCTTCCAGCTGCTTCTGCTGTAGGAAGTAGGGCTTGAATTGCACCATGCCCGCACTGGTGAGGAGCAGGGAGGGATCATCGGGGATGAGGGAAGAAGATGGCCAGCGCTTGCAGCCCTTGTCCTCGAAGTACTTGAGATACGCCTCGCGGATCTGGGCGGTTGTCATGTATTCCATAGATACGGTCTTCCTTGATTGATTGCCATTGCTGCAGAATTATAGCAAGCCGCACCGCTCGGGTCAGGGAAGGCACAGAACGCAACGCAGCCGGATATGCGTTATACCCCATGGCGAACCGCAGGGGTCGAATGGATCGCGCTTCGCGCGAAGATGCGCTAGCTCTTCTTGAATGGCAGCTTCAGCTTGATCTTGCCTTCAGGGGACAGGTGATCCGCTGAAGGAGAGGTGGCATCGAAGAACGGGTCCACGTCCTCTTCGGCTGCAGGCGTTCCCTTGAAGAACACGCCGTCATTGGCCACTACGCGCCTGCCAGTACGCTTCTCGAAGTAATACACGAAGCACGACTTGAGCACCGCCACGAGGGGAATGGAGAAGAGCATGCCCACCAAAGAGCCCAGAAGGCCGTTCATAGCACCACCGATAGCGCTTCCGCACATCATGGCTATCAAAGTGAGAGCCGGGTGGATATCAACGGAGTTCGCCATGATCTTCGGACTGATGAAAGTGTAGACGAATTGCTGGATGACCACGGTACCAGCGATGGCGATGAGCGCCGTGAGCGGGCTCACGAAGATGGCCATGGCAGCTGCCACCGCACCGCCCAACCAGGGACCCACGATGGGGATGATGTTCAGGGTGCCCGTGATGACGCCGAGGGCTGGCGCATTCGGGATACGGATGATGGCGAACAGGATGCCACAGGCAACACCGATGATCACGCACTGGACGAGCGTGCCCTTGATGTAGCCGCCCATGATGCGCGTGAACGTCACATGGAGGAAGTGCGCGTCATCGTAGTGCTTCGGGCTGATGATCCGCTTGGTCTCACGACCGATAGCGGGCAGTTCCATGAGGATCCAGAAAGCCACCACCAGGGCGAAGCCGATGGCCATCATGCCATTGGCCAGGATGCCCCCCAGATCCACCACGGTATTAGCCGCATTGGTGGCCAATGAGGAAGCTGCTCCGGTGACCGAGGTTGCCGCCTCCTGGACGAGCTTTTCGATGGTCTCATTGCCTAAGAGGTCAGAGTACTTGTCATAGACGCCCGTCATCCACTGGGAGGCCTCGTCCATATAGCCGGGGATGCTCTCCAGGATGTTCGCGAACTGGGCATTCAGACCGAAGGCCGGCGAGAACATCAGGAAACCTATCCCCGCAAGGACGGCGAACAGGATCACGTAGGAGATGGCCGTTGCAAGCGCCCGGCTCATGCCCTTCTCGTCAAGCTTGTTCACCACTCCCCTCAAGCAGAACACGAAGATCAGCGTCCAGATGAGCATGGAAACAGGCACTGACAGGATGCGGAGCAGATAGATCAGCACGCCTGTGAGAACGCAGACGCCTATGGCGGTCCATACATAGACGAAGGCGTTCCGGGCCTTGCTTCGGACGCTGAGCACCCCAGCCCCTTCAGACGCTCCTGTGTCAGAGGACGGTTCTTGAGCAGCCTGAACGGCTTCTACCGCTTCGCTCACCGGTATGACCCTTCGGCATCGGCCGCGGCATCATCGCTCAACGCATCCATCAAATCCTCTTTGGTCTGACCGAGAAGATCATCACGGGCCTCAGCAGCAACGCTCCGCTCTTCGCGGGCCTGCTTATGCTGGCTCATCCTCTCAGCCTCTTCACGAACGGATTCAGCAGCCGCACCACCGGCAACGCTCACGAATTCGGTGATGGGATTGGCATCTGCCTGCTCGGTGCCCTCAGAGCCCAGGTCCACTGATTCCTCGCTCGCGTACTTAGGGCGGAACTTTGAGCGCACCTTCTTCGTCACGTTCGTCACGATATCCAGAGGAGCGCTGGTGACCGTATCCACCGCGTCTACCGTTTTAGATACACTGCCCGATATCTTAGAGACGTCCTCCAAGATGCCATCCACGCGCATGAGCTCCAGGTTCACGGAATCCACCGTCAAGGTGACACGGTCTACCAGCGGGTCCACCTTGCTCATGGTGGGTTGCAGCTCAGCCACCATCTTGTCCACGTTCTCAAGGGTGGGATCCAGCTGCTTCTTCATGTCCGTCACCGTAGTGCGGACCTTGCGAAGGGTGATGGCCAGCTCGATGACGAACCATACCAGAGCGGCACCCACGATGATATACACGATGGGGAGGAGGATGGAGAAGATGTCCATAGGGGCTCTCCTTCTTGTCTCAACCGACAACTTCGAATGCAGACTATAGCACTCCGCTGCCTTGCACTTCCGAAAAGCCTAGGCGGTTAGCGCTCCGTTGACTCCCCGCAATGACTCCGTGCGATGCGGGTCAGGGCAGGCAAGGCCTAAGGCTTCAGCCTGCGGGGGGGCCTACCCTAAGAGGCCAAGAACTTCCCCAGAGTGGTGAAGTCGTCCTCTAAGGCCACCTTCTTCGAGCTATCGTACAGGGCCGCAGCCGGATGGAAGACGGGGAACACCTTGAACTTGCCTGCCTGATGCAGCTGACCGTGGAGCCCGGTGATGCCGCGGTCCGTCTTCAGGACGAATTTCGTGGCGAAGTTCCCTAAGGTCACGATGACCTCAGGATCGATGGTGCGCGTCTGCTCCCGCAGGTAGGGTGTGCAGAGCTGGATCTCCTCGGGCCGAGGGTCGCGATTGCTGGGTGGGCGGCACTTCAGGATATTGGCGATGTATACCTCTTCGCGCTTGAGGCCAGCGAATCCGAGCAGCTCATCCAGGTACTTACCCGCTGCCCCCACGAAGGGGATCCCCTGAAGATCCTCGTTCTTGCCCGGCGCCTCTCCGATGAACATGACCCTAGCCTCGGGGTTGCCGTCTCCGAACACCACGTTCGTACGTCCTTCGGCAAGCGGACATCCCTGGCAAGCCTGCACCTGGGCTCGTATCTCCTCAAGAGGTATCTGAGGCTTGGTCATGGATCTTCGCTTCCCTTCGGATAACTGGTACTAGGAGTAAATGCGAGGCAGGCGTGAACAGCCGAATCCGATGCATATCTCATGGGGCACCGTACCGAGCAGCTCAGCCATCTCATCGATGGTGACCACGGCATTGCCGCTGGCACCCACGATGAGCACCTCATCCCCGATCTGGGGGTCGGACTTGCCCAAGCTGCGCCGAGTGCGCAGATCCACCTCGAACATGGTCTGGTCCATGCAGATGGCCCCTACCTGAGGATGGAGCGTAGACCCCAAGATCACATCAATGCGGTCAGACAGCTCACGTCGATAGCCGTCAGCGTAGCCGATGGGCAGAGTGCACACTTTAGAGAACCCTCCGGAGCGGTGCAGCAAGCCGTAGCTCACCCCTTCCCCCACGGGAACGCTCTTCACCTGGGTGATGCGCCCGTGCACGCTCATGGCTGGCACGAGGTCTATCAGACCATAGGTCTCAGGGCAGGGGTAGTAGCCATAGAGGGATATCCCCAGGCGAACCATGTCGAAGTGAACCTCAGGATAGCGGATGATGGCCGCGGAGTTGGCAGCGTGGACGATGCCCGGATCGATGCCGAAGGCGCGCATCTCGGAGATGGTCTCCACGAAATGGCTGGCCTGGATGTTGAACTCCATGGTGTCAGCGGCATCGGCCGTAGCGAAGTGGGTGTAGGTGCCCACCAGCTCCAGGGCGCGATGGAACGACACTCGTCGCATGAACTCGATCACCTCATCGAAGCGCACGCCTATGCGGTTCATCCCCGTGTTCACCTTCAGGTGATAGGGGGCGCGCAAGCCGATGGAATCCGCCGCTTCGGCATACTGCACGGCGAATTCGGCCGTATAGACGGAAGGCATGATGCGGTAGGCCAGCAGCAGGGGGATAGTGGCTGCGGGCGGCTCCGCCAGCACGAGGATGGGCGCTCCTATGCCGTCTTGGCGCAGCTCGACCGCCTCATCCACCGATGCCACACCCAGATAGTCGGCTCCGGCGCTCAAGGCGCTGCGCGCGCACCGGATGGCTCCGTGGCCATAGGCATCGGCCTTCACCACCGCCATGAGCTTCACGCCGGGCTCAAGGCGCTGCTTCACCTCAAGCGCATTGTGATGGATGGCGCCCAGATCCACTTCCACCCAGCTCCAGCGCTTATCCACGCCGGGTATCTGCGCCAGCTCCTCGTAGTTGAATTCCGGACCCGATGCCCCCCCTTCAGGGATGGTCAGGTACTTGCGCATATCCGCTGGGAAGAAATCGTTGCTCTTCCCCCACAGGCTCTTCTCCGGCCCCGGATTCTGCTCCGGCTTCACGGTATTCGGCACCTGCCAGCCGCTCTTGGCCGCCTGGTACTCGGTATTGCGAAAGCCCCGGGACGCCGTGTCCACATTCAGGGCATCCCTATCTGCACGTGAGCGACGGAGCGCATCTCCCGCGGATTCGAACCCCGGACGCCGCTGATTGAATCCCAGGAAACCGTTGGGCAGATCCTCGGATGCCATGCCTCTCAGTGCCCCTCTCTGGCCATCATGGAAGCAGCATGGGGCAGCACGCCCTCGATGGCCTCCCAGTTCTCTGTGGCCGCCTTGGTGGAACCCGGCAGATTGATGACGATGCACGTGCCTCGCTGCATGCACACCGCCCGGGAGAGCATGGCGAAGGGAGTGATCTGCATCGAATAGGCGCGCATGCCCTCGGCGATACCCGGTACATCCCGTTCGCACACGGCCCGCGTGGCCTCCGGTGTCACATCCCGAGGAGAGAGGCCACTGCCACCGCAGGTGAGCACCACATCCACTCCCAAGCCGTCTGTGGCATCCACGATAGCCTGGGAGATCTGGTTCACATCGTCTTTCACGATGACATGGCTTTCCACTTCCCAACCCCGAGCGCGGATGAGCTCCTCTAAGGCATAGCCGGCATCATCCTCTGTCAGCGCGCGCGTATCCGAGCAGGTGATGATGGCGAAGCGGATCTTCCTCTCAGCATGGGTCATAGCTTCTGCAGTCCTTCCTTAGAGAACGGTTTCCTCGGGAACGCCCATGAGGATGCACGTGACCTCGTCCCCCGCCTTGAGCGACGCCGATCCCTCGGGGATGACCGCCATGCAATTGGAACGTTGGATGACCCCGAAGAGCCCTGAGCTCTGGTTCTTCGCCGGAGTGACCTCATAGCCGCCCTCCGGTGCCTTGGCATAGGTGGCACGCAAGAGGATGCGCCGCGGGTCCTTCTTCTTCATATCCTGGGTCAACCGCGCCCGGATCTGCGGGAACTCCAGAGCCTCATAGCCCTGCATCTTGCGGAGGGCGGGGCGTATGAGCATCTGGAAACCGCAATAGGCCGCCGCCGGATTGCCCGGCAGGCCGAAGACGGGAGTCCCTTGCACATGGCCGAAGGTCTGCGCTTTGCCGGGACGCATGTTCACCTGGGTCATGAATAGCTGACCCGCATCATCCACTACCTGCTTGATGAAATCATAATCACCGTTGGCGGCCCCGCCGGTGGTGATGACGAAGTCGAACTCTTGAGCGGCCTTGGTCACCGCTTGGAAGAGGTCGTCATAGGTATCCGGTACGATGGGCAGGATCTCAGGCACACCGCCCGCTTCACGGACGCAAGCCGCCATAGCACGTCCATTGGATTCCCGGATATGCCCCGAACCAGGCACCTGATCAGGAGGGACCAGCTCTGAGCCTGTAGCCATGATGGCCACCCGAGGACGCCGGTAGGTCTCAACCTCCAGCACGCCACAGCTGGCAAGACAACCCATGCCCGCAGCCCCTAGCACATCTCCCGGCTGGAGCACAACCTCCCCTGCTTTAGCCTCTTCGCCCGCCGCGCGGACATTGGAGCCAACGCTGCAGAGGGCGCGGAAGGAGACCACGGAACCGGGCTTGCCATCCCCCGATACCACGTCAACCACTTCGTACTTGACCACTGAGTCTGCTGCTTCGGGCAGCTCGGCTCCCGTCATGATGCGCACGCATTCATCCGGCGCGATGGGGCCCTCATAGACGCTGCCCGCCCCTATCTCAGCGATCACCTTGAGCTCTACCGGGAAGCCCTCAGAGGCATCTGCTATCTGGGCGGCTTTGAGCGCGAACCCGTCCATGGCCGAATGGGTGAAGGGTGCCACGTCTATATCGCTGGCCTGGGGCGCAGCCGCCACCCGACCCAACGCCTCGAGCAGGGGCACCGTCTCCACAGGAAGCGGCTCCACATGGGAGAGCACTACCCGACGCGCCTCCTCGACCGATATCATCGCGTCTTTCGGTTGAGCCTCGTTCGTCATCTGCTGCATCTCCTAGCGCTTCACGTTGTAGAACGCATCCATGCCCGCGTAGGTTGCCTGAGCATCCAGCTGCTCTTCGATGCGGATGAGCTGGTTGTACTTAGCCACACGGTCAGAGCGGGCCGGGGCGCCCGTCTTGATCTGACCCACGTTGGTGGCCACGGCCAAGTCAGCGATGGTGGTGTCTTCGGTCTCACCGGAACGATGGCTCATGACGCAAGCATACCCATGGGTCTTCGCCAGCTCGATAGCCTCCAAGGTCTCGGTCAAGCTGCCGATCTGGTTCACCTTGATGAGGATGGCGTTGGCGCAGCCCAGCTGGATGCCCTTCGCCAGACGCTTGGAATTGGTGACGAACAGGTCATCTCCCACCAGCTGCACCTTGCCTCCGATGCGCGCCGTGAGCGCCTTCCATCCATCCCAGTCCTCTTCGGCCATGCCGTCTTCGATGGAGATGATGGGATACTTCGCCACCAGGGCCTCCCAGTAATCCACCATCTCCTCGCTGGAAAGCTGACGGCCCTCACCGGCCAGCACGTACTTGCCGGTCTTCTCGTCATAGAACTCCGTAGAGGCCGGATCCATAGCGAACATGATGTCAGAGCCCGGCTTATAGCCCGCCTTCTCGCAGGCCTGCATGATGTACTGGAGCGGCTCCTCATTGGATTTCAGGTTAGGAGCGAAGCCGCCCTCGTCCCCTACGCCGCCGCCCAGGCCAGCATCATGGAGGACCTTCTTCAGCGTATGGTAGATCTCAGCGCACCAGCGCAGGCCCTCAGCGAAGGTGGACGCACCCACGGGCATGATCATGTATTCCTGGAAGTCAACGTTGTTGTCTGCATGGACGCCGCCATTCAGGATGTTCATCATGGGCGTGGGAAGGGTGTGAGCATTCACCCCGCCGATGTACTTATACAGAGGCAACAGCGATGATTCCGCCGCTGCCCGAGCCGCTGCCAGGGAGGCACCCAGGATGGCATTGGCTCCCAGTGCGCCCTTGTTGTCAGTGCCATCCACCTCTAGCATGACCTCATCCAGCTCACGCTGATTCTCAGCATCGAGCCCGATGAGGGCTTCGGCTATCTCGTCGTTCACGTGGGCCACAGCATCCTGAACGCCCTTGCCCAGGTAGCGATGGATGTCATCGTCGCGCAGCTCCACTGCTTCGAAGGCGCCGGTGGAGGCACCGGAGGGAACAGCAGCACGGCCCATGGAGCCATCCGCGCAGAGCACCTCCACCTCTACTGTGGGGTTACCGCGTGAATCCAGGATCTCTCTACCTAGGACATCGATGATCATCGCCATTGCATGCCTCCCGTTTCAGATGTACATACTCCGGCGGCTATGATAGCAAAGGATGTCCCAGCGAGGCTTTGGGATGGCTACCCGTAAGAAAGGGGCGGCCTCGAAAGACCGCCCCTCGCTCGTGAGTGCTACTTACTGGTTTCTGATAGGCTCTTACTGCTTCGAGCGCCGCTTCCGCATGATCACCACAATGCCGAGGGTGCACAGCGCCACAGCCACCACTGCCAGGAGCGTCCCCAGGACCACCATCTGGTTGTCCCCGGTCTTGCTCAAGTCCCCGCCTACCGGCCTTTGGCTTGGATCGGGACCCTTCGGTCCCTTGCCATCATCGGGACTCATCTCCTCATCATCAGAATCATCATCAAGGTCATCAGGATCCGAGGGGATCGGTGGGTCCACTGTGGTCATGCGATCGCCCAGATAGGCCGTGAATGGCTCAGCCAGGAACACGGCCCCCTTGTCCTCAGCATGGGCACTGGTGACCGTGCGCAGGGCGTAGGCTGCATCCGGATTGGGAGCAACGCCGCCTTCCACCGCATCCAGATCATCTGTCTCTTCAGGTACGGTCACCGTAGCCTCTGCTCCTGAGCTCAGCTCAGTATCAAGGCCAAGGGTGATGCGACCTACTGAGATGGGCGGGTTCGCGAACAGATCGTGGCCCCCCGCTACGTACAGCGTGATGCGGGTCTTGTCACCCACGGGCTTGAACGTGGCTTGAGGAGGCATGCTGCAGTTATCCTTGATGAAGTCGCTGAACTGGAAGCCGACATCCACCGCATCCTCTGCGTCAGCGCTCACATCCACATCCATCACGAGCGAGAATGCACTGACATCCGGACCCTTGCCATCCAAGGAAACATCCACGCCGCTGCCGCTCTGCGAGAAGAAGATCTCGCTCTCTGCCACATCGGCCCAAGCCGTGCCTGCGCAGCCGAAGCAGAGCGCGATGGCAGCCACGAATCCGAACAGGGCTGCTTTGGTTCTCTTTATGATCATCGTACGCATCTCCTTATCCGAATGCTGCATTCTCTATTGGCCCTGGGAAGCGCTGGTGAGCGTTATGCCCGGAAGCTCAGCAGGAACGTCCACGAACACGGTATCGGCCACCAAACGCTGACCCTCGTTGGTGAAGGCGTCGTTCACGCGATAGAGCTCGGCGCGCACCTGCTTCGGCAGAGTGGAGCCGGGGGCTATCCAGTACACCCAACGACCGTCAGCGGTATCGCCGATCTTTGATCCCTCAGGCAACTCGGCCAAGAGCACCTGCTCTGCCTTGAGCGTCTCTCCGTCTTCCTCAAGACCGCCCACAATCGTACCCGTCTCATCATAGAGCACCACCACGTTGTAGGCCGGATTGCCCTTGACAGCACCCGTGAACAGGATGCTCCCTGCCGGGATCTTCGCACCTTCGTCATCCAGAGCGAAGTCAGCAGTCAGCGTGCCGATGGCCTTGATGTCCTCTTGGCCCTCAACGGCAGTGAAATCGATGTTGTCGCCAGAGGGTCCGAAGATATCCACAGCCTTGATGCTGATATCCCTCCCCGCCTGGCCAAGGCCGGTGATGCGCACATAGCGGGCGTTCTCAGCACAGATCCAGCTACTCGGGCTGCCGTCCTCATTCTTGCCCGTGAGGAAGACCTCAGCATAGCCTTCATCACCCTTCTGGAAGGTCCCTGTTGCCACCTCGGTGAAGGAAAGCCCGTTCACGCTGGTCTCAATGCGGTACTGACCCAAGGCCGTACCCTCACCGGGGGTATAGCGGATAGAGACCACCGGGTTGGTCTTGTGCATATCCACGAGCACATAAGGGTCGGCGGCAGGGGTATTCCCATTGGCCATGGTCTTGCCGATGAACTCACCCTCGCCCGTGAGGATGGAGTCGATGGGTTTGGGCTCGAGCTCGGCCTTCTCAGAGGGGCACTCGGGTTCTACTGCTTCATCGGAGCCAGTATCCTCGGTTCCCTCATCCGGTGAACCCCCATTCTGAGAGTCCGCGTCCACCAGGTTGGTCTCAACGCTCCATTCCTCGGTGGTGTAGCGGCCATTGCCATTCAGCTTCTCCTGAGCCGTGACCGCGCCTACAGAGTAGTTCAGGAACTTATCAACGGCTTTCACTTCATACTGCACAGCCCGGTTACCTAGGTAGGCAGCATCATCCACGAAGGAGGCGGTGCCATCAACCCCTGCGCGAGCGAAGCCGACCACTTCCTTCTGCTGCTGGCCAGACGCATAGGTGAGACGGGTGATCTCATAGCCGATGAGCGATGGAGCATAGGCTGCGTCCTTTGCGCTCAGACCAAGGGTGATCCGACTATTGTCCTGGCTCTGGGTGACCGCGACCATATCTTGCCCGGCCACCTGAGAAGCCCCGGGGTTCGCCCGCGTCCACTTGACCGCATCGTCATTCACGTATTGGAGCGCCCGAGGATCCTTCGGGAACTGTGCGACGAACCGCTGGGTCTCCGCGTTGGGGATCAGGCCCCAGCTGACGAAGAAGTCGGTCAAGTCCGCCTTGGCTGCGGCGCTGGCCAAGCGGATGATGTTCTGGCTCTCGCCTGCATTCACCACCAGTGGTATATCCAGGGCAGAACCATCTGCCTTGGTAGCGGATCCCGGATTGCGAGCAAGGCCATCCACCCGAGCGAAGAAGCGATTCGCTTGGAGGTCTGCATAGTTGTCATAGAGGGTATAGACCTCATGGGTATCGTGAGCCAGCATGAGCTGCCAATACATGGCCAACTGGGTCATGACGCTCCCCGTGCGACCCTGGGCGCCCGAGGTGACGCGAGCATAGACAGCATCATAGGTGAAGCGCGTCGTGCCCTCATTGATCATCTTGCAGAGCTGAGCGAAGTAGTTGTTCGTCACCTCAGCATAGGAATAGCGGTTGTTGTTGATGTTATGGCCGATCTCATGGGCGGTGCCCCATCCGAAGTAGAAGCCATCTCCGCTCGCCCGCGTCCCGCCGGGAGCGGTGGCTGCATCAGAGATGGGATTCAATATGGCGAAGTTGCCGGATTCGGGATACCCCACACCGATATGATTGCCCGCCGCATACATGAAGGCGCCGGCGAACATCTGCATGCAGCGGATGTTCAGATGCTGAGAGGATACTCGATTGCTTCCGGTAGCTCCCTCGCGCTCGAACATGAGACCCTTATGCTGATAGAACAGGCGCATCAACTGCTCAGAGCCATCCATGTGCTTGATGAGCGACTCAGCACGCTCCCGGAGCGTAGAGCCCTTGCATGAAGCTGCCACCTTCGCCGCGGGTACGGAGTAGAGCATGGTATCGGTCATGATCTCTGCAGCGTTATGGATGCACCCGGTATCACTGTAGTTGACATCAACGCTGGGATTGATGGTGTCTTGGACAACCTTGTCCACCACCAGCTTGCTCTCAGCTAGGTGAGCTGCCTTGTGATCAGCCTCATTGGCTTTGGACTTGCCGAGCAGATCCAATGTCTTATCCAGATCGGTGATGAAGGCTTCTGCCTTCTGGACGCGCTTCTCGTGATCGGTCTCATCATGCAGATCGAGGGTGGGGATGCTGTGGCCGCCCATGATACGGATGCACCACTCCTCATTCGCGTTGCTGTTCCCCGTGTACTGAGCATAGAGCTGGCCGCCGTGCTCCTTTCCGACATCCTGGATCTTCTCAGGTACCGAATAGACGACACGCTTGCCCGGGATGAAGGTACCGCCATAGGTGGGGGCATCAGAGGACTCTGCGTACTGCTGTCCTATGTAGATCTGCACTTTGGAATTCGCCTTGGCATTACGCGCGGAGGCATAGAGCACCAGCTGGTCACCCGCTGCAGCCACCTTACCCAAGGGCTGCCAAGAGTTCAGGCCAGATATCCCCAGGTTCTTGCCGCTATCAGCGTTGCTGGAGATATCCGTATGGACGGTGATGATCTCAGAGAGCCCCGCGTTCTCATCGGCCAAGAGCTGGCGAGCGAAGTCGATGTCGAGCTGTACGATGTTCTTGAACGGATAGTAATTGCCATCCGCATCTGCCGTGTTCAGGCGTGTCTCCAATGCCTGGATCCTGGCCTCGTCCACACCTTCGGCCAATTGGATGTGCATATCATCGGAGAAGAGAGCGTTGACGTCGGCTTCGATGGAATCATAGCCATGGAAGCGCATCTCGGCGATGTCGATCAAGCGCGGATAGCGCTGCATGCCGATGAGCACCTTGTCGGCTGTCAGACCCCCATCGATCTTGATGAGCGTGTAGGTACGGCCGTTGGCGCACTTCTGCTGGGTGAAAGATACGCCGTCCACCCTCTGCCAACCCGAACCGCCCGTAGAGGCATGGACGACAACGCCACTGTAATCGATGTTCTGAGAGGATGCGGCATAGGAGATGAAGCCGATCTGCTTCACACCATCGAAGGTGACTTCGACGCCATGGACCCCCTGGTTATAGGCACAGCCCATATCCCAGTCAGCCTTCTTCGCATAGGAGGTGTAATCATCATCGAAGAGGCCGAGTGCAGTGCTCTTCCCTGCATCCAGAGGACTATCGACCATGCTCGCGCTGAGAACACGGGCAGACTGGATGCCCGTGAGGTAGCGACCGCTAGCGTCCTTGGTGTTCACCAGCTTATAGTTCGGCAGCTCAGCCGGGGCGATGGTGGTGGTCTCAGCGGCAACGGTCCGTGAAGGGGCGCTAGAGCCGATCTCGTTCACACCTACGATATAAAGCTCATAGATAGTGCGGTCCTCTAGGCCGGAGAGCTGATAGTTGTTGCGCTCCACGCCGACATTCTGCTGCCAAGCGGTGTCACCCTGCTTGCGCCAGAAGATGGTATAGGTGTCAGTATCCTCCATGGCCTTCCAGCCCACGGTGATCGTCCGATAGCCACCGGAGGCCTTCACGCTCTCGGGGGCATCTGGTGCTTTGGTGGCCTTAGGCGTCACGGTGATGGGATCGCTCCAGCCACTGCGCCAAGCACCATTGGTGGATTGCACCTTCACCGTATAGGTGTGGTTATTCTCCAGCTTGCCCTTTTTGCCATACTTATAGGCGGTCACCGCCAAAGTGGTGTTCTTGGTGGTCATGAGGTGCTCGTTATCCCCCGCCACGGTGGGATCCACGATGGAGATCTCATAGCCGGTGACGTTGGTCTCCGCACCCCAAGACAGGGTGAATTGCTTGCTACCCGGCGTGGCGGTCAGATTCTGCGGGATATTGAGCTCGGGGGGGGCGATGAGGTCTGCGGTGTCGTTTAGGAATTCCACCGAGGAGATCTCAGCCAAGTTGAGGTTCCCGTCCGAAGCGGCGGTCTTGGTCACCTGGATGGTCACCTTCTTGATGGCGATCTTCTTGCCGAAATCGATGATGATGTTGCCCGCGCTGTCAATAGTGGCCTTCTTGTCAGCTGCATAGGCAACCTGAGGCAGCAGACCTACGGCCTGAGCTGCACGCTCCAGACCAGACACAGCAGGCTCATCTGCAACGATCTCTACCGCCTCGGTCTTCTCCTCCCCGTTCTCCACGTAGGTCACATCCACCATGCCGCCCGTCACAGCAGTGTCTTTCCTCTGGACCACCCCTTCATCAGACATCTTCACAGGCGCCTTGATGGTCATGACCTGGATCTGCTCACCCTCGAGCTGCTTGTCCAGATCATTCAATTGGATGGTGACAGGATTGGCTGCGCTGATAGGCGCATTGTTGGTCGGAGCCAGCTTGAGGGAAACGCTCTCGTCCGGATTGCCTACCACCTCGCTGATGTCGGTGATCTTGCTATCGGAAGCAACGATCCCTTCGCTGACCGTGACACCGGTCACGCGCGGCTTGGGGGCGATGTGAGAGGTCAGAGGATCATGGCCGAAACCATCCTTGTCGCGCTCATACCCTTCGGCCAAGATCTGAAGGTCTGTCAGGGTGCGATCGCCATCACCGTTCAGGTCGCACCGACCCGTAGGCTGGATGTCTCCTTGGATGACGCTGATCATGGCCTCGATGTCATTCACGTCGATATCACCTTCACCGGTGACGTCTCCGTAATAGATGACACCCGTCTGCTCCGTCTGCTCATCGGTAGCGCAGGTGGGTCGATCATAGGTGTTCAGCTTCAGGGTATAGGTGCGCGGGATATCATCAGCCACAGTGATGGCCTGAGAATAGGTCCCGTAGCCCTCAGCCTGGACGGTCAGCGTGTACTCACCGGGATCCACTGCCTTGTAGGTATAGGACCCATGGGTGAAAGAACCCGTTTCGGCCATCTCGATCCGCTGCTGCCCACGATTGCTCAGGGTCACGAAGAAGACGTTGGGCTTCTCTCGATCGAAGGGCTTCGCGTCCGTCACGTCCACATGGATGACGCTCTTGGCCACCTGGTCCGCCTCGTCGGTTTCAGTAGGCAGCTTGGTCCCGCCGGGCTCTTCCCCAGAAGCGCCTTCATCGGGATCCGCATCGACCGGACCCTTGGGCGGCGCGGTGGGATCAGGGTCATCAGGTCCTGGACCCTCAGGGACGGAAGGGATGTCCTCGCCCGTGGCAGGTTCGGTATCCTGCTGCAAAGCCTCCTGGTTCTCCCCTTCCCCTTCGACAGGATCTGCGAAAGCAGGGACCCCGAACATCGAGAGGGCAAGAGCGGCGGAGGCCAGGATCGATACCGCCTTCTTCCCGGCCCTTCCCAGGGCTGTGACGTGCGCTTTTGCTGTGGTTCGTTTCATCGCGTTCCCCTTAAGTGCATTGTTTCCCCAATGTAACGAAAGTGAAACGGATTATATACTGTTTGGTACCGGAATGCATACAAGATCATGGCCCCCAGAGATGTCTCGGAGGGCCTGCAGGTCCATAACCCCCTAAGGCTGATCCGCTCCGCTCTTTACCTCGGCATCCGCCTCCTTGGAGGAGGTGCGCTTGGCGTAGATGAACCAGTAGGCCAACCCCACCAACAGCCCCCCGACGATATTGCCGATGGTCACCAACGCAAGATTGTAGGCAACACCGCCGAAGGTGATGGCCTCGGGCACACCAACGCCGCCCACGACATTCAACGCCAATCCCAGAGGCAAGAAGAGCATGTTCGCCACGCAGTGCTCGAAACCACACGACACGAAAGCGGAGATGGGGAGCAGGATGCCGATGACCTTGTCCACGATGGTCTTCCCCGCGAAGCCGATCCAGACCGCCAAGCACACCATGATGTTGCAGAGGATGGCCTTGAAGAAGAGGGTCACCGGGTCCAGTGCCACCTTCCCTGCCGCTACGGATACGAAGGCCTCGCCCACGGCACCTCCGTTCATGGCTTGGAGGTCCGAGAGATAGATGATGGTAGCGGCCACCAGTGCTCCGGCCAGGTTCCCCAACCAGACGATCCCCCAATTACGGAAGAGCTCCGGCCACCCGATGCGCTTCGATGCCTTGGCGCAGATCATGAGCATGTTCCCCGTGAAGAGCTCTGCCCCACAGCAGCGCACCAGCACCAACCCCAGGCAGAAGCAAAGACCCCCCACCACCCGCTGAACGCCGAAGGGCAAGGAGGTGTCTCCCAGGAACGTGCAGAAGTACATTGCACCGAATGCAACGAACGCGCCTGCCAGCATGGCTGATACGAAGCACTTGGCCGTTGGTAGGCCTACCTTCGTGCATCCGATGGCTTCGGCCTTCGCCTCGGTGGCAGCCGGTGATAGCGCATCCGGAGCCAAGGTGGCAAGATCATCTCTCTCTACGCTCATGGAGCACCCTCCCTCGTTGGTTTGTGGGCACCCTATCATAGGGAAGGCGCCTTCATGCCGGGTGCTGCAACAGGCGGTCCAAAGACCGCCCTTACGGGCGGCTGCCGCGCTTCTCAGCCAGATTCGCCTTCGCCACCGCGATCATCAGCTTGATGCGGTTCAACTGGTTCACCTCGGATGCCCCGGGATCGTAGTCAACGGCCACGATGTTGCTCTCCGGGTAGCGGCGCCGGAGCTCCTTGATGACCGACTTGCCCACCACGTGGTTCGGCAAGCACGCAAAGGGTTGGGTGCAGACCACGTTGGGGCAGCCGGAGCGGATGAGTTCCACCATCTCAGCGGTGAGCAGCCACCCCTCCCCCATGGAATTGCAGAGCGACAGGATCTCAGAGGCATATTCGGCCAGCTCATAGATGTCTGCAGGGGGATGGAAGCGCTGGCTGCGCTTAAGCGCTTCCATCACCGGCCGACGCAGGTGCTTCACTGCCGCTAAGCCGATGCGGCTACCCAGGGCACCCTTCGCTGACTTGCCGATCTGGCGCTGGAAGATGCCCCCAGCTATCCCGAAGAGGAAGAACTCGATGAGCCCCGGTACCACGGCTTCACAGCCTTCCGCCTCTATCTGCTCTACGATCTGATTATTGGCGGTGGGATGGAACTTCACGAGGATCTCTCCCACCACGCCCACACGGGGCTTGGTGCCCTCCCCCTGAAGTGGGAGGGTATCGAAGTCATCCACGATCTGGTTCACCGTGCGCTTGAACTCAGCCATCTTGACGCCCCGGGCCACCTGCTCCTTCGCCACGCCCATCCAGTGATCGAAGAGGCGCTGAGCACTGTCGGGCTCGACCTCGTAGGGGCGCGTGCGATAGAGGCACATCATGAGAAGGTCGCCGTATTGCAGGGCGAAGATAGCCTGATAGAGCATGGCTGGCGTTACCTTGAAGCCAGGGTTCACCTCACCGAGGTCCTTGAAGGAAAGAGCGATGACCGGGATATGCCCAAGACCTGCCGCTTTGAGGGCCTTGCGGATGAGCGATATGTAGTTGGTGGCCCTGCAGCCACCGCCTGTCTGGGTGATGAGCACAGCCAGCTTGTCCGTGTCGTACTCTCCGCTGGTGACCGCCTCCATGATCTGGCCCGTCACCAGGATGGAGGGGTAGCAGATGTCATTGTTCACGTACTTCAAGCCTGCATCCACCGCACCCGTATCAACGCTGGGCAGCAGCTCTAGGTTGTAGCCATTGGCATGGAATATAGGGAGCAAGAGCTCGAAATGGATGGGGGCCATCTGAGGAGCCAAGATGGTGTATCCCTCGTCCTTCATCTGCTGGGTGAATTGGGGACGAGCGAATTCCGTTGATCCGGCTTCGCGCTGGATGACCTCGGCTTCTACGCGTACGCCGTCGGCCTTCTGGGTGAAGCTCTCCGGCACGAGGGCGTCTATATCTTGGACGGTGATGCTCGCTGCCGGACAACCCCGCTGCTGGGCCTTGGCATCGGCTTCAGCTTCGGCCGCTTCGTCAGCCTGGTCTTTCAAAGCTGCCAGCAGGCTGCGCACGCGGATGCGGGCGGCTCCCAGGTTGGACACCTCATCTATCTTGAGCACGGTGTACACCTTACCCGCCGCCTCCAGCACCTCCTGGACCTGGTCAGTAGTGAGGGCATCCAGACCACAGCCGAAGGAATTCAGCTGGATCATGTCCAGGTCCTTGCGCTGGGTCACCACTTTGGCTGCCGCATAGAGGCGCGTGTGGTACATCCACTGATCCACGACGCGGATAGGCCGCTCCAGCTGGCCCAGATGAGCGATGGAATCCTCGGTGAGCACGGCCAACCCGAATGAGGTGAGCAGTTCGGGGATGGCATGGTTGATCTCAGGATCTTGATGATAGGGGCGGCCAGCCAACACGATGCCATGGGTGCCCGTCTCTTCCATCCAAGCCAGCGTCTCAGTGCCCTTGCGACGCACATCCCGCTTGAAAGCCTCATCCTCGGCCCAGGCAGCATCCACTGCATCATCTATCTCGGTTTGAGTGAGATGGCGGCCCATCTTCATGACGGGATCCTTGTAGGTCCGAGAGAGCTCCTTGTACAGGCGCTCCTTGAGCTTCTCCTTGTTGTCGTAGGGAAGCCAGGGGCTCACGAAGGCGGTGGAACTGTCCTTCAGCTCATCTATATTCAACCGCAAAGCCTCAGGATAGCTGGCCACGATGGGGCAGTTGAAGTGGTTCCCCGCCGTCTCATCTTCTTGGCGCTCCCACTTGCTACAGGGCATCCAGATGAAATCCGGCTCTTTCTCCAGCAGGTCCATGATGTGCCCATGGGAGAGCTTCGCCGGATAACAGACGCTCTCTGAGGGCATGGACTCGATGCCTGCTTCGTAGGTCTTCTTGTTCGATGGGTCGGACAGGATGACCCGATAGCCCAGATTCGTGAAGAAGGTGAACCAGAAGGGGTAGTTCTCGTACATGTTGAGCGCCCGGGGGATACCCACCGTGCCGCGGGTGGCCTCCTCTTCTGAGAGAGGCGTGTAATGATCGAACAGCCGCTGGGATTTCCAGGCGAAGAGATTCGGCACGCTGGACCCCTGAGAGCCCGTGCCCAAGCTCTCCCCCTTCTCACAGCGATTGCCCGTGATGAAGCGGCGGTGCTTGCCCGTCTGCTCATCCTTCCCGAAATCGTTCACTGTGAGCAGACAGGAGTTCGAACACCCCTTGCAGCGCACAGTGCGATGGGTGGGCTCCAGCGCCAATATCTCTTCCAAGCTCAAAAGGGAGCTCTTAGCCTGCTCAGCCTGAGCGAGGGGTTCGCTCTGCGTGCGCTGATCCGTCTCCGCAGGGATGTCAGAGGGAGTGGAGGGAAGGCTACGACGCTCTTGACCGGAACCTCCTTCGACGCCTCGTAAGGAAAGATGCCTATCACGCGCCAGGAGCGCGGCCCCGAATGCGCCCATGTTGCCTGCGATGTCAGGACGGACGGCATTCACCTCGGAAAGCTGTTCGAAGGCACGCAGCACCGCATCGTTCAGGAACGTGCCGCCCTGGACGATGACCCGGGTGCCCACATCGTGAGGATCGCGGATCTTGATGACCTTGAACAGCGCATTCTTGATGACGGATATGGCCAGGCCAGCGGCGATGTCTCCCACCGTGGCCCCTTCCTTCTGAGCCTGCTTCACCCGGCTGTTCATGAACACGGTACAGCGGCTGCCCAGGTCCACCGGCGCCTTCGCCGAGATGGCCGTAGCCGCGAAATCCTGCACCTCCAAGCCGAGCCCGCTGGCGAAGCTCTCGATGAAGCTGCCGCAACCCGAAGAGCAGGCCTCGTTCAGCATGATGGAATCGATCACGCCGTCCTTCACCCGCAAGCATTTCATGTCCTGGCCACCGATGTCCAAGATGAACTCCACCCCGGGCAGCATCTCTTGGGCACCGCGCAGATGGGCCACCGTCTCTATCTCACCGGAATCAACCTGCAGGGCCTCCAAGAGGAGTCTTTCGCCATAGCCAGTGACGGTGGAGTGGCCTATCCAAACCAGATCCTCCCCCGTTTCCCCGGCCTTGGGCAGGCTGGCGTAGAGATCTGCCAGCGCCGCCTTCGCACACCCCAGGACATCTCCCTTATTGGAAGCATAGGTGGACCAGAGAAGCTCTCCATCCCGTCCGATGAGAGCAGCCTTGAAGGTGGTGGAGCCAGCATCTATCCCCAGATAGGCTGCTCCCCGATAGTCTGCCAAGGAACCCCGACGCACCTTCTCTTGGGCATGGCGCTCCAAGAACCCTTGACGCTCTTCTTCGGAGGCGAACAGCGGAGAGAGCCTATCCACCTCAGAGCCCTGGATATCCCCCAGCCCCTCCAACCGACTGAGCACATCCTTGAGCGTTTCGACCTTCGCGCCATCCCGCGCTCCAGCGATGGCTGCCCCGCAGGCAACGAACAGATGGGCATTCGCCGGAACGATGATGGCCTCATCCTCAAGCTCCAGCGTCTCGTAGAAGCGACGACGCAACTCTGGTAGATACTGGAGCGGACCGCCCAGGAACGCCACGTTCCCACGGATGGGCCGCCCACAGGCCAAGCCGGAGATGGTCTGGGTGACCACGGATTGGAAGATGGAAGCGGCTATGTCCTCCCGCTTCGCACCTTCATTCAGCAGGGGCTGCACATCCGTCTTAGCGAACACGCCGCAGCGGCTGGCGATGGGGTAGATGGTGCTGTGACTCTTCGCCAACTCATTCAACCCACCCGCATCCGTGTCCAAGAGCGCTGCCATCTGGTCTATGAAAGCCCCCGTGCCCCCAGCACAGGTGCCGTTCATGCGCTGCTCGATGCCACCGTCGAAGTAGATGATCTTGGCGTCTTCGCCGCCCAGCTCGATGGCTACATCCGTTGTGGGGATGAAGGTCTCCACGGCGGTCTTGGAGGCGATGACCTCTTGGATGAACTTCACATCAAGCCACTGGGAGAGCAGAAGGCCGCCTGATCCCGTGATGGCGATGGTCATGGGGTTGACGGGGAACTCTTGGGCAGCCTGGCGCAGCACGTCGATGATGGTGGCCCGCACATCCGCATGATGGCGCTGATACACTGACCAAAGGCACTCATCCCGGGAGTTCAGCACAGCGAGCTTGACCGTGGTGGAGCCCACGTCTATGCCGATATGCAAGGAAGCGCCTGGACCTTCTGGGGCGCCCGAAGCCACCTCTGACGTTATAGCCTGCACCGAATCGCTCTCATCATTCTCATCACTCTTCGCTCTGGTGTCCGACGGCAAGGTAACGTACTTGGATTGTCTGCTCATGCCACTCTCCCAAGCTGCATCTTCTCTTTGGGTTGCATTCTACTGGACGGGCTTCGGTTTGCCTATGGCTTCACGAAATGATTAGAACATCCGTTCCTATGGTTCCAGCACCGCGATATTCTCGATATGATCGGTATGCGGGAACATATCCACCGGCTGGATGGCTCGCAGAGCATACCCCTGCTCCTCCAGCTGAGCCACATCCCGTTCCTGGGTGCTGGGATCGCAGGAGATGTAGACGATGCGCTTCGGGCGAAGACCGCCTAAAGCGCGGAGGAATTCAGGGGTGGAACCCGCCCGAGGAGGGTCCATCAGCACGATGAGATCATCTTGGACTGGATTCTTTCCCTCTGAGGCAGCTTTACGATCAGAGAGGGCCTGCCGATCAGCTGCAAGCTGCTGGAGGAACACCGTGGCGTCTTCGCAATGAAAGCGAGCTTGGCTGACGCCGTTGTGCTGAGCGTTCTGACGCGCATCCGTCACCGCGCTGAGAATCGCCTCGACCCCGATGACCTGCCCCGCGCCGCGCTTCGCCGCCACTAACCCGATGGTGCCTGTGCCGCAGTAGGCATCGATCACGGTATCTTGGGCCCCTGCCTGCGCCAGGGCCACCGCCTCCTCATAGAGCACCTCGGCCTGGACGGCGTTCACCTGATAGAAAGAGCTGGAGGATATGCGGAAGCGCAAGCCGCACAGGTCATCCAGGATGAAACCGGGGCCGTAGAGCACCCGTTCCTCATCACCCAAGATGACATTGGTCTGGCGCCTGTTCACGTTCTGGATGACGGTGGTCACCTCAGGAACGAGACGGACCAGCTCACGACAGAAGGCCTTAGAGGAAGGAAACTCGTCTCCGTTGGTGACCAAGGTGACCAAGAGCTCTCCGGTGCGCCCCGCTCGCACCACCCCATGGCGCAGGAACCCCCTCCCCGTCTTCTCATCGTAAGGAGGGATCTTCCGCTTCTCCATGAGCTGGCGGATGGCAAGCGTGACCTGCTTGGCCGAGCGGTTCTCCAAAAGACAGCCCTCTGTGGGGATGATCCGGTGGCTACCGGAGGCATACATCCCTGTCACCACCCCTCGGCTGCCGCGCTGCCCCTTGCGGTGGCGACGACTGCCAGGAGCGTAGGGGGCGATGACCTTGTTCCGATAGTAGAAGGGATCCTCCATCCCCAGGATGGGCCTGATGAGCTGCGCCCGGGCCGCTTGGGGGAAGAGCTGCTCTATCTGCCGTTGCTTGAGAGCCAACTGCTCCTCATAGGGCACATCCAGCTGCTGGCACGCACCGCACCGGCCGAAGGCGTCGCAGAAAGGCGTCGAGGTCATCTCACATCGCCTTCGACGGCTTCGGCTTCAAGAACCCATATTTGCGCCCCAACGCGAAGACGAATACGAGGGTGACCACCAACGATGCCAGCTCGGCCACGCTGATAGACCACCAGATGCCGCCGATCCCGAAGGCCAAGGGCATGAGCAGCACGCAGCCGCATTCGAAGACGAGAGACCGGAGCAGGGCGATCACAGCAGA
Organism: uncultured Eggerthellaceae bacterium; assembly: GCA_910588905.1. Lineage (GTDB taxonomy): Bacteria > Actinomycetota > Coriobacteriia > Coriobacteriales > Eggerthellaceae > MGBC163016. The sequence continues at coordinate 39,250 of CAJURZ010000015.1, forward strand.
CACCACCCCGTTGCCCAGGGACGTGAACAACGCCGATCCGTAGATGGAGACCCCCATGAGGGAATAGGCCACCGCATAGATGCGGAAGCTCTCGACCGTCAAGCGGTGCAAGCCCTCATCGTAGCTGACGAAGATATCCGCGATGACCTCTGCGGATACCTCGGCCAGCAGGAACATCAGGATGCCGCCTATCAGCACGAACAGGATGCTCTTCCGGAAGATGTTCTGCATCTCAGCGGGCTTCTGAGCCCCATACTGGAAGCTCATGAGGGGGCTCGAGCCCATGGCATAGCCCAAGAAGATGCCCGCGAAGATCATGGCAACGTACATGATGACCCCATAGGCCGCCACGCCATCCTCGCCGATATAGCGCATGAGCTGGAGGTTGTAGAGCACACTGACGATGGACATGGCGATGCTGGTCACCATCTCCGACATGCCGTTGAAGCAGGCGCGCCCGAGGATCCTTCCCTTGAAGGGAGCGCGAACGAATCTGAGGAAGCTAGGATTCTTCCGAGCGAAGTAGATGAGGGGAATGCCACCACCCAGGATCTCGCTCACATTCGTGGCCAGCGCAGCCCCCACGAGCCCTAGACCCATGACCCCCACGAGCAACGCATCCAACACGATGTTCATGCATCCCGCCAGCAGCACCACATAGAAGCCCACCTGGGGCTTGCCAGCGGTGACGAAGAAGCTCTGGAATACGTATTGCAGCACGAAGAAGGGCAGCGTCGCAAAGACCATCCGCCCGTACAGCCCGCAGTCGGCCAGCATCTGGCCTTCGGCCCCCATGAGCGCGCAGAGAGGCTCGGCCACCAGGATCCCTAAGATGCAGAGGATGACACCTAAGGCCGCCGATGAGTAGACCAGCATGGTGAAGGCGCGGTTCGCAGCCGCATCGTCTCCTTCGCCCCGCGTCTTCGCCACGATGGCAGAACCGCCCGTACCCACCATGAAGCCCACCGCCGAGGGGATCATGATGATGGGCATGACGAAGTTCACCGCCGCGAACGCGGTCTTCCCTGCAAAATTCGAAACGAACAGGCCATCCACCACGCCATAGATGGATGTGAAGATCATCATGGCGATGGAGGGGAGCGTGAAGCGCATGAGCGCTCCCCAGGTAAAATGGCGTCCCATGTCCTGGGTCATGGATCCCCGCCTTTCTTTTTGAGTGAGCACCATACGCTAGGAGGCCCCTAAAGGCAAACCGTGGGGACCGGATGCTGACCGAGCGCCCCCTCCTGCCTCCTTCGGTGTCTGCTTGGCAACGAAGGAGACATGGTCCGGTTATCGAACGCCATCGCTGCCGACCGCCATCCGCGCTCGCCCTATGGTGATGGGCAGGCAAGATCCAGAGGAAGCGACACGATCACGAGCAAAAGGGGCGTCATGGAGGCCAAAGCGGCGGTAGCGCAGCAGGGCAAGACCACTGAATGGAAGCTGATCGTCTTTCTCTTCGGCTGCAACCTCCTCGCATCCTTCATGCAATCCATCATGAACATCGCCCTGGATCAGGTGGCATCCGAATTCCACATCCATCTTGCCGAGGCCAACCTCGTGATCATCGCCTTCTCCATCGTAGCGGGCACCGTGATCACGACGGCCGCCTCGGTCATGAAGCGCTTCGGGCTGCGCAAGGTGATGCTCTTCGGTTTGGCTTGCGGCTTCACCGGATCCCTGCTAGGGTGCTTCGCCTGGTGCTTTCCCGTCATGGTGGTAGCCCGGGTGATTCAGGCCATCACCACCGGCCTCTACTTCCCTGTCATCAATGAAGCGCTCCTCGTGCTGTCTCCGAAGGGCAAAGCCGGGGTCCTCCTTTCGGTGAACAGCGGAGTGATCGGCGTGGGACTCGCCTTCGCTCCCCCCATTGCCGGGGTCGTGCTCACCTACGCGGGCCTGCGTCCTCTCTTCCTGGTGCCCGTGGTGCTCTCAGCGGTGCTCTTCATCTTGGGCCTCTTCGTGGTCCACGACATCGTCGGCCGCGAAGACCGTCCCATCGACGGCATAAGCATCCTGCTGAGCTTCTTGGGGTTGGGCCTGTTCATGACAGGGCTGAACGAGGTATCCCACTACGGCTGGCCCATGGTGGCCCTCATGGGGGCAGGGCTAGCCGTATCGGGTCTCTTCATCTGGCGCCAATGCCGCATCCAGCACCCGCTGCTGGACCTGCGCCCCTTCAAGACGAAAGCGTTCGCTTCCGGAGAGACGTTAGTAGTGCTGGCCTATATGGGTAGCATGTACCTGAGCCTGCTCGTACCCCTGTTCCTGGAAGGGGCGGCGGGCTGCACCCCCTTCGTCGCTGGCTGCATCCTCACCGTGCCCATCCTCTGCTACGCCGTGGCCTGCTTCGCCAGTGGAAAGATCCTGGGACGCCATGGGGTCTGGCCATTGGTTCCCTTGGGATTCGCAGTGGTGCTAGGAGGATTCATCGTCTTGTTCGCCACCCTCTCCTTGACCAACAGCATCATCGTGGCCGCCTGCACCGCCCTTGTCTATGGCGGCATCGGCATCTTCTATCCCGCCGTGAAGAGCGTGGATCTGGAGGTCTTACCCGATGATCTCTCCTCTAACGGCTCCTCCATCCATTCTACGCTGGTGCAGGTAGCCGGCTGCATATCATCAGCGCTCTTCGTAGGGATCATGTCGGGGAGCGTGGAAGCCCAACTGGCCGTCGGTGCCACTAAGGCTCAGGCCTATGCCTCCGGCTTCGCCCATACGCTACCCATCGAGATAGCCCTCATCGTAGCAGCCTTGGGGCTTTCCTTGATCTATGTGAGACAAGTGCGCGCCTTCATCCAAGCCCATCCCGAAGAACGCTGATCACCGCCGTTCAAGCGTGGAGCTGGCTGGCGGCCTTCCCCTCTTCGATAGCAGCATTGCATTGCTCGTCAAGGGCCGCTGCGGCCTCCTCAGGCGTGACAGCACCCGTGAGCAGGTCATGGATATGCCGATGGAATATCTCCCGCACGGCTCGGGTGTCTGGATTGCTCCCCGTGAAGTCTACGACGTTCTCCCTGTTCTTCGAGAAGAGGTCGTATGCCAGGATGTCGTCCCCATAGCGCTCAGCCACGCTCCGGGAAGCCGGAAGCGCCCCCGCAGAGAGGTCCATCAGCTCTTCGTTCTGGTAGACATGGGTCAGGAAATCCTTCGCCACCTGCACCTTCTCTGGGTCACCGTTGTCGAACACCTCGAAACCGGAGATGAAGATGGTGGCACAGCCTGAGCCGCTCCCCGGGAAGTTCACCAACCCGACGCGATCACCGTAGCGGCCCAAAGAGGCGTTGTTGACCATATAGATGGCCAGCTGCCCTTCACGGAAGAGGCTAGAGCAATCCTCTATCTCCAGATTCTCGCTATGGGGAGGGAACCAGCCGCGATCAACGCCCTCTTGGATCCAGCGGAGAGCAGCTATGCCCTCAGGGGTGTTCAGATGGAAGCGATCTTCCTCATCGAAGAAGCTGGAGCCCGCAGAGCGCAGAAGCGTCATGATGTGAGTATCTCCCTGAGAGCTTCCGGCATACATCATCATGGGGTAGACCGCTTCAGGGAGGTTCTGCGCCAAGGTATCCAAGATGGCAGTCCATTCCTCCAGCGTCCAGGAGGTGATGGCACCCTCTTCGATGTACTCCTCCAACCCGGCTTGGATGAACAGCTCCTTGTTGTAAGCCAGTACGTTCTGCCGAGACAGATAGGGCATCATGTACAGATGGTCATCCATGGTGCTCATGGGCAGGAGATGAGGGAAGAGGTCTTCGCGGAGTTCTCCTTCTACCACATCATCCAAAGGCACCACCTTGCCTGTATGGATATAGGTGGAGATGTTGAAGAAATCCCCGTAGAGGATATCAGGGCTGTCTTCGGTTCCCAGAGCCTGCTCCACAGCCTCATCATACTGATTCTGCTCGAAGACCTGAACATCTACGATGACGGGCTTTCCCTCATAGCTCTCCTCGAAGGAGCGAGCCATGCGATTGATGACCTGGTCGATCTGGGTGGTGGTATCGTCGAACACCACGTCATGGCCCGTGCGGGGCACCTTGATGCTGAGATGGACGGCCTCTTCGGCTTGGGGGCCGCAGGCCCAGAGCAGACCCGACCCCAGCACCAGCATGCCAAGGATCAGAAGCCGTGCCCGTCGGACCAGACCCGCACCCAAAGCCCCTTTCGCACCGCTCATCCTCTATCCCCTCCCTGGGCTTCGCGGATCTTCTGCAACATCAGGCGGATGTTCAGGGGCTTCGGCAGGAAATCATCCATGCCGCTAGCCAGGGCACGGTTCCTGTCCTCCACCAGCGTGGAAGCCGTGCACGCGAAGATCCTCACCGTATCCGCATCGGTGCGGTTGAGCCTCCGTATGAGGGCGGCCGCCTCATAGCCGTCCATCACCGGCATCTGGGCATCCATGAGGATGATGGGATACTCGCCTATCTTCGATCCAGAGAAGATGTCCACCGCTTCGCGCCCATTCACCGCCACGGTCACCTCATAACCCTCTTCGACGAGGATCGAGGAGATGATGTCAGCATTGAGCTCGTTGTCCTCGGCTGCAAGGATCTTGAACCGCTCCTCTTCGCCTGGCTCTTTGCAAGCCGCCTCAGCCAAAGCGGCACGCTCTTCCTCTCGGGTTTCCTCGGCCTCATTGATCCCTCGCTCCAGGCGCTTGAGGTCCGCCCGGGCTGCAGCGGGATCCGCGACCCCGTCCGGACGGCTGGCATCCCGCGGAAGGGTCAGCACGATAGTGAAGCACGACCCCTTGCCCAAAGCGCTCTGCACGCTCAAGTCACCACCCATCTGCTTGGTCAGCAGATAGCTGATGGACATCCCTAGGCCCGTACCCTTCTGGCTTTCCATGGTAGAGGTGCGCTCTTGGGTGAACATCTCGAAGATCTGCCGTTGGAATTCCAGCGACATGCCGCAACCGGTATCCGCGATGGCCACCTCGGTAGTCACCTCGTCGGTCTCAGCCGTCAGGGTCTGCTCCGCTCGGATGGAGATGGTGCCCCCTTCGGGGGTGAACTTCACCGCATTGGAGAGGATATTCATGAATATCTGGCTCACCCGTACCTCATCCCCCACCAAGAAGGGGAAAGGAAGCTTGACGGCATCTATGGAGAAGCGGATGTCACGCTCCACCATAGGCTCCCGCTGCATCTCGCAGACGTTCTCCAGGGCAGCCATCAGGTCGAAGGGCTTCGCATCCAGTTCGACCTTGCCCGCCTGGAGCTTCGACATATCCAAGATGTCGTTCACCAGTGAGAGCAGGTATTGCGCGGCTTTGTCCAGCTTCCTCATGTAACCCTTCATGGCATCCACGTCATCCACATGGCGCTCCATGAGGTGGTTCAATCCGATGATGCCGTTCAAAGGCGTGCGTATCTCGTGGCTCATATTCGACAAGAATTCCGCTCGAGCAGCCGCTTCCGCCTTCGCCAGCACCGATCTGCGCAAGAAGCGGTAGAGGAGCGCCATCATCACGATGAGCACGATCGCTACCACGACCAGCATCCCTACGGTCATGGTCATGAAAGGCCGAAAGCGCTCCTCGAAGACCGTAGCCGGGACGGTCAGGATGAACGACCAAGCGGTCCCCTCGATGGGCGCGAAGCTCATCACCAGATGCTGACCTTCACGGGTGATGCAGTTGATGACGAAGCTCTCTCCGTCGGCGATGTTGCGGCGCACATCCTCCACGGTGACACCGCCTTCTAGCGTTCCCGCCTCTAGCACCCGATAGAAGTTATCCCGCTGGGTAAGCTCGGTAGCAGGAGAGTTGCTGACGATGTAGTATCCCTCAGGGTTGACCACGTTAGAGATGCCCTGCCCATCGAAGCTCTCTATCTGCAGCTGATCGCTGATGGCAGATAAGTCGCTCCGAGCCAACAGGGCCACGAATCTGTGGCCTCCGAACTCCAAGAATGGCGTCCGGATACCATAGATGAGCGATTCCTTCGTTGTTTCCAGCCTGCCGTTCGCGTCGTCATAGAGCATGACGAAATGCTCCCGCCCATCAGAGAAGAGCTCATCATAGGTATGCTGATCGGCTTCCAGGCGCACATAGGAGCTGCTATAGAGCGTGCCCTGTTCATCCAGCAGATACAGGGCATTGAAGAATTCTGAGGAGGCGGATTCCAGATTCATCTGCTTCTGGGCTTCCTCCATGGTACCCACATCATAGATATCCATGCGCTCAGCTACGGATCCGAGCTGTAGATACAAGCTATCCAGCGAACCCTCGATGGACTCAACATCATGACGGGAGATCTCATCGGCCGTGCCCATGAGGTTCTCCGCCACGGTTGATGAGAGCATGTTCAGATACACGCAGATAGCACCGATGATAACGGCGATGGATACAGCGAAGATCACGATGTTCTTCTTGCGGTTAAGCGTGATACTCAGCCCTTAGTTCTCCATCGAGCTCCAATAGGAGCGCACTTCCTCAGAGCATCTTATCATCAGCTCCGCCCTTGAGCACCCTAGCCGAGCGTCTCCCTGCCATTTTCTCCGCCTTCGCTATAATCTCTCCTCATCTGAAAGCCCGTCGTGCCCACGCACCCTCGTCCAGATCGGAGCTCTCCGTTGCTTCTCTCCCTCATCAGCCTCGTCCTCTTCGTCCTGCTCGTCATCTTCATCCTCTGGTGCATCGGCTCCTTCTGGGCGTGGCTCGGCCGCGGAAAGCGCGTCAGGAACGCCGTTGAGGACGAAGGCGTATCACCAGCCACCCGACAGATGGTCGCCAAGATCCAGGCTGTGCGAGATGCCCGCAAGCGAGAAGGATCGAAGGGCGAGAAGGCGCCTCACCTGAACCGAGCCCAGCTCAAGGAAGTGAAGAAGGCGGAGAAGCAGGTACAGGAGAGCTTCTTGGACCATCTCAAGCTGGGTTGGTATCAGATCGTGATGATCTTCTTCATCGGATCGGTGCTCGGGCTCATGCTGGAAGAGGTCTGGATGTTCATCACTGCTGGGGTGACCGAGAGCCGCGTCGGGTTGGTGTGGGGGCCCTTCAGCCCGCTCTATGGGGCAGGGGCCGTGCTGCTCACCCTCGTGACCTTCCAGCTTCGGAAGATGCATGCGAAGGGGATCGTGGTGTTCTTGGTATCCATGGTGGTGGGCGGTCTGCTCGAGCAGATCACCGGTTGGTCCATGGAGACATTCATGGGAGCGGTGTCTTGGGACTACATAGCCGGAGGCGTACCCGGAGCCATCACCAAATGGGTAGCGGTGCCCTTCCTCTTCTTCTGGGGGCTCTTGGGATACCTCTGGTACAAGCTCGTCATGCCCGACCTCCTCTACATGCTCGGCGTACCCACCACCCGTCGCAAGGTCATCTTCATCACCTTGCTCTCCATCTACCTCATCCTGGACATCTTCATGACCGTCATGTGCTTCGACCGCCGTGCTGAGAGGGATGCGGGCGTCCCTCCCGCGAACGCCTTCGAAGAATGGGTGGATGAGAATTTCAACAACGCCTTCATGTCCGAGCGCTTCCAGAACATGGTGATCGAGGGCACAGGCGATGCCTACGACGCAGTGACTGGCGCGTAAAACAACAGCTCAGGAACGTCGCGTTTTCCGTTCGCTTGTGCTTAGGAGAAGCAGCTGATCCCCTTTCGCCCTTCGAAGAGAATAGAGTCAGAATGACCGAAGGCTCACCGATGAGCCAGCGAAAGGGGCGTGACATCATGACTACTGCAATGGGGATCCACGGGCACCAGAAGATCGACAAGAAGCGGGATTGGTCATTGGTGATCAGCGGCGTGCTGGTCTTCCTCATGGGGATCGTGGTCATGGCTTGGCCAGGACTCTCCCTCGTGACCATCGCCATCATGGCTGGGGTCATCCTGATAGCCTCCGGCATCGGAGGCATCGTATCCTATGCCGGTCTGAAAGGCGTCGTTCCTGGGGCTGGATGGGTGCTGGCGAATGCCATCTGCGACCTGCTCCTCGGTATCCTCTTCGTCGTATTCCCTGCTGCCACCGCTGCCATGCTGCCTTGGATGGCAGGTATCTTCGTGATCTGCTATAGCATCTACGCCATCATCGCAGGCATAGCCATGCGTCAGGTATTCTCTTCCTGGGGCCTTATGGTGGCAACGGGCATCATCGGGTTGATCTGCGGCATCATGTTCATGACCAACCCGGGCTTCTTCGTGATCTTCCTGGGTATCTTCCTCATGATGCGCGGCATCACCCTGGCGGTGGATGGCATCATGTGCCCGAAGGATGCCTACCTGTAAGCCCTCCCCTCTTCGCCTTCTCTCTCCGAGACGGGCTGGCCTTTCGGCTGGCCCGTCTTTTGCTGTCAACGGGTACAATGCTCCCTACAACGATCTGAGGAGCTGCTGATGACCGAGTCCTATCCTATGCAGATGGCCGAGCGCGAGCTCACCTTAGAAGAGGCGCTCGACATCCTCGAAACGGGCGAATACTGCGTGCTGTCCACCGTGGATCCCGATGGCACTCCCTACGGCGTTCCTCTCTCCTATGTGATGCTGGAGGGGAAGCTCTATATCCATACCGGTAAGCGCCCAGGCCATAAGATCGATGACTGGAACCATGACTCACGGGTATGCGTGAGCGTCGCCACCGAAGTGGAGCCATGTTACGAAGAGACCTTCTTCACCACCCGATTCGCATCGGTGGTGGCCCAGGGACGCATCTCTCTCATAGAGGATCCAGTCACTCTTCGCAAAGCGCTGGTAGCCCTCTGCATGAAGTATCTACCCCAGTTCAAAGACGAGATAGGCGGCGCCATCCAGCGGGAAATAGAGGTGACGGACGCCTGGTGCGTCGAATTCGACGAGGTGCGCGGCAAGGCGGGGCGACGACTCTCTTCATAGCACCCCCCCCTCCTCTTGACGACCGGGCATCAGAAACGCATGCCCGGCTACGGAGAATGATCTGCGTAGATGGGCATGCGATCTTCATGCCCATTCTCTTGGCTCATCTTGACACTGTACATACCTGTATATATACTGTGCCTATAGCGTATATACACTATAGCTGCCCCGGAGGACGCTTTGGAGCAGGCACAGAATGGAAGAGGCTCGTTGGATATACTCATATCGAATGCAAGCGCTTTGCCCATCTATGAGCAGATAACCCAGCAGATCAAGGACGCCATCCTGAGCGGTCGGCTGGAAGAAGGGACCCTGCTCCCCGGCATCCGCAGCCTGGCCAATGAGCTGCACGTGAGCGTGATAACCACCAAGCGCGCCTATGCAGACTTAGAGGAAGCAGGCTTCGTCACCAGCGTGCAGGGCAAAGGCACCTATGTTGCGGGAGGGAACCTGGAGATGCTCCGCGAAGAGCATCTGCGATCCCTGGAAGAGCAGCTATCTGCGCTCATCGCCGAAGCAAAGAGCGCAGCGGTGTCGAAGCGAGAGCTGCACGAACTGCTCGATCTGCTGATGGATGACTAGCGCTGGAAAGAACGGAACATGGAACCTTTGATCGAAGCGAAGGGGCTCGTCAAGCGCTACGACGGCTTCACGCTGGAAGATGCCACGCTCGTCGTGGAACCAGGATACGTCGTGGGCCTCATAGGCCCCAATGGCGCCGGGAAGACCACCCTCCTGAAATGCATCCTGGGACTGGTGAAGCCCGACGCTGGGGAGGTGCGCCTGTTCGGATATCCCCTGGATGACCCGAACGCCGTGAAGCTCAAGGAGCGCATCGGGGTGGTGTTCGACACCTGCCCCTTCCTCACTACCATGCGCGTGAAGAACGTGGGGGGTCTTGGGAAGGCTGCCTATCAGCAGTGGGATGCAGAGCGCTTCTCCAGCCTGTGCCTGCGTTTCGGGCTTGAGCCCAAGCGGTACGTGAAGAACCTCTCTCGCGGCATGGGCATGAAGCTGCAACTGGCCTTTGCCCTAGCCCATAGTCCGGAAGTGCTCATCTTGGATGAGGCCACCGCTGGCCTTGACCCCCTAGCCCGCGACGAGGTGCTTAATATCCTCCGCGCCTTCATGGAAGAAGAGGGGCACGGCATCCTGATGGCCACGCACATCACCACGGATTTGGAGAAGGTCGCTGATGTGGTGTCCTGTATCGATGACGGACGCATCCTGTTCTCTCATTCGAAAGAGGCCATCTGTGACGAAGCAGGCATCGCTCACCTGCGTGCCGCCGAACTGGAGATGCTGGCCGAGAGCAACCTTGCAGGCACCGGGATCAAGGTAGTACGCCGGACCTTGGGCACCGATGTGCTGGTCCCCGATCGCCTCAGCTTCGCCCGTGCGTTCCCCCAGGTGGAACTAGAGCGGGCCACCATCGAAGACTATATGACCATGACCCTGAAGGGAGGATCCCTATGAGAGCGATGCTGCTATCCGACCTCATCACCTCCAAGAGCTCATCCATGCAAATGCTGGGGATATCCATCTTCGTAGGCGTGTTCATCGCCATGACCACAGGGCAACTGGTGACCACTGTTGCCTGCATCGCAGCTATGGTGCCGTTCGTGTATCTGTTCAGCCTCTCTGTTGCAGATGAGCAGAACGGCTGGGAGCGCTTCCGCCTAACTCTGCCGATAACACGCCGCCAGGTGGCCTATGGACGCTACCTCTCCATGGCAGTGATGATGGTCATCTCCCTTGCCGTGGCGGTGATCGTGGGCACCGCAGCGGGGATGATAGCGGACCTTCTCCCCGCAGGAGTCGTGGACGGCCAACTGAAGCTCTCTGATTGGGGCGTATCCACCTTGTTCCTCGTAGGCTCGCTCGTCCAGGTGGTCATCCTGTTGGCCGCAGCGTTCTCCCTACCCCTCCTCATGCGCTTCGGCGTGACCACCGCCTCTCGACTGGTCCCCATCGTGTTGGTGCTGGCCCTCTCAGCCGGTGTGGCCTTCTTCAGCAATGACCTCGAGCAGCTCGTCTCATCTCCGGTCTTCCAAGGGGGCGAAGAGGCGCTCTACGCCATCGACGGCATCTTGACCGTCATCGCGCTCGGCCTCTACGGAGCAAGCGCACTGCTTTCCAGCCGTCTCTATGAACAGCGAGAGCTATAAGGGCTAAGATAGGCTCTTCCTCCGAAGAGGATGACCAGGAGCAAATACAGCGAGCTGTAGGAGAGGGATGCTATGGACCTGATAGTGAAGCCGTTCGATGAGCTGACCCTTGAGGAATACCATGAGCTGCTAGTGCTCCGGTGTGCCGTCTTCGTCGTGGAGCAGCAAAGCCCCTATCAAGAGGTGGACGAAGCCGACAAGCAAGCCGTTCATGTCTACCTGCGGGATGATGAGGGGAAGCTGACTGCCTATGCGCGCGTGCTCCCGCCTGAGGTGACGCATCCCACCCATTCCATCGGTCGCGTCATCGCCGTCAAGCGGGGAACGGGCATGGGCAAGCGCATCATGGAGGAAGCCATCCGCATCGCCCAAGAGGACTTGGATGCGAAGGTGATCACCATCGAGGCCCAAGTGCAGGCCCGCGGGTTCTATGAGAAGCTGGGGTTCGTCCAGACCTCCGACGAATTCGACGATGCGGGCATCCCCCACATCGAGATGCAGTGGAGGGCCTAACGAACGCATTCGTTCCGGGTTATGGCAATCGAGCACACCACCCGTAGGGGTCGATCATGATCGACCCAGGGCCGACCACGGTCGGCCCCTACGGCCAGTGTTGCAGGGAGTCCCAGGTGCAGCTAATGCACGCTGCAGGAGAGGCAGGGATCGTAGGCGCGGACGAGCTTCTCCACCTCTAGACGGATGTCATCCAGAGAAGCCCCCGCATCTGCCAAACTCTGAGCCAGAGCGCGCATATCCGCTTCGAGGTTCGCGATGTTCTGAGAAGTAGGCGTGATGATATTCGCCTTCATGATGGTACCCGCCTCATCCACCTCCAGCTCATGGAACAGAGAGCCACGAGGGGCTTCCGTGAAGCCCACACCCCGTCCGGCTCGCACCGTGAAGGCAACCGGTTCAGTGGTGCCCTCGTAGCCTCCTGAGGCCAGCTTGCGGCAGATGGATGCGCAGCGCACCAAGGCATCTACCACTTCCACCGCCTGGGCCACATTGTTCGCGAAGGGGTTGAACTCCGGCGGTCGCAGCCCTGCCTTCGCCGCAGCGAAGCGAGCTGGCTCTGTGAGCTCATTCCAAGAGGCGTTCACCCGGGCCAAGGCGCAAGCCATGTAGGGCTGGCCCGTGGCACGCTCCTTCGCCAAGAAGGCCGCCGAATGGCCGATGGCGTACTCTTCCACGTGGTCACGGTACTCAGAAGCTTGGAATCTATCCCCGCTGCGCACGAAGAGCGCCTGATCAGAGCCGATGACCGGATAGGCACCCTCCTCCACCATGGCAAGCATATCCCCTGCGGTTTCCAGCGGGGTGGACTCGAAGCCATTGAAGAGGTCTACGCTTTGAAGAGCGAACTCTACCAGGCCTTCCAGCTGATCCGCTAGGCGCAGGTACTCATCGGCCGAGATCTCTGAGGTGAACCCTCCCACCACGGCCGTGATGGGATGGATGGAGCGGCCTCCCACTTGCGTGCACAGCTCATTGCCCGCAGCCTTGAGAGCGAGGGCACCCTGGAATGTATCAGGATCTGCCTGCTCAAGCGGGAAGACGCTCTTATGCCCCAAGAAATCCGGAGCAGCGAATACGAAGAGATGGGTTGCGTGGTTCTGGAGGAAGGACCCGTAGATCAAGAGCTCTCGCACTGCACGGGTACGCTCGGTCACGGCCACGCCGAAGATATCCTCTAGGGCCAAGATGTCCGTGAGCGTATGACTGGCCGAGCAGATGCCACAGACCCGGGAGGAGATGTAGGGACCGTCCTGGAACCGGTGACCTCGGACCATGGCTTCGAACAGGCGCGCGGGTTCCGTCACGGAGAATTCGCACCGGGCCACCTGACCGTCGGATATCTCAAGGTGGATATCCCCATGGCCCTCGATCCGGGCCAGATGCTCTACGGAGATGCTCTTACGGGTCATGCTCTCACCTCCGGCTGGTTGAAGATGCGCACGGCAGAGTCGAAGGCATCAACGCCGATGCCCGCCCGTTCCACCACGCGCCGTACTTGCTCTACGTTGGCATCGGGAGAGAGCCCGGCGCACCCATTGCAGGGGCGGCCCAGGTTCGGGCAGCGCGCTCCGCAACCTGAACGGGTCACGAGCCCCAAGCAGAGCGTCTCGCGTCCATAGAAGCAGCCACGCTCGTTGTTCTTGCATTCGCCACAGAGCGTGGAGCTATGCCGATAGGCGTTGGAGCCGTAGAGCGCATGCTGCAAGACCTCAACGAAATCATAGGGGTCTATGGGGCAGCAGGGCACCTCAAGATCAACAGGGATGATGTCCTTCACAGCCCGAGGAGTAGCGGCTCCCTGAGCTACCACAGCAGGGACGGCATCACCGTAGACGGTAGCCAGATCAGCGGCGTGGTCATCGGTGGACATCCCCGGAATGCCTGCCGTAGCCGCACAGGCGCCGATGGTGATGACCACCTTCGCTCCTTCGCGCAGCTTGCGCACCGTAGCCTCTGCGTCTTCAGTGGTGACAGCCCCCTCGATGACCGCCACATCGTAGTGCTCGGGCATGGGCTCAGAGGAGGTGAGCTGCCAATACTGAAGGTCTATCTGTCCTAAGACCTCCATCAGATGCTGCTCGATGTTCGTGATGTTGATCTGACAGCCGAAGCAGCTGGCTAAGCCAGCGAACACCACTTTGGGTATGGGACTGCTCTCGCTCAAAGATGCACCTCCTGCCCCTCGTTGCAGAAAGAGCTTTCACAGTGCCTCAAATTCACGCGAAAGCGTGCGGGAGTTGGCTTTGTCCAACGACCAAGGCACGCTTGGAACACGAAGATGATGTGCTGTGGAAGCTCCCCCATATCACATGCTCCCTTGTATGTTCTTCGCTTCCCAATAATTGAACACCGGCCCGTCGATGCAACAATATTGATGACCTATCTGACAGTGGCCGCACTTGCCCATACCGCACTTCATATGACGCTCGAAGCTCATATAGATATGGTCATAGCTTATGCCCTTCTTGCGCATCTCCTCCACGACGAACCGATACATCACCGGAGGACCGCACACAGCGCCGTAGGTGTTGGACGCATCCACGTCCAGATGCGCGAAGGGCGCGGTCACCAGACCCACTTCGCCATCCCATGTATCGTCCGGCACATCCACCGTGAGGATGAGGTTGAAATCCTTGCGATGGCGCCACATCTCGAACTGGTCGCGGAACATGACCTCAGAGGGGTTCCGAGAACCGTAGATGATGGTCACGTTTCCGAATTCGGAACGCTCGTCATGGATGTTGTTGATGAGCGAACGGAGGGGCGCTATCCCCAGACCGCCTGCCACCAGGAGGATGTCGTGGCCCTTCATGTCCTCATAGGGGAAGGGGCGCCCATAGGGCCCGCGAATGCCCACGATGTCCCCGCATTGCATCTGGTGGAGACGCTGGGTGAACTCTCCCGCCCGACGCACGCACAGCTCTATGAAACCGCTCTTGGAGGGAGAACTAGAGATGGAGATGGGAGCCTCCCCCACCCCGAAGATGGATACCTCTACGAATTGCCCGGGCTCATGATGGAACGCGCTTCGGATGCGTTCGTCTATGAGGCGGAATTCGAAGAGCTTCTCCGTTTCCGTAAGCGGCGTGATGGAGGTGATCCGCGCAGGCCACGGCCGATAGGGGTTCGCCATCATGAGCTGGTTCCCCGCGGTCACCACCGTATCGTCCCGCAAGGGTGCCACATGGACTGACTGCACATCAGGCATCTTCGGCCCCTTTTCGTTCGAAGAAGCGAAGCACCTCTATGGGAGAGATGTCCGCCTTGCAAGCACGCACGCAGCGGCCGCAACCCACGCAGAGGTAGCGGCCGTGCTTGGAGTTGAAGCCATTGAGCTTGTGGTACATCCGATGGCGCACCCGATCCCGCCCAGAAGCACGGAAGTTATGGCCTCCGGCCACTTGGGCGAACTGAGGAGAGGTGCACGCATCAAGCACGCGTTCGCGCTTGCCAGTCTTGCCGTCCGGCGCCAGCGTATCAGTGATGTCGAAGCAATAGCAGGTGGGGCATACCGCTGAACAAGCCGTGCAGGACAAACAGCGGCTCCCCAGCTCCTCCCAAAAATCATCCGAGTGGAATGCATCCATCAACATGGGGATCTCTTGGATGTCAGGGATATCCTCAGAGAACGCCTCCTGGCGCTGACGGGTCAAACGGCGGAATTCCCGCCGGTCCTCATCGGTAGCTTCGCGGATGTCACACGCGGCTTCGAGGATATTCGCCGCCTCCACGCTGCCGATGGATATCAGATAGCGCCCACCCAGGTCCTGCAAGAACAAGTCATAGCCGCTGCGCACCTCATCTGCATCCAGGAGATGGCAAAAACAGCTGGCTGTGGGCATGCAATTGATGCCCACGATCATGGTGGCAGCCCGATGGGCTTCATAGTAAGGATCTGGGTAACGGGCGTCCTCGAACACCAGATCGAGGTTGTTCAGGGCATTGATGTCGCAGGCATGGGCGCCGAAGAGCACCCGCGGCCGTATCTCAAGGGTGTAATCAGTGATATCTGCTCCCTCGACACTGAACTCGAACAGCGTCTCTCTGGGAGGCAGGATGTACTTCTTGAGGGAGGTGAGGGTGGTGGGATAATCCAACACGATCTCATCGAAGGAGGAGATGGGCTCGAAGGCCACCGATCGTCCGCTCTGGACAGGTGCGATGACCTCATAGCTCTCCCGGAATGCGTCGATGAGCTTCGGCAGCTCTGAGCCATCCATCACGCGATAGAGCATGCAACCTCCTCCCTCAAGAAGGCTTGAGCTTGCCTAGTTGAAGAAGATGGCTATCTCGCGCTCAGCGGATTCCGGAGAATCAGAGCCGTGGATCACGTTCTCGTCCATGATGAGGCCGAAATCACCGCGAATGGTGCCAGGGGCAGCCTCGGCAGGGTTGGTAGCGCCCATGAGAGAGCGACACTTCGCCACAGCACCTTCGCCAGAGACGACCATCTTCACCACAGGACCAGAGGTGATGTAGGTGATGAGACCCTCATAGAACGGCTTGCCCTCATGCTCTTTGTAGTTGGCAGCCGCCTGCTCAGGGGTCACCATGCCCAGCTCCATGCGCTCCACGGTGAGGCCCGCCCGCTCGAAGCGGTTGACTATCTCGCCGATGTGACCATTGCGCACGCCGTCGGGCTTGATCATGGTATAGGTCTTCTGCTCTGCCATAGGATGCTCCTTGCTCTTCGTAGGCTTTGAGGTCATCTTATCAACGGTCAGGACTGGCTGGGGAAGTAGAGCTCCACGGAGGAGATCTTCCACCCGATCACGTCCCGGACCATATTGATTCTATACATGACATCCCCGCCTTCGGGGGTCTTGGCGGTGGCGTAGACCACGGAATCGGTCATGGACTTGTTGATGCCGTCTATGGTCACGTTCGCATCGCTCACCACCGGAGCAGTCATGGATTTGATGCTCTCCTCGGAGAGCGTCTCTATGAAGACGTTGCCCGAGGCGGCTTCAGGATCGGCGAACAGCTCCTTCGCCACCGCTTCCTGGGTAGGCCAACCGTAGCCTTGGGTATAGCCGAAGATGGCTGCGCCCAATGCCAACACGATGAGCACGACGATGACCACGAGAATCTTGAGCCCGATGTTGCGACGCTGGCGGTCTTTACGAGCTAGGTTCTTGGAAAGGGCTTCCAGCTCTTCGTCAGACGTCTCGAAGAAGCGATCATCGTTGCCACTGTAGGCTCCTACGAAACCAGGGTATTCGGAAGGATCCTGCTCCTCATAGCCTTCGTCATAGAAGAATGGATCATCGCCTTCACCGTAGTAATCCCCTTCCACGGCCACATCGAAACCGGACATATCGGTATCACCAGGACGGGGAGCCATGTGAGCCACCGCACCCAACGCCCGCTGGTAGTCAACGCTAGCGGAATCGGACAGGATATAGGTGCCGTCAGCGATAGCCTCTTCAAAGGCCTCTACCGCTTCGTCCATCTGACCGTCAGCCGCATAGGCCTGGCCCATGGAAGCATGGAGCCGGTTGGAGGTGTCAGGGGACATGTCGAACTGGAGCGCGCTCTCATAGCTAGCGATGGCATCTTGGGGGCGATCGAGGGCCATGAAGCAGATACCCAGGTTCAGGAGCGCCTTCGCCGGATCGGGATTGCCCTCATCCAAAGCCGCTTCCCGGAAGGCCACGCCCGCCTCTGCGCTATTGCCCAGCTTGAGCTCAGCATTGCCAAGGCCCATGTAGGCCTTGTAGGGCGTGTCGTAGTCAGGGTCTTCCACAGCCTGCTGGAAGTGGACCTTCGCGTTGTTGTAATCCCTCAGGGAGGCGTAGGCCATGCCTATGTTGTTCTGGAGCGCACCGCGCACATCATAGGCAGTATCCGATGCTGCTTGAGCATAGGCCTGAATGGCCTCTTGGGGGTTCTTGAGCTTCACCAGACAATTGCCGATGCGGTGGTAGATCAGCCCCACCTCGCCCAGAGAGAAGGGCACCGATGTATCTTGCAGGCAAGCGCTGTATCCGCGCAGTGCCCCGCGATAATCCTTGTTGGTGTATCGGATGGTGGCTTGATCGAACAGGCTGTTATTCACGTTCGCGTCCCCGGTCGGATTGCTTCTGGATTCGCCGCTGTGCCCGAAGGGCTAGTTCTCGTTCTCGATGGTGATGGACTCGATGACATCCCCGGCCCGCAGAGAGTCGATCACGTCTTGGCCCTCGATGGTCTGACCGAAGACGGTGTAGCCATCATCCAAGAACGGCTGATCACCCAGGCAGAAGTAGAACTGGCTGCCTGCGGAATTCGGGTTCTGGCTGCGGGCCATGGCCAGCGTGCCATTCAGGTGCTTGTTGTTCGGGTTCGTGGTGTACTCCTCATGGATAGAGTAACCAGGATTGCCCGTGCCGAACCGGCCACGACCAGCAGCCACATCAGCCGGAGAGGCATCGCGGGTGTTCGGGCAGCCACCCTGGATGACGAAGCCAGGCACGTAGCGATGGAACTTGAGGCCGTCATAGAAGCCCTTGTCGGCCAATTCCACGAAATTGCCCACATGGATGGGAGCATCGGCCCCCGCCAGTTGAACGCGGATGGTTCCCTTGGAGGTGACGATGTTCGCTACCTCGTTGCCGTTGGGCTTGTATTCCGGAGTGTACTCAGCCATGAAGCGGTCCTTTCGCTCATCAGTAAGGCCATTTTTTGCGCATTCTTATCCTGCGATTCTATCAGATTCATCGAGAGACGAGCAGACAGACGCATTCCACATGGTAGGTTTGGGGGAACATATCCACCGGGCACACCCGTTCCAACTGGTAGCCGCGGGCTCCGAACCGGGCAATATCACGGCTCAAGGTCTGGGGGTCGCAACTCACATATACGATCCGCTCCGGAGCAGCCTCCACCATGCCTTCGAGCACTTCCCGGTCAAGGCCCGATCGAGGAGGATCAACCAAGATGACCTGGGCTCCCTCCAGCTGGTCCAAGGCGCGCTTCGCATCATCGCAGACAGCATCCACGAACAGGCCATTCGCATCGGCATTGCGCCGCAGGTCCGCTACCGCGCTCCCCGCTAGCTCTATGGCCACGACATCACAGCCAGCTTGGGCCAACGGGAGCGAGAACGTGCCCACACCGGCGAACACATCGGCCACGAAGAGGCCGTCCTCGGCTGCCGCCATCTCCAAAGCCAGCTTCACCAGCACTTCGGCCTGGGCCGTGTTCACTTGGAAGAAAGAGGGAGCTGAAACGGCGAATGAGAGCCCCGCCAACTCCTCGGACCACCAACCCCGTCCGGTCAGCACTTCTGTGCGTTTGACCCGACGTTCGCTCCCAGGATCAGCTATGACCCGCACTACCGATGTTGCTCCGAGGGCATCTTCCAGCATCTTGGCAGCGAAGGTGCGCGGAAAGGAGCTGGGCGGCGTCCAGAGCGCCACCTCTACGCTCTTGGTCCGCAAGCTGGCGCGCACGCCTACGCGATAGATGCCCAGATCCTCGGCGCCCTGCATGTAGCGGATGGCGCCGCTCAGCGCCTTAGGGGCGCGCTGGATCAGTCGATTGGCCAGAGGACACGCCTTGACCGTTCGCACCACACTGCTCCCCGCCTGCGTGAATCCCAACGCAAAGCGAGAGCTATCATCAGCGAACGCTGCCAATTCCAGCTTGTTGCGGTAGCCGTAGGTGCGCTTCGAAGGCCGCACATCCTCAACGAGCTCCTCTGCCCGCTCCCGAGGAATGCCCCCATTGCGCACAAGGGCTTCCATCACGTTCTCCCGCTTGGCTTCCAATTGCGCAGGATAGGCCAGGATAGACCAGGGAGCGATGCTCTCCAGCAGCTCTGGAGCCTCTGAAGCCACCCGCTCTGGGGAGGATTCCAGAACCTTCACCGTATGCGCTGTGGCGTAGCTCTTATGCTCTGTAGTGATATCAGCTTCCACCACATCTCCCGGAACGGCCCCCCGCACGAACACCGTTCGTCCCGTTGGCTCATGGGCGATGGCATCCGGCCCATAGCTCATCTTCTCTATATGCAGTGTTTCAGTCATTTTCGCATCCTGGGTCCGGCTCACTGGATAGCAGGAGCATCATGGCGTATAATCCCTTCTCGCGCATGATAGCGCGAACGTGCCCTCGTAGCTCAGTGGATAGAGCACTTGCCTCCGGAGCAAGGTGTCGCAGGTTCGACTCCTGTCGAGGGCACCATTCGCATCTCACCCAAGAGCAAGCGAAGATGATCCCCGCGGGCAACCGGTTGCAAGACCCCCAATAGGGGCCGAACATGCCCGACCCCTCTTGTACCTGGAATAAATTACGCTCTTCACGCAGGAATATGTTGCCCCAGGTGTGATATCGGGCACAAAAAAAGAGCTCCCCAGAGGGAGCTCTTCAGCTTTCTGCAACGCTTACGCGCCAGGAGCCTTCGGGGCGCCAGGGGCGCCAGGGGCAGCCGGAGCGCCGGGGGCGCCAGGAGCTGCAGGGGCACCAGGAGCAGCCGGAGCACCTGCAACGGCAGCCTCATTGATGGACCCATCAGGGTTCATGTACTTGGAGAAGTCTGCCTTGCAGAAGGGGCAGTTCTTCATCTGGATCCCACCCATCATCTGGATGGTCTTGCCGCATTCGGGGCACTTGGTTCCGCCGCTATCGGCGCCTGCTGGTCTGAAGCACATATCGCACTCTCCAATCCTTGTAGCTTGTGCACAGCATGCATAGGATAAGCCTTTGCGCAAGCCGTGCAAGTCAAAATCGGCGAAGTGCGAAAGTGGCGCACTATTTCACTTCTGCACTATTTTCATCCGTGCGATGGCCGGGGCGTTGATAAGGACTGCTCAGCTCACCCGTGTGGTCAATTCGGGATGCAGGGACATGGACTGGAAGCGGCTGGCCATGTACTGGTCGTCGAAATGCTGAGCGAAGAACGCCTGGAACGCCGTTTGATCTGTGGGCACTCCGTCTAAGCGCATATACCAGCAATCCAGAGCGATCAGCGTCATGGCGCCATCGAAGATCATGAGCGCTGCAGCCACCGCGGTCACGGTGTAGCGCCACTGCCAGGGGATCCTATTCACCAGACCGATGAGCCACGGGAGCAGCAGCTTGATCCACACCACTCCTAACACACCCCACATGCACATGAACATGAAATCGGTGCGGCCGCCTATATTGAGGAAGCGACCGGTGTAGTCCCAGGCCACAGCCCCGAAGGCGAATTCCAGGAACCAGCTCACCGCGTATTCGAAAGCTCCCCCCACCACGGCGCTCATCAAGAAGATGAGGATAGCGGGGGCCTTATAGAAGCGATTCAGGATGAGCGAGAGGATCACCGCACCGAAGCCGTAGATGGGAGAGAACGGCCCCCAGAGAAGCCCTGCCCGGATCTGGAATTCCCCCGGCACCTCTATCATATAGTGATAGACGGTCTCTATGGCATCCCCGAAGAGAGCACCCAGGGTGAAGATCCAGAAGAGGTTGAAGAAGTTCACGGCCATATAGCCCCGACCCGTGACATCACGCCCTAATGTTCCCTCTTCCGCCTCCTCTCGCGCCTCCATATCACGCAACACGCGCTGGAGCCTACGCTCCTCGGACAAGGAAGGGTCAGCGAAAGTGAAGAGAGCCATGAGGATCAGGGATGAGCCCATGAGGATCCAGAAGATGGTGGTGACCCCTTCTAACATGAGCTCGAACAGAGCGCAGAACCCCAGAGCCGCACTGATGATCTCTGCGGTCAGATGGGCACCCTGCAGCTTCCCCCGCACCAGGCGCACACCCAGGATGACGGCACCCACCGCCACAACGCCCACGCCTGCGACCATGCAGACGAACAGGGCGAGCGATGCTGCAGGTTGGTCCTGGAAGACACCATCATAGAAAGCGGTGCCGGTGAAATAGAGGAGGAATACCACCAGAGCGGCCAATACAAAGCCGACGATGAGGCTCAGCACTCCGAAGATGATCTCAAGGATACGATACCGCCGATCAGCGACCGACGAGGGTGGATCTGGATCATCCACCCCGGAGGAGCCGGAGCTCAATGCCTCCGAGGTGCAGGCAGCCGCATATTCAGGGGCGAGCTTTCCCCGCGTCACTGGTCACCTCTTCCGGCATGCTTCCCCGTGCGCCTGCGCATGACCTCTTCGCGATGCTCGCGAATGGCCCGCTTCTCGCTGGGGCGTAGGGGGCGTGGCTCTTCTTCTATGGCTTCGGTATCTCCTTCGGCTTCGGAGAGCTCAGGATCAGCCGGGTCTATGAGGGGGACGAATGTGGTACGAGGCCGCTCTTCGCCGCCTGCCGCCTCGCCTTCAACACCAGACGCAGGAGATGCTGCACCAACCGCGCCACGCTTGCCCCGGGAAAGGTCACGGCGAATGCGGAAGTATTCCCAGATGAGCAGCACGCACAGGATGGATTCGATGATGAGGTAGCTCAGGATGGCGCCCTCTAGCTGGGCGTAGCCGATGAGCAGGATGGGAATGAACAACGAGAAGAAGAAGGACACGCAGTAGAGCACCGTCACATCCCGCTGGCGCCGCATGATGGTGATCACTTGATAGAGGAAGTCTATGAGAGCCGTTATGCCGCCGGTCACCAGCATGAGATACAGAAGGCTGCGATAGGGTTCGAAATCGATGCCGTAGAGGAAGCTCAAGGCAGGGATGCCAACCCAGGCCATGACCACCCAGGTGATGGCAGTGATGGCCAAGATGATCAAGATGATGCCACCCAGGATGAGATCGAATCTCAACCGCTTCTTTGCATCCTGCCAGACCCCAGCCATGCGCAGCAGCAGCGGCTTATAGACCAGCTGAGCAGCGATGAGGATCATCTGAGCCGGGAAGTACAGAGCGTTGTAGTAGAGCTGGTTCTCATAGGGCAGCATGCCCTCCATGACGAACTTCGGCATGTTCTCGATCACATTGAAGATGAAGATCGCCAGGAACAAGGGAGCGCACAGCTTGAAGAGCCTTCCCAATGACTTCAGGGAGAACTGCCGAGACTTCGGCGTCTCCAACAGGGCAAGCGGCCAGGTGATGACGACGAAGGTGATCAAAGAGGCGATGAACATGGCTGTGCAGGCGGCCACGGCATTGCGGGAGAGCGCCAACACCACGCAGAAGACGATAAGGGCCGCCAACGAGCGGATGGTCTGAGAGATGCCCGCCAGATAGAGCTTATCCACCTGCTGCAAGCGGCCTTCATAGACATCGGCCAGCGCATCCACACAGCGATAGGCCACCACAGCCATGGATATGTCGAACATCTCAGTGGTGTAGCCGCGCAACGTGCAGTAGAGCCAGCCCGCCACCACCATGATCAGGCAGGTGAGCCAACGATTCACCTGATAGTCCAGGAACGAGTGCTCTTCATGGATGTCTGATATCTGATAGGTACGCACACCGAAGTTCCCGAGGAACATGAGCAAGAGCGCCACCACGAAAGCCATGGAGACCATACCCGCTTGCTCCACCCCCACCAACTGGGTGGATACCATGGTGACCACCGGGAACACCAGCGCCCAGGAAGCGGCGCCGGCGGTGTTGAAGATGAAGTCTCGTGTGGTGCGATGAGGTGCATAGGCTGCCTCGGCCGCTGAGAGACCATCCCCCTTCATGGCCCCCACCACCCGATCGAACCATTGGTTGGCTAACCGTGCGATGGGATTCTGCTTGTGCTCCCGCGGAGTAGAGCTCACGTTCAAGCGCCCGGTGATCCCCTGACGCTCACCGCTCACTGCTTCGGGGGACACCCGCCTGCGACGTTGTCCACTGCCGCCAGCCCCCCGCAAGCGGCGTTCTCGCTGGCCTTCGTTCTTGTTGTTCGCTTCCCTCTTCATAGGCCTATGGCTTCCCCCGACTATGGATAAATGAAGTGATTTCTTTGTCCGTTTATAGTATAGTTTTCTTGCGCTGACACCGTGCATATATACACGCGCCTGTAACCTAGAAACGCACGGTGGGAAGGATACAATCGAAGTGAGCGAGAGCCCATCGCTTTCAAAGGCTGCCTCTCAGGGCAGCGAAAGCTCAACAGCTTCGCCAGGGTCTCAGAATCGCCCTGACGCAGGTCAGGGCTTTCGCTCTCAGCCAGACATAGTTCCTGTTCCCATGATAGCGCCGGGCGCGTCCTATACCCTCGCTGCCCCACCCCCACCTTCCATGCAGCCACCCCAAAAGAAGAAGGGTGCTCCTAAGCTGCTCGTGGTGTCCATGAT
>CAJURZ010000016.1:0-13803 GCA_910588905.1 uncultured Eggerthellaceae bacterium
GCCAAGAGGTAAGGCGATACCACTCCAGGTCATCTTGGCCATTGGCCTCAGACCAAGTGGGGGCATCGGCATACGCTACGCCAGAAGGAGAGTTGACGCCGCTCAAGGTCACAGAGAACGCACCTCGCATCTTCTGGTCATCGGTCTGGCTTATCTTCACCTTCCCCGTTGGAGCAGACACCTTGAACGTCGCCCCGCCCACAAAGGAGCGCTGGGTACCTTTCAGAGCATAGGCATGCACCTGGTAGTTTCCCGCTGTGGCATGCAGAGACACCGGGATGTCGTTACCCCAAGCAGCTCCCCTCTTCGTCGAGGAGTACCACCTCAGATCATCTTGGCCGCCTGCATCTGACCAGACAGCGAACTGAACGGCATCTGCCATGGCTGCATAACCACCTGAAGCAGAGACGGAGAACCAGGTCTCAGGGGCGTTCACAGACGCCTTGACCGATGAGGGGGCCAAGGTGATGTTGGCACTCGCACCGCCGATGAATACGCGGTTTCCTTGAGAAGTGGTAACGTAGACATGCGTAAGGTAGGTGCCCGGCTGACGATTGGGTGTGAGACAGGGTAGCTCACGAGTCCAAACGCCTTGCCAAGAGGTAAGGCGATACCACTCCAGGTCATCTTGGCCATTGGCCTCAGACCAGGTAGGTGCCTCAACGAAGGCGATCCCCGTAGAGGGAAGACCGCTCACGACTACCGAGAAAGCCCCGCGCATCTTCTGATCATCGGTCTGGGTGATATCTACTTTGGCAGAAGACATCCGATCCTCAACTATAGGCTCGTCGACAATTGCGTCATCATCCTCATCAGGGTCTTCTTCAGAAACGGCAAGATCCTCGTTCTCTATTGGATCAGAAGGAATCGACGGCTCGATCACCTCATCCATGGGAAGCTCATCTTCACCCTGAACATTAGGCTGTTCGGAGTCTTCTTCCTCATTAGGAAAAGTCTCGTCAATGATAGGTTTTTGCTCTACGCTGGATAGATCGTCCTCACCGATCGCTGCAAAAGCGCTCGCCGGAGCCAAACCAACACAAAGCGCAATGGTCAACAAAGATGAGATGATATTGTTCAATCGAATGCCCATCGGCCTACCCTCGTCCATACTCGTGCATTGCATATAAATGATGTTACTCCAGAGCTAGGTCGGCTGGATCGATGCACGTGTCTTCTCGCTGCGCGGGAGCACTGGAGCCAGAGTTATTGCTTACTGAATCGTATCCACCTGAACCTGAACCATAGCTATATGAATGACTCTGCTGCGCTGCAGCTGCGGCCTCCGCTTCAGCTTGGGCCCGAGCTTCAGCCTCGGCGGCAGCCTCAGCTTCGGCCTGAGCAACCGCTGCTGCCGCATCCGCAATATGCTGCTCACTTTCAAGGGTGCTGACCTCGGCCTCGTTCTCAAGGTAGGTCAGATAACCAAACCCAGTAGCTGCATCATATTTGACTGCAATGTCCTCCACGCCAACCAATCCTGTTAGGCTCAGTTGATGCAACACGAAGAGCGTTCCATCAGATGCAGTGAACTGTACGTCATAAACCTCATTCAGCAAGAGATCCTCACCGGTCTCGCTTGCTCCCACCACAGTCTCATTCTGAACCTCTTCGCTATCAGGCATTGAGCCCTCCACCTCAACCACAACGCCCTCGAAGAAGATGTCTGCTGTCTGGCCTGCTTCCCACACCTGATCTGCCGTCATGATGTTCGCGGAATACTCAGGAGCATCCATCAGTTTGAACTGGACTCCTACGATGGACTGCTCAGTGTCATTCTTGATGGGCAGATCAACGACAGAATCGCTTTCAGCGCCGATCACCAGATCATAGGACGGCTGCTCTTCGATAGCAGGCTCCTCCTCGACCGCTTCCTGCTGACTGCAACCCACAAGTCCCACAACGGCAAAGCATGCCGCAGTCCCCATGATAGCCAAGGTGCGAATGATGTTCTTCATGGACGAATGTTCCCCCTTCTGCGCATTGAAGCCAGTTCGGCCTCTCGCAAGCCATCTTTCATCAGCTGATTATAAGATCAAACGTTGCTACCCTCAGAGAAGAAAAGTCGGAGCGGACAAACACTTCAATCCTGACCGCTTTGTTCAACCACTGACCGCTTCCCGCATAGACCGTATAACCATTATCAGAGCCATCGCCAGTGCACGCGAACGCCTCATAGGTTCTCGTAAGACCCTCCTCATCAGAGACGCGCACGAGCACATCATCATCCGGCTGTAGTGCAATGCCTTGAACGCAGCCAGATACCGAGATAAGGCTTCCTTCAACTTGCACGTCACAGGTAGCTGAAGCATCCGCAGCATCTATCACATCGACGAAGTCCGCATCCGCTGCGGGACACGGCATGATGAATGCCTCGTTAGCCAGATCCGCCACGTGACGTTGCGCCCGCTCGACAACTACGCAGTCATAGGCTTCATCAAGAAGCTGCAAGCCATTGTAAGGGACCATCTTGTCGAATCTCGCCGTTTCGGTTTCGCACGCGAAGAAGGGAAGCAGCCCGATGGCGAACGAGTCTCGGAACATGAGTATCGTACCGTTGGATGCGGCGACCGAAGCATAGGGGTTGGATTCGGTAGGTTCGGTCACCACAATTCCGTCATTGGGATCAGCACCTTCGACATAATCCCAAAATGCCCCGCTCCGCATCGTCCCCGTTTCACCTGAGCCATCGTTGACCCCTACGGCATACCAATCCGTTTCGGGGATGGCTGAAACGGGATAAAGCATTCGATTCAAGTCTCCGACGTAGTCTTTCCGCTCTATCAGATCCGCTAGATCGATCCCCGCCGTCTCCAGGGAAAGCGCATCTGCAATGGCATCATGCCCAAGGAGCGCACCCTTATCGCTCCAATGCGAATCACGCAAAAAATACTGAACGCCTCCAGCTTCGGTTAGCACTGAATGCATGTCAACGTGTCGCACTTCATAGGCATCAAGCCACACCTCGAGCATTTCCATGTCATCATTCGCAACCTGTGGATAGTAATAAGGCATATCCGACCCATACAAGGAGTTCTTGTCAGGGGCCACCGTGAAAACGAAATCGGCACCCTGCGCCGAGCACCAATCTTGCAGCATCCGCAGATTGTGCGCTATGTTGCGTGCCTGCCTTTCGTGTAAGGGGGCTTTGTTCTGATAGTCTGCCAACGTGCCAGCGTAATACAGCCACCCTTCCGTCCCCAGGACAACGTTCTCTGCCGTGGAAACGCCGAACACCGAAGAGAACAAACGGGCATCCGCATCTACCAGGTTCTCTCGATAGGCAAAATGATCTGCAAAATACTCTCCTAGATCAGAAAGATAACCCACATTGAATTGGTCCTCCAAGAATAGTTGGGGCGCTTCGGCAAGCTCACGATTCTCCTGAGTTGAATCATTGGGTGCCCAAGCCATGCCGACCAAGAGAATGAAAAGCGCTCCGATGACCAGTATCACGAAGATCCAGGATGATCCTTTATGAGCAGGCAACGGCTCTCTGATGTCGTTCAGCGCTTTATCAGCCATCGCATCCCCTTAGAACCTGAAATAGATGAACGGGCTGTAAGCGCCACCTGCAAGCGAAAGCACGCATACTGCCAGCAGCCCAATGCAGATCGCGCTTCCAACCAGTTCCCATCCTTTTTGATGTGGCGTGGGCAAAGCTCGTATCCTCTCGCGCACTAAGGGGAGCACCGGAAGGGCGGCAATGGGCCCGACCACGAAAGAGAAGATGAAATAAGGGGTGAGCTGCGCACACCAAACAACCCACGCATCGACGTTCCACGACCCCCACCCTATGACCATCTGAGTCAGCATGCAAAGCGCCTGATCGAAGGTCTCCGCTCGGAATACCACGAACGCCAACGTGACCACTAGCATGGCATAAAGCCACCCTAACGGTTTAGGCAGGCGCTTCACAGGAAGGTATTCCTCTATCAACAAGAACAGTCCGTGGATCAGCCCCCATACCACGAACGTCCATGCAGCTCCATGCCAAAGACCGCAGCATACGAAGACGAATATCTTATTGAGCACAGTACGCCCGCATCCTTTGCGGTTACCGCCAAGGGGGATATAAAGATACTCTTTGAGCCATGTCGAGAGCGAGATGTGCCACCGTCGCCAGAATTCTTTGATGGAAGTAGAGATGTAAGGATAGTTGAAGTTCTCCTTGTAGGTGAATCCGAACATGCGAGCCATGCCAATGGCCATATCCGAATACCCGCTGAAATCGAAATATATCTGGAGCAGATACGCCAGTGCGCCGAGCCATGCCAAGGGTGCATTCATATCATTCAACGGCATTGCGAAGACAACATCTGCACACTTCGCCATCACATCTGCAATGAGCACCTTCTTCGCAAGCCCTAAGATGAAACGCTTGAGACCGGCCTGGACCCCGACAAGGGTGATCGTCCTTTGCTGAAGCTGATCGTCTACATCATGATAGCGAATGATGGGGCCAGCGATCAACTGCGGAAAGAAGGAGATGTAGAGCAGAACGCGCATGACGCTGCGTTGGGCAGGCACATCCCCTCGATATACATCCACGATATAGGAGAGCGCTTGAAACGTATAGAACGATATGCCAATGGGCAAGAGCAGATGTGGTTCGGGGATGAGAACCGCGCCATTCAAAAACCCGTTGATGGTCTGGATGAACCAATCTGCATACTTGAATAACCCCAACGATGCCAGGCACAGAACTATGCTCATGATGCAGAGGGTCTTCTTCAGCATCCCCCTCGATGCTCCAACAAGCAGCCCCGCACCATAGGTGAAGAGCGAAGTGCCGATCATCAGCAGTACATAGACAGGTTCGCCGTAGGCGTAGAAGACGAGGCTAGCTATGATCAGCAGGACATTCTGGATGCTCGTCTTTCGTACAGCGAGCGCCAGAAGGAAGACCACTGGCAAGAAGACGCACAAGAATACGAGCGAACTGAAGACCACTGTCTATTCGCCTGCCCTACGATCTTCGGTTGCTTCGTGCTTCGGTTCTCGTACCTGTACGCCCATCACCAAGGCCGATAGGTCAAAGGAGCGTTCTCGTAAGTAACCATATAGAAGTTCCGGCCCGCAATAGCGTGGGTAGACTGCGGATCGCAAATGTAGGTTGCTCCATTGATATAGACCTCAACCCACCCGTGCGCATTCCACCCACCCTGCCGGTTCAACGCATGGCCAGCAATAGCCTTCGCATTGTATCCTGCGGCCTTAGCCAACCACTCAAAGAGCGCTGCATAGCGATAGCAATTACCTCCACCATTACGATACATCTCGATCGCAAATGGCACGGTCCAGTCTCCTGTAGGGTACTTCGACCCACTGATGTAAGGATAGCTAGCAACGTAATCGTACAGCGATCTCAAATCCATTCCATGGTTCGTGATGATGCTCCCCAGAATGGCATCCAGCTCAGGATTACCAGAGGGCGAAACGTCATCTTTAGATACCTCAAAAGTAAACGAGGACGCGACTGTGCCCCCGTATCGGTAGGCATGCACAGCAACCGTACCCGAGTCATGAAGCTGACGACAATTGATATCCGCCTGCCACGTGTCAGCAGACACCCGTTGCGCGGGATACCAGACGAGGTCATCTTGTCCATTAGCCTCAGACCAGACAGCAAATGACATCTCCTGGGTAGAAGGCGCTTTCCTGACTCCTATGGTACGTTTACCTGATCCCATGTCCCCTATCACGAAAGGACAATTATCAACGACCATAGTAGCCTGGCACCCACCGATACAGCCTCGCACGCCGTTCTGGCAGGCGACATAGATATGGTTCTCGTAGATGCCATCTTGCGCCCGGTGTTCAGTGGCGCTCACGACCACTATCCAGCCCGTGGCCGTAGACCCTTCCGCTTGATGCCATGCAAGGTCATCCTGCCCATTGACGACAGCCCACACCCCATCTGATATAGCAGATATCCCCGAAGGAGCATGAACGTCATGCACCTTCAGCTTATAGACATTGGTGTCGGTAGATAGAAGTTCCACCTTCCCGCTCGGAGCAGACACCCTGAACGTCGCACCACCCACGAAGTAGCGCTGCCCGCCTTGCAGGGCATAGGCATGCACCTGGTAGCTTCCCGCTGTAGCATGCAGCGATACCGGGATGTCGTTGCCCCAAGCAGCTCCCCTCTTCGTCGAGGAGTACCACCTCAGGTCATCTTGGCCGCCTGCATCCGACCAGACAGCGAACTGAACGGCATCGGCCATGGCTGCATAGCCACCTGAGGCAGAGACGGAGAACCAGGTCTCAGGGGCGTTCACAGACGCCTTGACCGATGAGGGGGCCAAGGTGATGTTGGCACTCGCACCGCCGATGAATACGCGGTTTCCTTGAGAAGTGGTAACGTAGACATGCGTAAGGTAGGTGCCCGGCTGACGATTGGGTGTGAGACAGGGTAGCTCACGAGTCCAAACGCCTTGCCAAGAGGTAAGGCGATACCACTCCAGGTCATCTTGGCCATTGGCCTCAGACCAAGTGGGGGCATCGGCATACGCTACGCCAGAAGGAGAGTTGACGCCGCTCAAGGTCACAGAGAACGCACCTCGCATCCTCTGGTCATCGGTCTGGCTTATCTCCACCTTCCCGCTCGGAGCAGACACCCTGAACGTCGCACCACCCACGAAGTAGCGCTGCCCGCCTTGCAGGGCATAGGCATGCACCTGGTAGCTTCCCGCTGTAGCATGCAGCGATACCGGGATGTCGTTGCCCCAAGCAGCTCCCCTCTTCGTCGAGGAGTACCACCTCAGGTCATCTTGGCCGCCTGCATCCGACCAGACAGCGAACTGAACGGCATCGGCCATGGCTGCATAGCCACCTGAGGCAGAGACGGAGAACCAGGTCTCAGGGGCGTTCACAGACGCCTTGACCGATGAGGGGGCCAAGGTGATGTTGGCACTCGCACCGCCGATGAATACGCGGTTTCCTTGAGAGGTAGTAACGTAGACATGCGTGAGATAGGTGCCCGGCTGACGGTTGGGGGCAAGACAGGGCAGCTCGCGGGTCCAAACGCCTTGCCAGGGGGTGAGGCGATACCACTCCAGGTCATCTTGGCCATTGGCCTCAGACCAAGTGGGCGCCTCAACGAAGGCGATCCCTGTAGAGGGAAGACCGCTCACGACTACCGAGAAGGCCCCGCGCATCTTCTGGTCATCGGTCTGGGTGATCTTGACATCACCGGTAATGGGAACATCAGCCTTGCAGTACAGTTGGCCACCTGCATAGCTGACAGACACATTCGCCTTCTTGCCCTTTGCAGTCCACGTATCATTGCTGAGCTTGTAGGCAGCGATACGGAAGAGGACATCGTTGTAGGCCTCTGTAGTGAGCAGATTCGGAACGGTGATAGCGAAATCCACCTCACCAGCATCGAGCTTCATTTGGATCAGAGAAGCTGAGGGGGCGGCAAGGCCATTCACAGCACCACTCCGTATGAAATAGTTGTTATCAAGGGACGAAGACTCGTAGCCCGGCACCGGCCTTGCATGATCGGGATGGACGATCTTCATGATCGCATCCGTCAAGCCGAAATACAACCGCTTTCGATCGAATCCCGGTACGTCATATCCCGGATCATCCCACGTAACGTCAACTTGGTACCACTTGCCATCCATCTTGACAGCAGTCCACACATGGCCGTTACCCTCCATACGACCAGTAGAGATACCCACTTCATTCAAGAGCATCACATAGGCGCGATGGTAAGACTCGCAGGTTCCATAACCCCGAGCTAGAACACCTTCCGCATTGCAAAAATCGTAGCCAGGACCGTTGGGTGCGAGTGACGGCTTCAGGACATATTCGGCTTTATCTACGATGTAATCATGGAGCCACAGCGCCTTTTCGTAGTCAGTGCTCATGCCTGCAGCTGAGCAAGAAGCCGCGATATCTTGAACGAGTTGCTCGGTGGATGGTGCGCCGGTTACATCAACCGTGATCCTCTTCTTGGCCGTGCGGGCTGGCTGACCGGAAGCGAGAGGCTCACGGTCGATCACCTGAAACTGAAGTTCGTATCTACCTGAGGTGCAGAACTCGAACTCCACAACATTCGATGTTTGAAAGGCCGGCATCTTGCTGGGATCGACCACCGCCGTGGGAACTCCATAATCATATCGTTGAACCCAATCAAGATGATATTGCATATCAGAAGATGGGTTCGAGGCATCTAGCGTGAACTGAGATGGAGAACCCGTCGTGAGATTCCCATACCCAACGCTCAGCTCCATAGCTACAGCACGGGCGGAATCATCCGTAACCACAGCATGTTCAAAGCTGTCTTCCGACGGCACAGAACTGACAGGACTCTCCTCTATGCCGTTGATAGCCTCTGGCGCATCATCTAATGCATCATCATCTCGGGGAGAAGATAGAAGCTGATCCCCTTCGACAACATCTGCGATAGAAGCACTCTGCGCCTCGTCGATCGAATCCTGATGGGCTAACGCAATCGACGGCAATAAACCGATGCAAAGTGCCGCAGAAATAACAACGCTAACGAGTTTGCACACGACGTTCATGATCTGCTCCCTACCCTCGTAGTGATACGTTCGATGATATCAATTTGGCAACGGTTTGTAACTGTCGTCGAATCGAATTCATAAGGATGTGAGCCCACCAGCGACTTAACATTCGCGCGAGCAGTAGAAGCGGCTCATTTCTAGAGGGAGAACCGCTATAATGCCGTAGATCATCCACCCCGCCGAAGAGGTCAGGTAGCGTTCATCACCATGGCTAACAGCACAACGTCAGACCTTCAGAAGAACTGGTTCATCCTCTCGTCTTTAGTGGGCAAGGATTTCAAGCTCAAGTACCGGCGCAGTGTCTTAGGTATCCTCTGGTCTGTCCTCAATCCACTCCTGATGATGGTCGTACTCTCCATCGTATTCTCGCATTTCTTTAGATTTCAGATCGAGGATTACCCTGTCTATCTGATCCTAGGCCAGATCCTATTCACGTTCATGTCAGATGCCACAAGCAGCGCCATGGGATCCATCATCGATTCAGCACCCCTCATCAAGAAGATCCGGATAAACACTGCAGTATTCCCTCTCGAGAAAGCAACTTTCTCTCTGGTGAATTTCGGCTTCTCGTTGATCGCGGCCATTGCAGTGATGGTATTCTTCCAGATCACCCCCTCCGTGAACGTGCTGCTCCTACCCGTTCTGGTGCTCTTCGTCTTTCTCTTCAGCTTGGGTTTGGGATTCCTTCTTTCCGCTCTTACGGTTTTCTTCCGAGATGTGATGCACCTTTGGAGTGTCTTGACAACCGCCTGGATGTACCTCACCCCCATCTTCTATCCCATCGACATCCTCCCCGAGAGTCTCATGCCTGTAATGCAATTCAATCCCATGTACCATTATGTAGGCTTCTTCAGAGAGATCATGCTCTATGGAGCGACCCCTTCTCTTGAGAGCTTCATCATCTGCACTGCTATGGCGCTGATAACCCTGATCGTCGGATACCTCGTCTTCATAAAACTGAAGACGAAATTCATACTATACGTATAATCGAGAAAGCGTCCTTGGATCAGAAAGCTGATGGTGACCCACTTGGCAACCAATATCCCATCGCCTGCGAATAGTGCACCGATCATTAGCGTCGATGATGTCACCATGGTGTTCAACATCGCCTCCGAACGTCTTACGAATCTGAAAGAATACGCGATCAAGATCATCAAACGCGAGCTCTTCTTCAAGGAATTCAAAGCACTGAAGGGCATCTCATTCGCTGTCGAGAAAGGAGATGTCTACGGGATCGTCGGCACCAATGGATCAGGGAAGTCAACCTTGCTGAAGATCATCGCGGGAGTTCTTGAGCCGACGTATGGTTCAGTTCGCGTCAAAGGGCAGATAGCGCCGCTCATAGAGCTGGGAGCGGGATTCGATATGGACCTTTCGGCTCGCGAGAACATCTATCTCAACGGCGCCTTGCTCGGATACTCGAAGAGGTTCATCGAACAGCATTTCGATGAGATCGTCCGGTTCGCAGAGATCGAGCAATTCCTAGACATGCCCTTAAAGAATTATTCTTCTGGGATGATCGCTCGGATCGCCTTCTCTATCGCAACCGTTATCATCCCAGATGTGCTGATCGTAGATGAAGCGCTCTCAGTAGGCGACTTCCTCTTTCAGGAGAAATGCGAAGCGCGCATCCATAGCCTCATCAATG
Organism: uncultured Eggerthellaceae bacterium; assembly: GCA_910588905.1. Taxonomy (GTDB): domain Bacteria; phylum Actinomycetota; class Coriobacteriia; order Coriobacteriales; family Eggerthellaceae; genus MGBC163016. The sequence goes on from CAJURZ010000016.1 coordinate 10,186, forward strand.
AACATGGCGTCACTGTACTCTTCGTCTCCCATAGCATTGACCAGGTGGAACGTGTCTGCCAAAAGGCTGTTTGGATCGAGAAGGGTGAATTGAAGATGAAGGGCAATGTAAAAGAGGTCTGCGAAGCCTATCGTAAGCTCCAAGCAAACTAAAAGGCTATTCCGCTACAGTAGGCTGCATAACACGCTGCAGTATATCGCTACGCTGCAAAAGCCCTTCAACCCGTTCAACCTCTTCCAGAGAGCCCAGAAGCTCCTTATCCACTATGACCGCTTTTGCTCCGCATTCACCGTTCTCCATTTGAGACACCGTAATGACCTCAGGAAGGATCCCCTCCTCAAGGAGATGCAACTTGCGCTCTTTGAGCAACCCTAAGTCAGTGCGAACATCCGAGATGACAAGGTAACCCTCCTCTCGGCAGGTAGGCAGATCCTTGATATGCACCGTATCGCATGCAAGCTCTTCAAGAGTTGCCAGGATCTCTCCCGGAAGAGCAGTCTGCGGGATGATCACACCTCTGTCGTAATCCGCTACCCGCTCTGCAGGAGCGCCCAGATCGAATACGCCAAGCGGATATCCCATGCCCATTATCTCTGCCGTTGTATACGAGAATGTTTCGGGCCAGATGCTTGGTATCAAAAAGACATCGATCCCTTCACGAAGAGCTATCTCAGGTATGTCATCACGTTCATATCTTCCCGTAGAGCATTCTTTAAGCTCAGGGTACACATCATCAGCCATACCGACGATCACGATATCAACGGAGAGACCTTCTTGGCTGATATGGTCAAGCAACCCCTTCACTACGTCTCGCCCTTTGACATAAGAGATCATACCCATGATCCCTATGGTCAGATTCTCGTTCATGCGAGCCTTCCGCTGAATGAAGGGCAAGCTTTCCACTACATGGGGATGGAACGTTACGTTCTGCAGGTCAGGATAGATGCTCCGCAGGTATGCAATGGAAGACCTGGAGAATCCGATGACCTCATCACAATGCGAAAGGAAATGCCCCCACAAGAAGCGGTACTCATCAATGCCAGATCCAGCGAACTCCCCCTCCCTGATCCTATGAAAACATTCATTACAGGTGTCATATCCCGGGAGTCCGCAGAACATCTTCTTATCATTGATGAGATTATAGCTTTGACATAAGCAATAAAAATCATGCAGAGGGAAGATGAGCTTGGCACCATAAGAATCTGCTAGAGCGGGAAGATAAACGAGCAACTGAGAGAGATTCTGATACGTAACAAGCTCGTTCACCCATATCTCATCAACATGAGTGAACGACCGAAAGATGGTTCCGATATCCCGCGCCGAGAAGGAATGTTCCATCCCGTCGAGGAATGTACGACAAAGATATAGATTGAGTCCCTCATCAAAGCGGACAACAGAACAGCGTGCGCCCTCCCTGATGAAACCTTCGACCTTCTCATCGATATAAGCTGTAGCGCCTCCACCTAAACGATGATCCAGAACTACGATGGACTTCGCATTCGAATCGTCTATCATGCAGCGCTCAACCGCTTTGCGTATCTTCCGTGCCGGATCCCGGCGCACATAGGTTGCCACATCCTCGCTATAAGAGGGATGCAGTCTGCCCAATGTGGCAAGATGCTCTTCTACAAGGAGCTTCTTCTCATCCGATTGGAAGCTGCCACCATGATTGTGATAAACGAATAGGTTGCTCACATGAACATTCTTGAAGCCAGCCTTGATTGCACGTTGGCACCAATCGTTCTCTTCCGCGTATCCACGCCCGAAATGCTCTTCATCGAAGACACCTACAACCCGTATAGCTTCTCGACTCATTGCCATGCAGAAACCAACTCCCGTTGGCACCTCAAAGAGCTCAAGGGGTTGCTCTCGAAAGAAGCGATCCATTTGGTCTACGTCTAATCCTGCCTGCAGGTGATTATCATCGCAGAATCGAGGAAAGCTGCAAATGGTGCCGCTATTCGTAAAAGGCGTGACACTTGCTATGGCTGCATCATCGAGAATCGGCCTGATGATGCGCTCGAGCCATGCAGGAGGAAGCTCGACATCCGTATTCACGATGACAACATCGCCTTCGGCCTCCCTTAGTCCTCGGTTGACAGACTGCAGGAAGCCAAGATTCTCGTCATTGCGCAGCAGGTTTACAGTTGGATGCTCAGCAGCAAACCGGTCAAGGAACTCCCTCACTCGTTCATCTGGGCTTGCATCATCGATGATGATCAGATTAAAGGGCACTGCCGTCCGCTCGATCGATTCAAAGAGAGCAGGGAGGAATCGCATTCCGTTATACACCGGAACTACCACATCAACTGGCTCATATTCTTTGATATCAATCAAAGCAGCATGACTGGACTCCTCCGCCTTCGTGCGCAGTTCCTCCTCTGGATAAGGAAACACCATCTCTACTTCCGGATTCCCTGAACCAGAACAGTTTGGCTTGATATCAAAGAAGAAGGTTGAGTAGGTTATACCTTGAGATTCATACTCCAGGTAGGCTTTCAGTGGATAAGGGGTGACGGCTCGTATCGTTCCAGAGAAGCCCGAATGCATTGATTCGTAATCGCGAATATAGGTGACCATATCTTTGCGCTTGACACCCGGAAGAGGCGCTTGAAAGACCAAGCGGCCCACGGGATCCTTGACCACGACACGTCTATTATGCATCTCTCTATGAACGCGATCGAATCCCCAGCCTACGAATTCTATCTCATCGCCTTCAGCCCTGATGGCCTCCAAAGACAGATGCCCGTATCTGCGGGCATCTGTCTTGCGGTATCGGATGATCTTATAGAGCCTGTGAAGCTTCCAATGCATTACACGCCGTCTTTCGCTCAGAGACTATGGATCAGGTTGATTATCCGTGTTCCATAATTCCTATCCGTAGCCCACTTCCCTCCTAACTGGTTAACGGTGGGAGCAACCCCACGAAGAGATTCGTTCCACCGCTGGTCAACGCAATCGTAATTCAGAGGATCGGTGGACGCATAGCATTTCAGGTGCTGGACTTGAGCCAGTAAGCCCGTAGCAACATCAGGGAAGACATTCCCGGGTTCGCCACCGCCCGTAGCACCTAGCCCCGCAAAATTGCATTGTTCCGCCTTTACGTCTCCTTTGAATTGAAGCCAACCGGTCTCATGCATCGCTTGACAGAATACTACTTCAGCTCTGACACCTTCCTTGGCCGCCTGAGCACAAAGGATGCTCACAAAGGATTCGATAGTCGGAGCGCCCCGAGAGGCGTATATAGAAGATGGATATGCAACGTTCTTTGACTTATAAAGCGCCACCATTCTCTGCTGAGACACTGTGGTATTCCCCATGATCGGATATCCAATGCTTGTGATCACATCTTGGCTGACGCTGAATCCGGCACCCCCCACATATGTATCCGTGCCACTTGACTGTGCATAACAATGAACAGCATAGGCACCCGGTGTCATGTGATTCGAAAGGAGGACAGTGGCGTAGGAGGCACCATCGGAACCCCTGCTCCCCTGGTACCACACCAGGTCATCCTGACCACCCGCATCAGACCACACCGCAAACTTCACAGGTGCATATAAAGCCATCCCCCCTGAGGCCTTCAGCAGATACGTTGATCCATTGCCCTGAGGAGCG
>CAJURZ010000016.1:13903-49425 GCA_910588905.1 uncultured Eggerthellaceae bacterium
CGGATCAGTTGAGGTCACCTTCACTGAGGCCGATGGGCCGGTGACGAAGAAGCCCACAGCGCCAACGAAGGTATTGGAAGCGCCAAGCTGACCGTAACAATGAACGGAGTAGGATCCGGCTGTCTTGTGCCGGGAGATGGGTACCGTCGCCGTCCAGACGCCATCAGAGCCCCTGCTCCCCTGATACCACACCAGGTCATCCTGACCACCCGCATCAGACCAGACGGCGAAGGAAAGAGGATTCGCTTGCATAGCCATCCCCCCTGAGGCCTTCAGCAGATACGTTGATCCATTGCCCTGAGGAGCGGCTTCCACCTTAGCGGGAGGCAACGTCACGGTGAGGGAGATGCCTGGAACGGGGGCTAGCATCCCTGCCGCATCATAGGCATAGAGGTGACCGACGTAGGTACCCTGCTGATACTTGTGGCGCGATGCGCTTACGGTAAGGGTATAGATGGCCTCGGTGGAGGTTCCCCCGGTCTTAGGCATGTCGTACCAGACGAGGTCATCTTGCCCACCGACCGATGAGCACCAGACAGCAAGCCTCGCCCGAGAGGCCCCCAAAGGTGCTTTCAGGGTTGCCTGAGCCGTGAAGGATGCGGTGGACGGATCAGTTGAGGTCACCTTCACTGAGGCCGATGGGCCGGTGACGAAGAAGCCCGCACCGCCAACGTATCGTTCGGGGCCAGTATCCATAGAGGCGTAGACATGGACATTGTACGAACCGGCCTCTTGGTGATCGCCCACCGATACGATAACGGCCCAGCGATCATCTCGCTGAAGGGTTGCGTTATACCATATGAGGTCGTTCTGTCCACCAGCTGCCCCCCAAACGGGAATCCGAACCTTGCTTATACCTGCAGGTGCATTGCTGTTGTCCACATAAATGCCAAACTGGCCATTCCCAAGGTCCTTGACCGTAACCTTGGCGTCCCAAGACCATTTGACCAGCCCGAAGTAGTTTGCAATACCCGTAGCATCAGCAACACCAAGTTGCTGCAACTTAGTATCATCGCTTAGATGATTCCAATAATCGTTGGAGTTGTTGATGAAGGCATGCTCTACGATGATGCCCGCCTTGCCCGCATTCCGAGCATGTCGGATGATCCCGTAGTAATCAGAACCATCGCTCAGCGATCCATCCTCTTTGACACCGCCCCCTCTAAGGGTCAGGCCAAGCTTACCTAGCTCGTCAGCAATACAACGGGCCAAATCATTGCCAACGTAATAGGCATCGTCGTATTTCGAGTTATTCGGTGTCCATACTTCCGCCCCGTAAGCATTGCCACTTGCTGCACTGTTCAGGTGGATGCTCACGATGACATCCGCCCCTTGATTCACCAGTCTATCCACCCGCAGTTTGAGGCCACCGTTGTTATCGTCCGTATACTCGCTTTGGCTTCTAGAGAACACGACATCCGCCACGCCCGAATATTGTCGGAGCTCGGCCGCACAATAATTCGCGATCTTCCAGGTCAAGTCTGCCTCTCTGACCCCGTTTATCCCAGAAGCTCCCCCATCTTTACCACCATGGCCCGGATCTAATCCGATGACGATCCCTTTAGCCTTCAGAGCATTCCGAGCCATCGCACGTGAACCCACTGCCGCTGATGCTGCCTGAGCGGACGCAACCGCCTCTTCCAGAGAACCTTTCTCAACGACATCCTCGCCTTCCACCGTATAGAAGAATGTCTCTATCTCTTCTCGATCCGCTGGAGCGCTTATAACGAACTCTGCTGTGTGCTCATTTCCGATATCCAGGGATACGGTCTCACTACCTATGACGCATTCGAAACGCTCGAGCATCCAACGGCCGTCAGACCAGCCTTGCGTATCGAAGGAGAATAGGACCGCGTAGGCGGATACCGATCCCCCTTCGATCGCCTTGACGCCACCGTCCTCATTCTTCAGATACAGCCTTGGCATCGAGAACTCGATTGACTCATCGGAAAACGCTAGAGCGATCTCCTGGATAGCTCCTCTTTCTATTTGGTTCTGGCTGACGTATATGAAGGAGAGCTGGTCGGATGCGCTCCTTTCTGCATCCTTGGGTTCTGGACCCTCATCATCTTCTACCTGCTCATCAGATAAGGGGGGGCTATCTATCTCGTCTTGCAGCGGAGCTTTTGCTGCAGCGAGAGATTCAGCAGCTAAAGCGTCGCCATCATCAACAATCGTCTCATCTAGATCAACCTGCCCCGCTTCAACAGGGGGCTGTACCTGCTCATCAATAGCGGCAAATGCTGCAGTTGGCATGCAGAGCATGCACGCTAATGACCATGTGACAATGCCACGAACTATACCCAAGACATTCCGCATTTCATTCTCCGATTGATTCCGTGGGCTCAGATCGTTTCATGATAACAAAATGGTTACAAAGCTAGAACCCTAGGACATCTGTGCACAACTTCACCACTTCACATCGGAATGTCGCAGAGCAAGATGATGTCTAAAGGTTCGCTGATGAACATGAGTGCACGTTTCCTGATTCATCTGCTTCGAATGCCTTCACGGAAACCACACCACGCTCATAGGTCTCCTCATCAAGGTATGCAAAGAACCGCCCAGCATCGTTATCGATATAGCGAAACGCCTTGAATGATTCGCTCTGTCCGTCCTCATAGATCAGCTCTACGCCCAAGCAACCTCTCATGATCTGATAAGGCTCCACACCGCTCAGATCAAGTGCACCCTCAACGCGAATGCATTCCCCAAAAGGAGTGATCGACACGCTCGTCTCATCAGCTTCCACCTGATCAAGATTCGCAGGTGATTCTATCTCCTCAGCGGGAAATACAAGGCCCTCAACGATGCCATTCATATATCGTTCCGCCCGCATGAAGATGACCGTATCAGGTTGGCTATCAATGATTCCTGGAAGGGAGTAGATTCCTCCGTATTGATAGACCGCTGTGCAGGCATAATTAGAGGCAATAGGCTGTCTCAGCGCTTCCCGAAAAGAATCTCCGAATACAACGAGGCTACCAGATGCGGGGCTTTCATAGATTTCAGTAAGGATCCCGTTGTCTTGAGACTCTGAGACCAGAACAGCATCCGTATCCAACCCGATGGGCGCATAACACGTTGCACGAGCACTCGGATCCATCATATCCTGTAAATCCCCTCGCCTCTCTCCCCAGATGACATCAGAAGCATCGAAGCGTTGGAAGTCCTTTTTCGCCGCCTCCATCAATGCCTCATAGGCGGGGAGCACGCCGTAATTCGTCCAATGAGTATCATTCTTATAATAGAGATCTGAATCAATATCCCGCTCTCCCTTTACCTCATTCACATACAAGGAGACAAGGTCCACGTAATCAACCCCCATCTCTTCTAAGGAGTTGCCCACCTTTTGAGCAGGATGCTCAGTCACGCTCTTGAGATATCTCTTGGGCATGTATTCCGGATACACCGTATTCTTATTTGGAGCGATAGTGAAGATGGCTTTGGCTCCCATCCCCTCAATGTAGTCACTCAGATATTTGCAGTCATAGGCGAATGCAGCCATCCCACGTTCGTCTAACTGATCGACCCCCATATAATCGTCAAGCGTCTCATGATAGTAAAGCCAATCGTCGCTTCCACAGATCACGCTTTCTATCCCCGATTCATCGAACAGCATTCGATTGAGATCGGTGTCCCATGAGATGAGTGCGCTTCGCATGGGAAAGCGCTCCTCAAAATAGGAACCTAGATCACTGAGAATGTTCAGATTGAGAGACCCATCAGCCTCTACGATCGCTGGAAGCTCCTGCAGATCCCTATTCTCTATCGCCTCGGATGATCTTCCGGATAAGAACGACAGGAAAGGAACCGCCAAAAGGCAAATGGAGCCGATGAAGAAGACCGCGAAGCCGATGGTCTGAGCTCTTCTCATAACAAACCCCCTCAGAATCTGAAATAGATGAAGGGACTGTAAGACCCACTGGAGATCTCCAAAACGCAAATGCACATCAGAACAAAAGCAACGATGAACATCACGACCTGAATACAAGCCCCTCCTTGCGCGCTTTTGATATGGCTTTCAACGAGTGCTTTCACCGGCAAACATGCAAAAACGCCGAAAAGGCAAGCGGTAAGGAACATGGGAGTCAACTGTTCGCAGAACAGCGCCATCTGAACATGCGAGAAACTGAACCCCGCTATCATAAGACCCATCATGCCAATTGCCTGGCTGAATGTCTCAGCCCTGAAAAGAACCCAGCCGAAGATCACCACAAGCATTGCATAGAGATGACCGAGGAAGCTCGGCAGCCTCCTGATAACGGGAATATATTCTTCGATGAGCAAGAAGAGGCCATGATACAAACCCCATATGACGAAGGTCCAACTCGCTCCATGCCATAATCCACACAGAAAGAAAACGGCCACCTTATTCAGACAGGCCCTTAGCCGTCCTTTCCTGTTGCCTCCTAGTGGAATGTACACATATTCCAAGAACCATGTAGACAAAGAGATGTGCCAGCGCCGCCAAAACTCCTTGATGCTCTTCGATTTGTATGGGTAATTGAAGTTCTCCTTGAATTTGAATCCGAAAATATGCCCAAGGCCGATCGCCATATCCGAATAGCCACTGAAATCGAAATAGATCTGCAGCATGTATGCAAAGGCAGCTAACCAAGCTGAGAGGATATTCAGGTCCTCGATGGGAGAGCCGTAGAGCGCGTCGCACACTAATGCGAACTGATCCGCCAAAAGAACCTTTTTCGCCAAGCCAACGAAGAAGCGTCTGAGACCATAGGCGGACTCTTTGAATGTTTGTCTCCGCTCATGGATCTGTTTGTTGATGTCGTGGTATTTGACGATAGGCCCTGCGATCAATTGCGGAAAGAAGGAGATGTAGAGCAAGACATTGAAGTAGTTTCGCTCCTCATCCACATCACCTCGATATACATCTATCACATACGACATCGCTTGGAATGTGAAGAAGGATATCCCTATCGGCAATATGATCTGCGGTGCAGCGATATCCAAGCCGAACACCCTGTTCATCGTTGCCACGGCCATATCGGAATACTTGAACACGAACAGGATTGCCAGATTCGCGAAAACACATAAGAGAAGACCGGCCTTCTTAACCCGACAAGAGCGAGCCTCTCCCCCTATGAGCAACCCGAATAGGTAGTTGATGATGGTAGAAGCGATCATCAAAAGAACGTAGACGGGTTCACCGTATGCATAGAAGACCAAACTGAAGATGATGAGTATGAGATTCTGGATCTTCAAGTTCCTGATGATCGAATAAAGGAAGACGACTACAGGAAGGAATATGAAGAGGAACGTCAGGGAACTGAAGACCAAACTAGTACTCCCACCTCACGCTTTGGGCACCGCGCTTACCATCAAGAACCTGGCCATTATAGCTGTTGACATATAAGTTATACGGACATGATCAGGAAGGGGTAGAGGATCGCGTCTTCACATCAAAAAACGTATTGATAAAAGGCGCCTTCGAGAGAAGCCAAGTCAGCGCAAGCGACAAAAGAAGCACCACACCTGAGATCAGGGGCACAGAGATCACTCCGGGAAGGAGGAAGGTATCGAATCCCATATCCCATAGAACGAAGACGAATAGCATATGAACCGCGTATATCCCCAACGAATATCTTGATATCATAGAAACGAGTCGTCTCAGACACAGAATCTGCCCCCCCCAGCCGACTCCCTTTCTGCACCATTTCCGATAGCTGACCTGAACCAAATGAAAATCGCTGCGCTGTAGAATACGATGCCCGGAAAGAAATACCCGAAACAAGTCTCCTGAGCCACACCCTGACGCATGCTCATGTAAATGGTAATGACTCAAGTTGGTGATACCTACTACCCTCCTCCCAGAGTATAAGACACACAACTTCTCTTTGCATTAAATCCGCATTCAGCTGGATGTAGTACAAGCCGAGGAGCCAAGAGGTATCCGCGTATCCTCATCGATGTATTATCCATGAAGATCTTGATGATGGATAGGGCGATTTAGGTGCCGACCATGACGTTAGTGAACCAGAAATGCCCAATCAGACGTACCAATGAACCACTATCAATTGTTGCTGGCTACACAGATCACAACCACTGTCACCGTAGCCAATGCTCGCAGATCGTCAAGATATGCAACCCTTTTCATCTGCCTGAGCCTTCCTATTAGTTGCAGGGGACCCTATCCTCCAAGCTGAGCATGTTCCTTAACGGCATCAAGACGATATATCGTACCTGATTCGTTGGAATAGACCGCTTCCCTGCCATCAAGATACTCTTTGACCTCTTGGGGAAGCATGGCTTCATCAAGAACTGCCACAAAGGAGACATCCGCCAAGCGATCGATCAGCAGAGAACCTCTTTCACCGTCGTCGTATAACCAATACTGGAAATGGCGCATTCCCTTATCGGAACGATTATGAGTCGTTCCCTCATACCAATAGACGCTCTTATTCGAACCCAAAAGCGGAACGTAAGAGCCGCTCTCCGAAGAAAGCTCATTAGCCCTTCTCCAGATATCAACTTCTTCTTGGGATATCTTCTGCCCACACATCTCACGGAGATTGTCCTTATAGACACCGAACAGCGAATCAACGTTCGGGGATGGATTGATGTCTGACCTTGACATAGAGAGACGATCGTCAGTGCCCGAAACAGAGAATCCGAGAAGCACCATCCAGATGACGAGGCATGCCTTGAGAGAGATAGCGAATTCCTTTGATGCAAGCGAAAAGCAGCTCGCAGCGACGAAGAATGCTGCGGGCCAGAGTACGAAATACAATTTGAAGTAATAATAAGCAGACACTTTCCCAGCACAATAAAGCACGAAGAAGACGATGGCCGCCGCGATCGTCACGCATAAGAAGGAAAGCAGGCACCACCATGACTTTGGCCGTTTGCACAGCAGCAGGACTATCCCGCTACAAACGAATGGTAAAGCGGGTAGAAAGGATCCGATCAGATCATTGTATGAGTGACCGATATTCGAGAGTGCATTCACTTTTCCTGACGAGAACGCGATCCAAGCGATCAGGAGAACCGAGCAAACGGCAATTAGAGACCCAGCGACTATGAGCATGACCTTATGGGCTTTGAGGTGTTCGCGGAAGATATACGCGCCGAACAGCACCAAGAAGGCCACACCCAAGGGAATGAAAAGAACATAAGATATGCAAAGCCCATAGAGGCAGAGCGGCTGAGACAACAATACAGAACGCAATGGCTTCTCACAATAGAGCAAAGCTGCATACAGCAGTGCAGCGATGAAAGACACACCAGCACCAAGGTAAGAGAAGCCATATACGATGTCATTAAGAGGGTAGCCCGCAATGCAAAGAAGGGTGATAGCGAGCGCAATAAAGGGGTGCGACCCTCTCCCCGCCACATGATTGATGATAACGTACACCAACCATGACCCCAGAAGATAAAGAAGTAGGTCAGAGATGATGAATGCGCGGAACAGCTCTATCGGTGCCACGATGTCTCCCAAAAGCTGTATCCATAACGCTGTAAGATAGTGGGTGAAGAACATGCCCCTCAGCGCTCCCGACTCAGCCACCTCCATGGATTCGTACATATGAGAGCCCGGATCCGTCGAGGCATAATTCGGTCGTAGTTCGGGTCCGAATTGCATCACCGCACAAGCTATGACGAATACGAGTACCACTAGATAAGAGCCAGTAAGCCAGAGCACCCTGGATACATCTGCGCCACAGGGTTTCAGTCGAGACAAGACGAAAGCTTGCGTAGACCGGCGAGATAAGATGGGAATTCCCACCGCAAGCAGTAAATTGAGAACGGAAACCAATGCAGCGGAGACCAGCGAAAACGATGCTGAAAGAATCTGCCCGAACAACGCATCTATTGCCAGAATCGAAAAAGCCCCGAGAGGCCATCTCTCTAGCATCTCTATAAGGGACCGCGCTCCGAGAGCAAAGCTCAGAGCGAATGCTGCAAGAAGAAAACCTATGACATAGCACACGAATAACATTGAAGAAGCCTTATTCCCTGTTCATAGCCTATGGTTTCATCTTCGGAAAAGGTTCCGAAGGCCCAGGCCATGGTGACGCTGTGACCCCCCGCTTGCCACAGCATCTTCTATCGCTTTCCCTTCACAGTATTCGAGGACCTCAGAAAGCGACACTTTCTCCACGGAGAATCTGAAAGTGCCCGTTCCCGCTGGAGGACACAACGTACATCGCGGATCATTCGAATAGAAGAGGTATCGTTCGTTTTCTACCCTATCTGCATTTTCTGGAACAAGATCAACATCTTCTCCTGCAACCTTCAAGCTACAGGGTCCGGTATCAGGATCGAATCGGCCAAGGAGGACGGTTTCCTTTTGATCGGAAGCTATTTTGAACCTGCTCGCAAGGTCACTGATCCTGATGAGGATATCCGTATTGCATCTATATCTTATCATCGTGGATCTGTCTTCCGATAATGCTGTACCCCCCTCATCGGTCCAGTAAAGCTGGGCCAAACCAGTCTCCTCCAGCAACTCGTTCCGGTAGAGCCTGCAGGCTGTTTCTTGGATGAACCGCTCGGATTCCGACCATCTTTCTCGTCTATGCAGATGCGGAACCAACTCATCTACGGATGCAAGAAAAGAAGCGAATAGAACTTTGAAGTCCCAGTTCATGGCCGCAAGATCATGCAAGCGCCCTCGGACGCGCACCGCATCTTGATAACCAGCCACCACATCATCCCATAGCTGGCTAGCATCTAACGTGCGTGGGTCTGATCTACCAGAGAAGTTGTATTCCGCATGATGGTGAATGGATCCTTCATCCATGTACCCTGGCCCACCAAAACGGTCATAACAATAACAGGGCACCCCTGCAGCCAGACAATACTGAACAGTTCGACCAATGGTGATCGCTAGATCGTATTCCGTCAGAAGCTCAGGAGTGATGTCGACGGATGTGCCCTCGAATCCAAGGCAGTCAACGACGACGTCATCGTCAGCATATTCCGAAAGACTGCGAAGCTCGCTCGGTATGTGATTGGAGACGATGGCAATCCGTTTGGGTGTAGCACACCCCGAATACCCTTCGGGGTCCCAAGCAGCGAAGAAACCCTCTGTGGCATAATTCGGAAACACAGCAACTTGCGCCTTCTCATGCCCATCGGGAAAATGTCTGCGTTTTGCCTCTTGGCTAACGCAAAGCACCAGATCGCTTTCATCAACGAACCGAGGAGGAAGCTCCATCTCCCCCAATCCAAGGATGGAAACGACGACCTTTTCGAAACTGATATCCGTACAATGCCAGACATAGTCAGATATCAGATGGTGCTGGCCGAAGAGGACCTCATATGAAGAGGCCAACTCTTCTTCACACCCGAATTCCACGAGCTTGATACCAGCAGCTTCAAGATCCTGCTGGAGTGGATAGGTTGCAAGAAGGGTATAGCACGTCACGTCCCAACCTGCTCGTTTGAATGCTTTGGTCAGTTCTAAGATGTGAAGCTCCGATCCCGTCCGGGCAGAAAGGAACAGAGAAGTGAAGAGAATCGTTTTTTGCGTTTTCTTGGTGTCCACAGTGATCATAATTTTTTCCTTCATAAAGCAACCGAGGCAACCACCCTGCTCATCAAGGAGAGCTCATCATCCCTATGCAGAGCTTATATGTGACGAAGATGAACCCGCAATCGAATGAAAGTCAGCGCATTCTAAGACTCCTCTATCTGCACCAAAAGAATACTATACCCCATCTTCACGTTGATTCTTTGATTTCCCTTTACGCAAGAGGGAAACGATATAAGCAATCGATGCGAAGCTTGCAACCAATGTGATTCCGAGCGTCCTGAAGGATATGATTTGCGCATGGATCCTAGAATGGTTACCGAGCAACGCATACCAGATAAAGGGAGCGAGCGAAATGATCATAAGCAGAGCATTCACCAACAGCTGTCGGCATCGCTCTGAGTTGCCTTTATCTCTCATACACTCTACGCCCTGTAGAAGAAGGACCACCCAAGACAAGATCACAACAAAAACCATGATCCATACCGCAAAGCCCAAGAAATACGCATTAGAAACGAGCACATCGAAGAAACTCGTAGCGGACCCATCGCCTAGTGTGCTGCTCGTGCGATAGCCAATGGCTTGTAAAGCCTTCCCTATGACATCTTGACCAATAAACAATGACCCCAGTACCCACTTCATCCCCCAAAAGCATACATATCCGAAGGCCCAAAAGAAGATAGCAAAAAAGAACCCAGCGAGAATGGCTTCTGGACCCCGATAATCAGACATTCGAAGAACCAGGAAGATTAGAGGAAGGCATAGGGAATACAACGGATTGTCCAGGAAGTCGAAGTATGCAGTCAAAGCACCTAGTAGGGCGAAGCTCAAGCAAACAGCATCAAGGCGAATATCGTTCTCCTTTGATCCTTCCCCTCCGACGGGGAGGAGCCTTGTCCTACAGACCACAATAACTCCAAGAAGACCCAAACCGAAGGAGAAGAAGATCGGCAAAGTTGCAGCTGCATCCACACCCCCGATCAAACACAACCCAATCGGCAAGAGAACAGCCATCCCCCCCCGGACGACAATCTAGCGATCGAAAGTGAGCTAATTATCAAGAGCACCAAGAAAACAACTTGTGCAATCAGACGAATCTCCTTGATATCAAAGAACACAAGCAGCGGCTTCAAGAGGATGAGATACCCATGCCAATAGTATGCATAATCCGCATTGGCTTCATTTCCATTAAGAGTAGATTGGAGCAAGGTACCCTGACCGACACTGTCGATATAATAACGAGGGACTTCTAAAGCGCTTTCAAATGGATTTCCCGACTGCGCTGCCTCATTGAGCATGAGTGCCACCGTATAGTTATCAAACTTCCAATCCCCCACATACGATAATGGATAATCACCCTCACCAATCAAGGCTTCAGCTGAACTTTGCAGATGAGGCATCATCAAGGATACGGGAATGCAATAGGATAGCGACAATAGTAGCCAACCAATAAGGCTAAGCAAGACGATTCCTAAAAACGCTTTACCCAAAAGGACCGATAAATCCACAGGTCGGGATTCACTCTTACGATACAACACATTCCTCATTCAGATCATCCCATTCGGTCATAGATAAATCGTGTCTTCAAACCTCAAAATGGCATAAAAGATGGTAACTGAGCAGACCTCTTAAAATGCACTCAATCATCAGCCTTCTTCATGACCGACCACCACGCAAGGAGTGCCAAGCGTTTCTGACATAACGCCCCTGCCCAAAAAGAAGACATGATCCAAGGAAGATGATCGTCACAGAGCATAGCTTTGTGACCAAGGCGAGGATGACACTCTCTGGACAAGGGAGCAAAAACTCCACTGATAGCAAGCTGATCGCTCCCGCTGCGAGTTCAGGAATGAAAGCAGAAACATACCTCAAGACCGAACGTTTCAAACACCTCTTGATGCACAAGAACACAGGGACGATCAACTCGAGGAAATATGCAGCGGTAACGCAGCGAGCCATTGCGTCCACACTACCAAGACCTATCCCCAGAATGATCATAGCAATCGTGATAATGGTATTGATGCTCGTACTGAGAAATAGCAGGTCCGATCTATCCATTGCCAACAATAATGGAGCATGCACGCTATTGAGCGAGCGGGGGTATATCCAGAATGCAAGGATCTGCAGCAGAAGAATGGAAGGTATCCATTGATCGCCAAACAGGATGAGAATCAACTCCCGAGAGCAAGTGAACATCTGTACACAGCAGAAGACGCTAACGAGAGAAACGACCTTGATGACATTCCTAAAGCGGTCCCAAAGCGCATCTAGGTCATCTTTAAGCTCAGTGAAGAACGGGTGTAAGGTGCTGGTTATCGTGCTGATAAGATATGTGCTCGGCATACCAGCAAGCATATAAGCCTTATTATAATATCCGAGATTCTGAGAGCCGAAGAATTTACCACACAGAAGGCTGTCTAGATTGCTCGCAAAATAGACTATCGCCTGATCGCCAAAGCGGAAAACGGAATAGCGCCCCACGCTTCTCAAGATGGTTAGACTACCCTTGCAACGAGGCTTGAGCTTTACATGCCATTCATTCCAGACAAAGACAGAGGCTGATGCCAGAACCGAATCAAGCGCAATGGCGTATACGCCCAATCCATTGAGGGCCAAAACTACCGTCACAACCCCAGCAACAATAGTCGTAACGATCGCCCTGACACCAATAGATAGGAATAGCTTTTCTCTAACGAGTATCCCATTCGGCACCATATTCAAAGCATTGAAGATGATCGCGGGAATCAAAACGATACCCAAAGAGATATAGAGCGTATCTTGGTAGATAAAAGCGATCCCAAATGATATGCCCACAAAAATAACTGACAAGATGATCGCTAACACCATCGACACGAAGAACAGGGCTTCGTGATCCTCTTTAGATAGATCTGTATACTGGATAACGGCAGTCGATATTCCAAAGTCCGACAAGACAGCAAAGAAACCAACGAACACGGTGATGATCGCAACCACACCATATTCTTCTGGAGTGAGAAGTCGGGCCAATACAGCCGTGAACCCAACCTGAACAAGAACTGTTATGATCCTCGCACCAAACTGAATGACAGAAGCCCGAGAGATGGAATCGATTCTCTTATTAACACTGCTTTTCATAAACTCTCATAAAAGAGAAAGTCAGCGGATATATCTGGATCGATGATACACGCATCTGTCATCAAAAGATGCTGCCCCTCTGAATGTTAGACGGTTCATTGACGCTACCTTGATAGAGATACGGACCTAGTTTCGCGGCAATGACTTCCGCTTCCTTTCTCCACTGCTTTTCTGGACCCGCATAGATTCCGATATTGCATGCGGACTCCTCTGGCTTCAAAAAACACTTCGCTTTCGCATGCTTCCCTATGCCTCCCCCGAGGAAGCCTTCCAGTTCTTCCACTGTCGAATCATAATCCAAGATCAGATCCTCGAACCAGATCTCTTTGATGTTAGGGGAATCATAAGAAGGAACAGCTTGCCTCATCTTGGAATAGCATTCACAAAATACTTCAACGTCAAAGGGAAGCGGAACGGGGTTCCCCGTCTTCGCCCATACATATTTATTCGAAAGAAAGACATCACGCGGATCTCGCTGCACAACGATGAATCGAGCTTCATCAAGATAGTTGTCAGCTCTGTAGAGATTATGAGGAAGAAAAAGCTGATCAAGGAGCACCATCCCCCTCCCGCGTTCTTCGCGAGAGATCTCATTGATAACGTTCTGCAAGAAGGCATTCGCAGCAGCGTGAAAATCATATTCAGTCGGAAAGGATAGGCGCATCTCGTCCCCATGGATCCTCTCAAGAGACCTGCTTGCTAGTCCAACCCCTCGTGCGAATCTAGCGATGGATGAACGAGCTTTGCTGATCTTCTGATGCTCATACCAAAATCCCTCGTATGCACACGTGGTTATATCCGCAATGAATGCATCGACCATCTCCATGAAACGCTTAGAGATCTTTGCCTCGTAGCCGCCGAACCACCAATGCTCATTCCTGTAAAGAGCAGCCATCGTCTCCCTGAAGACACGCAAGGCCTCGTCGCTGCGAATAGCACTGTTACCCCGCAAGAGCTTATCCTCAAGATCGAAGACCCCACCGGGACAGTGCAGGAAGATATATTCATACGCTCCCTGCGGGCAAATGACATGCTCATATTCCCTTAGAAGGTCCGTAACGGCCGAAGAGCCACTGCCCATATAGCCGCATGGCACAATGCAGTCTCTATTCATGAACACCTTTGCCTTTCATGTATAAGAGAAAGTCCATCGCAGTCAGCCATTTACGCTTCACTAACCAGAGCAATAATCTCTCCCGAACCGTATGCAAAGCATTCGTATACGCATCGCCTGTCATCTTAGTGCAAAAATCGCTTTCGCAGAGTTTCCGATACAACGCCACTCTCTCAGCTCTCCCCTCATGACAAAGAAAGATCCTCCGAAGACGGATGTAGAGCCAATTCGCAAAGAAGGGCATGCTCTCCTGACGAGAGATGCCCCACGCGCTATGCAGGGTAAAGACCTGTTGTTCCACAATACATTCCTGCTCTATCTTCCCCGAATCATACACCTGATGGGTGATCGATTCGTCGTTCTGGCGATAGAAATAGAACACCTCGTCTAGGATAACGGCCTTACGAACTGCTCCGAGAAGGGTAGCGAGGCGTAGCCTGTCTTCGCCAAGATTGATCTTGCAGGGCATCGAAAGATTACCGGTGAAAAGAGAGGATCTAAAAGCCTTCAACCAGATAGCATTTGCGACCCGACCCAAAGCAAATGCCTCAAGAAGATCCTCCCTGCACAACGTGTGTCCATATTTAGAGATAAGACCCGAGTAATCGAAACAGGCCTGAATGGGCCTTTTCATCGATCTGCTAGCATTGAAAAGAACCATATCGACTGTATCATCTCGAAACGCCTCCTGTAGCTTATGCAGCGCATCCACATCTACGAGAAGATCATCTGAATCAACATTGATGATTATCTCGCCCTGTGCAAGCTCGTAAGCAACTCCTCGAGCAGCATACAGCCCCCGATTCTGCATGCTCTTCACTCTGACAGGATTCGAGCACTCCCGTGCCCATGACCCGATAATAGACAGCGTATCATCCGTTGACCCATCATCGATGATGACAATCTCCCAATCGCGACATGTTTGAGCTGTGATCGATTCAAGGCAATCAATCACATAATCTGCAACATTGTATGCAGGTATGCAAATAGAGAAGAAAGGGCGGTCGCCCATATCCAATTACTCCAATCGGCTTCACCTAAGATGCATCTGATTCTCATAATGATAGCGGATAGGGAACTTATATCATGTTCATATCCTGACGTGCGAT
The DNA here is from genome assembly GCA_910588905.1 of uncultured Eggerthellaceae bacterium. Taxonomy (GTDB): domain Bacteria; phylum Actinomycetota; class Coriobacteriia; order Coriobacteriales; family Eggerthellaceae; genus MGBC163016. Next base: position 28,737 of record CAJURZ010000016.1, read on the forward strand.
TGGAGATGAGAACTTGAGCGTTCTGATACTTAAATCTGAGGCTGACAGCTTCGAAAGCTGCATATCTCGGGCTATTCATGAGGAAGGATACCGCTCATGCAATCCATTCAAGATCGAGCGGATCAGAAGACACCCTTTCATCTTCTCCCTCTCGTCTCGCTTTTCGCTTTGGCCGGTCTACGAATGGTTCCTGGGTGACTGGATGAAAGAGATCGAACGATACGACACGGTGATCGCCTTCGACAACGGCCTGAAACCCGGATTGCTAAAATGGATCGGAGCGAGGAACCCTCAGGCTAGGAAGATAGCTTGGCTTTGGAATGCCTACGACTTCCATCACCTCTCACATAATCTGAACTATCTGAAAGCCATGGAGGATGCAGACGATATCTTCTGCTTCGACGAAGATTATGCAAAGGCCAATGGCTTGCGCTTCGCCCATCAGTTTCATTTTCCTCGGTTATTCTCACAGACGGATTCGGGTGAAGCCATCCCCATTAAGTACGATGTTAGTTTCTTGGGGTCTGATAAGGATCGCATTCAAAGGCTCACCGACATTGCGCGAGAACTTGAACGGCAAGGCATATCCTATAGGTTTCAGCTCGTTGAGCCTCATCCATCAGATGATCTACTTAAGAACAACTCCATCTGCGTGAGCCAGAGCTTTATCCCTTATGAAGAAGTGCTGGAACTCGTGAAAGAATCACGGGCCATACTCGATCTTCCCAAACCGGGACAAAATGGCCTAACCCTCCGCTCCCTTGAAGCGCTTTTCGCAAAACGCAAGTTGATAACCACGAACAAAGCGCTCGAGGGCACTCCCCTTGATAACGAGGATACATTCATCGTCGGAGTAGATGACTGGGCCGACTTGAAGAGCTTCCTCAATTGCCCGAATGGTTTACATACGGAAGCCCTGATCGAGTCCTACTCTTTCTCCGATTGGCTCCAGAGCGTGCTCGATCACGTTTGATGCTCATTCGAAATATGCTGGTTGGCGTTCCATGAACTCAGCATAATCCCAAATGCTACCAGCGAACACGACCTCGTCAGTCTGGGTCTGCTGCAGTCTCTCAGAGAGAGTGGACGTATCGCGAGCGGCATAGTAAAGGTCCTTCTTGTCGTAGGTGAGACCATATCTCTGAGCCAGGATCCAGCGAAATGCATCTCCATATGAATCACTGATCAAAAGAATGCGCTCGCTCTCATCATAAGAACCATTGCCTATCGTGGTATCTTCATCAACCCCATACCAGCTTGCGTAGAAGGAGAAGATCATCTTAAGATCCTGCGGAGACGGTGGCTCCCCTTGCACCAATCCCCCTCCAGCACCTTCAAGAAGCTTCAAGGTTGAAGTCTCCAGGAGAGGCTCGCGAACACCTCGATCAACGAGCATCAATCCGAGACGAGCATTCTGGCCGTTGAATATATACCGATCAACGGTTTCATCGGATTCGATCTCCCACAGACCCGATTCTGGCCTCCCCCACGCCGTCATCATCATATTGAATGCATCGATCGCACCATAGCCGCACCAATGATCATCAGTGCTGTAATACTCTTCAAGATAGTCTTCATAATCCAAGATGTCTTTTGCAACAAGGCGAATGTTCTCGATATCCTTGACCTGTGATTCAAGTGTCTCTATGTATTCAGACATATTGATAACATCGCTAACAAGAGGGTAAGCGGGATTCGAGGGTGAATCAACAGAAATGACTGGCAGCACCAAAGAGATGCGGATATCGGGATGTTCAGCTGCATACTCTGCAACGCCCCGACCGAATGCCTCCAATCCCTCAACGGAAGCGGCATCCCTTTTCTTCGGCATATAACGAACCGTATCGCTCTGAGTGCAGTAGAGCTGGGACGCTCCATAACGGGTTGGATAGCATGGCCACTGGAATATGCCATTGGATAATCGAATGAAACCACGCTCAAGAGCGGCATCGCCGAGCAGCAACTGAGCCTTGGCAGGAACAACGCTCGATATCACTTCATCAACAGCATTTTGAAGCTCGCCAGTGTGTGCCCCCTCCCAGTTCAGATGCTCATTCAATCGCACGGAGCCACCCCCTTGAAGGTAGCGAACTTCTACATTCATCGCCCAGTCAGGCAACGGCACCTCTAGCAGCCGACATATGACTGCACCGCATGGCAATAAAAGGGCACATGAGAACAAGAACATGACCAAGACATTACGCTTCATGCTGCATACCTTATCATGGACAGCATCTGACTAGACGAACAAAACCCCAAAATCGATGCCATGGAGCAAACCGCACGATCATCATTCGCCGGTTACATAGCATTTGATGGCAGCTCCTACCGTAATGATCTGGATCTTCTCTAAGACAGAAGCGTCATTTCTCAAGAAGATAAGGTGGTCGGAAAGAGAGGCCGGAACGCTCTCGATCGCATCCTCTACCTTTGCATCAATCCATTCCCGCAGCTCTTTATCCGTTGCGTACCAATACTCGAATGGATTCATGCTTGCTAAACGAGATCGCCCGCCACCTCTGCCCCTAAGGAGCAGCATCATGCTGCGCAATCCCCGAATGCCCTTTGCTGCCACCCGGGAAAGAGGCTGAGCATCGATCCTGCAACCCTCTTTTTCCCAAACATACTTTGCAGCTCCTGGATGCATCTTCTGTATCCATTCCTTATAGAATCTATGACGCAACCGCATTTCTGCAGGTATGCTCAGGCAAAAATCCAAGAGATCGACGTCCAGGAATGGAGAAACCGCCACGGTGTAATTGTTGCGGATCATATGGGTGCTCAGAGCCCCGAGCCAGACCCTTGCCTCGAAGAAGAATTGCTCTTGATCGATGAAAGCCTTTGGATCAGGCGAAGCAACGAAATCAAGCAGCTTCGATGAATATGCGCCAATGTGCTCTATTGAATGCAACTGGGCGATATCATCAATACAAGAGGATATGACTACATCTCCCGCTTGTCCCGTATGCTCCAAACCAAATTGCGAGATATCAAGCATACGCAAGAGAGATTCTCCCCCTGTGATCCCGGCATAGAGAGCCAATCCATTATTCATTCGTACGATGCGATCGGGTTCGTAAATGAAAGAAGCATCATCGAGGGATTTGAACAAGAACTCATTTCCGAGATCAGCTGCTATCTGCTCGGCGATGATCTGGTCCGCATAACCCGCCTGGCAATAGGTTAGATTCAGACAATCCTCATAGCCCTGCTCATGAGCTACCCATGTGGTCATCCGAGAGTCAAGACCCCCACTCAGATCGCATAGATGCCGATACCCGTATTCTCTGTCCTTATCGAACTCACGCCGCACTGCTTGCACGAACAGCCTATCGACCTGTTCTAGGATCTCCTCTCTCGACCAGCCGTCAAGAGATACCTTGTGTCCTTTGGGACGATAGTAACTATGAAGGGACCACGACCTATCCTTAAGTTGAAGAACAGCATAACATCCAGGTAGCAGCCTTTTTATTTGGCTAATGAATGTGGAATCATCTATCATGAATCCGTAGGTGAGCATTTGGAGAACCGCAGCTTCATCAAGCTCCTCCTTGATGCCCTTAGCGCGCAAAGCACTCGCAATGTAGTTGACTTGAGACCCAAACGCAAAATGACCATTCGTATCTACATGATAGAAGACGGCATTATCGCCCATATGATTCGTATATACGATCAGTTTCTCGTTCTGCCTGTCAAGGAAAGCTCCTGAGAAGGGGCCTCGGAAATGACGGAAGAAAGCATCACCCTCAAGCTTGTATAGGCTGATCGCAAGCTCTTCCACACTTGACGCATTGAATCGAACGAGAAGCTCATGCTTATTCAAGAGAACACCTTCGATGATAAGGGCATATTCATCATTGCCGTAGAATGGCTTATCAAGGAGAAAGCGATCGAGGGTATTCCTAGCAAAAAAGAGTTCGTCAATTATCGTCTGCTCCTGGATACATCGGTCATTGAACTCATTGATAAGCACACCATGTTCGATATTTCCCACAAAGAATCCCGGCATTGTCCCACCCTCTCATCTCAAGAAACCTAGGAAATCAGCTTGATAATGCCCTTATCTCAAGCCATATTCCCGTAGCATCTTGTCGATATTCAAAGCCGCTTCTAACCTTTTATGCTGGATCAAGCCGCCTATCACCATGCTATAGATCCTCATTTGCAGAGTATGCTCCGGCAGCGTCTTAAAATACTCAGCAAATCCTTCTTCGTAAGCCAGCCTCTTCCATCGTGCTCGCAAGGCGATTTCTTCTCGTTCATACAGGAGAGTAGTGGAGAGGAAATATTCCCAGAGATCTTTTGACATGAGCAAATCAGCCTCGTCAAGAGAAAGCCAATCGCCGCACATCCTCTCGAATATCACTTTACGCCGCAAGGGAAGATGGTCCAATATAGAAAGCGTTAGGTGAGTCGCTATGGTCTCGTTGCCTACATCGTAGTGATAAAGCGCTCGCGACGATAGCGTTATCAGGCTGTCGCCAAGAGCAGTCCAGAGGATCAATTCAAAGAATCTGTCTTCACCCATGCTGGAAACCGATTCGAAGAAGAGCTCCACGTTTCCAAATCTATCCGTTGTCGTAAATATCGAATTCAAGAGTGAGCGGCGCATGATCCTCGAGCAGCAGGAATTATAGCTACAGAAGCTGATACGCTCTAGACTCTCAGGGTCGCAAGAAGTCCCCTTCCCTAGCATCAATGATCGAAGATCGGATGCTCGAACGCGAGCATCTAGATAGCCTGCAGCTGCTTCTATGCCTACGTTCGTCTTGTGAAGACGGCCTTCATTGTTGCTAAGAACGAAGGGGAAGAGGATGACATTGCCAGGGTCGTCTAAGTGTTCCCGTACCGCCGTCAAGCCATCTGACAACAATCGGTCGCCCGCATCAAGGAACATCACCCATTCCCCCCTAGCATGAGAGAATCCAGCGTTACGAGCACAGGACAGACCACGATTTTCTTGAGAAATGATCTTGATCCGATCGTCTCGAGTCCGAAAGGACCGCGCAATAGCGGCGGTTCTATCAAGAGAGCCGTCATCAACGATGATCACTTCGAGGTCATCTATCACCACCGAGAAGAGGCTTTCCAATGTCGCGGGAAGAGTATCAGCTACATTGAACGCGGGGATTATCACACTGAGTCGATATATCGACTCAGCTTCCTTGTGCTCCATATATGCCTCCTCTCTTCTCGAATGCGGACCATCGAATCTGATTATCAGCAGGCGTTACTCTGATATCAAGCTAAACAATATATCCTTGAATGCTTTCTTATTGACATCAACATCGAATCTTCTCGACCAGACCTCCCGAGAAGAAGCAGACATCCTTAACCAATCATCTTCATGAGCATCGCATATACCCTGGATCGCCATGGCGACCTCTTGAATATCAGGGGAACTTGGAAGAAGAATGCCATTTTCCTGAATAACCTCCGCTACTCCCCCTACATCTGTTCCGATCAAGGGGATGCCATAAGCAGCAGCCTCTTGTAGACAAACAGGACATCCACCCTCGGATTCGGACAAGAGGATCACAGCGTCAATAGACTGATCACGATAGAATTCGAGTATGCGCTCATTCACCACATGACCCCTGAATTCCGCTTTAAACCTCTCCCGCGAAATACTGGCTTTCACCTTATCAAGGAGAGGACCGTCTCCGAAATGAACCCATTGGATATCGTCGCGATCAAGGGTAATAAGCGCTTGCGCTATCTTCTCAACATGCTTGATAGGGAGAACATTCGAGCAACTAACGATCAGATGCCCTCTGCCTTTTCTCTTTCTCACACCATCAAGAGTGGAGTTCGCCACACCTAATCTGGAGATAACATATTGTCCCTCTTTCGATTGATCACCAAATTCAGCTTTGAATGCTTCCTTTGCATTAGCAGAAGCGAAGAACATCCGATCGCAACCATCCCGTTTAAATCGTTGAAAAGGCTGACGAAGATGCGCGTTTCGTCCATTGTAGAGGTCGTATCCATGAAGGCGACTGACCACCTTCATATCATTCGCACGATCATTCTTCTCAAGAACCAAAGCGAGCAAATGCGAATTGAACCAAAATGAATAATAAAGAGCGTTGTCCTTATCGAATATCCCACGTTTTCGACAGAACCGTCTCAGCCAAAATGCATGAGCATAAGACAGAGCTGAATCAAAAAACCTTCCTATTGAGAAACCATCCTCTCTCAGGCTTGACATCTCCTTATGACCGGCTTTTGAGAATAGAAACGCCATGCATCCGACACCAAGCTTGACCACCCCAGGCTGCTTGTGATGGAGGATCTCGACGGCCGAAGGCACTTCCGCTCTCTCCCCCTCGCGCTTCATAGCACTTTCTGGTGCGCTGGAGATTATGGTGATACGGAAGTCTCCGCGGAGTCTGTTGATCTCCGGCGCCACAAAAGTCCTCTCTCCCCGCCCCCATGGGAATGCATCCGTGAATAAGACCAACTCAGGTTTTCTGAAATCTGCTCGCAATATCCCTCATCCCAATCTCGATGACCAGCTGCCATCTACCTGCTCGGAGTGGATGAGAGGGATTCACGTAACCCCTCCTCACCTCTCTCGTACGACCTCCCGCATTCGCGGCAGATAAGATGCTCATTCAGCTTGATACCGCACTCGCAAACCCATCCCACAAGCTGTGCGGGCACTCCAGCTACAAGCGCATGGGAAGGTACGTCTGACGTAACAACGGCTCCCGCCGCGACCATGGCATTTCGTCCAACACTGTGTCCGCAAACGATGGTAGCATTCGCCCCTATTGTCGCACCCTCCATAACGGGAGTCTTCTCGTAGCCCTGCTGTCCCTTCGGATACCGTGAACGTGGAGTCAGGTCATTGGTGAAAACGCAGGATGGACCACAGAAAACCCCATCACCCAACTCAACTCCCTCGTAGACAGAAACGTTATTCTGGATCTTGACCCCGTTGCCGATGTGTACGTTGGAGCCGATGTATACGTTCTGTCCCAAGCTGCACCCCTTACCCACACGAGCACCGCTCTGGATATGACAGAAATGCCATATCTTCGAACCTGCTCCCACCACCACATCATCATCGATGTAAGAACTCTCATGAATGAATGGAATGCTCACCGTAACTCCCTTTGAATCTGTATTTATTGGATCTTGCACGATTCAGTACAAAGCATTTTCCTCTCATGGAGGCGCCATGACGCTATAAGAGGCAACGGACAATGCGGATGCGCTTGTACCTCGATCAGCATGATATAAGGTATTCCATCACAGGCTCCATTGCCTTATCCATGCTCACATACCTCTCAGCAAAAGCCCTGATCCGTCCAATCAAGACTCTTTCATCCTCTTTGTCATAGATATGATCATGGAACTCGATCACGGATTCGATATCCACGGGCTCGTCTTCGGCAGGCAACTGCAAGCAAAAATCCGCGCTATGCTTTACGAGCACATCGATCTCACCCGAATAAATGAACGGGATTCCCTTGGCAAGATATTCCCGGCTCTTTAACGGTGCACTGCTACTCAATCCGATGCGGTGGATACCTAATGGCGCAACAGCCAGCGTACATCTATCATACACAGCATCAATGAACGGACTCTCCTGTTGACCGTAAAAGACAACTCTATCTTCAAGCCCTCTCCTAGCAACTTCCTGCTTGAGCTTCGCCACGAAAGGACTATCACCAATAAGGTGCAGCCTGATGGCCCGATCTCCCCCTTGAGAATAATACTCGGATATCCCCTTTATCAAACGATCGACACCATGAGATGGGGAAAAGACAGCAACCACTACGATATTCAATTCATCGCCACGAGAAGGCTCTCTAGGGGTTTGCGATGACAGGTCGATACCGTTGGTCACACCAATGGCAGGAAGCCCGAAAACCGAATCATCATCTGTAAGAACCGCGACCCTATCAACAAGGCCCGCAAGTCTTTTCCTATGGTGCCTATCGCGCGCCAAGACTAACTGGTTTGCCAAGCCACCGTACTCAGCATCGTAGGGATATGTAGGTAACTCCAAGACGACCTTGAGATTTGGGTTATCCTTTTTGGCTCTGGTCAGAAATCTCCTCATGCCTTTGCTAATGAACTGAGGACGACGAAGATAGATCCAATCGCATGATTCAACATTGACTGTATCCCAGTTGATCCCATCGGAGAAGAAAGGTAGACGTCGAGCGATCTTGAGTGGAAGCGTATTATGCGTACCCAAGAACACTACATCGCACTTGCCCATTTGCGAGAGAACCTCACTCTGCGCCTCCACTTTTGCTGCAACCCCTGGAAACGAAGCGGGATTCACAGGAGCGATATAGACGCCACGAAGAGTACCTTCATCGCCCATCCTAGACCCCTCCGTTCAATCCGAATATGCATATATGCTTCATTGCAGCATTATAATGTGGACGGTTTATCCCCTCGCCTTTATTACACCAATAAGATACAGCCAATAGAATATCCATGTATAGAATACGTTAGTGGGCCTTGATCCCAGATCGCGAATAGCGGCTCTTACCCCTACCCATTCGACTGGATTCAACTGAAGTCAATGTCACTTAATACAACTCTTCCAGTTATCATCTCTTGAAATCAAAGCACTAAGGAGCGAAATGGCAGAGATCAGCATCATCGTCCCCATATACAACAGCAGAGAGGTTCTCCTCCGATGCGTGGATAGCCTCCTCGCCCAAACCTTCCAAGACTTTGATATCTGGCTCATCGATGATGGTAGTTCCGATGGAAGTGCCGCCATCGCCGACCGCCTTGCCCTTGAGCACGATCGGATCACTACCGTGCACCAAGAGAACCGTGGACTTGGAGCGGCCCGCAATACAGGCCTTCTCCGATCCCGTAGCACCTATGTCGCTTTTGTTGACAGTGACGACTCCATCGACCCTACGATGCTGCAAGCCCTTCACAAAGCGACCGTCTCTGCCAGTGCGGATATCGCCACCTGCGAAGCAAGGAGAGTTGAATATGACGAAACAGGGAGAGAACATGAAGAAGGGATGCTTTCTTTCCCCTTCGACGAAACGACTCTTTCAGGCATTCAGGCTGCCTCTTTCCAGCTCGACCTGATCGATCCAACCCTCAATAGCGTTTGCTTCAAACTCATCCGGAGATCCCTATTCATGGATAACCTCATTCAGTTCCCTGAAGCAAAGCGTTTTGCCGAAGACACGCCAACGAGCACACGGCTATTTCTGTCCTCGAAAACCGTCGCGTTCGTTCACCAGCCGCTTTATCACTATACAATAGCTTCGCGATCCTTAACTTCTTCCTACTCCCTTTCAAACGCATCAGACCTTCTTCTTGACCTCGCAGACATGTGTGGGGCAATGCATTCGGTAAATCCGCTATTCGACACATCAAACTGCATATTCAACATGCTCTTCTCAGTAGAAAAGCAGATTGCATGGGCATCAGACTCACTTGCAGATCGGACAGAAGAAAAGCAGCTTCGGCAGCTTATCGCTGATCTTAAAGAGAATAGAAGGCCCAATCTGACCGACCCGAGACTTACGCCTTTTGCGAAAGCAAAGATAGCAGTGAGTTATTTGAACTTAGTTCCTTTTGCCTGCCGCTGGATCGAATGGCTTTCGTTCTTGCCTGCAATCAATCGGCTGCTTTGAGCAGCCGATTGCCTCCCAAGAATCCAAGTGCAGGTTTCGACCACCGCGCTCACATCGCGACCTGATCAAAGAACCTCTATTCGCTCGCGCATAGCAATATCCTTCATAGCATTCTTTGTGTCAAAGATCGCCTGAGCATATCTTTGCACCATTCCATAGTCCACATTCGTGTGTGCAGAAGTTATCATGACAAGGTCAGCAGAGCTAACATTACGCGGCTCAAGCGTCGCCAATCCCTTAAATCCCTCTCCCTTGTAGCGGTATTCCGAAACCCAAGGATCATAGAATTCAACACGAGCACCACGAGATCTAAGGATATCAGCCACCTTCAATGCCGGACTCTCACGATAATCATCGATATCTTGTTTATAAGCAACGCCAAGCAAGAGGACCTTTGATCCCTTCAAGGCTTTCCCCACTTCATTGAGGATCCGAGCGGCTCTATCAACACAGTACTCCGGCATACGATCATTCACGATCATCGAAGACTCGATCATCGAAGTATGGAAGCCGTATTCACGCGCCTTCCAAGATAGGTAGTATGGATCCAGGGGGATGCAATGACCACCTAGGCCAGGACCCGGATAGAATGCCGTAAAGCCGTAAGGCTTCGTCTTCGCAGCATCCACCACTTCCCAGATATCGATTCCCATGCGGTCGCAGAGCATAGCAAGCTCGTTGATGAGTCCGATGTTCACATTGCGATATGTATTCTCAAGGATCTTCTCCATCTCAGCAATGGCCGGAGAGGAAACCTTTGTCACACCGCCTTCGAGTACCGTCTCATACACTGCAGCGATGCATTCAAGCGCATCTTCGCCAATGGCTCCTACCACCTTGGGCGTATTCTTCGTCTTGTAGATGAGGTTACCTGGATCAACACGCTCTGGTGAAAAGCCTAAGTAAAAATCTTCTCCACATACAAGCCCTGACCCTTCTTCAAGGATTGGCTTGAGAAGCTCCTCCGTGGTGCCGGGATACGTAGTAGACTCCAACACAACCATCGTACCCGGTTTAAGGTTCTCGGCAACCGACTTCGCGGACATCTCGATGAATGAAGTATCGGGTTGTTGATGCTCGTCGAGAGGCGTTGGAACGCAGATGGCTATGAAGTCCGCTTCGCATATCTTCGTGAAGTCAGTTGTTGCACTCAACATATCGTCCGCAACGAGTCGACTGAGATCCTCATCCACAACATCGCCGATGTAATTATGGCCCGCATTGACCATATTCACCTTCTCGGCCTGAATATCAAAACCGATAACCCTGAAGCCCGCTTTGGCCTTCTCAACAGCAAGCGGAAGCCCAACGTAGCCCAACCCGACCACACTTATGGTCAACTGCTTGCCATTGATGCGCTTCAGGAGTTCATCTTTATTCATATGCCGTACCTCTTCGCAGCATTGGACATTCTGAATGGTTATTATACTTTCAATACATCAAGTGGCAGACATGCATGTCATCCGCAATGAGCAGAAGAGGCTTTCGATGGAATTCAGAGACCTCCGTGAGCAATATAAACAGAACCAGCGTTCTATTGATACTACGATTCAGAAGGTTGTCTCCTCAGGGCGTTATATCGGTGGCGCTGAGGTGAAGGAACTAGAAGATGCTTTGGCGAACTATGTTGGGGTTAAACACTGCATAACATGCGCCAACGGAACCGATGCATTGCAGCTTGCGCTCATGGCGTGGGGCATTGGCCCTGGAGATGCTGTGTTCGTACCCGATTTCACCTTTTTCTCCTCAGGAGAGGTCGTAAGCGCAGTTGGCGCCACGCCCGTATTCGTTGACGTGGATCCAGAGACCTTCAATATAGACTCTTCTTCGCTCGATGACGCTATCACCTACGTGATGGAAGAGACGAAGCTATCAGCACGGGCTGTGATTCCTGTAGATCTCTATGGGCTGCCTGCCGATTATCCTGCGCTGCAAGATATCTGCAAGCGGTTCGATTTGCTGATGCTAGAGGATACTGCCCAAGGATTCGGGGGTGCCATCGGAGGGGACAAGGCAGGTTCATTCGGAGATATCGGAACGACGAGCTTCTTTCCCGCCAAGCCTCTTGGATGTTATGGGGATGGAGGTGCCATCTTCACCGATGATGACGAGTGGGCCGCCCTCCTCAGAAGCTTTGCCGTACATGGCAAGGGTTCGGAGAAATACGACAATATACGCATTGGAATGAATAGCCGCTTAGATACCCTTCAAGCGGCTATACTATCTGCCAAACTACCCGTTTTCATATCCAGCGAACTGGATGCGGTAAACCGGGTTGCAGAGCTTTATTCTGTTGGACTCAAAGATATGGCTAACAAGACCGGAATCCTACTTCCCGTCATACCCGAGAAGTATTCGAGCGCTTGGGCTCAATATACTATTCAATTACCTGGAGGCGTTGACCGAGCAGAACTCCAGCGTTCTCTAGCGGAACAGGGTATCCCCACGATGATCTACTACCCCAAACCGATGCATGAGCAGATAGCCTTTGAAGGACGATGCCTTTGCCCCAGTGGCTGTCCTGTGACCACGCGTCTCTGCCAAACCGTCCTCAGCCTCCCCATGGGACCGTATATGACCGAAAGCGACATAGAGCGAGTGAGTGAATTACTGGGAATATGTATACAGAGGAAAGCTGCACTAACTTAATCAAACTCTAGCTTAGGATCGTAATCTTTCAGCAGTCCATACTCAATAAACTCGATGAAGTGCTTTTGCTCGGGAACACTTCTGCGAAAGAACCCATAAACCGCATCCCATATTACTCCTACAAGCACTGCTATCAAGATTGGTAAAAGACACAGTGCCCCAATACAGACAACAAATAATACAAGCTGATCCTCAGGAATACCCTTTTCCGCATAGCAAGAATAGATTGAGCCAGCAAGCAATCCAATTAATACAGCCGACGAGATTGAAAAGGCAATCTGCACAACTGACTGCTTCCTCTGAGACTGTTCTGCAACACTTCGAGCATGGAAATCACAAATTACTTTCCATTTAAATAGATCCAGATCGCATTCACGGGTCATTGTCGTGAATATTTCTCTATCTCGTTCCCTTGTTCTTTTGGTGAGCAGAGGACGATTGATTTCATCGATCTTCAGTCCTATCCAAATGCAAATAACAAATATTAATATCGCAACCAAAGACAGGCCAAAGGCAAGAATCCAATCCCCTTTTTCAATCGTAGCGTATGATGCCATTAAGAATCCAAGGCTGATAACAAGCAAAAGTATCATAATCCCAATCAGAGTATGAGCTTTTAGGGAATGCCACTGGTGGTTTTCTTCTTTATAATTCTTTGCATAATCCTTTTTCTCACCCAGCCATTTCTCAAAATATTCGTTCACTCTTCAACTCTCCTTATGTTGTTGGTCGTTTCGTACACATAAACCGCATATTTGAAACTCTGAAATCAGAAAGTGAACCGCTAAAAAGAAACCCCTTGGTGGGGCTCCTGATACCCTGCTTTACTAGAGGCTGCCCAATACGAGCGGATTCGACACCACACTCAAGAGCCGCTGAACTTCTAACTTGACAGGCAGGCAGGCTTTTTTCGTCGCTCAATAGCTGTACGAATAGTTAATGCTGATGAACGATTGATGTTCGCGAAGTGAGTCCGGTTGCGAACATTATCTATACCATGCTGAAGGACCAGCCTCCCGAAAACTTCATCAGCGAAAGAATTAGTGATTGAATTCACTTCCGCAAAATCAAAGATCACATTGAACTCAGTAGCAAAGGAACTCTCAATCTCTTTGAAAGCCGCACGTCCAGATTCTCTTGTGCATAAGGAGAGCCCAAAGTCTTTCATTGCGATAACCATGATTACTCCTTTGCTGCTAAATCACCATAGTATATCATCGTCAAATCCGTCGAGCAGTTCTGAGTCATATGGCAGGTTGGTGCCATCGTCCAGCACATCAGATTCTTTGATAACTACATCAGATGGAATCCTTAGACAGATCGCTGTTCCCGGAAACCAACAATCCTGCAAGCTATGAAATCCACGGAGATCAAGATGGGCAGCCGTATCGTGAGACACAACCCACAGATAGCCAGATGATGCTTCCACAAGTCTCTTAGAAAAGGTCAGGCCGAACCCAGCACCATATCCTTTTCCAGTGTAATACCCGTTTGTGTTTTCGCCAACTCCGTGATCGAATGCCTTGATCAACAATTTTGCATCAGTGCACATGGCATACTGTGAACTTTTTCTCAGAGATCTTGGGATACCTATTCTCAGATCTGCAACACAGAATTCAACGTACCCCTTTTGGGGATAATATTGAGCAGCAACTATTCCTCTTTCCTTTGTCTCTGAATGGTTGATGACATTATCAATGATCTCTCCAAAGGAGTAGTCCAAAGCACCTAGAAGAGACCTGTCAACGTGGGTTGTTTTGCCAAAGATGTTGCGCAATTGAGAAGGCAGCGTATTTGTATTGTCGTCCGGTTCGATTGTCGACAATTCCATGAATTTATTTTGAGAAGCATGCCGCTGAAATGATTCTGCATGAGGAATGTGTAAGTAGGTAAAGAAATTCATCCGTTGAAGATAAGCCGAAACTGCCCCATCGATTACATCTACCGAATGCCCTCTAGCCTGAAAGTGTTTCCCCATCAATGCAAGCACAACAATCTGACCAATGCCCAAAAAATCCCAATTCCTCAAATCAAGCGAAACGGATCCCCGCCCATCAGGACCTATATACGAGGACGAGGGGCGACAAACATCAAAAATGTTTAGATCGTGAGGTAATCTCATCTTTTACCCGTCTTCTGAATCGCAATACTAAAACACGCCGATGAATATCACAGCTATACAGAACACTTGAAGTTCCGTTGAAAATTAATCGATCCCTCTTCAGCAGTCAGAAATCGCATTTATGCTTTGCCTCTTCTTCCATGATCGCCAGTCTTTGGACAAGATCCTTCAGCTTCATCTGCTGCTTGCTGACGATGACACTGAGCGAGAGACAAATGGCCAAAAGGAAGAAGATGGCGATAAAGAGCACGAAGTTCGAAGCAACATTGAAGCCCAAAGCGTATGCGAGCCAAAATACTGGTTCAGGAAATATCGCGCAGATTAGGGCAGCTAGCCCCAAGAACAGCCAAAGTAGCGAGTAGCGCAACAAAAGTCGGCCCTTGGCAATCTGCCAACAGACCCCAACCATGAAAGCAACAGAGAATATAATAACCGCAACACTGAGAATTGACATCTCGCCTCCGCTTCCTATTTCGCCTTAGTGATGCCCGAGATGAGTAGCGAGATGGTCACCTTGACCATATAGTATGCGCCCTTGAGAGGATTGATGGATGAGGTACCCCCCTGCCGCTCATTCATCGAAACCGGAATCTCCCGTATCGTCAGATCATGCTTCGAGGCATCCACTATCGACTCTGGCTCAGGGTAATCTGTAGGATACTTCTTGCAGTAAAGGACGATGGCATTTTTGCTACATGACCTGAATCCTGAGGTCGGATCGGTGACCTTCTGCCCCGTAAGCAATCGGATCACCTTTGCCAGCCACAGGATCCCAACCCTGCGCATGATCGTTGACTTGAACTTCGAAGGCGAATCATCCAAAAACCGAGACCCGATCACTAGGTCAGTGCCCTTCTCAAGAGGAGTGATCAGTTGATCGATATAGGACGCATCATGTTGACCATCTCCATCAAACTGCACGTCAAACTCATAGCCATTCGCGAGAGCGTATTTATGCCCCGCCTGCACTGCACCACCTATACCAAGGTTGACGCATAGATCGAGCACGGGGATGTCATGCTCCTTGCAGATATCCAGAGTAGTATCAGAGGAGCCATCATTCACGACGATGAGCGGATAACCAGCATCCCGAACATTCGCCACCACGGTCAAAATGCACTCAGCCTCATTGTAGGCGGGGATAATGACCAGCACTTTATTCTTATCCATCGTTGCTCTTCAGGCTCTCTGCATAGAAGTAATTGATCAGCTTCGCAACGGGTTTTGGCCAGAACCTCTCAAGCATGGCAAGGTCTTCATTGGTTCGCGTATCATCAGCGATGATATGAGAGGTCTCCGAGTCTTCATGGATTCGATGATACATCAAGACCTGAGGCTCATAGCAGAATGCACCAGATATCCGCGACAAGCGCTCCCAGGCATCCCAATCAAGACCACCTTTCATCCCTTTCCTGAAAAGCGGCTCTGGAATCTTATCTTTACAATAGGCTACCGAGGGGCATGGAATTGGAGAGCCAAAACGAAGGATCGCCCTTTTCCAGAATCTAGAATCATGGCGACGGTCTGGGATGAATGGCCTCAACATCATCCGTTTCACATCAAGCAGGCGATTGCTGGTCACATGCTCACTACCGCGAAGCTCCCCGTAATTAGAGAAAAAGATGATGGGATCTTGAGCCTTCTCTAAGCTTTGAAGAGCGCTTCTTGCGTAGGATGGGTCATATATATCATCCTGATGGGCAATAGTCACATACTGCGTTTTGGCGCATTGGATGGCAAAATTCCAATCTGACGCTATCCCCCCCTGAAATGGATTCACAAAAAGAGACAACTTGAATTCATCTGCAACACTTTCGATGAGATCATTAGGTGTGGAGGTGCAGACGATCACCTGAGATGGTGCCTCTTGTCTCAATACGCTTTCAATGCATTCCCGCAGATAGGGGCTTTCCCCGTAAGCGCAAACTGAGAATGTAAGGGCACGCAAAGGCAATCAGAACTCCCCCGTCATATCCAAACTAGCGAACCCTTCAAGCGGAAGAGTCACTGGCTGGCCCGTCTTCTGGCTCTTGTACATAGCCAACACGATCTCAAGCGCATTGCGGCCAGCCACAGCATCCACGTAGGGTGCCCTATCGCCCTGGATCGCATCGATCACGTCTGCGTAAAGAGCAGTATGCCCATTTCCGTATACGTTCGATGTAGCTTCTTGTAGACCACGAGCTTCTTCGTCCCCTTCGCACGCATCTGCGAAATCCCACACATCGATGTTGTTGCAAGAGGTTCCGCCGATCTTCGCAGTCCCCTCTTCGCCAAATACATAGAGCGTCTCTTCCAGATTCTTCGGGTAGACATTCGTGGTACCCTCGATGGTCCCAACGGCGCCATTAGCGAACTTGACCACACCAACGCCCACATCTTCTGCCTGCAGATAATCATGGAACTGCCGGCGTGTGGCCGCGTAGACCTCCCTTACATCCTCCCCCATCATCCAGCGGAGGAGATCGATGCCATGGATGCATTGGTTCATTAGGCAGCCACCATCTTGTTCCCAGGTGCCCCGCCATGGTGCTTGGTCGTAATAGCCCTTGTTCCTGTTCCAGCGCACATTGATGGAGCCATGGGAGAGCTTCCCGAAGCGTCCATCTTCTAGAGCATTGCGGAGCTTTTGCACGGCGACGTTGAACCGATTCTGATGGCATGCCGAGACCTTGACGCCTTTCGCTTGCGCTCGGCGGATGATCTCATCGGCATCCTCGATAGACATGGCGATGGGCTTCTCGATGATGAGATTCTTCCCTGCATCGATGCAATCCAGCGCGATCTGCGCATGCTTCCCGCTTTCCGTAGCAATGGCGATGAGCTCTGTCTCTGGATGATCTGCGAGCATCTGCTTGTAGTCCGTATAGCGCTCTGCTTCTGGAAACTGCCCCACATCAGCCTTGTCCAACATGATGTCGAACTTGGAATCATCAATGTCACACATAGCTACGAATTCAAGGTTGTTATTGGCCACTGCCTTCACATGGTTGACAGAAATCCGCCCACAACCGATGAGTGCGTATTTCATGATGAGCTCCCTTATATTGCACGTAAATCTCGTTCACAGCATATCGGTTCAAAGGAGCATTTTAATTCATGCATCAGAACTGGAAGTAGATGAACGGGTTGTATCCCCCAGAGACGATGGACATACAGCTGAGCACGAACACTGCGAACAGCGCGATGTCGCAGACGACGTTCACAACCGTACAGGCCCGCGCCCGCGCAAGAACTGCGTTCTCAGGAATAGCAACCTCGCAAGGCGGGACAAAATCATTACCCTTCTCAGGAGCAGCGATGACCCTCTTCCTTGGCTCCTTCGCCGCCCACGCTTCCATGTGCTTGCGAATCCATGGGAAGATCGGCGTTGAGCCTAGGATGAGAATGGGAAGCAGCGAGACGTAGCTCCACGATTGCAACTCCCAAAGCGTTGATGTTCCCGTGAAACCATAGGCGCCGAATATTCCGAGCGTCCACTCCATCACATTATGAAGCCCGGTAACAGCGAATAGAAGCCAGCCGAAATAGAACGTAAGGATGCACCAGATATGTCCGAAGATACGCGGCAAGCGATCAAGGAACTTCAACAGGAACAACTTCTCTACCATGAGCAACACACCATAGTACAAACCCCATAGAAGGAAGTTCCACGCTGCCCCATGCCAGATTCCCGTGAGTCCCCAGACGATCATGATATTAAGCATCCACCGCGGGACGGATACCCGTGAACCACCCAGCGGGATGTATACATAGTCTCGAAAGAATCCGCCCAGTGTCATGTGCCAGCGCCGCCAGAACTCAGTAACCGACTTCGACGTATAGGGATAGTTGAAATTGCGCGGGTAGTCGAAGCCCATCATCTTGCCCATCCCGATGGCCATGTCCGAATACCCTGAGAAGTCGAAGTAGATCTGGAACGTATACGCCAAGATACCTGAGAAACACCCAACGAAACCAATGACCTCAGCTGGTTGCGACAAGAGTGAATTTGCAAGGATGGCAACCGTGTTAGCCAAGAGCACCTTCTTGCCCAAACCTATGATGAACAGCCGGATACCTTGCGCGAACTTCGCCAGCGTAACTGTACGGTTATCGATTTCGACTTCAATCTGTGAGTAGCGCACGATGGGACCAGCCACTAGCTGCGGAAACATAGCTATATACATACCAAGATAGAGGATATTCTTCTGCGCTTTGACCTTTCCGCGGTATACATCCACGATATAGCTGATAGCCTGCAACGTGAAGAACGAGATGCCAATGGGAAGCGCAAGCTGAAGATCTACAAGAAATTCCTCACCTAGAGCTTGATTTACGTTGGTGACAATAAAGGTCTCATACTTAAAGAGCCCCAGAATACCGATGTTAATTGCCAGTGCTCCAAAGAGCACCCCCCCCCGTATGCCTTTTCGGTCAGCCCCATCAATCAAAAGAGCCATCAACCAGTTAATGATGATGGAACCGATCATGAGGAACACATAAACCGGTTCACCCCAGGCGTAGAAAAGTAGGCTGAATAGTAGTAGCACAACATTCTTCGCTGGTCGCCACGGCATGATGAAATACACCGCCAGGAAAAGCGGCAGGAACGCAAAGAGAAACACACTGCTAGAGAAGACCAACGCTCACCCACAAAGCAAGTTACAAACAAAACTAGAAGATTATAGTGCAGTCCATGATTATCCCGAAGAAGCCAAAGCCCATGGACCAGGAAAACACCTAGCAAGCAAAGCAAACGACACACAACATCTATGACCTTCACAACAAGACTAAAGATCAACCCGATTAATATCCACATTCATCCGAGCGCTGCGAATGATTAATCCTGCCCTCCATCGTTACCCGAACGCATCCGGATAAGCCCGAAACTTGACCTGATCACGCCTTCGGAGGCGCACCTTGAAAGATGAGGGCTGGGGCTCAGGACGATTTTCTGGACATGTAATCACATGAAAAGAAAGTGAGCAAGTACAGCCCAGAGTTCAAGAAGAAGGCATCGAGGACAATCGATAAGCACAGAGGCTCTTGCGTCAAGGCATCTCGCGAGCTTGGAGTGGTGAGCGTGAAGACGCTGCAGCGTTGGAGAGATGAGCGAAAGAAACATCCGCAAAAGAGAGACGCGCACCTGAGCCGGGTCCAAAAGAGGAACATTGCAAGTCGTCTGGTATGTGGAGCAAACGCCGCTGCACTCTGCGAGCACTATGGGGTCTCCATTGCCGCAGCTTACAATACCCGCAATAGGTTCAGCCAAAAAGGGGGTTTTCGTTCGTGGGTAAGAAGGAAAAGGTCGTGGCATCTCGCATCGACCCGGCAGACCTGCCCGACGATATCGAGCAGCCCAAGAGTAGATGCGCGGAGTTGGAGCCCGACAACGCCACACTCGAGCAAACTATCGAGGTACTAAAAAGATCCCGGCGTCGATCCATCGGATCTGAGCTACGCTCCATCTTTGGGCAGAGCAATCTGACCTTCAGGTCCGGGAGGATATGGCGTGTCCTCAGGAACGGGGATGATGGCCTTGGCCCCACTGTCGTCTCCGAGAAGGCCGTGAAGGAAGAGGGCCCGGTCGTCATCTACAGCAAGAGAAAACGGGCTTACAGTTCATACAAGGGAGAAATCCGCAAGCATCCCGGCGAGTGGGTCTGCCGGAACCTCCATGCGAACAAGCCCAATGCGCTGTGACTTACGGATATAACGCAGTTCACATTGCCGGATTGCAAGTGCTGCCTCTCGGCAATCATCGACTGATTCGACGGCAAAGTGGCATCGCATCGCCTGACCAAGATCTCTAATGCGGATCTCGCAAGCTCCACGTTGATCCAGGCCGCCGAATTGATCGAGACTCGGAGCGCCTCGTACTCCACAGCGATCGCGGGTGCCACTACGGGTGGCAGGGCTGGATAGATTTTTGTGATGAGCACGGTATCGTCCGGTTCCTCATGCCGAAAATAGTTTATTTGGTTGGCCCCCTCATTACCATGTCTGACTGTTATTCTCGTTTTATCGGTCGCTTTACTCTGTGCGATTATTCCAGAACGGCATGTCCTAAACTTCCCAGAGATTACAATATCCTTATCAAGACTGGTAGGGTCACTGACGACAACCGGATTTGTTCACGAACTCCGTTGGTGCTGTTTTTCGAATGCGACTCAGGCGAACCTCCATTCGACATGACAACGAAATTCATCCCAACCATACTTCTCCACTACCCCTTTATATTCAATCTAAAAAGACATCTTCCTGCGAACTTTACCTTCCTAGGCACCCCCCCCCGAGTTTTTCC
>CAJURZ010000016.1:49435-61219 GCA_910588905.1 uncultured Eggerthellaceae bacterium
TTATTAAATAGGGCATCAACTGATTCGCAATTTAAGTCGCTCAACGGTACCACGGCAACGTTTTTTCCTATCTGCCTTGGTGAGCAACAGGCAACTTATCAGTTCATAGATCCTGGCCAAAGACACCATCTCGTCTCTGTCATTTAGTCTCCTGGGACGTCCGGCTGAAAGCATAGAAAGATATAACAACACGAAACATCACTCAGCTAAAAGGGTCTCCACCCATTCCATAATCTCTACGCACTTATCGAAATACGCCTTCACTTGGGTAATGGTCACTTCGCTCCTACGTCCATGGGCTACAAGATGGCGATTGTTCATCACAGAATCCAATGCATCTTTACGACCTTCTCGTTTTGCGAACTCTTCGAATCGATTGCCCCATTCCAAGCTGAAAGCGCAAAGCATCTGTCTGATCTTATCCGTATTGGGGTTCTTACGTCCGTTTGATATATGCCTCTTCGCATACTTGGTGATCTTTGGAGAAGCGCCATTCTCTACATATTCAGTGAAAATGATCTCATATGCCTCCTCCATAAATCCCGAAACACGGACACAGAGGTATTGAGCCCAATGGGAACTTAACTCAAAATAAGCTGAATCACCCGTTGGAACCATGCTGAATAGAGCATCAACATCTCGCTTTGCTTTATTCAGATCGGGAGATTTAAACATTCCTACGATGCCTCAAAGCACTTGATTGCAATGTTCATTCGAGTGCTAACCTGTTTGCCATCCGATGTGGCTCTAGATATTGCCTCTTTATACACTTCATCTGCCATCATCTTCTCGTAGGCCTCTTTAATGAACTCATACGAAGGCTCTTCTTTTCCAGAAACAAGCCTTTTTGCAACTCCCACCATACACGAATCAAAAGCTGAAGCATTGAAGCTTTTCTCGGGGCGAAAAGCATCTTCTCCGATCGAGTCATAGATTATTCGGGTCGTGGATTCGAAGATTTCCTTGAATCCTTCTTTGTTGAACTTATGCTGATTCTGCCCACAAAAGATATTGATGAACTCCTTCATCGGCTTAACATATTCCGACCCGTTGGTAAACAGAGCCAGGAAACGAATAATGAGCTCCTGATCCTTGAGTCGAAGGCTCTTATTACCATACAAGCTTCTCCAAGCATCGTATTCATTCTCATCATGAATGAAATCCAAGAACTCTCCATTGTATAAAGCAACCCTGATCTCCTGATCCGAGAGCTTGGATGCACCTGTATTCAGCCTCTCGAATACATGGAATAGGCTAGTGTCATCATTTGAAGGCGAAACTTGTTTGATCACAGTTGCATGGATAATAGACGTATCCAGCCTGCTTCTGTCTCTCGGATCAAGCTCTTCGTAGGTTTTTCCTTCAAGTCTTTCTTGAACCCCTGTTAACGTAAATCTTCTTTGGCTCTTGCTGTTCTGCTTAGGATTAAAGGATCCTTCATAGAAGAACTGGAGGCTTTTCAAACGCTGCTGCCCGTCAATGACCAATTGTCTATTCTCATCATCTTGGGCCATGAAGATTCCCGGCACTGGCAACCCCAAAAGCAGTGATTCGATGAATCGAGAGGCCTGAGAGAGAGTCCAGACAAATTCGCGCTGAAACGAAGGAATGAAGATGTCGCCTCTCCTCATTCTATTGACCAAGGATTCAACTTCAGGATCCGCCCCGTAACTAACGATGTCATAAGTGACTGGCGGAGCGGCTTCCTCGAATTCCTCATCCTCGGTATCGATAATCTCCTCTTCATCGGCCATTACATTGAAATCTAGGGCCGAATATTCATAGCTGTCTTGAGCCATGGCTACTCCTAGAACGAAGGTACGATCGCTGTCTGCTCATGCTTTCCCAAAACAATACACATGCCGTGTCATGATATCAGCTGTCAACTCGTAGACTGCTTTAAAGAACTGTCCTTTGAAAATGCTACCCATGCATCACCGCCATTGACACCTCTCTACTTCTGTCACGCTGTCCAAAAGGCTAAGAGGGAAGGTAAGCGGGGAAGTAGACAATGGCGGCTCCCGGGCAATAACAACGGGATGTCAACGGAATCAACAATACCGGTATCCCCATTTTGACGCAGATAGCTCCAATATCATCATCCGTAAGAATATTTAGAACGACCTGAATGCAGGTATATCAAAAGATTCAATGCTTTCAAATCAATTCTGATTTTGGCACCTCTGGTCTTCCGGGAGCAAGCACCTGTGAAGTGAGCTCTAACCAGAGCAGACTCATCAAAAAAAGCGACACCTCCAACAAAGACAATAGTTCCGATGACAGCTACGACACCGGCAAGTTCGCTTCCTATGTACTCTCGCGGCTTCGACACATATTCTTGTCTTTAAAAAGGGCTCACAGATAAGATAGTCTTTTTCATCATTCTACTCCACCGCCAGCAAGAAAGTCTCCCTGGGAATCATTGATGCTGTAGATATGAAGTGCCCTAAGAGCGATGAGATCGACCGTGACTACTTGTTTATGACAAACTTAATATGAACAAAGTGGCCTGCTCATTTTGAACACTTTGATAGCGAACATGCCGACCAAGCTCCATTGGCTAGCCTTGTCAGTGCGAATGTATCCGACAAGAAAGGCCAGGAAGGAAGATGATCAGCATGTCCAAGATCCATTCTATACGGGAGATGAGGATGAAGGGAGAACCTATCTCCAAGATCGCGGAGTCCCTAGAGGTCTTTCGCAACACCGTTTACAAATACCTGGAAGACCGTGACCTCTCGCCCCAGATGCCCATCAAAGCCTCACGGGGAAGCATCCTCGATCGATACCGTGAGCTCATCGTGAGTTGGCTTGAAGAGGATAGGCGGAGCTGGCGCAAGCAGCGCCACACGGCGCGTCGCATCTGGCGGCGCCTGCGCGATGAGGAGGGTGTACAAGTAGCGGAATCCACCGTGCGCCACTATGTCTGCAAGCTCAAGAAGACCTTGCGCGCCGATGAGAATCGATTCCTCGATCTGGTATGGACTCCAGGAGAGACGCAGGCGGACTTTAAGGGAAGCTGATTTCTACATCCGGGGAACGAGGATGCGCCAGAGCTACTTCGTTCTCACCTTCCCCTTCTCCAACGTCGGGCTCGCCCAGGTCTTCCCAGGCGAGAATGCCGAATGCGTCTGCCAAGCGCTCAAGAACATCTTCGAATACGTGAGCGGCGTGCCCGTCCGCATCGTCTTCGACAATGCAACGGGAGTGGGACGGCGCATCTCGAATGAGACCCGCACCTCCAAGGTGTTCTCGGCCTTCGCTGCCCACTACGGCTTCTCCTATTCCTTCTGCAACCCGAACGCGGGCCATGAGAAGGGATCGGTCGAGAACAAGGTGGGGTTCCTCCGCCGCAACCTCTTCGTGCCAGTGCGCCAGATCGATTGTGGGCGCACGTTCAACAAGCATCTTTTAGACAAGTGCATGGCGCTATCGGATAAGGGCCACTATGCGAGAGGCGAGCGTGAGCTGTCCTTGTTCATGGAAGACAAGGTGGCCTGCCTGGGCCTTCCGAGCGCCCCCTTCGATGTCGTGCGCTATGAGCGGCATCGGGCAGACAAGTACGGCAAGGTCTGCATCGATGGGCACCACTTCTATTCGAGCAATCCGGCCTTTGGAGGTGAGGAGCTCATCTGCGGCCTTCATGCCGATGAGGTGGTCGTGGCCACCTCCCAAGGCAAGGTGATCTCAAGGCACAGGAGAGCCTACGGCAGCGCCCGCACCGACACCACAGACCCTGCAAGCCAGCTCCCTCTCCTTGCAAGGAAGCCCAGAGGCTGGCAGAACAGCCTCGTCCGTTTTTCTCTATCAGATGATCTGAGGCGCTATATGGATGGCTTAGGAGGAGACGAACTCAAAGGTGCCTTGCGCACCTTGCGTGATGTCAGCGCCTCGAAGGGCTGGGAAGCTGCCTTGTCAGCCGCTGAGCTCTCATTCGAAGGATCCGGCAGGCTGGATGAAGCGAGCGTATCCGTTGCCGCAGCTGGCATCATGTCATCTCCTGTGGAGTACGAGGATGCGGTGGACCTCGCGGTCTATGACCAGGCGATGGATAAGGAGCCATCATGGCGATAAGCAAACAGATGGCCTCTGAGCTCAAGGCGCAAGCACGTTCGCTATTCTTCTCGACCGAGACGATAGAGCGGACCCTCTCTGAGGCGAGCGCTGGGCAGATCCGCGCGATCACAGAGATGATGGCCTTCGAGCAGGAGGTGAGGGGCCGTCGCAAGCGAGAGCGCCTCTTCCGCAAAAGTTCTACCCGAGCCCTGTACGGATTTAGCTTCCCCAGCTTCACTTACTTAAACCGCTTGCTCACTACCTGCACAGCAAAAACGCCCACGAAAAAGGTATATATAAAATATGCTATCTCATCTCTCCTCTAAATTGAGCCCTTTTGACCTTCCCCAAGTTCATAAAATGGCTTTGATTGTCCCGTAAGCAGTACAGACAAACACAATTTCTGGAGTATCTTCGAGATGTTCAAGAGGAGGGGCTGAAGGAGCCACGACGCGCGACATAAGCTTAGAGAGAAGGAGGTGGCTACCTTGCGAGGCGGTTAGACAAGTTCCATAACTAGTAATGATGGGCAATAGCCATCAAAAAGGAAGATTGATATCTATTGGAAGGAAGATCAAATGAATATCAAGTATATAGGCAACGACACCAGCAAATCCGAAAAAGGGAAAGTCCATATCAAAGAGGGAAACTACACAGCCTGCGGTGCCCGAATCGATGACAACCCTCAGGATTGGGTTGAGACTACCGAATCTGTGACGTGCAATAAGAACGGCTGTAAGTAAGCTATGAATCAGGGAGGTATTTTGCTGGCAAATACCTCCCTGATCGAATGTCCCCTAAGGATTGCACTTACTGCAAGGGGTATACCCTTGAGCCCTTGCATTAGGCTCTGAAATAGGAATTTTGCTCTGCTTGAGGTATTGACACCCGCTGGAGTGGTACTTCTTGCCAGTTTTCGTGATGTAAACGGTATACTCATTGTTCACCGAACTCTGAGCTTGTTCAGCCTCACGAGCTGCTGCCTCTGCAGCAGCTGCAGCTTCTGCCTCTGCTTTGGCGGCTGCCTCAGCCGCTTGTCGTGCAGCCTCTTGCTCAGCTGCAATGCGCTGCATCTCTTCGGTATTCTCGACCAGTTTGAGAGGAACGGATTTCGCAACGCCTTCGTCATAGGAACAAGAGGCGCTTCCCTCCTTATAGATGGTCTTCCCATCAGGAGCTGTGAAGGCGACATAGGCAAACTGATATTCTCCTGACGGATAACCCAACACATTCTTGCCGCTCACTGTGACAGTACGCGTGTCATTGATAGGCACACCTGCAGCAGTCGTACCCGTCACGATGATCTGCAATGATTTCACGCCAGAGGGGCTTGAATCGACAATCTCAAGAGACAGAACAGGGTCTTCCTTGGCTAGTTCAGCTTCTTGTGCTGCCGTCTTCTCCTGTAGGGCAATGAGCTCTTGCCCCGTCTGTGCAAGCTGCAGCTTTTCGCTATTCGCAGAGCTTGCAGATATCCCAGCTACAACAAGTCCAAAGAAAACCGCGCACCCACTGAGGATCAGTACGATCTTCCGAACGTCGATCTTTTCCTTTTCCTTGGCATACCAGGAAAATCCGAGAGCGATGCCACCAAGAGCAAAACCGGAGATGGCGAAAGGCGGAATGATGCTCAGGATGATAGCGATAATCGAAAGAGCAAGGATCACTTTGTCGAATAGTTTGGTGTTTGCAGATGACGCATCATCAGGCAACCCAGACACCACGGCATATTCAGTGCCGCTCTTGCCGGAAGCATCACTCTTTTGCCCCTTCCGGGCCTCGGTGATGGAATCGAGGATAGACATGGTCCGCCTCGCCTTCATACATAGCCAATTGTTACTATTATGTTAACAGACACCATAGCCGAAGAAAGACGATTCGATGAACTACTTCCTAAGAACCCCTTCCAGATTCTGTCTCATGTAGTCCCAGAATCGTACAGCTAAATCAGAACGCAATCTCTTATTCTGTGCCGTGGTGTAGAGAAAATAACATTTTTCGCTCTCGCTGTTTTTGATCACCTTTTTCTCTATGCCAACTGATTCTCCCAGCGAGCAACTATGACCATGCCCCATATCTATCTGGATGGTTTTGAACTTCTCGAAATCGTAGTCAGGACTAAAACCCGAACTTTCGATCACATAGAATCTAAACTCCAACTCCCCATCCATGCCACTGTTGGTTTCCTTGATGAACTCACGCAGTAGGATACAAAAGCTTAATGATAGCTCCTTGGACTGAAGCATTTTTTCGAGTAAGCGCCTTTTAGCATCTTCCTTCGCAGGAGCGATCTTTTCCTTAAGAAGGCTCACATCATTCTCAAGCCGAACAACGAACTCGAAATCTATCGCCAACGCAGAGTTATTACGAAGTTCTTTGGCAAGGATGCCGAGTGCTCTTTGCCAAAGCATTCTCCCTGTATCCGATAGCACACGATCGCGATTCGACCAGTACTCTAATTCCGTTTTCCAAAGCGGCTTGAGCCGAGATGCCCTATCAAAAAACTGGCGCGCAGCCTCTGAGGTGCCTTCATTCTTCGCATACGCAACGATATCATCATCACACAAAAGTTTGATTCGGGAAGAAGGGTTACCCCTCTTCATCTGCTGCCTTCTAAGCCATGCGCGCGAACGTCGACCGCTTCTTATAGAGCAGATGCCCTTGGTTGTCAGCGCTTCTGGCACGAACACCCCCGAAGGCTCGAACACTGTTTTTGAATGTTCGACGAACTCCTTGATCATGTATTCAATTATGCGACAGTCGTAAAGGATCGTCGGATCTTTCTGCACCCACCTTCTTTCGAGATCTTTCGCATATACCACATTCTCAATCACACTGATCGCCTTCCGGTGAAAACCAGGAATGCGATTCCCTTCTTCATCCTCAACGAGCGTATATCCTGATAAGAGCCTTTCATAATCAATAAGCAAAGAATTGTATCCTGTAGTAAACGCATCACGCATTATGTAATCAAGCTTATCCACATCGATATATTCACCGTTCAATAAAGAGATCAAAGCATTCTCGATGTGCTTGTTTCCGTTCTTGTATTTCAGACCGATTATCGCTCGCACGAATAACTCTGTATCGAATGCGTAGATCCCTTCCTCGGAATCCACTTCCTCAGAGATCATGGGTGTATTGAGGCAAAGGGGCACACCAATGATCGCACTCATGGCTTCATGAGGCTTTCCGTAGTTCCCCACATCAAGATCATCGCTAAACTCTTGAGAAGCGGCGATAGCTTTAAGCCTTGAGGAAATCCCTTCTTCGGTAAGGGCATCCTCATAGAAATCTTCACCGGCATGGGAAAAGGGAGAATGTCCAACGTCATGCAACAAACACGCTAAGATGAATGTGTTTCGAAGCCTATTCCATTTTACATCAGGTTCAGATCCCTGAACGTTCTCTCGAAAAGAAGAGAATCCGATCATCCCGAGATGAGCTACTCCAAGTGAATGAACAAACCTATTATGATGGGCACTGGGGAAGAGAGCTCGATATCCCGTTTGAGAGATATGCCGAAGACGTTGAAATTCTGGCTTATCTATCAGATAAGCCCAGTAAGCCTCGTCGAATTCAATATACCCATAGATTGGATCCTTGACCTTTTTCATTGAGGCACAGAGAGGCTAAGCAGCCAGGCAGCGTGCGTTCTCGAATAAAGTGATGAGG
The DNA here is from genome assembly GCA_910588905.1 of uncultured Eggerthellaceae bacterium. Classification (GTDB taxonomy): domain Bacteria; phylum Actinomycetota; class Coriobacteriia; order Coriobacteriales; family Eggerthellaceae; genus MGBC163016. The sequence continues at coordinate 57,167 of CAJURZ010000016.1, forward strand.
ATCTCGGCCGGAAATGCATTAAGAAAGCTCTCTTCGAGGGACTCTATCTGCACATCGTCTTTCAGGCTAATGTAGCGATCCTTCTTGACCTCATCGTAGGTGCATTCAAAATACTGCGAAAAATCGTACACAGCCCTTTCTAGGTTGCTGGATGAAAGGAACAGGATCACATCTATCCCTTTTTGGCTACAAGCTTCTTTAACCTGAATACCGTAGCCCTTCAATTCATTGAAATAAATATTCCTAGTGCGTCCAAGACAAACAAAAGCATTCCCGATCAAATACTCCGCGCCAATGAGTGTGCTCATAACTCCCCTACTTCTCTCTAGTTTTGTCTGAGCATACGCAAAAGAACTCAAATCCGAACATATTGACAGTATGAAGCCGCACAGACCATTTTGCAATTATAATCTTGGTAAGAGCGGTTTATTTCAGCATCCTCGCCATTGACACCTCCCTCTGCCCCTGTCACACTGCTCGAAAGGCCAAGAGAGAGCAGGTAAGCGTGGGCGGCAGGCGGTGGCGGTTCCCGGGCAACAACAATGGTGATGTCAATGGGATCAACAATGCCGGCATCCGTATCTTCGACGCAGATATCTCCAACGCCATCATCCGCGAGAGCATCCAAAACAGCCTAGACGCAGGCACCTCCACCAGGGAGCCCGTTCGTGTAGAGATCCAACGCTTCACGATCAACCCCGAGGACTTCCCCAACAAGGACGAATTCATAGAAGCGCTCACCCTTTGCAAAGGATACAACCAAGCGAAGAATGAAGATGCCGTCGAGTTCTTCGAAGACGCCCTTTCTGTGTTCGACCAGCCCATAGACATACTGCGCATCTCTGATTTTGGTACCTCGGGTCTTCGGGGAGCAGACACCTGCGAAGTGGGTACGGACTGGAGCAGGCTCATCAAAGAAAGTGGCACTTCCAACAAAGACAGCAGCTCCGGTGGCAGCTTCGGCATCGGCAAGTTCGCCTCCTATGCGCTCTCGCAACTCCGGTGCGTGTTCTTCTCCTCCCTTGATGATAGGGGCACCTCCTCCAGCTTCGGCGTAGCCAAGCTGGTCACCTTCGAAAAGGATGGCGAACAGACCACAGGGACCGGCTACCTCTCAGAAAATGAGCGCAATATAGCCATTCCCCATCAGCTGGACATTCCGGGAGCCATCAGACGCGAACCGGGCCAAGAGGGCACAGACATCTACATCGTTGCCCCCAAGCTCGACGATGATTTCACGCTGCAAGCCATTTTCAACGTCCTCTCCAATTTCATGGTATCCATCTGGAAAGACAAGCTCATCGTACAAGTGGAAGCTATCACGGTGAGCAGGGATTCCCTAGCAAGCGCCGTGGCCCTCGTAGAAAGCCATCTGAACCAGCAAGCCTCCAAAGTGGTCGAATACCATGATCTGCTGACGAACAAGTCCGGGTCTACCATCGAAGTAGCCTTCGACCCTACCTCTTCTGAGAAAGCCCAAGATTACGCCAAGGAGTTCGGGTATGGTCTGGGAGAGTGCAGGCTCTTCATCAAGGGAGGGGAGCAACTCGATCGCAAGATCATGCGCACCCGGGCCTCAGGCATGACCCTCTTCGCCAAGGGCAACATCAGCAGCAGCATCCAATTCACCGGTATCCTGATGATAGAAGGTGAAGCCATGAATCGAGATTTCCGAAAGATGGAGTCGCCCTCCCATGATAGCTGGGATCCGGGACGCACGAAGAAGCCTAAGTGGGCGAAGAAGAACGTGCAGATGCTAGACAGATGGATGAAATCCGTCGTCCTAGAGAAGCTGGCGAAGCCCATGGAAGATGAGATGGATGCCTTCGGCATCGGGCGGTTCCTTCCTGAGAATCTCGGAGCGATAGGCAAGACCAAGAAGGCGCGACTGGGTTCTGCGCGAAAGGCCTCAAAGACCCAGATGAAAGAGGTCCTCCCCGTTAGGGATACTGCTGCCAAGAAGGAGGAGGTCATCGAATTCGGAGGCACCGAAGATGCCTCAGCTATAGGCAAGAAGAAGGGGAAGAAGTCGAAGGGTAAAAGGCGCCGTACGGGAGCTGCTCAGGGAGACAAGATCGGCTTTAGGTTAACACCCTTCGCTTCAAGGCTGATCTGCGTTTCGCCCGATCAAGGCAAGTATCGGCTGCTCTTCGAGCCAGATGACAGCGCAGCTGCTGCCGCTCTCGCCTTCTCCATCCAAGGGGAGCAAGGCAAGAGCAGGCTCATCATCAGGGAGGCCCGTGCGAACGAAAGCGACATCAAAGTCGGTGCCGTTCGTGACAACAAAATCTTCCTGAACGATGTTCCTGGCGGAAAGCGGTCCTCGCTGGATATCACCTTTGGAGCGCAGGGCTACTGCATGATGGAGGTCAAGTACTATGAAGCCACGTGCTGACTTGACCCCCTATCCTATCCTCATGGCAGCGAACGACGACTATATTGGCGCCTCCTTCCATGCAGAAACATCCATCCAGGCTATCTCGAACAAATATGCAATGAACTGTGAATTCACTTTGGATGAACCGACCATCGAATCCCTCCTCATTCAGAACAAAGTTGAGTTCGTTACCCATATCGAATGCCCGCGCACTTCCTTCCGAACGATCTTAAGAACCAAGGAGAGATTCGCCCAGACGCATGTCCCTTCAGATTCCGTCTCGGGATTCCTAGAGATATGCACATATATCATCTGCGCTACTCCCCTTGAAGGGTTCAGCAGTCCCCGGTTCCACCCTGATTACACAGGGATCACCTTCGATCTGGAAAGAGGCTCTATCCTAGGCATAGCCGAGAGTTGCAGAGTGGAGCTTGAGGATGACGAAAGCGATGAGGATACTGCGTCCATCGTGAGAATAGCAAAAGCGCAGCCAACCCAGATCGACGATATGGCCGTGAACACTGATGGAGATCACATCTACATCACCCTAACGGCATCCACCTACGACAAGTACTATCGGGCAGGTAGAGGTTTTCTCAGCGAAGCTGTGGCCAGCACCATTGTGCTTCCCGCATTGATGATCGCTCTGCTCCGGCTCAAGGAGAGCTATGACCCAGACATCCTTTGGGCCCGCGTGCTCAGCGATTGGTTGTACGCCCATGGAGTCTCCCTAGATGATTTGAATCTCACTAGTATCGAAGGGCAGTCAATCCTTTCGGTTGCTCAGCGCATCCTGGAGAACCCTATTGGACGCGCTTTGGCCTCCATCGAGGAAGCGGATACCGCTGATGCAGATTAAGACCTTCACTGATGATGGCCTAGTGACCATGAAGTCGGCCATTAAGGCAAACGCGAAGCACTACGCCGCTAACCGGAAAGCCTTCTTCGATCACCTCATCGAAGAGGAAGGTTCTATCCAGAAGACGGTGTTCAAGGTACCAGACTTCGAACTCGTCACCAACGAACCGCTCAAAGCATCCGATCTGAGCAATGTCCGCATCCTTCATAGCGTCCTAGGAAATCTCCCCAAGCGCCTTTTAGTGCAAGAGACGCTCTGGTCTGAGCTCTCCCATGATGAGTTATGGGACTACGTCCAATTCCGATGCGCAAAGAAGATCAAGAGCGGTAAACCGGACAAGATCGCTCAATCCTATTTCTTCACCACAGGCTTCAAACGATCATTATTCGTGCACTGCGTTGCGAGGCTTTGGTGGACCGGAGAGCTCATCTACGATGAGAGCGCAAGCGATCCATACCATTTCCTTCGTCTCTTCGAAAAAGGGCTTACCGGAAAGATCGTCCTCTTCTCATCATCTAGCTTCACCGCCAACAAGAACGTCTCACTCGGGATCCTTGATGCAATAGATGCGAAATGCCCTCAGAGCAATGAGATCAACCGTGACTACTTCACTGAGGCGACAAAGTACCTCAACCGCATCAGCGGTGTGACCCTTCTGGACGCAATACCCCGTGACGAGATAGCCTACAAGGTGATGACGCATCTGGCAAGGATCGGCTTTTAGCTTCAAGAACAGGATCGATCACCGATCTTTGGTTGCATAGATTATGAGAGGCGATCCACCACAGCAAAGCTCCCAAAGGGCAACCCCGGGCGG
>CAJURZ010000017.1:0-29347 GCA_910588905.1 uncultured Eggerthellaceae bacterium
GGGGACGAACATGATCCGCCCTGGGTGGCACCTGGAATAACCCTATATGCTAGGTTACTCGGCAGGTGTCTCAATGAATACATCGCGCGCGGGTCTTCTTTTGCATATCTCCCGCTTTCGTCGCTTCCATTCTTTCCAGAAGGCCTTATACCCTTGCCTATCCACTTTGTCATCAGGGAGCTTTTTCGAAGAACAGCGGGCGTAGAACCTTTCTACAGCATCGACGAACTCGAGGACTGCCCACTCGTACTCCCCGCGATCCAAGACGATCCTCTCGCCGTTTTCCATTTCGAGTACGACAACATCTCCATCATGGTGAACGCCAAAGTCGATCCCGGCATTGCAGCCGAGGAGCAGTACATCGCGTGAGCCTTCTTGAAGGTACATCCCGTGTCCGCAATGGGGAATGATCTGGCCATTGCATTCCCCTAGCGGATGATCTTCAGTGAGCGATCTGAGCAGCTTCAATCCGCCTGCGCTCGTCGTACACTCATCCTCGGCAAGCACTCTGCTCCCAAGCCGAACGCTTACCGTACCATGGGAACAGAGGTCATGCGGGTCATCAGGATTATCCAAGATCCATCTGTGATCCGTGATCGATATCGAGAAGGACGCTCTTTCTTCCATGCTCTTCCTCCTTGACGCAATATCTGACAGCAAGGATATAGCACTTGGGCATCGGGTGGATCTGCGCATCTCTCTGAACGGCCTCTATGAGGTTCGCGCATCCTTCGCCGCTTCCTCTGGCTCAGGGGCGCCTTTGGCCACCGCCACGATCATGCCCATCATCAGGACGAGGCCCAACCAGTCCGCCACGCTCACAGCGGTCCCCAACCATAGCACCATGATCACCATGGCGCTGGCCGGCTCAGCAGTGCCCAGCAAGCTCCCGTTCACCGAGCCTACGATGGATACTCCATAGAGATAGAGTCCGAAGGCGCAGGCTGTTCCCAAAAGGCCGATGCCTCCCACCAGCAAGAGCATATCCCCCGTATCCAGCAGGGGGATCGCTGCATCTCCCGCCAGCGCCATCTTCGCCCCATAGACCAGAATGGCGAACCCGGCGCTTGCGGCTACGCCGGATGCGATCACCGGGATGCTGGGCCAGCGCTCATAGAGCCGTTGCGGGCAGACCAGGTACACGGCCACCGAGAGGGCATTCACCAGTCCCCAGAGCACTCCTCCAAGGGGGAGCGACAGGGTCAGCGGATCGCCTTGGGTCGCAATGAGCCAGGTGGAGAGGACGGCGCAGGCAAGCCCCACCACCTCCAGCTTTCGAGGGAGACGTCGGCCCATGATGCAGGTGATCGCCAGGACGAACACCGTGGCAAGGCTTTGCAGCACCGTCGCCGTGCCTGCATTCGTATGTTCAACGGAGATGGCATAGGTTCCCTGGCTGAGGAAGAGGGCGATCCCGAACATCCCTATCCAAAGACGGGCTTTGCCATCTCGCCATATCCCGCCTAGGGCCGAGCGGTATCTGATGAAGCTCGCCCCTAACAAGGCGAAGGCAGCCACGATCGCTCTGACCAGCGTGATGAGGAGCGGATCGAATCCGGAGCCTCCCGTCAAAGCTTGGATGCAATTGCCGGAGAATCCCCAGAGCAGCGCTCCGCCAAGAGCTGCAGCCACTCCTTTGTAGAACCTTCTCTTCATGGCGCTGCATGGTATCAGATGCCCTTGAGGCGCCCTGTTGCCCTTGGAGCATCATCGCATCTTGTAGCTCAGAAAAGGTGATTTTCTGGCTTATATATAAGCAAAATGCCTGGTAAAAGTGCTATAATATCGCCAAAGCATCGAGTCTAAGGGTGACTATGGAAGAGCTGCTAGCAACCTGCCATAGGATATTCGACAAGAGTACCCAGCCATTCGGCATTGCACACGTCAAGACTGATGACCACGGCACTCCTACTGGATTCTCTTACGAGTATCTGAACCCCGCCATGGCAAAGCTCTCTGACATGACGGTGGACCACCTGCTGGGCAAGGACGTCTATGAATTCTGGCCCCATGATGACACCACCTGGCTGGATTATTTCGCCCAGGCCGCCTATCACGGGACAGCCAGCGAATTCGATGCTGCCTCCCTTTCGCTCTCCGAATTCCTGCATGTCTCGGTCTTCCCCATAGAACAGGGCTATTGCGGGTTCTTCATCCAAGGGGTCACCCAGTGGGTCAGCCAGGCCCACACCTCCCTCAAGAAGATCCAGGCAGGCATCTTCTTCTACGACCTGCGCCGCCGGTTCATCATGCTCACGCCACCTGCTCGCGATATCACGGGCTTCGAAACGGAATACATCAGCTTCGTAGAGTTCACCAGTCGCTTGTTCGGCGAAGAGAATAATGCCGGGGTGCGCCATCAGATGGATTCGTTCCGGGTGGGGAGCGCGAACAGCCTCTTGGCCACAGGGCAGCTGCCCGATGGCCGTTGGCTGCGTATCAGCCTGGGGCACATGGGCAACACCGATCACTTCGCCTTCGGGCTCATCGAGGACATCACGCGCTTGCATGAGGCCGAGCAGAAGAGCGCGGACCGCACGCGGCTCTTGCGCCGTCAGAAACGGGCGCTGCAGACGGCTCTTGACCTGGCCGAGCAGAGCAGCAAGGCGAAATCGGCCTTCTTGGCGAACGTCTCCCACGATTTCCGTACGCCCATGAATGCCATCACGGGATTCGCTGACATCGCTCTGGAATGCCTGGACGACAGGGATTGCGTACAGGATTGCCTGAACAAGATCTTGATGTCCAGCGCGCATCTACTGGATCTGGTGAATGAGATATTGGATGTCTGCCAGATCGAGAGCGGGAAGATGACCATCACCTGCCTGCCCATGCAGCTGGGTCCGTTCCTCGACACCACCAGCACGCTGTTCGCCGGGGAGGCGGAACGGAAGGGCATCGCTTTCTCTCTGGATGCCAGTGGCATCATCCATGACCAGGTAGTGGCTGACAAGACGCGGCTTTCTCAGGTGCTCGTGAACGTGCTGGGCAACGCCGTCAAGTTCACGCCCATGGGCGGCCGGGTGACCTGCACGGTGACCGAGCGCAAGGGAGCGCCGAAGGGCTATGGCTTGTTCGTGTTCCGCGTTCAAGACACGGGATGCGGCATGTCGAAGGCGTTCTTGGCCCGCATCTTCGAACCCTTCGAGCGTGCCAATACCTCCTCAACGCTGCGTGTCGAGGGCACGGGGCTCGGCATGACCATCACGAAGAGCCTGGTGGAGCTCATGGGAGGCACCATCACCGTAGAGAGCGAAGAAGGGGTGGGAAGCATCTTCACCATCAGCATTCCCCTGGAGCTGGAAGGGGTCAGCGGCGAGGAGCAGCCATCCGGCGGCGTTGATGACAGCACGGATGATCCGCGGGTGCTTCCCTCGACGCGTAGGAAGGATGCCACACCAGAGGTCTATGACTTCAGCGGGCGCCATGCGCTCATTGCTGATGACGATGAGCTCTCGCGGGAAGTGCTGAAGCGCGCGTTGGGGCGCTATGGGTTCGCCGTGGACGAGGCAGAGGATGGCGAAGGCGCGGTAGAGAACGTTCGGTCCAAGGGGATCGGCCACTATGATGTGGTGATGCTGGACATGCGCATGCCGCGCATGAACGGCATAGAGGCAGCTCGCCGGATCCGCAGCTTGGATCACCCCCATGCCCACGATGTCCCCATCTTGGCCGTGACGGCAGACGTGTTCGATGAGACGCTGCGGGATGTGGAAGAGGCGGGGATGAGCGGGCGGATCACCAAGCCATTGGATATCCACCAGCTGATGTCCACCCTGAAGGACTGTCTCTCCTGACCTCCGCGCCCGCTTCCGGGAGGCCTTCTGTCATGGGACCGTCAACGGCCGGACCCTTCCTGATTCAGTAGAATACAAGGTCATCAGGCTGAAGATGGAAGGGGGCAGCGGGTGAAGAGCATCCTGCGGGTGTTCAAGCGCGATCTGGCGCGCTTGCTCAGAGCCCCCGCTGCATTGGTGGTGGTGCTCGCCCTGACCATCCTTCCCTCGGTCTATACCTGGTACAACGTCTTGGGTTTCTGGGATCCCTATGAGAATACGGGCAACCTCAAGGTCTGTGTGGTGAACCTGGACCATGGGGGCTCCTCTGAGATGACCGGCAAGCTGGACGTGGGCGAGCAGATCGTGGGGGAGCTGCGCAAGAACAAGCAGCTGGATTGGGACTTCACCTCCTACGATGAGGCCATGGATGCCCTCCAGACCGGCAGGGCCTATGCAGCCTTCGTCATCCCTGCAGATTTCACTCAGCAGCTGTTGACGCTGACCACGGGCAACTTCCAGCAGCCAGAGATAACCTACCTCGTGAACGAGAAGGCCGGTCCGGTGGCGCCGAAGATCACCGATGCCGGGGCCAGTGCGCTGGATGAGACGGTCAATTCCGCCTTCGTGACCACTGTGAGCGATGCCGTGGTCCAGGCGGTAGACGGAGCCCTGGACCAGTCTGAGGCCGATGCGGCCACCGTGCGCTCTCAGGCCATGAGCAAGCTGGGAGCAGCCAAGGAGTCATTGGCCGAGGCTCGCAGCACGTTGGGCGAAGCGGCTGACGCCTGCGTTGGTGCCCAGGGCCGAGCCGCAGGCGTCCAAGATCAGCTGGCTTCCGCAAAAGACCAGGCTGACGAGGCGGCGGCTGCCCTTGAGGATATCTCTGGCTTGGTGGCCAGCCTCCAGGAGCAGCTGACCGATCTGATGGCCCAGGCCACTCCGGCCATCAACGCTGCGCTGACCGAGGTGAGCGCAGCTTCTGCCCGGGCGAACGCGGCAGTGGGAGGACTGGCTTCTGACATAGCCGCTGCCCAGGGGAGCGCCGATGCCACCCTTGCCCAGGCGCAGGGAGCCTTGGAGCAGAGCCAGCGCTTGGCAACCTATCTGGAGGGCGTGGTGGGTGCCCTGCCCGACACGGATCCGGCTAAAGCACCGTTGACCAGCGCCCTTGCCACCCTCAAGGCCCACAACGCAGATCTTGAGCAGACGGTGGCAGCCTTGACCACCCTGAGCGCTTCGGTGGGGCAGGCCTCTGCCGCCCTTGAGGAGGCCTCCTCCGCCTTCGATCAGGCGGTGCAGCATTCCGTCGCTTCCGGTCAGACGCTTTGGAGCTCTATCACCTCTACGCTCCTGCCTCAGGCTTTGGATGCGCTCACCCAGGCCTCCACCGCAGCCTCGTCGCTCTCGGCAGCCGTGTTGGGAACGAAGTCTGTGGCCGACCAAGCGGCTATCGTCTTCGCTTCCTTGGACGGCACGCTGGCGGATGCAGCCGAGGCTCTTCGCCAGACGGATGGGTTGCTCAGCGGCGCGGAAGGGGAGCTGGATTCCCTCTATGCTGATGTGGCGGCCCTGGATGGTTCTGCGAGCCTCACCAACCTGCTGGGTGTGGATGGGCTGGATGCCCAGTCCATCGCTGCATTCATGGGGGCGCCCACTGAAGTGGTGACCGAAGAGCTCTATCCCCTGAACGCTTACGGTTCGGCCATGGCGCCGCTGTTCATGAACCTGACGTTCTGGATAGGGGCGTTCATGCTCATGGTCATCATGCGCCAAGAAGTGGATGCCGAAGGCATACCGGGACTCACCGTCACCCAAGCCTACCTGGGCCGCTTCCTCCTGTTCGCCGTGATAGCGGCCATCCAGGCCCTCATCTGCTGCGCGGGCGTGCTGCTCATCGGCGTTCAGGCGGCAAGCCCCGTTGCGCTCTGTGTTGCCGCCGTGGTGGCGTCCTGGGCGTACCTCTCCATCATCTATGCGCTGTCGGTCACGCTGCAGCACATAGGCAAGGGCATCTGCATCGTGCTGGTGTTCGCCCAGATCCCAGGCGCTACCGGGCTCTATCCCATTGAGATGACCTCCGGCTTCTTCCAGGCCATCTATCCCTTCTTCCCCTTCACCTACGGCATCGGGGCCATGCGCGAGGCCATCTGCGGGTTCTATGGCGCTCAGTACGCCACGGACCTGGCGGTGCTGGGGTTGTTCTTCGCATTGTTCATGGCGCTGGGCGTGGGGGTGCGCCCCTATCTGGCGAATGTGAACCGAATGGTAGCGAATCAGGTCCGCAAAGCAGGGCTCTTCAACGGTGAGCGCGTGCAGGTGCCTCCGCGCCCCTATCGGACCGCTCAGATATTGAGGGCGTTGGCGGATAAGGATGAATACCGCGAAGCCATCACGAGCCGCTATGACCGCCTCTCCCGCCTGTATCCGAAGCTCATCCGCGGGGCCGTCATCTGCGGCATCGGGGTGCCCATCCTCATCTCCGTCGTATTCGCCTTCACGCCAGCCGAGAAGGTATGGGTGCTCACCTTCTGGCTGGTATGGTTGGTGGTCATCACGTTGTTCCTCGTGGTGGTGGAGAGCCTGCGCTATAGCATCGGGCGCCAGATGAAGCTGGATTCCCTGAGTCCCCAGAGCCTGTTCGACCTCATCAAAGACCGTAAAGCTGCTTCCGCCGTGACGGAGGAGGGCAACGCCGATGCGTGATATGTGGCTCATCTTCTCCGACGAGTTGCGAAGGCTCTTCGCGAACGTGGTGTCCGTGGTCATCGCCCTGGGGCTGGTGGCTATGCCTTCCATCTTCGCTTGGTACAACATCATCGCCTGCTGGGATGTGTTCGACCACACGGGCAACCTGGCCGTGGCGGTGGCCAATACCGATGAGGGCTATCAGTCGGATCTGATCCCCTTGCGAGTGAACGTGGGGGAGCAGGTGGTCAGCGCGCTGCGGGCCAATGACCAGATCGACTGGCTGTTCACGGACGAAGAGGATGCGGTGGATGGTGCGCGGTCAGGGCGCTACTATGCGGCCGTGGTCATTCCGAAGGAGTTCAGCCGGGATATGCTGACCTTCTTCGCCGACGATGCGCGCCAGGCCAGCATCGTCTACTACAGCAACGAGAAGAAGAGCGCCATCGCGCCGAAGATCACCGATAGGGGTGCTGATACGGTCTCCTATGAGGTGAATCAGGTGTTCGCGCAAACGTTGTCCGAGGTGGCTATCTCCTTGGGGGAGGCGTTGGCCCGGTATGCCGACGATGTGGATGTATCCGGGCAGGTGGCTCGTCTGGCTGACCATGTCACCCAGACGGCAGCCAGCCTGCGCCGCACGGCAGAGGTGCTGGAGCTCTATGGCAGCCTGGGGCAGGAAGCGAATGCGCTCATCGGCTCTACGATGTCTTTGGCTGAGGCGTCCGAGGAGCAGGTGGGTGCGCTGAAAGAGGCGGCTTCAACAGGGACAGGTGCTCTGACGCCGTTGGCTCAGAGCCTGCGAGATACGGTGCAGCAGCTCGGTGAGGCTTTTGACGCTGGCGCCGCTGATATGGATGCGGTCAGCAAAGCAGCAGATGAGCTGTTCGACAGCGCTAGCGTAGCCACGGGGGATGCAGCGGCTGCACTGCGGACCGAAGCCGACGGGTTGACCACGCGTATCAGTGCCTATCGGGGGTTGGCAAAGCAGCTGGAGGCGCTCCTCCCTCAGGTGGATGCAGCTTATCAACCTGCTGTGGAAGAGGCGGTGCGCTTGCTCAAGATGCAGGCGGATCTCCTGGAACAAAGCCAGGAGAGCCTGCGCCAGGCGGCCGCTAAGCTCGAGGCGGGCGATGCGGATCTGGGGGCGGAGCGGGATCAGGTAAAGGCCTTGGTGAGCCGGGCCCAAGCTGACTTCCAGGCGGCAAAGGATGCTTTCCAGCAGATGCGTCCCGGGTTGGAGCAGATAGCCGATGGATCGGCCGCCCTTGCCCAGAGCGTGCAAGCCTCCCTGGGCAAGTTGGGGAGCGTGAGCGGGAATCTGTCGGCTGCCGCCAACGCTGCCACTGATGCCCTGAGCGGGGGCGCTGCCAAGACCACCGAGGTGGCCTCAGGGCTGCGCCAGTCAGCCGATGCCATCGACAGCTTGGCGACAGACATCCGCCAAGCTCTGATGGATGAGGATACCGAACAGCTGCGGGCTATCCTCACCTCTGATGTCTCCGCCTTCGCCAGCGCTTTGGCCGCTCCGGTGCATGTAGAGCGCCAGGCTGTCTACCCGGCCGAGAACTTCGGCTCGCAGATGGCCCCGCTCTATTCCACCCTAGCTCTCTTCATAGGGTCGCTCTTGATCCTCGTGGTCCTCAAGCCGCGGCCCTGCAGAGCAACCCTCAAGCGCGTGCCGGACGCGCGGCCGCGCCAGGTGTTCCTGGGTCACTTCGGTATCATGGCTGTGCTGTCGCTGGCCCAAACCACCTTGGCTGCGTTGGGGAATATGCTGTTCTTGCAGGTGCAAGTGGCCCATCCCTGGCTATACCTGCTCATCTTCTGGCTGGCGGGGCTCGTGTTCACCTTCATCATCTATGCACTGGTGGTCGCATTCGCCAACTTGGGGAAGGCCATTGCGGTGCTGATGCTCATCATCCAGGTGACGGGTTGCGGTGGTTCATTCCCGCTGCAGATCCTTCCCGCCTTCGTGCAGGCGGTGAGCCCGTTCTTGCCCGCAACCTATGTGGTCAACGCCATGCGCGAAGCCATGATGGGCACCTACGGCAGCGTGTATTGGGAGCAGGTGGGGTGGCTGTTGGTGTTCCTCATCCCGGCGGCGCTGCTGGGTCTGGCGCTGCGCAAGCCGCTGGAGCGGTTCATGAGTTGGTATGTGGCTCAGGTGGATAAGTCAGAGCTGATGGCCTGAGGCTCACATCCAGCGCTTCCACCGGAAGAAGGCCAAGAGCGCTCCGGTGCATACCAGGGATAGCACCACCAGCACCAGCCACGTGAAATGCCAATCCGTACCGGGGATGACGCTCAGGTTCATCCCGAACCAGCCGGTCACCAGCGTCAGGGGAGCGAACAGCACCGTCACGATGGTGAACACCTGCATGATGGAGTTCTGCTTCAGGTCTATCTGGGTCTGCTCCAGTTCATGGAGCTGGAGGCTGTATTCCTTGAGCGTCTCAGAACGGGTGGCAAGCCGGTCTGCCAGGCTCTCGATATGGTCGAATGACCGGGCTTCACTGGCTCTCATCAGGCCATTCTCGTTGTCTGACAGGATGCTGGCCATGGTGGCTATCTCTTGGTAGTAAACAGCGAGGCTCATGGATTTGCGCCGGTACTTCATGATCTCAGAGGAGGGAACGTTGCGGTTCGAATCCAGCATGTACTCCTCGATATCCTCCATCTTATCTTCGAAGTGCCCAAGGAATGCCAGGTCGTCCACCAAGAGCTCCTTGAAGAACACGTAGAGGCAGTGGGCCGTGGTGGTCTGAGAGAGGACCCCTATGCTCACCACGTGCTCCAACACCTCTTGGGCCGTGCCCCCTTCGTCTACGAAGATGAGCTGGTGGCGGTCCATGTAGAAGGCGAACAGGGAAGGGGCGATAGTGAGCTGGTCCTTGCTGGGCACGGCCAGGGAGCCCACGATGTAATCAGGGTAGATATCCACGTAGTTGCTGTCAGAGGCGGCTAATTGCTCCAGGGACTCGTGGGCGTCAGGATGCTCCAAACCCAGCCCCTCGAACTCCGTCTTGGAGAGGATGGCCACGACTGGTGAGGAAGTATGCTGGGCTTCATTCTCGTCCACCTGGATGAGGCTTGACAGGTGCCGGTTCGAGAGCATCAGCCCCGCCGTCTCCAGTTCATAGCAGACGCCCATGCAACGTTCCCTCCTCTGGTGCTCCCCTCCGATCAAGGAGCGGTCAAGCTCCTTCGCATCAAGGAGCATAGGGGCTTTTTGACGATTTGCTGAGTTCGCCAGGAAACCGAAACCGAACGGAAGCCGGGAGGCTACACTATCGAAGAACAACCGGTGTTGTATCCTGTGGGGCAATACCACTACGGAAAGGAAATGGAAGACCATGCAAAGAAGCGCGAATCTCTCTGGTATGAAACTGGCTGCTCTGGTGATGGCCGTGTTGGTAGCGGCAGCCCTGGGGCTGGCAGGCTGTTCGAGCAACTCCTCTACCGCGGGTAGCTCGTCCTCTTCCAGCGAAGCCAAGGCCGCCGAGGGCATCGGCACCCATCATGCGGTCATCGAAGTGGAAGGCTATGCTCCGGTGACGGTGGAGCTGGATGGGGATGCGGCGCCTACCTCGGTCCAGAACTTCATGGATCTGGCTCAAGACGGCTACTATGACGGTAAAACCTTCTACCGCATCGTGGACGATTTCTGCCTCCAGGGGGGCACTGAGGGGAATAGCGCCTCAGGCAACGACCCTGACCTCACTCCCATCAAGGGTGAATTCTCCTCCAACGGGGTGGACAACCCTCTGGCGGATGCATTCGACCGGGGCGTGGTGGCCATGGCGCGCACGTCCTACCCTGATTCGGCCACCAGCACCTTCTTCGTCACCCTGGGTGATGCAGCCCAGGTGGGCGCAAGCCTGGATGGGCAGTACGCTGCTTTCGGCACCATAGACGAAGAGGGCATGAAGATCATCGATCAGATCGTGACAGACCATCTGGCCAATGTGGATGAGCCGAACATGGGAGCCATCACCGTGGAGGCGAATCAGCCGGTCATCCGGTCCATCACCATCACAGACTAACGCTCGCTTCTCTCTGACGACGAAAGGCCATGACAGAACGAGAAGCCAAGGAGGAACGCCTGGCCCGCACGCTCACGGAGATGGGTTCGGTGGCCGTGGCCTTCTCCGGGGGCGTTGACTCCACGTTCCTGTTGGCTTTCGCTTGGGGATTGCCGGGGGTTGAGGCCCAGGCGATCACGGTGGCATCCTCCCTCATAGGAGAGGAGGATGCCGCTTTCGCCCGCGCATTCTGCGAAGGGTGGGGCATCTCCCAGCACGTGCTGGCGGTGGATCCCCTCGGGTCTCCCGCGGTCCAAAGCAATGGCGAAGACCGCTGCTATCACTGCAAGCGGCTCATCATGGGTGAGGCCGCTGCACGGGCGGAGGCGCTGGGTGCCATCCTCTGCGATGGGAGCAACGTCTCAGATGCAGAGGACTATCGCCCGGGAGAGCGGGCGCTGCGGGAGCTGGGCATCCGCAGCCCCCTGGCTGAGGCGGGCTTCACGAAGCCGGATATCCGCGCTGCGGCCCAGGCGTTGGGGCTGCCGAACGCCCAGACGCCTGCTGCTGCCTGTCTCGCCAGCCGCATTCCCTACGGTACGCCGCTGGATGCTGGGCTCTTGCACCGGATAGATCAAGCCGAAGCGCTCTTGCGTGCGGAAGGGTTCGCCCAGGCACGCGTGCGCGCCCATGGGGACCTGGCCCGCATCGAGGTGCCCCGGGAGGGTATCCTGCACCTGATGCAGGATCCGATTCGTTCCCGGGTGAGCGCGAAGCTGCATGAGCTGGGCTTCGCCTATGTCACCGTTGACGTAGAGGGGTACCGGCAAGGCAGCTTGAATGAGGTCATCAAGGAGGGGCTCCATGGTTGAAGACGTCCGCACGCTCCTGGAAGGGGTAGCGGCTGGCAGCATCCCTGTAGATGAGGCCGAGCGCATCCTGCGCAGAAAGCCCTTCGAAGACCTCGGGTTCGCTACGGTGGACCTCCACCGTCATCTGCTCCAGGGAGCCACAGAGGTGATCTATGGTGCAGGGAAGACGGCGGATCAGATAGCGGCCATCGTGGGCGCCCTGCAGGATAACGGCCAGCAACACGTGCTCATCACGCGTTTGGCACCGGAGAAGGCTCAGTTCCTTGAGGAGGCGGGGGTGGATCTCAGCTATGAGCTCATCCCTCAAGTGGGCATCGTGGGCGGTATGCCTCAGCCCCTCACGGAGGGGTATGTGCTGGTGGCCAGCGCAGGCACGTCCGATATGCCTGTGGCCGAAGAGGCCGCTCTCACCGCTCAGATGCTCGGATGCAAGGTGGTCCGTGCCTTCGATGTGGGCGTGGCGGGATTGCACCGAACGCTGGCTCGGATGGACGATATCCTGGGGGCTTCGGCTATCGTGGCCGTAGCAGGCATGGAGGGGGCATTGGCAAGCGTCCTGGGTGGCTTGGCCAACTGCCCGGTCATCGCCGTACCTACCAGCGTGGGCTACGGCGCTTCCTTCGGCGGCGTGGCGGCCCTGCTCTCCATGTTGAATTCCTGTGCCTCCGGGGTTTCGGTGGTCAACATAGATAACGGTTTCGGGGCGGCCTACACGGCTGCCATGATCTGTCGAAGAGGGTGAGGCTCATGACCACGCTCCTATTGGATTGCACTCATGGTTCAACCAAAGACGGTTTCGCGAAGGCGTGCGAAGGGTTGGTGGGCCATAGGGTCTTTCAGCCAGCGGACCTGGGTGCCGCCCATCAGCACCAAGGTTCCGGAGAGGGTCACCATCACCATCATCATAGCCTGCAGGAGGTCCAAGAGGCCATCTGTGCTTCTGGCGTGACTCCTCGTGCCCAGCGCTACGCTCAAGGGGTCTACGACCTGTTGGCTCG
The DNA here is from genome assembly GCA_910588905.1 of uncultured Eggerthellaceae bacterium. Lineage (GTDB taxonomy): Bacteria > Actinomycetota > Coriobacteriia > Coriobacteriales > Eggerthellaceae > MGBC163016. The sequence continues at coordinate 12,360 of CAJURZ010000017.1, forward strand.
GGCAGAGGCGAAGGCCCACGGAGTGAGCGTGGATAAGGTGCACTTCCATGAGGTGGGCTCTGCCGAAGCGGTGGGATTCGTGCTGCGAGCCTGCGCGGCCATGGATGTCCTCGGGCCGCAGCGCGTATTGGCAACGCCGGTATGCACGGGCTTCGGTCACGTAGACTGCGCCCATGGCCGTCTGCCCATCCCTGCACCGGCTACGGCGAACGTTCTTGAAGGGGTCCCTGTCTTCGCAGGCCCCGAAGAGGGAGAGCTGACTACGCCCACGGGGGCTGCGCTCGTTGTGTATTTCGCAGAGGAGTTCATGGACGAAGCGGCGGCAAAAGCCCAAGCTGATGTTACGATGCTCTGCAACCCTGGTAAAGTGTCCTGAAGCAGATCTTGGAAGGTCAGGAGTGCCCATGAAGGTCCTAGACACCGGTTTCGCTCGCGAATTCATCCGCCTGTGCAATGACGGCTGGCAGTTCGGCTGGCACGAATCCAACGGCGGCAACGCCTCCTATCGGCTGCGCAAGAGCGAGGCGAATGAGGTCCGGTCTGGGTTCAGCGCCCATGGTTGGCAGCGGCTTGAGGTAGAACTGCCTCGTCTGGCGGGGGAGTGCTTCCTGATCACCGCAGCCGGAAGCCATTTCCGCAGCATCGCCCATGACCCGAAGCATAGCCTGGGGATCATCGAGATAGACCGCAGCGGCAGCGCTTGGAGGGAATGCTGGGGTTTCAAGGGAGACGCTCAGCCCACCTCCGAGCTCCTGGCGCATCTGATCTGCCATGAGGTGCGCATGGCGGCTACGGAAGGCAAGAGCCGCGTCATCTATCACTGCCACCCCGCTGATCTGGCGGCTATGACCAATATCGTGCCACCGGATGGGGCCCTGTTCACGCGCCTGCTCTGGGCTCAGGTGAGCGAATGCGCCTTCGTCTTCCCTGAAGGGGTCCAGCTCTTGAGCTGGGAGGTTCCTGGCAGCGTGGCTCTGGCTCGGAAGACGGCAGCGGCCATGGAGCGCACGAGCGCGGTCATCTGGCCCCATCACGGGCTCTTCGTGGCGGGCGCTACCTTGGATGAGGCGTTCGGGCGCGCTCAGACCATCGAAAAAGCCGCAGGGATCTACCTCAAGACCTGCATGACCGGCAGGCCCTATCTGTCTGCCATCTCCGAGGAAGACATCTTGCGGATGTCTCGGGAATACGGGTTGGGGATAGAGGAGAGCGGCGTTTTCGGCCGTCCGGCCATGCGACCTGAAGGGCTCCAGCAGATGAGCGCTCCGGCACCGGTGTCGGTGGCCCCGGCGCCCGCTGAGGCAGCACCAGCGCCTGTTGAGGTGAATGAGGGGAGCGAAGCCTCTGAAGCGGCCGTTCCCGTTCCAGAGCCAGAGCCTGTTCCTGTTTCGGATCCTGTTTTCGCTCCTGTGCCGGAGCCGGTTCCCTTGGACGAGCCCCTTTCAGCTCAAGAGCTCGTCGATCCTCCGCTGAGCGCTCAGGGGTTCCCGAAGCTCGGTGGCCCTGAGATGACAGTAGAAGCGGCCTTGGAGGCCACGCCTCCCGCTTTCCGGTCTCAGCCTCAGGTCATGCCGGAGCCACAGTCTCAGACCATGTCGGAATCGCAGTCGCAGGCTGTGCCGGAACCGCAACCCCAGGTCGTGCAAGAGCCACAGCCGTGGCCTCAGCCCGATCCGCAATTCCCATACCAGCCTGAGCCTCAGGCGGGGCTGGAAGGGGCCTATCAACCTCAGCCTCAACGGGAAGAGCCTGTCTATCGGTACTATCCGAAGTCACCGCGCAGCTAGCGTCCATGGCGAAGAAGCCTGCCAAGACCAATGCCATCCGTGAAGTGGAGGCGGCTGGCGTCCCCTTCGCCTTCCGCACGTTCGAAGCGGACGGGGCGCCCAGTGGCGTTGAGGTAGCCACTCTGTTGGGGGAGGACCCTGATCGCGTGTTCAAGACGCTGGTCACCACCGGGAAGACGGGCGATCATTACGTGTTCATGATCCCAGTGGCCGAGGAGCTGGATCTCAAGAAAGCCGCCCAGGCCGTGGGGGAGAAGGCTGTGGCCATGCTGCCCCTGCGTGAGCTGCTCCCCCTGACCGGATACGTTCATGGAGGCTGTTCTCCGGTGGGCATGAAGCAGCGGTTCCGAACGACCATAGATGAGACAGCTCAGCTCTTCGATACCATCCTCTATTCGGGTGGCCGCATCGGGTGTCAGCTTGAAACGGCACCGGATGACCTTGTGCGCCTTATCAGTGCCGCATACGCCGATCTCACGGTTTGATCCTGTATAGGTGGCTGGGATTGTGCCAGAATCGGCCCTTCCCTGTTCCCTCTTGCACCACCCTGAAAGGATCGCGCCTTGAATGGTCAGCTCACGCTTCGTGGCATCGTCATCGGATGCTTGGGATGCGCTCTCATCACCGCATCCTCTGTGTATGTCGCTCTCAAGATGGGAGCGCTTCCTTGGCCGATCATCTTCGCTGCCCTCATATCGCTCTTCGCTCTGAAGGCATTCAAGCATCGGAAGGCATCGCTCAATGAAGCGAATGTGACCCATACGGTGATGTCATCGGGCGCCATGGTGGCGGGAGGGCTGGCCTTCACCATCCCTGGGGCCTGGATGCTGGGCTTGGGGGAGGGTATCTCCACCTTCCAATTGCTCGTGATAGCGCTCTGCGGATCCGTGGTGGGGCTGGTGGCTTCCATCGCGTTGCGCCGTCATTTCATAGACGAAGCCGAACTGGAATACCCGTTGGGGCAAGCGGCCGCCGAAACGTTGAAAGCGGGCGAGACCGGCGGTCGTACCGGGGTGAAGCTCTTCGGAGCCATGGGATTCGCAGCGCTGTGGGCTCTGTTGCGCGATGGGCTGAAGGTGATCCCCTCCATGGTGGGGCAGCTCTCCATTCCCAGCGTCGTCTTCGGCATCTATGCATCCCCGATGATGCTGGCTGTGGGCTTCCTGGTGGGCACAGGCGCCATGGTGGTATGGTTCGGAGGAGCGGTGCTGGCGAATCTCGGTCTCGTCATGGGAGCGCCTGCCTTGGGGATCGCCTCGGCAGAAGACGCCCGTACGGTGACGTCTTGTGTGGGCATGGGATGCATGATGGGCTGCGGCATTGCGGTGATCGTGCGGGACATCTTGCCCCTTGGCTTCCAGACGCTCTCCAAGAAAGCCGGGCAAGCGAACTGCCAAGGCGGATCTTTGGGCTTGACGGCGGCGGCCTGCCTTTCGAGCGGCGCACCCCAAGCCAAGGCCATTCGCAACTCGGGTCTTGCCATCCTGGCCCTTGCCAGCGCAGCTGTGGCTGCATGCATCGCGCTGCAGCTGCCGATCCCCGTGGCGCTCATCACCGTCATCTGCGCATTCGTAGCCTGTGCCATGAGCGCCCAATCAGTAGGGCAGACGAGCATCGATCCCATGGAGATATTCGGCTTGATCGCCTTGTTCCTGGTAGCCTTGGTGGCAGAGGTATCCTCGCTCCAGCTCTTCTTCGTGGCTGCGCTCGTGGCGGTAGCCTGTGGCCTTGCGGGGGATGTCATGAATGACCTCAAAGCCGGTGCTGTCCTAGGCACCAGCCCGAAGGCCCAATGGGTGGGCCAGGCTATCGGAGCGCTCATCGGTTCGGTGGTGGCAGCGTTGGCCATCGGCGTGCTCTTCCAAGCCTACGGGCCAGAGGCATTCGGGCCTGGCAAGGAATTCGTCTCCGCTCAAGCCAGCGTGGTCGCCACCATGGTGTCTGGCGTGCCGAACATGGCCGCGTTCATAGTGGGTGCTGTGGCAGGCTTCGTCCTCTACCTGGTTCGCTTTCCTGCCATGATGCTCGGGTTGGGTATGTACCTTCCGTTCTATATGTCGCTCACGGCGTTCTTGGGTGTGGTGGTCAAGGCCGTGGTAGATCTCATCCATCGCAAGAGGATGGACCGCCTTGCACCTGAGGAGCGCGAAGCCCGGGAGCGTGCCTATGGTGATACGGGCCTGATCTTGGCATCGGGCTTGCTCGGTGGTGAATCCATCATGGGCATCATCCTGGCCATGATCGTCTCCGCTTCTGCGCTGATCGGGTAGCGCCGAAGGGGGCATCCGCCGAATCCGTCACTCCTTTTCACGGACGCGTCATGTACCATCATGCGCGTTCCCTGATACGAAAGGCGTCCCATGACAACGGAAGCGATCAGCAGCAGGCAGATATACGTGATGTTCGCCATCACCACGGTACTCTGTGCGCTGGGCTCTTTCACGCAGACGGCTATGAACTCCATGCTCCTGGGCATCCAGGCCTCATTCGGCACAGTAGAGGCAACTTCCCAATGGCTCACCACCCTCTATATGCTGGTCATTGGCATCACGGTGCCCTTGGTGGCGCACCTCTCTCGCATCATGAGCGTCCGTCAGCTGATCTTGACATCATGCATCCTGTTCCTGGTTGGATCGATCATCGACTGGCTGGCACCGGATTTCATCGTGCTCTTGATCGGTCGCATCCCTCAGGCTATCGCTACGGGCATCACGCTTCCTGTGCTTCAGACCATCGCAATGACGCGCTTCCCCGCAGGTAAGACCGGTACTGCCATGGGCATCGCGGGGGTTGCCATGGGCTTCGCGCCGAACATCGGCCCTCTCATCGGTGGCGCCCTGGTGGGCAGCTTAGGATGGCGGAGCTTCTTCATCATGCTCGTTGTGGTGCTGGCTGTCCTTGCGGTCTGCATCATCGCCTTCGTGCCCCGAGAGAAGGCACCTGCGCAAGGTGCGCGCCTTGACTGGCTCTCGCTTGCGCTGTCCACCGTCGGCTTCGGCGGCCTCTTACTCGGATTCACCGATGCGGCGAGCCTCGGATTCGGAAGCTTCCAGGTCATCATCCCGCTGGTGCTGGGCATCGCATGCCTGATCTTGTTCATCACGCGCCAGCAGAGGATCGAACATCCGCTCATCTCCATGCAGATCATGAGCCATGGTCGCTACGTGGCCAGCCTGATAGGCCAGTGCAGCCTCTTCGCCTCCTTCATGGGAATCACGCTCATCATCCCGCTGTTCGTGCAGAACATATGCGGTCTCTCTGCGCTGGATGCGGGCATCGTGTTCATCCCGGCTACGGTTCTGGCGGTGGTGTTCAACCCGCTGGGCGGCATCCTCTCTGACAAGATAGGGGCGCGGCCGGTTATCATCGGCGGTGCCGCATGCCTCACGGTAGGAGCGGTGTCCATGATCTTCGTGGATGCATCCACGCCTCTCTGGCTGCTCACCCTCATGCAGACCATTCGCGGCATCGGCGTGAGCACCATCATCGGTCCGTTCATCTCTTGGGGCATGGGTGGTCTGCCTGGTCCGCTCATGGGCGATGGTTCTACGTTCTTCGTCACGCTGCGCCAGGCTTGCGCATCCTTCGGTACGGCGCTCATGATGCTCATCATCACGGCATTGGCAAGCGCGGGCGCCTTTGGCTATCAGATGGCCTTTGCGTTCTCTGCTGTGCTCTCTGCGGTGGTCTTCCTGATCGCCCTCACGAAAGTCCGCACGCACGACCCAGAATGATTCTCGTAAGGGGCCGACCGTGGTCGGCCCCTTTTGCGTCTGGGATAACGCCCTCCCCGCAAGGGGCGTTCGGCCTTAGGCCTCGGCTCTCGAAAAGACGTGATGCTTCGCTTATATCACGCTTTTCTCGGCCTGCGGAATCGGCCTCAACCCCTCACGGGGAGGGCTGTCTTCGTGTAACAACAAAAAAATCCTCACCGCACTGCTGATGGGACCCTCCGGGTCCACATCATCACTGCGGGCGGCTACCGCCGCATGACCGCGCTTCGCGCGTAATCACCACCCTGGATCCGTAGAGGCCGACCGTGGTCGGCCCCTACGCGGGAGGATGTGCGCCGGTCAATGCATCCCTTCTGCTTCTCGTTGGCGGCGCCTAACCAAAGGCCGCTGCTGACGCAGCAGGGTGGGGGTTGTGACCTGTGCATACCTGCGGGGTTTTCGGGAGTGTGACACCTTTGGGGTCGAACATGTTCGACCCCTACGCGGGACATGTCAGGTTTCCATCGGATGCATCATGCATGTCAGGTTGCTGGAGGGGCTGACCTCGATCAGCCCCACGTTGCACCCGGGGGAATTCCGTACGTTAGGTTACCCGGCAGGTGACGCAATGAATATGTTATGCGTGGTCTTCGCGCAGCACGCCTTCCTTGAAAGAATCTCAGTTCGATCTGAGATCTCGTCCCCTGCCAAAGGAGCAGCCTTACAGGGCATCGGTGTCCAGGACGATCGTGAAGGGGCCGTCATTGATGAGGGACACTGCCATGTCTGCCCCGAAGCGGCCGCTGGCCACCTCCGGGATATCAGCCTGGGCCCTGCGGATGAAGTCCTCGTAGAGTCTCTTCGCCTCCTGAGGTGGAGCTGCCTGGGTGAACGAGGGGCGGTTGCCCTTGCGGCAATCGGCGAAAAGGGTGAATTGGCTTACGACCAGCACGTCTCCGCCCACATCTCGCAGGCTGAGATTGGTCTTGCCCGCACCGTCTTCGAAGATCCGCAGCTTATAGATCTTGTTCCAAAGGGCCTCAACCTGGGCTTCCGTATCCTGGGGACCAACTCCTAACAGGATGAGATACCCTTGGCCGATGGCTCCCACTACCTGACCCTCGATGGTGACACTGGCTTCCTTGACGCGCTGGAGGACTGCTCGCATCGTTGCTCCTTGCCTGATGAAGACCACAGCATTCATCCTATTGTAGAATGGGGTGATGAAATGCGCCCATTCTTTTTCACTCACCTGCAAGCTCTCTGCCCTTATCGTGACCGCTCTCTGTGCGGTCAGCGTCCTGGCGGCCTGCGCGCCCTCCGGTTACGTGAGCCCCTACAACTGGGAAGACCTTCAGCGGCAGGGGGAGAAGCTGGTCTACGCACCAGAGGGAGTGGTGGAATCCCGTTGGGGCGTGGATGTTTCCGCCCATCAGCATTCCATTGACTGGCAACAGGTGGCGGATGCGGGAGTGCAATTCGCCTTCGTGCGGCTGGGGAACCGCGGTGCCACGGAGGGCGTTCTCTACGAGGACGAGTTCTTCATGGCCAACGCTACTGGTGCTCATCAGGCAGGCATCCCCGTGTCCGCCTATTTCTTCTCCCAGGCCATCTCCGAGGATGAAGTGCAGGCCGAAGCCGACCTGGCGCTCTCATTGCTGGCCCAGGCTGAGGCCGAAGGGGTGCGCTTCGAAGCCGTGGCCTTCGATCATGAGGCTGTGGACGTGGAGGGGGCCCGTGCCAATGACCTGGACGGTGACACCTTGAGCGCCTTCGCCATCTCCTTCTGCGAACGGATGGAGCGGGCAGGCTATGAGCCTCTGGTCTATGGCAATCAACGGGATCTAGGGAAGCTCCACCGCGTGATCCACAGCGCCTATCCCCTTTGGCTGGCCGAATACGAGGTGGGAGCCCCCACGGCTCAGTTCGATTTCATCCTCTGGCAGTATTCGAATGCCGGGAGCATCCCCGGCATTCCCACTGATGTGGATTTGAATATCTGGCTGCCCCTTCCGGAAGCCTCGTAGCCAAGGCGCGCAGCCCTTTTTGGAGCCTCTTGGGCTAGAGCGTGGCGTTCTCTTGGGCGTCTTGCACCTGCTGGGCTTCCTGAGGGTCCATCCAATCTCCCACGGCTCCTAGTACGATGCACAAGAGGACGACGGCCACCACGGCGATGACGGCCCAGATGAGCCCTGGGTACTTCCGCTTGGAACCGGTGGGCCCATCTTCGTCCACTTCGTATTCCTCCATGGCGGGGAATTCCGGATCCGTTTCTGAGGATTCCAACACTACGGGCTCATCGTTGGCCAGCGTATCTTGGGGATGCGCCTCAGCAGAAGCGCGCATCCGTTTCTCGTCAATGCGGGGTAGGGGCTTCATGGAGGCCTCCTTCGTCTACTGGACTCCCGGTACTGAGGGGATGGTGGCGAATCCCGCCTCCAGCTCCTCCTTGGTTGGCACGTGATCGCTCATCTTGCCGTTGTTGTACGCATCGTAGGCGTACATATCGAAGTATCCCGTGCCGGTGAGGCCGAACAGGATCACCTTATCCTGACCGGTCTCAGCGCACCTCTTCGCCTCTTCCATGGCTGCATAGATGGCATGGGCGCTCTCCGGTGCGGGAAGGATGGTCTCTAGCCGCGCGAATTCCTCTGCGGCCTTGAACACATCGGTCTGCTTCACGGCTACTGCCTCCATGTAGCCATCGTGCTTGAGCTTGCTCACGATGGGTGCCATGCCATGGTAGCGAAGGCCGCCTGCGTGATCAGGGGAGGGGAGGAAGCCGTTACCGAGCGTGTACATCTTGCAAAGCGGGCAGGTCCGGCCCGTGTCTGTGAAATCGTAGGCGTACTTGCCCCGGGTGAGCGAGGGGCAGCTGGCGGGTTCTACGGCCACGAAGCGGGTATCCGGCCTGTCCCCGCGCAGCTTGTCACGCATGAACGGCGCGATGAGGCCACCGAGGTTCGATCCGCCTCCGGCGCACCCGATTACGATGTCCGGGTATTCGCCCAGCTCCTCCAAGGCTGTGTAGCTCTCAAGTCCGATGATGGACTGATGCAGCACCACCTGGTTCAACACGCTGCCCAACTGGTAGCGCCCCTTGTTCTCAGGCACGTTCAGCGCTCGCTCCACCGCCTCTGAGATGGCAGTGCCCAGGCTGCCGGTGGAATCAGGGTGCTCAGCTAGCATCTTCCGGCCCACCTCAGTGGTGTTGGAGGGCGAGGGGGTGACGGTGGCGTTGAAGGTCTCCATGATGTTGCGCCGGAACGGCTTCTGCTCATAGGAGCACTTCACCATGAACACATCCAGATCAAGGCCGTAATGGTCGGCGGCCTCGGAGAGCGCAGTGCCCCACTGACCCGCTCCGGTTTCGGTGGTGATCTTATCCAGGTCCTGCTCCTTGGCGTAGTAGGCCTGGGCTAGGGCGGAGTTCAGCTTATGGGAGCCGGAGGTGTTGTTGCCCTCGAACTTGTAGTAGATGCGGGCGGGCGTATCCAAGGCGCGCTCCAGGTTGTAGGCTCGGCAAAGGGGGCTCGGCCGGTAGACCTTGTACATCTCGCGCACGCCTTCGGGGATGTCGAAGTAGGCCGTCTCGTCATCCAGCTCCTGTTTGACCAGTTCGTCGCAGAATACAGGAGCGATATCCTCCGGGCGGGCCACCTGGCCATTGGGGAGTAGCATGGGGTCGGGTGGCTCGGGCATGTCGGCGCGCAGGTTATACCATTGGGTGGGGATCTGATCCTCTCGCAGATAGATCCGGTAGGGGGCCTCTTTGCGGGTGGTCGTTCTGCTTGCCTCTGCCATCTTCCTTGTCCTTTCTCGCGGCATTCAGCTTCTCTTGGTCCGATCTGCGCCTCTTCGGCTTGAAGTCCTGGGATGTGGGGTGAAAAAAGAAGACCCCCGAGTCATCGAGGGTCTTCAAAGCGTCTATGCGTGGCGAAGTTCGATAACCCGGCTTACGATATTCCCTTCTGCCACCACCAGGCACCAGCAACCGCAGCGGCGGTTGCGTTGAAGCTATGGGCTTGAGCGTTGAGCACGGTGGGCCTTTCGTATCGGGTCAGTGGGCAGGATAGCAGAAGATGAGCGTTCCGGGGGAGAAGATGGGGCCGAAGGGATATTTCCCCTTCGTAACATCCTCAGCGGCCAGGGTCATCTTGCCTATAATCACCGAAAGACCTCGTTCGTCGAAAGGACCACGATGACCATCTATGCTCAGGTGTCCCAGCTCATCGGCCATACCCCCCTCCTTGAGCTGACCCGTTTCGAAGCGGACCACCAGCTGCCCGCTACCCTTCTTGGCAAGGTGGAATCATCCAATCCGGGCGGCTCCATCAAAGATCGTGTAGCCCAGGCCATGCTGGATGAGGCCGAAGCCTCGGGCAAGCTGAGCCCGGATACGGTCATCATCGAACCCACTTCAGGCAACACAGGCGTGGGGCTGGCCATGCTGGCGGCAACGCGGGGGAATCAGATCATCATCTGCATGCCCGAGACCATGTCTGTGGAGCGACGCAACCTCATGCGGGCCTACGGGGCGCAGCTAGAGCTGACAGAAGGTTCGAAGGGCATGGCGGGGGCCATCGCTCGGGCAGAGGAGCTTGCCCAGGATATCCCGAATGCCTTCATCCCTTCCCAGTTCAGCAATCCTGCGAATCCGGCCATCCATTATCGGACCACCGGCCCTGAGATCTGGGAGCAGGCCGAAGGCGATGTGGATGCCTTGGTGTGCGGTGTGGGCACTGGTGGCACCATCAGCGGCGCAGGAGCCTATTTGAAAGAGCAGAACCCGAACATCCAGATCATCGCCGTGGAACCGGCGGGATCCCCCGTGCTCTCAGGCGGGAAGCCCGGTCCCCATGGCCTTCAAGGCATCGGCGCAGGCTTCGTGCCCGCCACGCTGGATACCCGAATCTACGGCGAGGTCATCCAGGTGCATGAGGAAGACGCCTATGAAACAGGCCGTGCTCTGGCCAGCCGAGATGGCCTTTTGGTGGGCATCTCTTCAGGGGCGGCCGTATGTGCGGCGTCCCAAGTGGCCCAGCGTCCTGAGATGGCAGGCAAGCGCATCGTGTGCATCCTGCCGGATACGGGGGAGCGCTACCTCTCCACTCCTATGTTCTCCTGAGGGGGCATGAGCGACGCTGTTCGCGCTAAAATCACAGGTTCAGGCAGAATGCAGCCCTTATGGGCTGCGGGACCCAAGGAATGCGCGTGATCGAATTAAAGCATCTGACCAAGACGTTCAAGACGGGCAAGGATAGCTTCACGGCCGTCAACGACGTGAATCTCGCCATCCAAGATGGCGAGGTCTTCGGCATCATCGGCTTCTCGGGCGCTGGCAAATCAACGCTGGTGCGCTGCATGAACCTGCTCGAGCGCCCCACTTCCGGCCAGGTCATCATCGACGGTGTTGACCTCACTCAGCTCTCCTTGAAGCAGCTGCGCGAGGAGCGCAAGCGCATCGGCATGATCTTCCAGCAGTTCAACCTGCTCTCTCAAAGCACGGTGGCAGCGAACGTCCGCTATCCCCTTGAGATATCCGGCGTTCCGAAGGACAAGGCTGATGCGCGGGTGCAGGAGCTGCTGGAATTGGTAGACCTCTCAGACAAGGCATCCTCCTATCCGGCGCAGCTCTCCGGGGGTCAGAAGCAGCGGGTGGCCATTGCCCGGGCCCTGGCCACTGATCCGAAGATCATCCTCTGCGATGAAGCCACCAGCGCGCTCGATCCCATCACCACTCGCTCCATCCTGGATCTGCTCAAGCGCTTGAATACCGAATTCGGCGTGACCATCGTGGTCATCACCCATGAGATGCGCGTCGTGGAGCAGATCTGCGACCGCGTGGCCGTCATGAGCGAAGGCGAGGTGAAGGAAGAGGGAACCGTCTTCGACGTCTTCCTGCAGCCGAAGTCGGATACAGCGAAGCGGCTGATCGAGCCCTCCCATGCCGAGGCTGTGGCCCCGCTTCCGCCGAATAGCCTTCGCCTGGCCTTCACAGGCGAAGAATCCGGGGCTCCCGTCATATCAGATATGACCGTCCAGTGCGATGTCATGGTGAACATCCTCTCAGCCAATACAGAGGTCATCGGCGGCAAGACCTTAGGCCAGATGTTGATCAAGCTGCCGGAGGATACGGCGGCCCAAGACCGCATCAAGCATTACCTGGAGCGCCGTGGCATCTTCTTCGAGGCCAATACTGGCGCTGGGGGAGAAGATGCGGGCCTGAAGGAGGTGATCTAGATGTCCCCGGAGATGATGGACCTTCTGCTGACGGGCACCTGGGAAACGCTGTACATGACCCTCGTCTCTACGGCCATCGCCTATGTCATAGGCGTGCCGGTGGGAGTCATCCTCTATGTCACCGGTGAGGGCGGTATCCGCCAGAACCGAGCAGTGAACTTCGTGGTGGGCATCATCGTGAACATCCTGCGCTCGGTCCCATTCCTCATCCTGCTCGTGGCTATTCTGCCCTTCACCCGAGCTGTGGTGGGTACGACCATCGGCTCCACAGCCACCATCGTGCCGTTGGTGGTGGCAGCGGCTCCCTATGTGGCTCGCATGGTGGAATCCTCCCTTAAGGAGGTAGATGCTGGAGTGATCGAAGCAGCTCGAGCCATGGGCTCGTCAACCTTCCAGATGATATGGAAGGTTTTCCTGCCAGAGGCGCGGCCATCGCTGCTCGTGGGTGCTACAATCTCGCTCGCTACTATTCTGGGCTATTCTGCGATGGCGGGTTTCGTGGGAGGCGGCGGCCTGGGTGCCATCGCCATCAACTACGGCTACTACCGCTACCAGTCCGATGTCATGCTCATCACCGTGGCATTGCTCGTGGTCATCGTGCAGATATTCCAAGAGGGTGGCTTGAAGCTCGTCAACAAGGTTGACAAACGGTTGAGGTAGAAGACCAGGAGGGAATACCATGAAGATCTCGAAGAAGCTCACGGCCATCGCCGTTGTGGCAGCCACAACGCTGGCCTTGGGATTGGCTGGCTGCTCGGGCGGCTCCAATGCTTCCAGCGCTAGCTCGGCGGCTGCTGAAGGGGATGACACGGTCATCACCGTAGGCGCTTCCCCTACGCCCCATGCTGAGATACTGAAGCAGGTGGAGCAGGCGCTGGCTGATGAGGGCTATCAGCTGGAAGTGGTGGAATACAACGACTACGTGCTGCCGAACACCGCTCTGGAAGAGGGTGAGCTGGATGCGAACTACTTCCAGCACATCACCTACCTGAACGATTTCAATGATGAGAACGGCACCCATCTGGCCAATGCTGCGGGCATCCACTTCGAGCCCTTTGGCCTGTACTCCAACAAGGTCGTCTCTTTGGATGAGCTCCAGGACGGTGCCGTGGTTGCCGTGCCGAACGACACCACCAACGAAGCTCGCGCACTGCTGTTGCTGGAGCAAGAGGGCCTCATCAAGCTGAAGGAGGGCGCTGGCCTGAACGCTACGGTCATCGACATCGAGGAGAATCCGAAGAACCTCCAGATCCAGGAAGTGGAAGCCGCTCAGGTTCCCCGCACCCTGGATGAGGTGGACGTGGCGGCCATCAACGGCAACTATGCACTGAACGCAGGGCTGAACGTGGCCGATGCCATCGCTACGGAATCCGATGAGGGCGAAGCGGCTCGCGCTTACATGAACGTCATCGCTGTCAAGGAAGGCTCTGAGGATTCGCCGAAGATCCAGGCGCTCATAGAGGCGCTGCAGACCGATGCGGTGAAGCAATACATCGCTGACACCTACAACGGTGCGGTCGTCACCATCTTCTAACGTATCTCGTACAGACCTCTGACGGTCCGCTCCTGCTAAGGAGCCTGCTCTCCCTTCCGTTGTATCTTCTGGTCAGACCAGCGGATATGCGGAAGGGAGACTGCTATGAGGAAGCGCACGAAGGTAGCGGCAGCCCTCCTTGCGTGCATGGTCTGCATGGCATTGGTGGTCGGTGTTGCCTATGCAGCGGCTCCTTCCTTCAATGAGGCTGGGGAAGAGGTCGCAGAGCAACAGGCGGCAGCTGAGGCGTCGGCCGCGGATCAAGCCATGGCGGCTTCCTATCTCCAACAAGCTCAGACGCTCGGCCTTTCCAGCTACGATGCCGATGGCGCTTTCATCCATCAGCCTTCCACCATCCCCTCTCTCTTGAATGCCCAAGCGAACAGCGGCGCCCGTTTCCAGGATGAAGTGCCCCTGCAAGCTTCCACCTCATCAGACACCTCAAGCACTGCCCATCCTTCCCGTGATCAGAGCATGCCTCCCCTTTCCCTGATGATCGCAGGCAACGTCATCCCCTATGTGGATGCCTACAAGGCCGAACGGGCGCCTGATCACACGGCAGGGTTATGGATGGGCTCAGATTCCACCCAGGATGGTTCCTGGGGCTATTTCATCGGCCACCATCCAGGCGTCTTCAACTGCGTGATGTATCTCCAGCAAGGGGATGTCATCCAGGTTTGCGACAGGGATGGCAATATGCGCGCCTACACTGTGTTCGAGGTCTATGACGTCCCTGACAGCACCCAATGGGGTCAGATAGCCTCTGAGGTCACCAGTCATGGCGAATCCATCGCCCTTCAGACCTGCTGCGGAGATGACGCTAGCTATCGCATCGTAGAAGCTGCCTGATCCGCTCTGCTTGCCTGGCCCATTCGGCGTCAAGGGCCGTATAATCTTCCCATGGCAGATTCCGGCAGGCTCACCATCGTTCCCACCCCCATCGGCAACCTGGGGGATATCACCTTGCGCGCCATCGAAGCCTTGCGGTCTGCAGATGCGGTCCTTTGCGAAGACACCCGGGTGACAGGCAAGCTCTTGACCGCCCTTGACGTGAGGCGTCCGCTCGTTCGCCTTGATGAGTACACCATCCGGGACCGGTCAGACCAGATCATCGCTCAGCTTCAGGCGGGAGAGTCCTTTGCCTACTGCTCCGATGCGGGCATGCCGGGGGTGTCTGATCCGGGCATGCATCTGGTATCCCAAGCGCGGAAGCAGGGTATTCCCGTTGATGTATTGCCAGGGGCATCGGCGGTCACTACGGCCTACGTTGCCAGTGGCTTCTCTGCCCAGCGCTTCCTCTTCGCAGGCTTCCTGCCACGCAAGGAGGGAGAGCGGGCCGCCTTGCTTGAGAGCCTAGCAAGCTTGGATGCCGCCCTCATCTTCTATGAGAGCCCCCACCGGATCGCAGATTCCTTGGGGGCCATAGCTCAGGCGTTTCCCACCCGTCAGGTGGCTCTGTGTCGGGAGCTCACGAAGGTCCATGAAGAGGTCATAGTCGAACAGGCCCCGAAGCTGGCTGAGCGCATCGCCTCCCGGCAGCAAGAGGCGCCCCTCAAAGGGGAGATAGCCTTGGTGATAGATGCTCCCTCTGCCGAAGAGGAGGTCCTGGCCCAGGACGCGAAGCGGATCGGAGCTCAGGCGCGCGCTGAAGAGCTAACCGCTGCGGGCACGCGCCCCAAGGAAGCAGCCCAGATTCTTTCCCGAGAATGCGGCATCCCACGCAATGATGCCTATGAACTGGCTCTTTCGGCCCGAGATAGGCTGCGGGAAGGCTCATCCGCTTGATGGGTCGCTCGTCCTCGTGCATTCAGATGGTCCACCTTGCTGGATTCGATGTCCAGCTCACCCGCAAGCGGATCAAGAATGTGAATCTGCGTGTGCGACCCAATGGTCAGGTGACCGTCTCTGCACCCGCTCATGTGAGCCTCGGCGAGATAGAGCGCTTCCTTGAGAGCAAGCGGTCCTGGATCCAGCGGGCTCAGCAGAAGCATCCAGCGAATGTTCCCGACCCCTTCGCCGAGGCCACCGATGAGGAGAAGCAGCAATGGAAGAGTCTAGTGGAGGCATTTGTGCCGCCGCTCATCCAGAAATGGGAAGCCATCTTGGGAGTACGGGCAGGGAAGCTGGCCTATCGCAATATGAAGAGCCGATGGGGAAGCTGCCAGCCCTCCACAGGGCGCATCTGCGTCAATACGCGTCTAGCGCTCTATCCGCCAGAATGCTTGGAGTACGTGGTGGTCCATGAGCTCTGCCATCTATTGGTGCATGGTCACGGCCAAGCATTCTACGATCTGCTGGATAGGGCTCTGCCTGATTGGCGGCAAGCTCGCCAGCGCTTATCTTTACCACCCGGGTAACGGAGGGTCGCCATCAACACCCCGACGCGCTTCTACGGTATACTGACGAAAAGCACCTCGGTCTGGCAGGACGGGGCGACATGTTCCGAACCTGGTCAGGTCCGGGAGGAAGCAGCCATAAGGAACCGCTGACGAGCCCGTCCTGTCTTCCGGGGTGCTCTCATTCATCAGCACTGTCACGAAAGATACTGCTTTGGGAATCATAGATTTCTTCATAAATCTGTTGAAAGACCCACGCGGCTTCATCGCCAGTTGGATTATCGCTCTGGGGCCCGTCTGGGTGTATTCGCCACTGTTCCTCATCGTGTTCGTGGAAACGGGTGTGGTGTTCTTCCCGTTCTTGCCAGGAGACTCGCTGCTCTTCGCAGTGGGCGTGTTCTCGGCCGATGGTGGCGGTCTCAATCTAGCAGCCAGCCTCATCGTGTTCTACGCTGCGGCCATTCTGGGCAACACGTCCAACTACTGGATAGCGCGCTTTCTGGGGCACCGCATCATAGATTCGGGCAAGGTGAAGGCGCTCACCCCTGAGCGCATGGCGAAGCTGGATCATTTCTTCGCGAAGTACGGCGGTCTCACCATCGTCATCACGCGTTTCATGCCGTTCTTCCGCACCTTCGCTCCGTTCATCGCGGGCACTGGTCACATGAACTTCGGCAAGTTCACGCTGTGGAACTGCATTGGTGGCGTGGCGTGGGTGAGCCTGTTCGTACTGACGGGCTACTTCTTCGGTGGTGTGCCCTTCGTGCAGGAGCACTTCGAGGTCATCGTGCTGGGCATCGTGGCCGTATCGGTGGCTCCGGCGTTCATCGCTGCCATCAAGAGCGCCCTGAACTCCCGCAAAGCCAAAAACAAAGCGTAGGGGCCGATCGTGATCGGCCCTGGGTAGCATGACAGGTTGCCCGTAGGGGCGGATCTGGATCCGCCCTCTCTCGTGTTTGGGATAACGCCCTCCCCGCAAGGGGCGTTCGGCCTTAGGCCTCGGCTCTCGAAAAGACGTGATGCTTCGCTTATATCACGCTTTTCTCGGCCTGCGGAATCGGCCTCAACCCCTCACGGGGAAGGGCTGTCTTCTGCATAAACAAAAAAAATCCTCACCGCACTGCTGATGGGACCCTCCAGGTCCGCATCACCACTGCGGGCGACTCATCGCCGCGTCATCGCGCTTCGCGCGAAAGGATGTGCGGCGCATAGGGCCATCTTGCTCATAGGTCTCTCCCGCCGCCTAACTATTTCCGCTGCAAAGCAGCGGGATGTGGGTTGTGACCTGTATACACCTGCGTGGTTTTCTGGGTTGACCCGTCGGGCCGAGCATGCTCGGCCCCTACGGATCGTGCGCCAGGTTCCCATCGGATGA
>CAJURZ010000017.1:29447-59207 GCA_910588905.1 uncultured Eggerthellaceae bacterium
TAGATCCGCCCGATGGCGCACTCGGATGAACCTTATACGCTAGGTTACCCGGTAATTGCCGCAATGAATATGTTGCGCGTGGTCTTCGCGCAACGCATCTTGCGTGAGGGGGAGGGTTAGCCATCAAGGAAGGACAGCGATGCATGCTATTATGCTTTTGTTCGATCACGATGGCGGGAGGTGATATGTTGGCTTCTGGAGTACTTGAGACATCCGAGATCCGCGCCATGGTCCTACCACTTCTGGAACGGTATGGAATGCGCTCAGCCAGCCTCTTCGGCTCCTATGCTCGCGGCGAAGCCAATGAGGAATCAGATATCGATATCCTCTTGGAGGGCGGTTTCGGTTTCAGGCCGCTTGATATCTTCGGGGTTGCAGAAGACCTCCATCGCGCATCGGGCAAGCAGGTTGATGTTTTCGAAGTATCTGAGCTCGATGCCGGTACCTTTCGTGACACCGTTCTGCGCGAGGCGGTACGGCTGTGAGGAGCGACATTTATCGTCTTGAACGCATATCCTTAGTAGGTCATCAGCTTTTACAGGTTATCGAATCCCGGTCGATAACGCGAGATACGCTTGTTCGTGATGTTGAGACGCAGTGGTTGGTGACCACGCCTTTGTAC
Source organism: uncultured Eggerthellaceae bacterium (assembly GCA_910588905.1). Classification (GTDB taxonomy): domain Bacteria; phylum Actinomycetota; class Coriobacteriia; order Coriobacteriales; family Eggerthellaceae; genus MGBC163016. The sequence continues at coordinate 30,070 of CAJURZ010000017.1, forward strand.
AATATCGGGGAGCAAGCAAACTGCCTCTCTCGGGAATTCGTTGAAGGTCATCCTGAGGCTCCGTGGGTTCAGATTGCTGGACTCAGGCATCGGTTGGTCCATGATTACGAAGGAACCAATTGGAATATGATCGCAGCTGTTGTTTTTGACGAACTGGAACCTTTCATTGGATGTGTGGACGATTTGCTGTCGTCCGAGTGACGCGCTGCGGTTTCTGATGCCTTGTTGCGTGCGAAAGTGTGCGGCGCATAAGATCACCTTGCTCACAGGTCATAACCGCCGCCTAACTATTCCCGCTGCTGACGCAGCGGGTTAAGGGTTGTGGCCGGAACAGGAATGCGGGGTTTTCTGGGTTGTAATGTGTTCGGGCCGAGCATGCTCGGCCCCTACGGATCGTGCGCCAGGTTCCCATCGGATGAACCGTGCATGTCAGGATGCCTTGTAGGGGCGGATCTAGATCCGCCCGATGGCGCACTCGGATGAACCTTATACGCTAGGTTACCCGGTAACTGCCGCAATGAATATGTTGCGCGTGGTCTTCGCGCAACGCATCTTGCGTGAGGCTCGGCCCAATTGACCTGGTCACGTTCTCTGTATGACGCGTAGGGGCGGATCATGATCCGCCCAGCATTGCACCCGAGATATGCTGGTATGCCGAAGGCGGCGACTCGCTCAACCTGGTCTCAGGGCGCATGACACCTCCCAGTGGCGGGGATGCTAGAATTGCCTGAACTGATAGAGGTACCGGAGGAGTCATCTTGGCAGAAGCGCTGTATAGGAAGTACCGCCCGCAGGTGTTCGAGGATGTGGTAGGGCAAGAGCATATCGAACGGACGCTCAAGAACGCCATCGCCACAGACAAGGTGAGCCATGCCTACTTGTTCACGGGGCCGCGAGGTACCGGCAAGACCACCACGGCGCGGCTTTTGGCGAAAGCGCTCTTGTGCGAGCAGGGCCCCACGGATAACCCCGATGGCACCTGTGAGGATTGCCTGCTCATAGCAGATGGTGAGCATCCGGATGTCTATGAGCTGGACGCTGCCAGTCGCACCGGCGTTGATAACGTGCGCGATGAGATCATCGGGCGGGTGAGCTACGCTCCTACGCGCGGCCGCTCCAAGGTGTACATCATCGACGAGGTGCATATGCTCTCCATGGCTGCCTTCAATGCATTGCTGAAGACACTAGAAGAGCCGCCCTCTCACGTGGTGTTCATCCTGTGCACGACAGATCCCCAGAAGGTGCCCGACACCATCCACTCCCGCTGTCAGCGCTTCGACTTCCGTCGCATCTCCAATGAGGAGCTGGTCAGCCGCTTGGGTGCCATCTGCGAGATGGAGGGCGTACCCTTCGAGGGCAGCGCCCTTGAACTGGTGGCCCATCGGGCCCAGGGAGGCATGCGCGATGCGCTCACGTCCTTGGAACAGCTGATCGCCTTCTCGGAAGGGTCTCTCACCCTTGCTGCCGCTGAACGGTTGCTCGGTTCGTTGGATTCCTCTGATATGGATGAGATCCTCTCGGCCATTGGTGCGCGGGATGCTGCGGCGTGCTTCCGCTGGACCACTCAGTACATGGAAACAGGGGCTGACCTGGCTCAGTTCACCCAGGATATGGCCGAATACGTGCGGGATATGTATGTGATGTCCTTGACGGATGCCGATGTGGCGCTGGATGTGCCCGAAGCCACGCGGCGGGAGATGGAGGGCAAGCTTGCACTCTTCGGTCCTGACCGGTTGGCTCGCATGCTGAGCACCCTGGCGGACCTCATGGCTGACCTGAAGACCTCCACCAATCAACGGCTCTCCTTCGAGATAGCCTTGACGCGGATGATCCGTCCGGAATCTGACTTGACCCTGGCCTCCTTGGCTGAGCGCTTGGAGGCCCTTGAGCGAAGGGCCCCGGCAGCGGCAGCCCCTCTCATGGCCAGCGCACCTGCTCCCGCCGCAGCTCAAGAGGCAGTGCCAGCCCAGGCTGCGGCCCAAAGTGCAGTACAGCCCTCCCGGGAAGCTGCGCCAGAGCCATCTTCGGCACCTGTCATGGATACCCCTGAGCCCGCATCTGCTGCACCTGCACCCCAGGCCGTCGACCCGCAAGCGGTAGCCGGGCGCGATCTGCATCAACTCTGGGAATCGGCGCTCGTGCACCTGAAGCGGCTCTCTGCAGCTCACAGCGTGCTCTTCATGAGCTCTCACCCGTCCTGGGATGTGCCCGGCGAGGTGCTGAACATCGGCTTGGTGCCCTATCGGGAGTTCAATCTCAAGGCGGCCCAAAGCCCAGAGGCTCTGAGCTTCCTGAAAGATGCTTTCGCCCAGGCGGGGGCACCTGGCCTGCGCTTCAAGTTCATCGATGGCGAAGCGGAGGCGGCTGCACAGCCTGCAACCGCACCCCAGGCTGCTGAGCAAGAACCCGTCCCCGTGCGCGAACCCGAATCGAAGCCCGCAGCCGTTTCGGTGCCTGATCCCGAACCGGCGCCGCAGCCCGTGCAGGCATCCGCGCCTGAGCCGGAGCCGACGCCCGCACCTGAACCCGAGCCTACGCCTGAACCCTTCGCGGTGCCTGAGCCCGACCCCGTTCCTGATTCCGTCTACGAAGCGGACGGGGCTTCCTCGGGCGAAGATGAGACAGCTGATCTGAACAGCCTGCTTGCTGGTGCCTTCGGCGCAGATGTCTCGTTCACTGAAGTGGAGTGACAGCCCCGCAATCTTCCGTGGTCATTCGCTATGCGATACACTGCACCCTAGACGAACCCTATGCAAGGAGAAGCTCCTATGGATATGAAGAAGATGATGAAGCAGGCCCAGAAGATGCAACGGGATGCTGCGGCTGCTCAGGAAGAGATCGCCCAGATGGAGTTCACTGCCACGGCAGGCGGCGGCATGGTAGAGGCTACGGTGACCGGTGGCGGTGAGCTGAAGGCCTTGAAGATCGATCCCGAGACTGTTGATCCGGAAGATACGGAGATGCTGGAGGACACCATCGTTGCTGCCGTGAACGAGGCTCTTCGCACGGCTTCCGAGACATCCAATGAGCGCATGAGCAGCATCATGGGCGGGATGAACCTGCCCTTCTAGGCCCTGTCCCGTTCCGCCTTTGCCAAGCCCATGCACTCAGCCCCCTCCATACAGAAGCTCTTGGATGAACTGGAGCGCCTGCCGGGCGTGGGGCCGAAGTCCGCTCAGCGCATCGCCTATTACATCCTGAACACGGAGTCCACGAAGGCCATCCGCTTGGCTGACGCCATCCATGAGGTGAAGGCCACCGTCTGCTTTTGCCAGACCTGCTTCAACTACGCCGAGAGCGCTCAGTGCGACATCTGCGCGAGCCCTGTGCGCAGGCATGGTCAGATCTGTGTCGTCTCAGAGCCAAAGGATATCGCTCCCATCGAGCGCACGGGTGTCTTCGAAGGGGTGTACCACGTGCTGCACGGCGCGCTTTCGCCTTTGGAGGGCATCGGTCCTGATGAACTGAAGATATCCGAGCTCTTGCGCCGTCTCTCCTCAGAGGAGGTGGAGGAGGTCATCATAGCCACCAACCCGAATGTGGAGGGGGAGGCAACGGCTGCCTACCTTGCCCGGCTGGTCAAGCCTCTGGGGGTCCGCGTGACGCGACCTGCCAGCGGACTTCCGGTGGGCGGAGACCTGGAATACGCTGATGAGGTCACGTTGGGGCGGGCCATGGAAGGCCGCCTGGATCTCTGAGGCACCTATGCGACCAAAGGAGATGCATCCATGATCGAAGTTCCCAGCCCGGCCCTGAGCATCGTTGGGCGTCATAATTCGGGAAAGACGACCTTGGTGGTCAAGCTCATCGCAGAGCTCACGGCGCGGGGTCATGATGTGGGTTCGGTCAAACATCATTCCCATGGGGAGTTCGACATAGACCATCCGGGAAAGGACTCCTACCGCCAGCGCGAAGCGGGGGCGACGGAGACGGTCATCGCCTCGCCTACCAAGATGGCACGGGTGAAGACGCTCAAGCATGAGTTGGAATGCTCCCAGATCGTACGCTCCATGCCGGGCCACGACATCATCGTCGTGGAGGGCTACCGCAAGAGCGGGCTTCCCACCATCGAGATCATGCGCCAGGCCAATGAGGCCGATGCTGCGGTGGCCCAGGTGTTCTTGGAGGACGCTCGGGATGGGATCGCCCTTACGGGAGACAGCGTGCAGCGCTCCCGAGGGAAGGACGCCTTCGCCCGCGACATAGCCGAGAAGATGCCGGACGCGAACACGGTGGCCGTGGTGACGGATATCCCGGCAGCTTGCGAAGCGGCGGCCCTGTGCGGCATCCCTTGCTTCGGGTTGGATGATATCGGGGACATCGTAGGATTCCTGGAGGAGCACTACGTGCGCCCCCGGGTGAGCGTGGCCATCCAGGCAGGCGGAGAGAGCCGCCGCATGGGCCGATCGAAGGCCACGGTGCCCTTCGTGGGCAAGCCCCTCATCACTCGGTTGGTGCGCAGGCTCTCACCTGTGGCCGACGAGCTCATCATCACCACGAACGAGCCGGAGAACCTGGGCTTTCTGGCCGAGGAGTTCCCGTATCTGGACATCACGCTGGTGCGCGATGCCTACGATTTCCGCGGTGCGCTCCCGGGCCTGTTCACGGCGCTTTCCACGGCATCGAATCCCTATGTGGCCATCGTTGCCTGCGATATGGTCTTCGCTTCCGCACCCTTGGTGGTGGCTGAGGCCATCGAGATGGCAGACAAGGAAGCGGACGTGGTGGTCCCGGTGAACAACCATGGCTTCGAGCCGTTCCATGCCATGTATCGTCGCTCGAGCTGTCTGGAGGTCGTGCAGGCCGCCTTGGAGCGGGGAGACAGCAAGGTGCAGTGCATCTATGGAGCGCCCGAGCTGAAGATCGTTGAGTTTCCCCAGCGGCGCGTGTTGGAGGTGGAGCCCATGGGCGGTTGCTTCATCAATGCGAACACCCCTGAGGAACTGGCGCATCTGGAGGCGAACTTCGGGAATTACGAGGGCGCATAGCCGATGCCTTCCGTTGCGGATGTCCTGAGCTACGCTGACTATCTCAAGGTCAGCCCCCTTGCCATAGATGAGGATAGATGCGTGGCGGTGCGGAACCGCAATGCCACGTGCCGTCGTTGCCGCGATGCCTGCCTGGCGGCGGCCATCACCGTCCAGCAGAACATGGTATCCGTGGATCCAGATGCCTGCGTCCGGTGTGGGGTATGCACTACGGTGTGCCCCACCTTCGCCCTCTCGTTGCTCGAGCCCACGAGCACGCAGGTGCTGGCCTCTGCCCTCAAGACCGCTGACAGACCGCGGGGGATGGGGGTTGTGGCTTGCGCCCGGGCTGCAGCGCGTCATGAGGCTGATCCAGAACGGTTCGCCGAGGTGCCCTGCTTGGGAACAGTGGGGGAGACGGAGCTCCTCGGGCTGGCGGCAGCGGGGCTGGATGACATCCTGCTGGTGGACGGGGATTGCGCCACCTGCAAGTACGGGGCGGCCGATGGGTTCATAACGACATCTGTCCATCAGGCGGCGGACATGCTGGAAGCTGTAGGGGCTCAGGTCATCATCACGCGCACCTCCCAGTTCCCGTCTGAGGTGCTCTCGCCCCGCCGAGCCAATGTGCGCGGCGAAGATCGGCGCGGACTGCTGGCTCAGACGGGCCGCTATATGCGCAGCGTTGCAGGGAATGTAGCCAGGAAGACGATGGAAGAGAAGCTTGGAGGCGCTCAGGCGCGTCCGCGGACGCTCAAGGATCGGTTGAGCGCTGGTCGCTCCGGGCGCATGCCCACCTTCCAGCCCGAGGGCAACTTCCAGTTGTTGGAATGCCTTGAGAAGACAGCCGAACAGCCTGAGGACCTGAGCACATCTGAGGTGGCTTTGGAGACACGCCGGTTCGGCTCTCTGGCCATAGATGCTGACCGATGCTCCGGTTGCGGCCTCTGCGTCCTCTTCTGCCCGACAGCTGCGCTCTCCTATGCGGAATTCGACAAGCCCGAGCGGGAAGACAGGAAGTACCTGGAATTCTCTGCCGAGCTTTGCACTCAGTGCGGTCTGTGTCGGGACGTGTGCCTGCGCAAGTGCCTGGAGGTGTCATCGAAGGTGCCGCTGGCAAGCCTCTTCGACTTGGAGCCGGAGCTGCTGGAGATATCCCGTCCAGAGGAGCGGGCCTCCCTCTTTGATCGGTTCCGGTCTTCCTAGCCCTTTCTAGAACGGATAGGGCCCTTGAGGCGGTACGGGGGTGGTAGGTGCCATGGGCACCAGGGCGTTCTTATCCTTATTCGCCATGACGGCAGAAACGGTGAAGATCACGGTCAGGATGATGTGCCCGGCAAGGAACGAGATGACCGCTCCGAGGATCCCGAATACCATGATCTGCTTCAGCTGCTCCGGCTTCCCCGTGCGTACCAAGGATAGGATGCCGAAGACGAGCATGGCCACCGAAGCGATCATCTCCCAGATGAGCAGGCCGTTGATGATGCCCAGGGCAAGATCCAGGGCCATCCTGCTGTCCGGTTGGTAGCCGTACTGATAGGAGCTTACGGGAGCAGCGTGAGCCGTGATCAAGGGAGCGGCGTGCTCCAGGCTTGCGTGGTAGCCGTTCCCGCGATGACCGTAACCATCATCCCAGGGATCGTCGTAGTCGAAGCCATAGTCGTACTCGTAGAGCAGATACTCTTCCGAGCTCATGTAGTCATAGAGCAGGCCCTTGCTGTTCTCCAGCACTGAGAAGATGATGGCCGAGGCGATGAGGCTCAAGGCGGCAAGGACGATGACGGCTATGTTCAGTCCCCGGATGATGGAGGTATGGTTCTGCTGCATGCTCATCTCCTCAGATAGGCGTTCATGGGTGGAGGTCAGGGATGATTCTACTCCAATGGCCTCTGTGTGGGTCCTCTCATGAAAAAGGCTCCCTTGCGGGAGCCTTTGAACTGCTGAGAGCGGATCAGCTTAGGCAAGCGCCTTCTTCAGGTTCTCCATCTGCTTGCTGCCCAGGCCCTGGATGCGACGGGTCTCAGGGATGCCCAGCTCTTCCATGAGCTTCTCCGTCTTGACCTTGCCATAGCCCGGCAGGGCGTTGATGAAAGACTTGACCTTCATGCGCCCAACAACGGGATCGTCAGCCTTCTTGAGTGCATCTTCAGGGCTCATGATGCCCGTGGAGAGCTTAGTGGTGATCTCGGAGCGGGCGGCGCGGACGATGCGTGCCTTCTCCAGAGCGGCTGCGCGTTGTTCGGCGGTCATTGTAGGTGCTGCCATATCATTCTCTTTCTCTAAGGCGACTGATACTAGTGCAGTGCGTATCTGTCGCATCGGTCATTCCAGCTGTCCGCGTGGGTGCGTTTGAAGTTCATGCGCACGCTGTGTGAGTGTACAGATGGTAAGGCAAAATGTTCCTGATGTGCCGAGAAATTTCCAAAAATGGCACGACAGGGGGATATTTCCAGAGGTTCTAGCCCAAAAAGACCCTTCTGTCCATCCCGCTCTCAGCCGTCTCTCTCACCGGGGTCGGGCACTCCCTCCGCTCTGGGAAAGCACGGGGATGTAGGCTAGAATAGGAATCCTGATGGCGGCTTGGGCCTTGGTCGTTCAGGCCATTGGCACGGCTGCTGATATCGCCCCGGAAGCAAGGATATGAGGCCTAGGCATGAGCACCCCCGGTTCCTTGGATGACATCCGCATGAGCGCGTCCATCTCCTATCAACGAGAGCACGGGGCCCCTCCGAGGGAGGTCACGTCCAAGCTCACCCAGAACCGCATCCTGACGAACAACGACATAGATGCGCTCACTGTGTTGGAATACGCTGCTCAGGATATCCTGCAGAAATATCACGCGGCCATGCGTCAGATGGAAACGCGCCTTGAGACCTTAGACCAGGATCTGAAGCTGCGTAAGAGCCGCAACCCCATCCATCACATAGAGTCTCGGATGAAATCCGTGCCCTCCATCTTCGAGAAGCTGGAGCGCTACGGCAAAGAGGCCACCCTTGACTCCATGGAGAAGTACATCATGGATATCGCGGGCCTACGGGTCATCGTCTCCTATGTCCAGGATTCCTATGCCATCCTGGAATACTTGGAGCACCAGGATGACCTTGAGGTGGTTGCGGTCAAGGATTACATCGCTAATCCCAAACCGAACGGGTATCGCAGCCTCCATCTGATCGTGAAGATCCCCGTTTACTTCCTGAACGGCAAGCAATCCATCCCCGTTGAGATCCAGATCCGCACTATAGCCATGGATTTTTGGGCAAGCCTCGAGCATGATCTGAAATACAAATCGGTCTATGAGATAGAGGGAATCGATGTCAGCACAGAGCTGAAGGCCTGCTCCCAGATCATCAGCGGGGTGGAGAAGCGCATGCAGATACTGGCGAATGCCCTTGAGGGGAACAAGGCGCATCCTAAGCCCACGGCGGTCCAGCAAGCCAAGCAGATGAATCTGGCGAACACCTTAGAGGCTCCGGCGGGAGTGGCGGTGGATATGGCCGAAGAGGCAGTGAAGAAGCCAGCAGCCCCGGTGATTCCTTGCTGAATCCCTTGAAGCCCAGGACCAACGAAACTATAATCGCTTCGGCTCAGCCCATGATATATCTGATGAAGATGAGAGAAGGGAACCTCCATGCCTAAGATCGTCAATTCATGGAATGATTGGGATCCGCTGAAGCATGTGATCGTCGGTCGCTGCGACAACGGTATGATCCCCCCTGAGGAGCCCGCCTCCTCTGAGAAGGTGCCGGTAGATTCTGACATGCGGGGCATGTGGGGCCTTCGTCCGCTGGAGACGGTGGAGAAGGGCAACGCGGCTCTTGAGCGCCTGGTGAAGATCCTGGAAGACCGGGGCATCAAGGTAGACCGTCCCACGCCGCTGCAGTGGAATCAGAAGATCGGAACCCCTGATTTCACGAACGACTCCATGATGGGCTGCATGCCGCCGCGCGACGTGCTGCTCACCATCGGCAATGAGATCATGGCCGCTGCTCAGTCCTTCCGCAGCCGCTACTTCGAGTACCTGGCCTACTGGCCGCTCATGGAGAAGTACTTCGAGGAGGATCCTGAGTTCATCTGGACCCAGGCTCCGCGCCCGCGTCTGACGGACAAGTCCTACAAGCACAACTACTACGATGAGTCCATCTCCATCGAGGAGCGTCTGGTGCGCACGGCCAACAAGGACTTCGTCACCACCGAGGTGGAGCCCATGTGGGATGCTGCTGACTGGATGCGCATGGGCAAGGACATCTTCGTCCAGCATGGCCTGACCACGAACCGTGCTGCCATGGATTGGATGCAGCGCTACCATCCCGACCTGCGCATCCATGCCGTGAACTTCCCGGGAGACCCGTATCCCATCCATATCGACGCTACGTTCGTTCCGCTGCGCCCCGGCCTCATCATCAACAACCCGGTGCGCCCGCTGCCCCAAGAGCAGCGCGCAATCTTCGAGGCCAACGATTGGCAGATCGTGGATGCGGCTCAGCCCGCGCACACAGAGCCTCCGGCGCTCTGCTACAGCTCAGTGTGGCTGTCCATGAATTGCCTGGTGCTGGATCCGAAGACGGTGGTGGTGGAAGCCTCCGAGAAGTACCAGATGGAGCAGATGGATCAGCTGGGCATGAACGTCATCCCCTGCGATCTGCGCGACGCCTATCCGTTCGGTGGCGGTCTGCACTGCTGCACGGCTGATGTGTATCGTGAAGGCGGCTGTGAGGATTACTTCCCGAACCGCGTATCCGATCCCACCCTCGTTCGTCCGGAGATGTGGGACTAACCTCCGATCGTGCTCGAAAGGCCCCGGTATCCCCGGGGCCTTTTGCTCTCTTCAGTGGCCCGCAGGGCACGGGCTCTTGCGGGTCCGTTCATCTCTCTTGACCTCTATCTCCGTACTTTCTCCATTTCTTCCTGGGGTTTCCCTTGTATCATCCCTTCTGGGACTTGAGCCAAGTCAACAGCTAGTTAGCAGCTCATTGGCCTCTCGACGGGGCTCTTCTGACGCAGTCAGAGGGCAATGATCCGTAAATTGGCTGTTTGACAAGTCTCTTTGCTGAAGAAGGGTCTTCAGCGGCATCGGCTTCGCCCTGAAGACCGAACGAAAAGGAGAGATCATGTCAGATCCAGCTGCAGGCAGCGTGCCTGCGTCCGCCCCGCAGGGCGCACCTTCGGATGCGCCTATCCCTGAGGTGACCGGTCCGGTCATCCGGAAGGTTGCCGTCTCATCATTCCTCGGCAACTTCATCGAGTGGTTCGATTACGGTTCCTATTCCTATTTCGCCACGATCATCGCAGCAGTGTTCTTCGCCTCAGAGGATCCCACTGTGGCGCTCATCTCCACCTTCGCCGTATTCGCCGTCTCCTTCGTGATGCGCCCCATAGGGGCTCTGTTCTGGGGGAGCATGGGAGATAAGAAGGGCCGCAAGTGGGCGCTCTCCGTTTCCATCTTCCTGATGTCGGGGGCTACGTTCCTCATCGGTTGTTTGCCCAGCTATACGGTGATCGGATTGGGTGCGCCGCTGTTGCTGTTGCTCCTGCGCATGGTCCAGGGGTTCTCGGCTGCGGGCGAATACGCCGGTGCAGCCACCTTCTTGGCCGAATATGCTCCAGCGAAGAAGCGCGGTCTGTATTGCTCCATCGTCCCCGCATCCACGTCCGTGGGCCTGCTGGTGGGTTCCACTCTGGCTACCCTCATGACCATCTTCCTGTCCCAGGAAGCCATCCTCAGCTGGGGTTGGCGCATCCCGTTCCTCTTGGCAGGACCCCTTGGTCTGGTGGCCCACTACATCCGCACCAAGCTGGAGGATTCTCCTACCTATCAGGCTATGCAGGATAACTTGGCGAAGAAGGAGCACGGGGTACAGCATCCGGTGCGCGACCTGTTCAAGCATCATTCGCGTGAGCTGATCGTCTCCTTCGGCGCGTGCATGCTCAATGCGGTGGGCTTCTATGCCGTACTCACCTACCTGCCCACCTACTTGGAGACTGCCGTCGGCATGCCTGCGGAATCCTCCCAGATGGCCACCACCATAGCGCTCGTTGCCTATGTGGCCTTCGTTTTCATATCTGGCAAGCTCTCCGATACGTTCGGTCGCAAGAAGATGCTCATCACGGCGTGCGTCTTATTCGTCGTGCTCACAGTGCCTGCCTTCATGCTGCTGAATACGGCAGACTTCTTCATCGTATTGGCGGTAGAGCTGGTGATGTGCTTCATCCTCACCATCAACGATGGTACGCTCTCCAGCTATCTGACGGAAACGTTCCCCACGGACGTGCGCTACACGGGCTTCGCGCTCAGCTTCAACCTGGCCAACGCCATCTTCGGCGGTACGGCGGCCATGATCTCCACCGCGCTCATCGCGGCAACGGGGTCTACGGTGGCACCGGCTTGGTACATGGTCATCATCGCACTGATCGCACTGATCGCCATGATCCTATCCCATGAGAACTCTCACAAGGATCTGGATAGCATCTAGTCCAAAGCAGCAGCGAAGGAGCAGCGCATGTTCGTCAAGACCGTCAGATCCATGAGCCCGGGTGCCTGGTTCGCTCTGGGGCTCATTTCTCTGATCATCGGCTTCGCTGGGGTCTATGGATGGTCTTACAGCCAAAGCCAGTCAGGGGGGTCTCCCACCATCGAGCCTCTGTGGGAGGTCATCTTCTCGGTGCTCGTGGCCCTGGGAGTAGCGCTTCTGCTCTTGCTGATAAATGCGGGATTGACGAAGCTGGCCTATGGGTCCCTCAATCGGGGGGATGATCCAACGAAGCTGGATAAGGTCCTGCCGAAGCTGTCGCCCAAGAGCGTGGCGCTCTTCGCGCTCATTCTGATCCTCTTCTGGTCTCCCTATCTGATAGCTGTGTTCCCAGGTGTCCTCTATAACGACACTACGGTGCAGATGCAGCAGGTTTATGAGGGGGCGCACCCCTTGAACATCCGCTTCGGCGGCAATTATCAGCTAGGCGAAGAGGAACTGGAAGCCGCTGAGAAGATGAATGAGTATCAGAAGCTGTCCTCTTCGCTCAGCATAACGGATGCATGGTTGATAGACCATCACCCGTTCGCGCTCACGCTCTTCTTGGGAGGTATCGCCTCGCTTTCTGATGCCCTGTTCGGTAGCTGGATGCCCGCCCTTGGATTCCTGATGGTCCTGCAGACCATCCTCTATGCTCTAGCGATCTCCTTCGCCATTGCCTATGTGCGGAAACGGGGAGCACCTCCGTCCCTCTGTCTTGCAGCCTTGCTCTTCTTCTGTCTGTTCCCAGCTGTTCCTTATTTCGTGGGGATGATCATGAAGGACTGCTTCTTCACGTTCTTCTGCATCCCCTATTTCCTCATGCTGGCTGAATGCGTGTTCACCAGAGGTGCCTTCTTCAAGAAGAAGCGAGCGGTGGTGGCGTTCATCCTTGTCGCCCTCCTCTTGTGCCTGACCAAGAAGACCGGTGTCTTCATCGTGGGCGCAACGGCGCTGTTCGGGCTCATCGCAGCCGTCGTGGCTATGAGGCGCGCGAAGAAGGCTTCCGCCGACGGGGAAGGTGCGAACGCGATCGCGGCCTCCCGGGCGGCTACGTGGGCCTTCTTGCTTCAAGGGGGCATCAGTGCGCTGTTGATGTTCGTCATCGTGCCCTTCTGCATCTTCCCGGCGCTCAACATCATCCCGGGGAGCAAGGCGGAGGCCTTGGGATTCATGTTCCAGCAAACGACGCGCTCCTATGTGGATCACGGTGAGGACTCGCTGACCCCTCAAGAGCGGGCTGCTATCGCTCAAGTGATGAGGGTGTCGGATATCGAATGGGACTACCGGCCCAAGAGCGCAGACTATGCGAAGATCCGCGTTCGGGCGGAGATGACCGACGAGCAGCTCCTCGGGTACCTTGGTGCCTATCTCAGCATGGGAGTGCGCTACCCCGTGACCTATGCGGAAGCCATCATCTGCACGGCGGCTGGTTATCTGGCCCCGGTCGTTCCCACTGAACCAGCCATCCATACGCTGAATTGGAAGCTATCCTTCGACGGCGACCGGCCGGTGCTCTGGCCGCTTGAGGCAACAGCGGAGTTCCGGGGTTTCATCCAGCCGCTTTGGAAGTTCCTCCAAGATATTCCCGTGGTGGGTCTTCTCTTCAACGGGGTCACCTATGCCCTTTGGATCCCGGGCGCACTCCTCTTCTTCTGCCTGCGGAACCGCTTGAAGGGGGGCATCCTGTTCGTGCCCTTCGCTTTGGTGACGTTCTTCTGTTTGATAGGCCCTGTCTATGACCTGCGCTATTGTCTTCCGGAGATATTCTGGGCGCCTCTTCTGCTGACCTTCCTGGTGGCTCTCAGCAAGAGCGTCTTCAAGGCTCGGGCTGATCAGGCGAAGGTCCTGGATATCAGCAAGCGCACTGATGCTCTCACCCAAGAGCAGGAGAGCGAGGCACAGCCGGGAACATCAGCCCCTTCGACGGACGAAGGCGCATCAGCTCAGGGAACCGCAACCCCTGCAGAGGATGAGAGCGCCTCAAGCCAGGAAGCCTGCGCCTTCTCCTAGGCTTCGTAGGCCTCTTTGAGCGCTTTGAACGCGGGGAAGGAATCGCGGATGGTCTTCTGCGCTATGCAGTAGGACAGGCGCACCCAGCCCTGGACCCCGAAGCTATCGGAGGGCACGAGCAGGAGCTCGAATTCCTTAGCGCGCTCTGAGAAGGCGACGGCATCAGGCTCAAGGGCGCGTACCCATAGGTAGAACGCCCCTTCGGGCTCTACGAACTCATAGCCCAGTTCTGCCAGCCCTTCGGTGAGGATCTGCCGGTTCTCCTCATAGGTTGCCACATCCGAGGGCACAGCAAGGCACTCTGCCACCACGCGCTGCAGGAGCACTGGGGCGCAGATGTAACCCAGGGCCCGTCCGGCTCCGGCAACGGCCACGGAGATATCGGCAGCATCCGGGATCAGGTCTGATACGTAGATGTAGCCGATGCGCTCTCCTGGAAGCGACAGGGATTTGCTGAAGGAATAGCAGACGATGGTGTCCTCATACAGGCTGGGCACGTAGGGCACCTCAGCGCCGTAGACGATCTCCCGATAGGGTTCGTCGGATATCAGCATGATGCGAGTACCCAGCTCCTGTTCCTTGCGCTGGAGCATCTCTGCGAGGGCTTCCAGGGAGGTACGGGTATAGACGGTGCCCACCGGGTTATTCGGCGAGTTGATGATGACGGCGCTCGTCTTCGGGGTGATGGCCGCTTCGATGGCCTGGATGTCCGGCTGGAATGAGGGAGTCAGGGCCGGAACCTCTATCAGCGTGCAGCCCGCTGCCTGAGCCCAGGTCTTGTACTCGGGGAAATAGGGAGCGATGGCGATGACCTCATCCCCCGGGTTGCTGATAGCCGCCAGCGTGATGGCGATGGCCGAGGAAGCTCCGGAGGTCACATAGACATTCCCGAAGGTGGCAGGGATGTCGAAGTTGGTGCGGATGTGTTGGGCGATGGCTTGGCGCACCTGGGCATCCCCGGGAGAGGGCGTGTACTCATGCACCTTCACCGGATCTTGGGCCAGCTGGGCTTCGAATTGCCGGAGCACCTCAGGCGGTGCAGGTACGCTGGGATTGCCGATGCTGTAGTCATAGACGTTCTCGGGGCCTATCTGCGCTTTGCGCTCCAGCCCATAGGCGAACAGTTCTCTGATCTTGTTCGGCTCCGCTCCCAGCTCATGCATCCGTTGGTTCAGCATCTGCGCTCCTCTTCCGCGCCTCTTGCGGTCCTCGTTTACAATTGCCCCATCAGGATACCGTGCCAAGGAGGACCCATGAAGGTAATGCTCGTGAACGGAAGCCCGCACAAGTCTGGCACCACCAACCGTGCGCTGGATGAGATAGCGATCACCTTGGAAGCAGAAGGCATCGAGGTGGGACGCTTCTGGGTGGGCAACGAGCCTCTTTCCGGTTGCCTTGGTTGCGGGTATTGCGGCACCCATGGGGGCGAATGCGTTTGCCATGATGTGGTGAATGAATTCAATGCCCTGGCAGCAAGCTATGATGGCTACATCTTCGGCACCCCGGTCCACTACGCAGCCGCCTCCGGTGCGCTCACGTCCTTCATGGATCGCTCCTTCTATTCCCAAGCCTCCGGTGGTCTTGACTTCTACCCGCTGAAGCCAGCGGCCAGCGTGGTGGTGGCTCGTCGTGGCGGTTGCGCCTCCGCCTTCGATCAGATCAACAAGTACTTCACTATCCTGCAGATGCCCATCATCTCGGCTACCTACTGGAACATGGTCTATGGGGCCAATGCCGATGATGCCGAACAGGATGCCGAAGGGCTGCGCACCATGCGCGTGCTGGCCCATAACATGGCTTACTTCCTGCGGTGCCGCGAAGCGGCCCAGGCAGCGGGCGTGGCGCTTCCTCCGGTAGAGCCCCCGGCTCGTACGAGCTTCATCCGTTAGCCATCGCTTTCGGGTCTCATGGAACTCTTAGCGCCCGTCGGTGGCTTCGAGCAGCTCCAAGCCGCCCTAGCCTTCGGGGCTGACGCGGTCTATCTAGCGGCGGACCGCTTCGGCATGCGGGCCAAGGCCGCCAACTTCACATTGGAGGAGCTTCCCCGGGCGGTGTGTGCTGCCCATGAGAGGGGAGTGGCGGTCCACCTGACCTGCAACGTGCTCATGATGCAACGGGATCTGGCTTCGTTGCCTGCCTTCTTGGAGCAGGTTCAAGCGGCTGGGGTGGATGCACTCATCCTGGGAGATATGGGAGCGTTCGCCTTGGCTCAACGCTATGCCCCGGCCTGCCAGCTCCACGTGAGTACCCAAGCCTCAGTGGCCAATGCAGAAGCGGCGAAGCTCTGGCATTCCCTAGGGGCAACCCGTATCGTCTGCGCCCGGGAGATGACCTTGGAGGATATCGCTGAGCTGCGCGCGAACACCCCCGACTCCTTGGAGATAGAGGCCTTCGTCCATGGGGCTCAGTGCATGGCCGTGTCGGGCCGCTGCCTCATCTCAAGCTATCTCACCGGACGTTCGGGGAATCAGGGAGCATGTACGCAACCCTGCCGGTGGAGCTATGCTCTGGAGGAGGAGAAGCGCCCTGGTGTCTACTTCCCCATAGAAGAGTCCGGGGGCGATTCGTTCATCTTGAATGCGAAGGACCTCAACATGGCGGCGCATCTGGATGCTCTGGCTGAGGCGGGGGTCGATTCCATCAAGATAGAGGGTCGCAACAAGAAGGCCTTCTATGTGGCCACGGTGGTGCGCGCCTATCGACAGGCTCTGGATGAGGGATATTCCCCTGAGGTGGAACGGGAGCTCCTGAGCATCTCCCACCGGCCCTACAGCACGGGCTTCTACTTCGGCGAGCCGGAGCAGGCTACTGATTTCGACGGCTATGAGCAGCAGACCATGCACGTGGCGGATGTGGTGAAGGCTATCGAAGGCGAAGGAGATACCCAGGAGCGCCTCTTCGCTCGGTGTCGGAACCGCTTTGCCGAAGGGGATGTGCTCGAAGTGCTGGAGCCCTACGGGCCTGTTCGCCAGGTGGTAGTGAAGGGCCTGTGCTGGCATCCTGATGGGGAAGCGGATGGTATGCGCCCGCGTCCCCAGGCGGTGGCCGTAGCTAACCGATCCTGTAACCTCTACTCCTTCACGTGCCCCGCGCCCCCGCCGTCCGGTTCGTTCCTGCGTACGCGCACCTACCGCCGCTCCGCGCGCCATAGGTGAGTGGTCCGAATCAGTAGCACTTCTCGCGTCATCCGACCTCTATCATTGCTATGATAGAGCCATAGCAAAACCCCCAACGAAAGGGAGATGAGACATGGGAGCAAAAGCAGAAGAGTCACTTGACATCACCTTCGATGAGCTCCAGCCCTACCTCCATGCCAATCACTCGGTTTACATGGACCTGGACGGCAAGACCTACTACCTGACTGATGTGAATGACAGGTACTGGCGCGTGCAGGACACGGATGAGTTGAACGAGAAGGGTCATTATGTGGACTGCAGCCCGCTCGTTCCCACCATCGCAGAGTTCTTGGATCTCCCGTTCTATCAGGGCAAGGCCATCTCTGATGTCTTCGAGGATGCCGTTTTCTACGCTTCTGTGAAATAGGCATTGCACTTAGAAGGGTTTTCAATACAATCGAATAAAACCGTCTGAAGCAGCTCATACGGGCTGCTTCTCTTTTTTGCAAGGAGGAGACATGGCTGAAGAGAAGAACGCTCCTGAAGGAGCACCTGAGGATTGCGGCGGCTCCTGCGGCAGCTGCGGCGTTGAAGGCTGTGGTGCGCGTACGGAACCATCCAAGTACGAGCCCAACAGCCGCTCTGACGTGAAGAAGGTCATCGCGGTGGTCTCTGGTAAAGGTGGCGTGGGGAAGTCGTTGGTGACCAGCCTGCTGGCTTCGGAGCTCACCCGTCAGGGCAAGAAGGTGGGCATCCTGGATGCGGACGTGACCGGGCCTTCCATCCCGAAGTCCTTCGGCATCACCGAGCCTCCGGTGCCAGATGCAGATGGCATCAACCCGTCTGTCACCCCTGAGGGCATCAAGGTCATATCCGTGAATCTGCTGCTGCCCTCCGACGATACGCCAGTGGCTTGGCGCGGGCCGGTGGTCACGAATATCCTGAACCAGTTCTTCTCAGAGGTGAACTGGGGAGATCTGGATGTCTTGTTGATAGATATGCCCCCGGGCACCTCTGATGTGTTCCTCACCGTCTTCCAGATGTTCCCCGTTGACGGCCTGGTCACGGTGTCTGCCCCGCAGGAACTGGTGGGCATGATCGTGGGCAAGGCGGTGAACCTGGCTCATTCCATGGGTGTTCCCGTCATCGGCTTGGTAGAGAACATGGCTTACTTCAAGTGCGATGATTGCGGCAAGGAGCACCACATCTTCGGAGAGCCCCAAGGGTCAGAGGTGGCGAAGAAGTACGATATCGAAGCTGTGGCTACGCTGCCCATAGACCCGACCTTCACCAAGCAGGTGGATGCGGGCAAGGTCTATGACTACGACGCACAGGGTGCCCTGGATAGCATCTTGGATGCCATCGAGAAAGCCTGAGCTTCGTGACGCATCTGGGACGAATCCCGTAGGGGGCCGACCATGGTCGGCCCGGGGCTACATGTGTGGTTGTGCGTATGACAGGGGACGGTCCAAATGTCACATGCGTGATTCTGGGACGTTCCTAAACTCACGCGTTCCGCCTTTTCGTGCCTGATATAAACGCCTTCCCCGCAAGGGGCATTCGGCCTTAGGCCTTGGCTTTCGAAAAGACGTGATGCTTCGCTTATATCACGCTTTTCTCGGCCTGCGGAATCGGCCTCAACCCCTCACGGGGAAGGGCTGTCTTCTGTGTAAAACAAAAAAATCCTCACCGCACTGTTGATGGGACTCTTTGGGTCCGCATCACCATTGCGGGCGGCTCATCGCCGCGTCATCGCGCTTCGCGCGGAAAGATGTGCGGCGCACATGGTCACCTTGCTCACAGGTCAGATCCGCCGCCAAACTAAATATGTCATCCTGGATCCGTAGGGGCGGACCGTGGTCCGCCCATCGTTGCAACCCTTGATGGCCCCCACGCGGGAGGATGCGCGGCGCATGAGGTTCCCTGATCAGCAACGCATAACCGCCGCCTAACTATTCCCGCTGCTTACGCAGCGGGGAGGGCGGGTTGTGACCGGAACGGGAATGCGTGGTTTTTTTTGGGTTGTAACGGGTTCGGGCCGAGCCAGCTCGGCCCCTACGGGTGATGTTGCATTCTTCGGGTTGTGGCATCGGGTCGAACACGTTCGACCCCTACGAAAACCAACTGCGCATGTCACCTGGGTGAACCATGTTCCGTAGGGGCTGATCGTGATCAGCCCTCCTGTGGCACCCGAGGTAACCCCATACGTCAGGTCATCCGGCTGGTGCCGCAATGAACATGTTGCGCGTGTTCTTCGTGCAACGCATATTCAAACGTTGCACGTTCCAACACAGATACGGGACAGGTTGCCGTAGGGGCGGACCGTGGTCCGCCCGGCGTAACACTCGGGGTAACCCGGTACGTCAGGCATATGTTGCACGCGCTCTTCGCGCAACGCATCCTTGTGCGAAGCGTGACCCGTCGGATCTGGTCATGTTCTCTGCGTTGTCGCATCGGATCGAATACGTTCAGCCCTGCGGCCGCCCTGAAGCACATGCTTGTTCCAAGACCAAAAAAGGCCGCGTAAGCGGCCTTTTCATTATTGGTGGAGCATAGGGGGATCGAACCCCTGACCTCATGGCTGCCAGCCATGCGCTCTCCCAGCTGAGCTAATGCCCCGAAAAAAGTGCTGGAACACTATAGCACAAAGACCCGGGGCTGCGTCCACAGGTTTTCGAAAACAGCAGGATCGCTTTCTGGAGTCGAACGAAAGCCACTCGTATTAGACTATAGCTAATAACCCTTAAGCGCTCACAACTCAGAGGCCGAAGGAGCACCTATGCTGTTCAAAGAGATAGCCATCCTTGATGAGAACCTTGACTACCAGCCTGGGAAGTGGGTGGGCATAGAGGGGGACCGCATTGCCTACCTGGGGGATGATGCCCCTGCCGACCAGGCTCGCTTCGGACGCGTCTATGAGGGCGCGGGCAAGCTGCTGGTGCCGGGCCTCTACAATGCGCACGCTCACGCACCTATGACGATGCTTCGCGGATTCGCGGAGAATCTGCCTCTCCAGCGGTGGCTTGAAGAGAGATGTTGGCCGTTCGAAGATAAGATGACCCCTGAGGATGGTTACTGGGCCACCCTTCTGGCTTGTGCTGAGATGGCCCGCTATGGCGTGATTGGCTTCTCCGATATGTATTACGCTGCCCCCGAACGTGCTCGGGCGGTGACCGAGGCCGGCTTGAAGGCGAACCTCTGCGAGGGCTTGTTGGCCTTCGAGCCCAAACCCTTTGCCGAGTATCCCCAATGCGCTCAGAATGAGGAGTTGGTGCGCACTCTGCACGGTTCGGCAGAGGGGCGCATCCTCATAGACTATTGCATCCACGCCGAATACACTTCTAATCCCCAGGTTTGCCAGGATATCGCCCAGGTAGTGGCGGAGAAGGGATTGCGTCTGCAGCTGCATCTCTCCGAGACGGAGAAAGAGGTGGCAGAGTGCCGGGAGCGCCATGGGGGGATGTCTCCGGTGGAGCACTTCGCGCAGCTGGGAGTCTTCGACGTTCCCTGCACTGCAGCTCACTGCGTTTGGGTGGATGATGCGGATATGACCATCCTCAAGGACAAAGGCGTCTTCGTGGCGAACAATCCGGTGTCCAATATGAAGCTGGGCAGCGGCTTCGCTCCCATCCCGGAGATGCTCTCCCGGGGCATCAACGTCTGCGTGGGTTCGGATGGCATGGCATCCAACAACAACCACAACCTCTATGCTGATCTCTACGTGATGGGGCTCATCTACAAGGGCAAAGACCTTGATCCAGCGGTGGTCAGCCCGAAGGATGTGCTGTGGGCTGCTTCGCGGATGGGCGCTCTTTCCCAAGGCCGCCAAGATTGCGGCTTGGTGAAGGAGGGCTTCAAGGCTGATCTTGCTGTCATGGACGTGACGGGCCCCCAGTGGTGCCCGATGACCCAGCCCATCTACAACGTCGTCTTCGCGGGAGACGGGAGCGATGTCGTCCTCACCCTCTGCGACGGTCAGGTCGTCTATGAGGCAGGGGAGTGGCCAGGCCTTGACCTAGAGCAGGTGAAGGCGGAGGTCACAGCTCGCACCAAGCGGATCATCTCAGAGCTCTAGGCGCTCCGTCTTCCCTTCGTCGGCTGTCTGGATGGCAGCCAAGGCGCAGAGGAAGAAATCCGTCTTGCGGGTGCAGCCTACTTTGCGGAAGGCGTAGGAAGCGTGGTCGCGGATGGTGCGCTCGTCCACCCGCAGTCGCTTCGCTATCTGCCGATAGGTCTCCTGGCAGAGGATCCCTCGGGAGACCTGTATCTGACGATGGGTCATCCCCAGGTCCTGCAATCCTTGCTCCATCTTCTGGAGGCATTGGTCCCAATGGAAGACGGCGGTGTCCTCTGGTCTCGGGGGAGCGCTTGGGGGATGGCTTTCCTTGAGGCGCTGCCGCCCCAGCTCCTTGCGCGTGGCCGCTCCTTCGTCCCGCACGCAGACCTGAACGAAGAAGACGCCTGCCTCCATGGTCAGCAGTGCGAAGAGCACCAGGCCGAAGGCTATCCAGAGCGCCTCTCCTCGCTTGATGCCCACAGGGGTTGCGGGGGTGGTTCCGATCCGAGAGTTCTTCATGGTGCATCCCTCCTTCTGTATCGAAACGCGCTCATTTACTGTAGAATCGAAAGCTATAGTCACAGCAGTTCCTGGCGCTGTGGCATCCCCTTATTCGTGCGCTGGCCTCCTGCCTTCGCGAAGGCTTCAAGGAAGAGGAAGCGCAAGATGCGAAAGACGGTGGTTGAACATGGCAGCACCTGCAACTGAGCACGTACGGAACATCGTTCTCGTTGGCCAAGATGGCGCCGGGAAGACGTCGCTGGCAGAGGCGATGCTCTACGTTTCCGGTAAGACCCCGCGCATGGGTACGACCCACGATGGGAAATCCTACCTGGATTATGATCCCGAAGAGATCAAGCGCAAGTTCACCATCAACACATCCGTCGCCCCCATTCCCTACAAGGACTTCAAGATCAACGTGCTCGATACCTCTGGGCATCCTGATTTCATCGGTGATACGCTTGCATCCATGCAGGCCTCTGAGATGGCGCTGTTCGTGGTGGATGCTGTTGCTGGCCCACAGGTCATGACCACTCGCCTGTGGCGTGAAGCTGAGAAGATGGATATCTCCCGTGCAGTGTACATCAACCACATCGATCGTGAGAACGCGAATTTCGATACAGCCATGGCCACCCTCCACGCGCGCTTCGGCACGCGCTTGGGCGCGGTCACCATCCCCATGGGCGTTGACAAGGATTTCCAGGGTGTCATCGACGTCATCCGCATGAAGGCTCGCTACCATAGCGCTCAGGGCACCGATGAGGTGGTCGAGGATATCCCTGAGGAATACCTGGAAACGGCTCTGGCTGCTCGGGATAAGCTCTGCGACCTCGTGGCTGAGGCCGACGATGAGCTCATGATGAAGTACTTGGATGGCGAAGAGCAGCTCACCCAGGAAGAATTGGAATCCCTGCTCGACAAGGCCATCGCCCAAGAGCTCATCATCCCCGTGTTCGTAGGGTCAACCATCATCATGCAGGGCGTGCAGAACCTCATGGAGGACATCGCCACCTACTTCCCGCACCCCCGCAGTCACGGTGGCTTCAAGCAGATGTCTGACGGCGTCACCATCCCCATTGATGAGACGAAGCGCCCCTCCGCCTTCGTCTTCAAGACCATCTCCGACCCCTTCGTCGGCCGCTTGAGCTTCCTCAAGGTGCTCTCTGGCTATCTTGAGCCGGGCCTTGAGCTCATCAACGCGCGCACCGGCAAGAAGGAGCGTCTGGGCAAGATCCAGGTCATGATGGGCAAGGAGCCCATGGACGTGAAGAGCGCGAAGGCGGGGGATATCGTGGTGGTGCCCAAGCTGGCAGACGTCCGCAACGGAGACACGCTCTCCGTAGAGGGCGATATCGCCATCCAGCCGCTGGAGCTGCCCGAGCCGCTCTATCCGGTGGCCATCGAAGCGGTGAACAAGAACGAAGAGGACAAGCTGGGCACGTTCCTCTCGCGGGCTGCTGAGGCTGATCCCACCATCAGCATCACCCGGGATGAGCAGACCCATCAGACCATCCTCCATGCCATGGGCGAGACCCAGGTAGACATGCTCATGTCTCGCCTAAAGGAGCAGACGGGAGTAGATGCCAAGCTGGTGCCCGTGCGCATCCCCTACCGCGAGACCATCCGCAAGCCCGCTGAGGCTCAGGGGCGCCATAAGAAGCAGACCGGTGGCGCAGGGCAGTTCGGTGATTGCTGGCTGCGTCTCACGCCGAATCCTGGTGCCGGGTATGAATTCGTGGATGAGATCAAGGGCGGCGTCATTCCCAATGGCCTGATCCCTGCCGTGGACAAGGGTGTGCAGGAGGCCATGGCCGAGGGCTTCTTGGCAGGGTATCCCATGGTGGACATCAAGTGCGCCGTGTTCGACGGCTCCTATCATTCGGTCGACTCCAACGAGATGGCATTCAAGACAGCGGCGCGCATCGGCTTCCGCGCTGCGGCAGAGAAGGCGAACCCGGTGGTGCTCGAACCCATGGCTACCATGAACATCACGGTAGGCGAAGAGTACGCCGGTGCCGTCATGGGTGACATCTCCACGCGCCGCGGCCGCATCATCGGCACTGATGCTGGTGAGGCGGGAGATACTGTCATCATGGTGCGCGTGCCCTACGCTGAGGTCATCGAATACACGAAGGACCTGCGCTCCCTCACGCGCGGTTCGGGTTCCTATACCATTCAGATAGAAGGTTATGAGGAGGCTCCTCACGATGTGACCAAGAAGCTCGTTGAGGAATACGAAGCGGCACGCGCCCAGGGTAACTAGGCAACGCTGCCAACCATGCTCGTCAGCGCCCGCTCTTCCCGCGGGCGCTTCTCATTTTTTCGGCGAAGGCCGCGTCTTCGCTTCCACTCTGTCCTAGGAGGAAGAGATGATCAACCGATTCTGCAAGATGCCCCTCTGGGAATGCACCAAGACCTTGGCCGATGTGGCCCAAGGACGCACGAGCGCTGATGTGGTCATAACGGGCGCGAAGCTGATCAATGTCTGCACGGCTGAGATACAGGAGGATATGGACGTGGCCATCTCCTGCGGGCGCATAGCCTATGTGGGCCAGGCTGACCATTGCATCGGAGATGAGACGCTGGTCATCGAAGCGAACGGCCAGTACATCGCCCCCGGTTTCCTGGATGGACACATCCATGTGGAATCTTCCATGATGGGTGCGGGCGAATACGCTCGGGCTGTCATCCCTCACGGTACGGTGGGCATCTACTGGGACCCCCATGAGATCTGCAACGTGCTGGGGCTGGAGGGCGTGAAGGTCATGATGGACGATGCGGCCCGTACGCCTCTCAAGGCCATGGTCACCACGCCTTCCTGCGTGCCTGCGGTCCCTGGGTTCGAAGACACCGGGTCATTCGTCGGCCCTGAGGAAATAGCGGAATCCATGACCTGGGACGGCGTGGTGGGCCTAGGTGAGATGATGAACTTCGTGGGAGTGGTGAACGGCACCGATCATGCCCATGGGGAGTTGGCCGAAACGCTGAAAGCCGACAAGATCATCACCGGCCACTACTCCATCCCTGAGAACGATCGCGGCCTCAATGCCTACGTGGCCTCCGGTGTGCGCTGCTGCCATGAATCCACCCGGGCCGAAGACGCCCTGGCTAAGATGCGCTTGGGCCAGTATGCCCAGCTTCGCTACGGGTCAGCCTGGCACGACTTGCCTGAGCTGGCCCATGCCATCACGGATACGGACATAGATACGCGTTTCGCCAATCTCGTCTCCGATGACACCCATCCCCATACGCTGGTGGAGGATGGTCATCTTGACCATGTGCTGCGGGTGGCGGTGAGCTGCGGCATCCCGCCCATCCAGGCCATCCAGATGGTCACCCTCAATGTGGCCACCTGCTTCCGCATGGATAACGAGCTGGGTTCCATCACGCCGGGAAAGTGCGCCGACATCGTGTTCTTGGACGGCCTGGATACGCTGAACGTCACGCGCACCATCATCGATGGTGATGTGGTGGCCGAAGGCGGAGCGGTGCTGTTCCCCCTTGAGCCCTATGGATACCCTGCCTGGGTCACACGCTCCATGCACTTGAAGGATGAGATCACCTCGGATTCCTTCGCGGTGCCGGTGCCTGCCGAAGCAGCGGATGAGGATTCGGTCACCGTGCGCACCATCGAGATCATCCCGGGCAAGGTGGGGGCTTTCGAGACCCATGTTGACTTGCCCGTGGTGAATGGCAAGCTGGAGAGCTGCCTTGCCCAAGACGTGCTCAAGACCTTCGTGTTCGAACGCCACCATGAAACGGGTACCTATGGCGTAGGGTTCACCAAGGGCTTTGGCATCCAACGTGGTGCCATGGCCTCTACCGTGGCCCACGATGCTCATAACCTCTTGGTGGTGGGCACTAATGACGCTGACATGGCTCTGGCGGCCAACACCCTCATCCAGTGCGGGGGAGGCATGGTGGTCGTGGCTGACGGGGAGGTGCTGGGGCTCGTGGAGCTGCCCATAGCTGGGCTCATGGATGACCTGGGGGCAGAGCAGATGAGCAAGAAGGTCCACAGGCTGGAAGATGCATGGGCCCAGATCGGCTGCACCATGCCCTCGCCGTTCATGACCATGGCGCTCATCCCTCTGGCTTGCTTGCCGGAGCTGCGCCTCACCAATAGAGGGCTCGTGGATTGCACGAAGTTCGAATTCGTCGATCTGTTCATCTAGGACGGTCTCATGGCAGCCCTCTCGCCGCGAGGGTTGCCATGAATCATCGGCTCAACGGCTCCGGAGCGGAAGCGGTACTCTATAATCTCTCCATCTTCTGCGCTCTTTCAAGGGCGCTCTGTGCAAAGGGGGATGCGGCCAGAAAAAGGGCTGGTCGCAGGTATCTAGGGGAGGAATATGAAGCCTTACAAGACAGTCATCTATAGCTTCTTCGTGGGAGGTCTGTTTGCGCTCATCGCGCAAACCATCCTCTCGTTCTGGCAGGTCGTGCTCACAGGCACGCCCATGGAGTTCTTCACGGGCGGTGCGACGCTTGTGTCCATGGGCATCATCGGCTGTATCCTGGGTGGTCTGGCCGTCTATCAATACGTCGAAGAGTGGGCCACGTTTGGTGCCCTCCTTCCGTTCTCCGGCTTCGCCATGGCCGTGGGCATGAAGGCGGTAGGCCCTTGGACCACGAAGAACGAATCCATGGGAAAGTGCATCTGGAACTGCGTTTGGTTCGTCGTTTGGTTCAACGTGCTATTCATGGTGATATGTGTGGCTCTTGGTTACATCTGCGGGATGATGGGCGTTCAGCCTGGGCAGAACCTCGGGGTTCCCAAGACCGAAGGCGGGATGCTGTTCGTTAACGCCTTTTGGGTGGGTGGCCTGCTTGCAGCTGTCTTCCAGGTGCTCTTCCTCGTATGCAAGGCCATCACGCCTAAGACCACTCCGCTCTACATCCTGATGACGGCGTGGATGGTGGGAGCTATCCTCGCCCCGTTCGGGGTCTCCGGAGCGCTGGCTAACTTCGCGGGTCAGGGCTTCTCGGTCATGATCACGGTCGGTGGCTATAACACCTATAACATCGGCATGGATCTGTTCCTGGGCGGAGAACACGCCATGGCGGGTCTCGTGCACCTGGGCTCATTCGCCCTTGCAGTGTGCGGCCTCGCGCTCACGGCTCTGTTCACCTTCTGGATCTACAATGCCGTGTTCGGTCGTAAGCCCATTCATGAGGTGCATGTGGAGAAGGCTCAGCATTCTCTGGCCGAGCTCACTGAGAAGATGCCGCCCTCTGACAACATCGAGGGCTTTGATTACGAGGTGGATCCAGCTGTCGCGAAGGAATCTACCAGCGCTTAAGCCTTAAAGCAAGGATGGGGGATGTCATGAGCAGCCGGAAGAGCAAGGGTCGCCGCGAGCAAAGGCTTCAGGAACTAGAGGTCAAGAAGCGCAGCGGTCTCATCCAAGTGATAGCTGCTGTTGTCATCATGGTGGTCTTGATCCTCATCAAGACCACCGCCACCATCCAGGGAGCCGCTTGGGCGAACACCCAGATGGCAAACATGGCCATCTTCGTAGCCGCCATCGTGGCCGCCGGTTTCGCAGGCTATGGTAGCCGTCGATGGAATCGGGCTCGAAAGGAGATCATCTCCCTCACATCCAAACGGAGATGACCCTTTTTCTTCGAACAAACGTTCTTATTTAGTGTTATAATCCTCTTCACATCATGAAGAGCAAGCGCACCCACTCCTGATTGGCCGCAGGCAGCAAGGCGTCCAGCTCGTTGGGCTCATACCTGCCCAACCAAAACGCTTGCGAAGGCTATCAGGAAAAGGAAGGTGCGCTCATGTCGTCTCAGAACTCAACGCCCATCAGGTATTGCTTCACCCAAGTAACCGTTGATCCGGAAGACATCACCTGCGTTCATGCGGCATTCAAGAACCTTGACGCTGAAAAGCTCTTAGGGGTGCTGCTGCAAGGCCAGCTCTCTTGGAAGCTTGATCCGCGGCTTCTCACGGGCAGCGCCAAACGCCATCTGCTTTCCAAGACATCTTCTGCGCTCCAATTGATGTATAGCCTAGAGCCTGATCCGTCTCCTGAGCTCTCTCGAATCATCGTACCTGTGCAGACCTTCGAATACCTCAGTCCCGGGAACGGTCTGAGGCGTGATATCCGTTCGGTCATCCTGGACGTATCGAAGGTCACTGCTCACCCCTCTGATGCCATTGACTACGCGCTCTCCATCCCCGAGTTCCTGCAGGCGGTGAACGCCGCTGAGCATCCCGTGGCTGACTTCGAAGCCCAGGCGCTCACCCCTGTGGGGTCTCTCATCGGTACTCCGTGGCCCCAGGTCTTGGGCCATGCGCTCTGGGCACCCGCGCAGCTCGCGGAATACGAACGCTATTCCCTTTGCGCCAGCATCTTTTGGGTCATGGTCTTCAACGGCCTCGCAGAGGTGGTGTTCAATGCGGGCCTGTCAACCCGTGCGCAGTCAGAGGGGTTCGCGGGATCTCTAGGTGGCATGGATCTCTTCTTCGAGGAGCAAGAGCTCAAGATGGCACGCCTCTCTGAGCTCTTGAACCGCAACAGCTTAATCGATCTCGTGAACGCCTCAGGCTCACTGCAACGATGCGCCTAGAAGGATGCGTTGCGCGAAGGTCATGCGCACCATGATCGTTGCAGTACCTGCCGGGTAGCCTGGCGTACAGGGTTCACTTGGGTGCCACAGGGGGCCGATCCAGATCGGCCCCTACAACGCATTGTTTACCCAGGTGACATGCGCAGCGGTTTTCGTAGGGGCCGAACGTGTTCGGCCCAACGTAACAACTACCGAATGTCACATCAACGGATTCTTCGAGGGAGTTGCGTGATCCAGCCCTGAGCGCGTTTACTGACTACAGTCAATGCGGAAGTAGTCCAGCGTTGTCTTGAAGCGATCTTGAGCTGCCCGACAGGTATCTATGAGAAATCCTTGCTCCGTATCCCATTCTGCTAAGCCACGGTAATAGTAGATCTTCATGTCATCTTCGATGACGAAAGGAACGATAGCGTTCGTGAGGCATTCCTTGAACATGATGAGTCGTCCGATATGCCCATTGCCGTCTTGGAAAGGGTGGATCCGTTCGAACGCGACATGGAACGCCACGATCTCCTCAAAGGGATGAAGCCTATGAGCATTGTAGGCTTTAAGGAGCTGGTCTATGGCTGCTGGAACGTCTTCTGGAAGCGTTGTGCAGCGTCCCGCCACCTCGTTGGGTAGTGATTTATACTCTCCCACCTGGAACCAGTCTTTTGTGGCATCGGTGGTGTTCGCCTTGAGAAGGCGATGCAATTCCTTGAACATGTGAGCCGAAAGCGGCCGTTGAGCATTGTCTATCACGAAGTCTATCGCGCGGAAGTGATTGACTGCTTCCACTATATCGTCTACGTTGATGGGGTTATCTTGGCATCCTACCGTAGCAGTCTCGAAGATCTGTCGCGTTTGATCGAGGGAAAGTCGGCTACCCTCGATATGATTAGAGTTGTAGGTGAGCTCCACCTGGATCTTGTGGTAAATGCCACCCTTGGTTCGCGAAGTCTTCTCTTCTCGGAGCCGTTCGAGAAGCGGGGAGGGATGGGGAGCCCGTCCATTTGTCCGCAGGGGCTTTGGGGTATCCGCAGGGATGCTCCATGTTTTGCCAGTGAGAAACGCCCCCGGAACGCGACCAAGGGCACAGTAATTGCGAACACTGCGCTCGGATACGCCCCAGCGTTCTGCTGTCTTTGAAACAGAAAGATAGTCCATCGGCATGCTTTCTAACGGCAAGAATCCATAGCACGAGTATACGCAATAAGGCTAATTTTATTGCCGATATCGGCAAAATCTACTGATCGTGTGCATCGAATAATGAAAGGGCGCCCATCCCCTCTCGCTGGTCTTCCTTGGGTTGGTGCTCGCTTCTGAAACGGGCTGTGCTGCTAATCCCAGGATGTTGTCAGGCAAGCTTTGGTATGTACCACATTCAAGGTGCACATCTGAGTAACCGCTTCTTGAC
>CAJURZ010000018.1 GCA_910588905.1 uncultured Eggerthellaceae bacterium
GAAGTGGCTCTCTCCGATGAGGATAGTCTGTTCTACGCGGGGGCTGTTCTGCGCGGGTCGGTGGACCGGGTCGATGTCGATCCGAATGGCGCCTATGCAGTGCTGGACTATAAGGGGAGCGTTGGGGATCACGAAGCTGGAAGAGGTGGCGAAGACGAAGCGGTGCTGCCTCGCAAGATCCAGGCGCTGATCTACGCAAAGGCGCTCAAAGGGTTGCCGCGGTTCGCCGATATGGCCTGTGTGGGGGCGATATACCTTTCCTATAGGGCCGCGACTGAGAAGAAGGCGGTGGCGGGCTCCTTCGATGCTCTCCACTATGACGCTTCCAAGTTCACCGACAATGGGGCTTCGGTCGTGGACGGGAATTTCGATGCATTCCTCCAGAGTGTGGAGGATCTGGTCGCTCCCTATGTGGCGCGGATGCAAGCGGGAGATATCGCCCCTGATCCCCGCCTGGGCGCTTGTCGCTATTGCCCGTTGACCTTCTGTCGAACCAGGGTGGCGGTCTAGATGGATCTGAGCCACTGCAATGATGCCCAAAAGCGCGTCATCTCCACCCTCCCCGGTCCACTGTTCGTTGCGGCTGGGGCTGGTTCGGGTAAGACGTTCACGCTGAAGCTCAGGACCGCGAACGCATTCCTCGGGACCGAAAGCGGGTTCAAGCTCGATTCCATCCACCAGCTGCTGGCTATCACCTTCACCGATAAAGCTGCCCAAGAGCTCCTCACGCGCATCAAGGATGCTCTGTTCGCTGAGGGCTTCGCAGAGCAGGCGCGTCAAGCTGACAGTGCCTGGATATCGACCATCCATGGGTTCTGCTCACGGCTCTTGCGAGAGAACGCCCTGGAGATCGGTCTTGACCCCGAGTTCAAGATGATCTCTGAGCGAGAGATGATGGAGCTGACCGCTCAGGCCCGGGAAGCAGTGCTCCAGCAGGCGCGATCGGGTGAGATAGACCTGGCGAACACGGACTGGAACTGGAGCCTTCTGGGTGTAGGTGAATTCATCTCAGGGTTGCTGGATGACGCCCTTGAGCTGCGCCGGAAGGTAGGGGCGATGCCCGCGGGCTCTGATTCATTCGTCAGCTTCCCGTCCTCCTTCGCTCCGGGCGACGCCCTCAGATCCATGAAGGCGCTGGCGGAAGCGCTTCTGGCAGATGTCCCTCGTTGGTCGAAGGATCCGGCCAAGTATGAGCAGGCCCGTTTGGATGCCATTCCCTTGGCTCTGGAAGCCACTGATGAATGGCTGAGCTCTGACCAGGCAGCCCTCGCCTTTGAGGATGACTGCTTCGACCGAGAGGGATTCAAAGAGGTCATAGAGACCTTCCCGGTGCTCTCAGCTACGTTCGGCAAGAAGAAGGCGACCGAAGACATCGTCAGCCGCTATAAGGACGTCCACGGGAAGCTGATATTCGGCGCTTACGGCACGTTCGGTCTGGAGGCTGCCCGGGTCGCCCTTGAATTGGCGAAAGCGTACAACGCCCACTATGACCGCTTGAAGCAAGAGCGCGGACTGGTTGACAACGATGACCTCTTGCGGATGGCGTTGAAGGCCCTCACGGCTCATCCGGCTTTGGCCGAACGCTATCGCGATCAGTTCAAGCTCATCATGGTGGATGAGTTCCAAGACACTGACAAGGTGCAGATCGCCCTCTTGAAGCTCTTGGCGCAACCTGATCTTGCCAACGTGTGCGTAGTGGGAGATGCCCAGCAGAGCATCTATCGCTTCCGCGGAGCGGATGTGGGAGCGTTCATGGAGTACCGCTCAGAGATAGCAGCCGCCCACCCAGAGCTCACTGAGCGGCAGCTGCAGCCCCAGTTGACGGAGAACTTCCGGAGCCATCGGGATATCCTCGCGTTCGTGGACGCTGTCTTCTCTCAGGCTTCTTCGTTCGGGAGCGCCTATCTGAAGCTCACGCCGAAAGGCGCTATCAATGACTGCGATGATCCGGTGATGGATGCGCGCCCGCGGGTCACCGTGGATGTGCAGCACTACAAGGGGAGCGAGGGGGTAGAAGAGCAGGAGCGTGCCCTTTGGGCCTCTGCGCGCAGGATCGCTCAGCATTTCTCAGATATCAAGCAGGCCTATAGGGAAGCAGGGGTGACCGAGAAGCATACCTTTGCCCTGCTCCTGGGTAGGACGAAGCACGCGGATGTGTACATCGCGGCGCTGAGGGAAGCGGGGCTGGAATCGCTGATGACGGCAGGTTCCATCCTTGCAGCCTCTGACGAGGCGAAGACGCTCAAAGCGCTTCTGCGCTATGCCGTGAACACCTCAGATGAGCAGGCGCTCCTTGATTGCCTCACCTCTGATCTGTTCGCCATTTCCGACGATACCCTGCTGGCTCTTGCCTTCTATCGGGCCGACGGCGTGCTCAAGCATGGATCCCTTGCGGCAGGCTTCAGGGACCGAGAGCACGCGCAGGCGCTCGGGCTGGCAGATAGCAACGCTCAAGCCCTCCTGTGCGCTCAAGAGGTCCTGGGCGGTTTCATCAAGGGTGCGCGCAGGCAAGCGCTCTCGTCTTCGGTGCGCCGGGCGCTGGTGGCATCCGGGTATCTGGACCGCATGCAAGGAGCCGGGGCTGAGGGAATAGCCTCTGTGGGGAATTGGTCGAAGCTGATGGGCATGCTGGAAGAGGTGGAGCGGGAGAGCGGTGGTTTCGTTGAGGCGGTGAGGGCGTTCGAATCCAAGCTCATGTTCGCTAAAGAATCCCCCGGCGTGCTCTCGGTGACGGAATCGGATTTCGTGCAGATCATGACCATCCATGGGTCCAAAGGGCTCCAGTTCGACCACGTGGCCGTGGCCGAACTCAAGATCAGCGGACGTTCCACCATGAGCTTCTTGGCGGAGAATCAGGGAGAGCATACCTATGCGCTTTCCAAGAAGGGCATGAGCCCTCCCGCGGCCCTGACGGCCATCATCCAACAACGGGCTGAGGACGCAGGGATCAAGAGCCTCTCAGAGGTCGAGACGCCCGCCCAGCTGTTCTACATGCTCAACCGGGTATCTAAGGAGGAGGGCGCCGGGGAAGCCCGGAGGCTCTTGTATGTCGGGTTGACCAGGGCAGTGCGCTCTCTGTACCTGAGCTATCTGACGAACTCTCTTCCGCATCCGCAGAACGGCGCTCCCTATAGTCGCGACGGCATCTTCAAGGAGGTCCACGAGGCTCTCTACTGGGATACCGCCGGTGGGAGCTACGTGGATACCACTACCTGCGGTTATGGGGGTACGCTGCCCGCGAAGATCCTCTTCACGGTGGGAGAGGTGGAAGAGGAGGCTTCCGGGGGTGCCACCGCTCAGGAGCCCCAGGATTTCCTCGTCCCCGTGCGGCCGCAAGCCACTGAGCTTCAGCTGGTCCCCTTCGCGGGGGTCAGAGCCGACGTCCGTTCCTACAGCTCTTTGGATCACGGGCTCGTCCTGCCTGATCTGCCGAAGGAGGAAGGCGAAGGGGCTCTCCCGGCTGATGTGCGGCTTTCTGAGATGCCCGAAGAGGATGCCACGGCGTTGGGCACGGCGTTCCATCGGTTGGCTCAGCTGGCTATCATCAACCGAGCTCGAACGGGCGCCCATCATCTGGAGCGGCCCCATGGTGAGGTAGTGTCGGCCCAAGTGCAGAAGCTGGGGGTGGCGGGATCCCAAGAGGCTCGGCTGAACAGGGCATTGGACGCATGGTTCGCTAGCCCCCAAGCTCAGGAGCTATGCGAATACGATGGGCTGGAAGCAGAGGTGCCCTTCATGGTCCAGCTGCCAGGACCTGATGGGGAGCCGCTGTATCTCGAAGGCGAGATAGACGCTCTGGCCACCAGGGGGGATGCGGCGTTCTTCGCTGATTACAAGACTGGCGGCAGCGAACGAGAGACAGTCGAGCAGATCCGTGCCAAACATGAGCTCCAGGCCCAGTGCTATGCCTATGCGCTCCTGCGCTCTGGCTTCAAGACGGTGAAGGCCACGTTCGTGCGCGTTGAGCAGCTCTCCGAAGAGGGTATGCCCCAAACCGTCACCTACGCGTTCTCCGCTGCGGATACGCCCGCCTTAGAACGCACGATCCGCGAGCATTGGCCAAGCGTTTGAACTGCGTCACGTGTCGGGGTAGCCTGACGTACCGGGTTATTCCAGGTGCTACATGGGGCCGATCCAGATCGGCCCCTACATGCGCTGTTCCCGATGCTGCGTCGACGTTTGCCGGAGTTTGCGAAGGCGCGGCGCGGCTCCGAGGAACAGCGCCGTGAACAGAGTGATGACCGCTCCCGGGATGAGGCCGGGGGGCATGAAGCGCATCTCCACCTGGTTCTCTCCGGGCTCAACGGGGATGGCCATCAGTGCGCCTTCGGCCACATCTTGGGGTTCGACCGCATTGCCGTTCACGGTGACGCTCCAGCCCGTTTGGTTGGGGATGGTCATGAGCAGCATCTGACCTTCAGCGGCATCGATGGTCCCTGAGATGCGGGAGCCGCCGAACTCATCGAAGGTGAATTGATGCTGCCGCATGTCTGAGACCATCTGCTGGAATGCCTCTTCGTCCAATTCGGGATGCTCGGTGGAGCCAGCTTCAGGGTAGAGTTCTCCATCACGGCCCCAAGCCGCTTTCGCGAAGGCATTCAAGCACTCCCAGCGATCGGCTTCGGTGGGCATCTGGAAGCCCACGATGCTCTCGGGCACGCCGTAGGCAAGGCTCAAAGCATAGGGATTCTCGTAGAAGCGAGCCCCTTCAGGTATCTCGATAGGGGAGAAGCCCGCGTCAAGATATCCGGGCGGAAGCTCTTGAGAAGAGAGGTACTTCACTCCCATGAGCGAATCCATGGCCAAGGAGGGCGAGGATTCATAGGTGAAGAACTTGCCATCTCCGCATCCCAAGGCCGTTAAGAAGGCCATGGCGCTTCCGTCACCCGTGGAGGTATAGGAAGAGAGCTGATCCACTCCCAAGGACATGCCCTCGTTCAGGCTCTCTTCTCCCAGCTTCCAGTAGGTCTTCTCAACGCGATACACCCCCGGGTCCTTTTGCTCTAGCTCTGCCACTTGGGCCACGGCAGCTTCAGTGTAGGCATCGAAGGCGGAGAAGGGTAGGAATCCGAAGATGGTGTACCAGATGAGCGCTGTACGTATCACCGTGCCGAGAGATACAGCTACGGTCGCCCCTGCCTGCACGCCGGGCATCAAAAGGATGCGCCTGAGCTTCGAGGTGCTCCCATTCTGCATGAGGGCACGAAGAGCTGTCGCAGCACACCAAAGGAGCATGAATATGAACAGGAACCCAACACGGGTGTGATAGCCGGCGGGAAGCCGGAAGCCACCCCAGATGTAAGCCAGCGGGAACAGCCACGAGCTCAACAGGAGCAGGAAGAGGAACAGTCCCGCAGCCAGCTTGAGCTTGAGTGGAACGCTGCGCAGAACGAAAAGCGCACCGGCAGCGAAGAGGACGATGAAGTTGGCGAACAGCTGGGGCGTGTAGCTGTCCTTCCAGGCGCCATAGACAAGCCCCCCTAGCACATCGAGAAGCGTGCCGTGCTGCAGGGCAGGAACCGCCAGGCAGAGAGCCAAACAACAGATGAGCATCGCGAACAGGCAGATGGCTGCTCTTCTGCGCAGCGTCCTTCTGCGAAAGGCGAGGAACACGATCCCTGCCAGGATGACGATGCCAAGAATGGCAGCTGCCAAGAAATATGCAAGGGGAATGGAGGCAAGGGACGGCGCCCTCTTTTCGATGATAGCCTGGATCTGCCCTTCGCTATCAACAGTGGTGCCGTTCGATAGGATGCCGAGCACGGAAGGCAGGAACACGATAGCTGCCAAGGCCAAACCTGCGGCCATCGCTCCGCAGAACAAGAGGAGCCGTTTGCGGTGCTGCTTCCCCCATGACCGCACTCCCTCGAAGCCCAACGCATAGCCTTCGAAGATCACATAGAGGCACAGGAACAGGCCGACCATGTATCCCATATACCAGTTGGTCAGAACGCAGATGCCGTAGGTCAACGCCAAAGGACGCCATCTCCCATCGCGCAAAAGGAGGCAGACGCTCCAAGCGCAGAGGGGAAGCATGATGAGGCCATCGAGCCACATGGGATTCCTCAGTTGGGTAAGCGTCCAAACCGATAGCGAGAACCCAAGGGCCAGCGTGCACGACCAAAGGCGACCTAGACCGAAGCGCTTGCGCAGATAGAAGATGGTGGACAGCTGAATGCATCCCGCTTTCAGCAGCACGATGATGAAGCAGAAGAGAGGGATCTGACTCTCATCGAATGCGGGGAGGATGAGGTTGAAGGGGCTTGCCAGATAGTAGCCGAACAAGGCCGCCGTGCTGCTTCCCAGGCCTTGGGCTGAGGAATAGAGCGCGTCCGCATCTCCCATGAGGACATCTCGGTACCAAGCGAAGAAGTCAACGTATTGGTACCGTAGATCCGCTTCTATGAATGACAGCGATCCGAATGGATAGATATCATCCACGAAGGCTCCCAAGCACAGGATGCCTATGGGGAGCAAGAAGCTACCCAACCAGAACAGGATTGTCTTAGCAGCGCTCATCGGGAGGGGTCATCTGCTCCGTGATCTGCAGAGGAGCTGACTTCCTGGCGGATGGTCCGTCGTGCGATATACACCGGGCGGCGCTTTCCCTCTATATAGATGCGCCCTAGATATTCTCCGAAGATGCCCAAGGCCAGCATGACGATGCCAGCGAACAAGAGCGTGATGCATATGAGCGTGGGATAACCGGGAACATCGATGCCGACGATGAGGTATTCGAACACCACTACCAGCAGATAGATGATCGAGATGAGGGAGGTGAACATGCCCACATACAGGATCAGGCGCAAGGGCCACGTGGTGAAGGAAACGATGCCGCCCAAGGCATAGCCCATGAGCTTGCGGAACGACCAGGAGGTGTCTCCCGCATGGCGTTCCGCGGGAGTATAGGGGATGGTGTGCGTATTGAACCCTACCCAGGCGAAGAGGCCCTTGGAGAATCGGAAGTACTCCGGCATGGCCAAGAGCGCTTCGGCGACGTTGCGGCGGAATACGCGGAAATCACTGGCGTTGGCAGGGAGCTCCACGTCTCCCACTGCATTGAACGCCTTATAGAAGCGATGCTTGAACCACTTGAGCGCACGTCCTTCGCGACGCTCTTCCTGCACGGCCGCCACGCAATCGGTGTGGGGATGGTCGGCAAGGTAGGCGAACATCTGGAAGGATAGGGCCGGGTCTTGCTGCAGGTCGGCATCGATGAAGCCCACCGTGTCTCCCTGGGCCTGCTCAAGGCCAGCCAGCATGGCTGCCTCTTTGCCGAAGTTCCGGGAGAGCTCTATCCCTTCGATGGTGATGTGCGGATCCCTCTTGTCTTCGATGAGCTCTAGCACCTTCTCGAAGGTATCATCGGAGGAACCGTCATCAACGAAGATGAGCTCGAGGGTCTGCGGAGCATCAGCTCCATCCATGCACTCAAGGATGCGCTCAGCGAAGGGATGGATATTCCCTGCTTCGTTATGGCACGGTATGATGAGCGACAGGTCCATAAGATGGCAGTGTACCATTGACAGGGTTGGGGACCGGCTTGACAGGGGGCATACGTGGAGATCATCGTCCATGCGGATGACTTCGGCATCACGCTTGAACAGTCGAAGCTGATCCTGGCGCGTTCGAGCAAGTGCGGTGGGGAAGGGGCTTTGAATTCGACCAGCGCATTGGTGACCTCGCCTCATTTCAGCGAGTGTGCGGCCTTCGCCAAGCCCTTCGTGGATGCAGGGCTCATCAAGATGGGGTTGCATTTGAACCTGGTGGAAGGCCCCGCTCTCTCTTCCGCTGAGGATGCGCCTTTGCTCGTAGGTGCGAACGGGATGTTTCGTCAGAGCTTCGCGAGGATGCTCCTCTGCTCTTCAGGACCGAAGCGCACATCCCTGACCCAGCAGGTTCGCCAAGAGGCCCGCGCTCAGATCCAGGCCTTCCTGAAAGCGTTCCCGCAGATGCGCAGCGCCTTTCGAGTGGATAGCCATCAGCATTTCCATTTGATCCCGGCGGTGTTCGACGGGTTGATGGCGGCTATCCAGGACGAGGGGTGCACCCTGGAATACCTGCGCATCCCGGCTGAGCCGCTCGCTCCTTTCCTGAGAGCTGATGCGGTCCGCAAGCATGTGAGCGTGGTGAACATCGTGAAGAATCAGCTCCTGAATGCGCTCTGGAAGCGGTGTGCTCCGAGCTACCCTGACTGCCTGCCCAAGTCCGCTGCATTCTATGGACTGGCGCTCTCAGGGTGCATGCAGCACATAGCGGACGAGAGGTTCCTGCAGGGGATCATCAGGGAAGCTGAGCAAGAGGAGCGCGGCATCGAGCTGCTCTTCCACCCCGGCGGCGTTCCCTCCGTTGACGAATGCCTCGCTCCGCACCTGAGAGGATTCTGCGAGTTCTATCTCTCCGAGAACCGTCAAGCAGAGGCGGATATTTTGCCGAAGCTGCCTCTTTGCGCAATAACGGTGTGATACCATTGTCCCGCTTTTGCTGGGGTATCGTCCAACGGCAGGACTCTGGTTTTTGGTGCCAGCTATCTAGGTTCGAATCCTGGTACCCCAGCCAATCTCTTTTCCCCTTGCAATCTACCAGTGCATTCTGTTAGCATTCTCCATCGACCGACAAGGCGGTTGCGCGCACAGGTCCTGTGATCGCGCGAATACCTGGCTGCTCCTGGCATGGTAAGCCCAGATGAGCGGCGCAGCTTCAAGCTGCACGCCTGACATGCAGGCATTCAAAGACCAGCAAAGCCGGTTTCAAATTTTTGTGTGCCTTTTTTCGATTTCTCGCCATCGTCCTCTAGATTCTTTGGTAAAGTCAACCGTCGCTGTGTAAAAGCTAGCTTTTGGAGGCGAACCTTTGGCTAAGGAAGATGTGATCGAGCTCGAGGGTACTGTGCGCGAAGCACTGCCCAACGCGATGTTCAAGGTCGAGCTTGAGAACGGGCATGAGATCCTCGCCCACATCTCAGGCAAGATGCGCATGCACTACATCAAGATTCTTCCGGGGGATAAGGTCACGGTGGAGCTTTCCGTCTATGACCTCAACCGCGGGCGCATCACCTATCGCTTCAAGTAGCCCATCAGCAAAGAACGGGGAATGAGCGCGGGTATAGCACCCAGGGAGAGCCGACGCTCCCGACTTGCTTCCCATGAGCAAGAAGATTCTCGCCAGCGGCTGGGCGTGCAGGTATAGGAAGAAAGACATCTACCGAAAGGAAGAAAGATGAAGGTACGTCCTTCGGTCAAGAAGATGTGCGACAAGTGCAAGATCATCCGACGCCACGGCAAGGTGCTTGTCATCTGTGACAACCCTCGCCACAAGCAGCGTCAGGGCTAGGGGAGGAAGTAAAACATGGCAGTACGTCTTGTAGGCGTAGACCTTCCGCAGAGCAAGCGCGTGGAGATCGCTCTTACCTACATCTACGGAATCGGCCTCACCACTTCGAAGAAGATCCTCGCAGAGACCGGGGTTGACCCGGATATCCGCGTCAAGGATCTCACCGAGGAGGACCTTTCCAAGCTTCGCGATTACATCCAGAGCCACCTGAAGGTGGAAGGCGACCTGCATCGTGAGGTTTCCCAGAACATCAAGCGCCTCATGGAGATCGGCTGCTATCGCGGCCTTCGCCACCGTAGGGGCCTGCCGGTCCGTGGTCAGCGCACGCATACCAATGCTCGCACGCGCAAGGGCCCGCGCAAGCAAATCGGCGGCAAGAGAAAGTAGAGTGAGGAAGCATAATGGCTAAGAAGAACGTAACTGCGCGCGTCAAGCGCTCTGAACGTAAGAACATCGCCGTGGGTGCTGCTCACATCAAGTCTACGTTCAACAACACCATCATCTCCATCACAGATCCCCAGGGCAATGTGATCGCTTGGCAATCTGCTGGCACCGTCGGCTTCAAGGGAAGCCGCAAGTCCACCCCCTTCGCCGCCCAGATGGCAGCGGAGGCCTGTGCGAAGATCGCCATGGAGCACGGCCTGCGCAAGGTGGCTGTGTTCGTCAAGGGCCCCGGTTCTGGTCGCGAGACGGCCATCCGTACCCTGCAGGCGGCTGGGCTTGAGATCGCCAGCATCCAAGATTGCACCCCCATCCCGCACAACGGCTGCCGCCCCAAGAAGCGCCGCCGCGTGTAGTTCGAAAGGATCTGACTTTATGGCACGATACACTGGACCATCCTGCCGCCTCTGCAGGCGTGAGGGATGCAAGCTCTTCCTCAAGGGCGACCGCTGCTACACCGACAAGTGCGCTATCGAGCGTCGCGATTACGCTCCTGGCGAGGCCGGCCGCAAGCGCGTCAAGGAAAGCGAATACCGCATGCAGCTTCGCGAGAAGCAGAAGACCAAGCGCATCTACGGGCTGCTGGAGAAGCAGTTCCATCATTACTACGAGATGGCCAGCCGTCAGCAGGGTGTTACGGGCGAGAACCTGCTCCGCATCCTGGAGAGCCGCCTGGACAACGTGGTCTATCGGCTGGGATTCGCGAAATCCCGTGCTGAGGCCCGTCAGCAGGTGCGTCATGGGCACATTCAGGTGAACGGCCGTCGTGTGGACATCCCGTCCTTCCGCGTTCGTCCGGGTGACCTGATCGCTGTGGCTCCCAAGGCTCGGGACATGCTGGTCATCAAGAGCGCTCTCATCTCCAATGAGCGCACGAGCGTACCTGCTTGGCTGGAGGTGGACATCGAGAAGCTTCAGGGCAGCGTCCTTTCGCTCCCGCAGCGCGATCAGATCGATTCCGATATCCGCGAGCAGCTCATCGTCGAGCTCTACTCGAAATAAGCTTGGACTTTTAAGGAGGCTCATCACACATGACAGAGTTCATGAGGCCTACTGTAAGCACTGAGGAAGTCAACAGCACGGTTGCTCGTTACATCGTCGAACCGCTGGAGCGCGGTTACGGCAACACGCTGGGGAACTCCATGCGCCGGGTGCTGCTCTCGTCCCTGGATGGGGCGAAGGCGACAGCCATCCAGATCGATGGTGTGCAGCATGAGTTCACCACAGCAGAAGGCGTTATCGAAGACATCACTGATATCGTTCTGAACGTGAAGGGCCTTGTGTTCAGCGCGCTGACGGATGACATCGTCGAGGCTACGGCTCATGTCTCCGCCGAGGGCCCCTGCGTGGTCACCGGCGCAGACCTTGAGGTGCCGACGGAATTCACCCTGGTGAACCCTCAGCACGTCATCGCCACGGTGGCCGATGGTGGTCAGCTGGACATGTCCATCCGCATCGGCGTTGGACGCGGCTATGTCAGCGCTGACAACAACAAGCGCACGGAAGATCCGATCGGCATCATCCCGGTGGACTCTCTGTTCTCCCCGGTGCGTCGTTGCACCATGAACGTAGAGGACACCCGCGTGGGTCAGCACACTGACTACGACCGCCTCACCCTTGAGGTCGAGACGGACGGTTCCATCTCTCCCACTGAGGCCGTGTGCCGTGGTGCGAACATCATCAACCAGTACATGGGGGCGTTCCTCTCCTTGGTGGATGATGATGCTGATGAGGAAGCGGTGGAATCCGCCTCCATCTTCGCGCCGGAGAACACCGAGACCAATGCAGAGCTGGACAAGCAGATCGAGGACCTGGACCTTTCCGTCCGTTCCTACAACTGCCTGAAGCGTGCGGGCATCCACTCCGTTCGCCAGCTGGTGGAATTCTCTGAGAACGACCTTCTGAATATCCGCAATTTCGGAGCGAAATCCATCGAAGAGGTCAAGGACAAGCTGATCTCCATGGATCTGAACCTCAAGTTTTAGGAGCTAGAAAATGAGGCATAAGTACAAGGGGCGCAAGCTCGGAACAGATTGGAGCCACACCAAGGCCATGAAGCGCAGCCTGGTGCAGCAGCTGTTCTTGAATGACCGCATCAAGACCATCGAGGCCCGCGCCAAGGAGATCCGTCCTGACGTGGACAAGATCATCACCTGGGCGAAGAAGGGTGACCTGCATTCTCGGCGCCTGGCCATCGCAGCCCTGGGCAATGACAAAGAGCTCGTGCGCGAGATCTTCGAGAAGGTGCAGCAGGGCATGTTCGAGGGACGCCCGGGTGGCTACACGCGCATCATGAAGCTGGGGCCGCGCAAGGGCGACGGCGCTTCCATGGTCATCATGGAGCTGGTGACGGAGACCTGCGTGCCGAAGGCTGAGCGCAAGGCTGCTGCATCCAAGACCACAGCCAAGAAGAAGGCTGCACCGAAGAAGGCTGCCAAGAAGGACGAAGAGACCGCATCCGAGTCCGTGATCGAGGAGATCAAGGAGTCTGTGGAGGCGGCCGAGGAGAACTTCGCTGCTGAGGTCCAGGAAGCAGGCCAGGAGCAGTTGGCTGAGGAGAAGGCAGAGGCTGAGAAGGCCGAAGCCAAGGAAGAGGCCAAGGAAGCTCAGAAGGCCGAAGAGGTCCGCGAAGAGGAGGCCAAGGCCGAAGAGGCAGAGGCTGAGGAAGCCAAGGCTGAAGGGCTGAAGGCAGCTGACGAAGAGAAGGCCAAATAGCCTCTGCGCAGCTTCTCTTCATACATCGCTGAAGATTCGCCCGTGCATCGTGCAGATGCACGGGCGAAAGTCGTTCTATTGCTGTTGTTCTCAGTAGGGTTGTTCTTCATCCCTATCGGATGGGGGATGCTCGCGGCTGCTTGTCTGGTGGCAGCGGTCTTTGCGGCATCAAGGCTGCCAGCCCGCGCGGTCTTCCTCACCCCCGCCCCCGTCTACGCCATCTGCGCGCTCACGCTCTTCTGCAAGAGCCTCGCATTCGCCGACGGCGCCATGGGCCTCTCCTTCAAGGGGTTCCTTGAAGGAGGGTTCCTGTCCCTGCGCATCTGCCTTCTGGTGTGGGCGGGGCTCATCCTCTGCTATTCCACTACCTCCACGCAGCTGGTGAAGGCCTTTCTGTGGTATATGGAGCCACTGCGGAGGTTCCATATACCGGTGGATGATATCGCTATGGTGCTCTCCATCGCGCTCCGATTCATACCCTTGATCGCTTGCGAATACGACCAGATACGCCAAGCTCAGTGGTCTCGGGGCGCTGCCTTTGATAGAGGAGGTCCCTACCAGCGCCTACGCGCCCACGCTCGGGTGCTGCTGCCTTTGATCTTGGGCCTCTTTCGCCGAGCTGGTCGCCTGGCTTCGGCTATGGATGTTCGGTGCTACGGGATGGAAAAACCTCCTCCCGGATGCTATGATGACACCCGCTGAATCCAAGCGCCGCAAATGATCTTAAAACACAATATGGCGCGTCTCAAATAGACAGAAGGCACCATATATGGCATTCGTTCACTTGCACAACCATACGGAGTACTCACTGCTCGATGGCATCACTCATATCAAGGATATGGTGCGCCGCGCAGCTGATCTGGGCATGCCGGCTGTGGCCGTGACCGACCACGGCGTGATGCACGGAGCTATCGAGCTGCGGGACTGTTGTAAGGCGGTAGAGGCCGAGACGGGCATTGCGGTCAAGCCCATCTACGGTTGTGAGGTCTACTTCACCACTGATGATGAGCTGCGCACCGATGTGCGTCCGAAGCTCTATCATCTGCTGCTCCTGGCGAAGACCACGGAGGGCTACCACAATCTGCTGAAGCTGGTCAGCGAATCCAACGTGGACAACATGTACTACAAGCCGCGCACCACCATGGCGCAGCTCAAGAAGTATGGCCACGGGATCATCGGCACCTCCGCTTGCGTGGCGGGCATCATCCCCAAGCTTCTGGATGCAGACCAGCTGGAGCAGGCGGTCGAGTGGGCGAAGCGCTTCTCTGAATGCTTCGATCCGGGAGATTTCTATATCGAGCTGCAGAATCAGGGCATCAAGACCGATTCCGGCAAGACCCAGACCCAGCTCAACCATCAACTGACAGAGGTGGCGAAGGCGGCGGGCATCAAGACCATCGCTACGAACGATTTCCACTACTTGCTGCAAGAGGATGCCCGGGCTCAGGACGTCATGATGTGCATCGGCATGAAGCGCAATCTGGACGATCCTGATCGCATGCGCTTCCCCAACGATCAGTTCTATATGAAGACCGAAGAGGAGATGCGCGAAGCCCTCAAGGACTTCCCTGAAGCCTGCGACACCACCGTTGAGATAGCAGAGAAATGCAACGTTGAGATAGAGGATGAGACCATCCTCCCGCGGTTCCCGTTGCCTGAAGGGGAGACGGATGAGAGCTGGTTCCGCAAGCGCGTCCAAGAGGGTCTGGAGAAGCGCTACGGCCTACCGGTGCCCCCAGAGGCACAGGAGCGGGCTGATTATGAGATGGGCATCATCATCCAGCAGGGCTTCCCGGCCTACTTCCTCATCGTGCAGGAGTACATCGAATGGGCCCGTAGCCAGGGTATCGGCGTAGGACCGGGACGTGGTTCGGCTGCAGGGGCTATCGTGGCCTACGCCATGGGCATCACGGATCTGGACCCCTTATCCAACGGATTGCTGTTCGAGCGCTTCCTTTCTCCTGAGCGCGTGGAGATGCCTGATATCGACGTCGACTTCGACGATGAGCGCCGCGGCGAGGTCATCGAGCATATCAAAGACGTCTATGGCGAAGATCACGTGGCGGGCGTCATCACCTTCGGCAAGCTCCAAGCGCGCAATGCCGTAAAGGACTCAGCTCGCGTGCTGGGCTACCCCTTCTCTTTGGGTGAGCGTGTCTCCAAGATGATCCCGGATGAGCTGGGCATCACCATCAAAGAGGCCATGCAGAAGAATCTGGAGATGCAGGCCGCCTACGACAACGAACCCGAAGTGAAGGCCGTGCTGGACGCAGCACTGTCCATCGAGGGCAATGTGCGTGGCGAAGGCGTCCATGCTTGTGCCACCATCATCTGCCGTGATCCCATGTCCGATCACGTTCCCATGAAGCGGGATACGAAGGGCGGCGGCATCATCACCCAGTTCGATGGTCACTACACTCCGGAACTGGGCTTGCTCAAGATGGACTTCTTGGGTTTGCGCACCTTGGGCGTGCTCTCGCGGGCTTGCGAGAACGTCTACAAACGCACAGGCAAGAAGATCGTACCCGAGGAGATCCCCACTGATGACGAGAAGGCCTTCGCGCTCATGCGCAGCGGCAACATGGACGGCCTCTTCCAGGTGGAAGGTGCGCTGTATGTGAGCCTCTTCAAGCGCCTGCCCCCGAAGCGCTTCTCTGACATCGTGGCTTCCATCGCTCTCAACCGGCCGGGCCCCTTGGAATCCGGCATGGTCGATGACTACGTGGAGGTGGCCAGCGGGCGCAAGGCCATCCATTACTATGATGACCGCCTGCGGCCCATCTTGGAAGAGACCTACGGCACCATGGTCTACCAAGAGCAGATCATGCAGATCTCCATGGCCATGTCCGGCTTCTCTGCGGGTAAAGCGGACAAGCTTCGCAAGGCCATGGGCAAGAAGAAGCTCGAGGTCATGCAGGAGCTCAAGGCTGACTGGGAGAGCGGTGCCGATGCGAATGGGTTCTCCAAGGATATCGCGCTCCAGATCTGGGATGACGCTGAGAAGTTCGCGAAGTACGCGTTCAACAAATCCCACTCTGCCGCCTATGCCATCCTGGTCATGCGCACAGCCTATCTCAAAGCCTACTATCCCAATGATTACATGGCTGCGGTCCTCTCCAGCTATATGGGCAAGACCGACCGCCTTATCCGCTATATCGCCAGTTGCAACCATAATGGCACGCCGGTGCTGCCGCCAGACATCAACGGCTCCAACATCGAATTCACG
Source organism: uncultured Eggerthellaceae bacterium (assembly GCA_910588905.1). Lineage (GTDB taxonomy): Bacteria > Actinomycetota > Coriobacteriia > Coriobacteriales > Eggerthellaceae > MGBC163016. The sequence goes on from CAJURZ010000018.1 coordinate 15,716, forward strand.
CCGGTGGAAGACGGCATCCGCTTCGGGCTCATGGGCGTGCGCGGCATCGGGCGCAATGTGGCTGAGGTCATCATCGCCGAGCGGGATAAAGGCGGTCCCTACAAGAACCTCCACGACCTCGTCTCCCGGGTGGATCTGAAGACCGTGAACCGCAAGGCCATCGACGCTCTCATCAAGGGGGGCACCTTCGATTCTTGCGGCTATACCCGCAAGCAGCTGATGTACTTCCTTGAGGAAACGCCCCTTCTGGAAGAGGCTCAGAAGCGCCAGAAGGACGCCAGCCAGGGTCAGGTCACCATGTTCGACATGTTCGGCGACGTTGAGGATTCCGGCTTCGAGATGAAGGTGCCGGAGCCAGACGGGGTGGAGTGGTCCCAGCGGGAGCTCTTGCGCAACGAGAAGGACATCATGGGCATCTATGTCACGGGGCATCCGTTGGAGCCCTACGAGGAGATGATGTCGAAGATCACGAAGCACACCATGGGCGAGCTGGCTGAGCGTCACTCTGATCTGAAATCCGCCACCTTCGTAGGGTTGGTGTCAACTGTGGTCATCAAGCCCACCAAGCGCGGGACCAACATGGCAACGTTCCAGTTGGAAGACGCAACGGGTATGGTGGATTGCATCCTGTTCGATCATGCGAAGTACGCGCAGATGATCCATGAGGATGCGGTCATCAAGATCAAGGGCAAGTTCGAGGTGTCTGATCGCGGCAATCAGATCATCGCCTATGAGGTGGAAGAGCTGGAACTGGATGAGAGCCAGGCAACCCGGCGCGGGCCGGGGCATCTGGTGATCCGACTGGAGTCCAAGGAATTCGATGCAGCGCGCTCTCAGCGGCTGAACTCCATCCTGAATTCGTTCCCGGGCAGAGATGGCGTGGTCTTGATGGTACGTCAGGCCGATGGCCGCAAGTTCCGTGCAGAGCTTCCCGTCACCGTTGATTCCCAGAACAGCGTGCTGAAGACGGAGATATCCCGCCTCTTCGGACGCGTGGTGGCCTGATATATCTTGCGAGCGCATGGACCAGCGAACCTATTCACTGACCTTGGCCTATAACGGTGCACCCTTCGCGGGGTTCGCTCGGCAGCCGGGTCGGCTCACGGTGCAAGGGGATGTGGAAAGTGCTCTGGGCACGCTCTTCCGGCGTCCCATAGAGGTCATCTGCGCGGGGCGCACGGATGCAGGTGTGCACGCTCGGTCCCAGGTGGTGAGCTTCGATGTGCGACCGGAGGAGATGGCGGGCCGCAAACCGGCACCGTTCCTGCGCTCTCTGAATGCGCTCACCCATGACGGCATCTCAGTGCGCTCTGTGGATGAGCGCACCCCTGGATTCTCGGCTCGCTTCGATGCGAAGATACGCGAATACCGCTACTTCATCTTCAATCGCGAATATCCACCCATCTTCACCGATGCCTTCGCATGGCATGTGAAGAAGCCGTTGGATGTGGATGCCATGCGCGCAGGTGCCGCCCATCTGATAGGGGAGCATGACTTCAAGAGCTTCTGCTTGGCTGCCTCGGCCGAAGGCCGGAGGACCTTTCGCTATGTGGATGAGATCTCCTTCCATGAATGCTGTGCATTCGGCGAGGATCTCCTCTTCGTGAAGGTGCGCGGCAATGCATTCCTCCATTCCATGGTGCGCGCTATGGTGGGCACGCTGGTGAATGTAGGGAAGGGGACGAAGCCCGCTGGGTGGGTGGCTGAGGCGCTTCGCGCGAGGAATCGCTCCGCTGCCGGGGAGAACGCGCCCGCCAAGGGTCTCGTTCTGTGGGATGTGGAGTACTGAACCGTATAATCTACGCCGCTCTGCACCTTCCGATCCAAGGATCAAGCTATGACGAACTCAACATCTACTGAAACAGCCCCTGCCCGTGCCTCCTGGTCCGGCAAATGGGGATTCATCCTGGCAGCCGCGGCCTCTGCGGTGGGCTTGGGGAACCTGTGGAGGTTCCCGTATCTGGCAGCGAAATATGGCGGCGGCGCGTTCCTCATCACCTACATCATCCTGGTGGTGACCTTCGGCTTCGCGCTCATGATGGCAGAAACGGCTCTCGGCCGGATGACGGGGCAATCCGCCATCGGCGCGTTCCGGGCCTTCGGCAAGAAGTTCACCATCATCGGCATCTTGGCGTCCGCGGTACCGTTCATCATCACGCCCTATTACGCGCTCATCGGCGGTTGGGTGACCAAATACATGGCTGCCTATGTGGTGCAGCCTGCATCGCAGATCGCTGATGGGGAGTTCTTCGGCGGCTTCATCCTGCAGAACGCTGAGAGCTATCTCTGGATGTTCATCTTCATCGCCTGCGTGGTGGCGGTCGTGGCCTTCGGCGTGAAGCGCGGCATCGAGCGTGTCAACAAGGTGCTGATGCCGGCCCTCATCATCATGGCCGTCATCATCTCTGTATTCGCGCTCACATTGCCCGGTGCCTTGGACGGCCTTGCGTACTATCTGATCCCGGACTTCAGCAAGTTCAGCGCAGAGCTGGTAGTGGCCGCTATGGGCCAGATGTTCTTCAGCCTGTCATTGGCTATGGGCATCATGATCACCTACGGTTCCTATTTCTCGAAGAAGGAGGACCTGGAGCATTCCGTGCGCCGCATCGAGCTGTTCGATACGGGCATCGCCATCCTGGCTGGCCCCATGATCATCCCGGCGGCAGTTGCCGTGCAGGGGAGCGGCGAGGCTGTGGCCACCACGGCTGGTCCCGGTCTCATGTTCGGCGTGCTCCCTCAGGTGTTCCTCGGATTCGGATTCGCGGCGAACGTGGTAGGGTTCCTCTTCTTCGCCCTTGTGTTCTTCGCTGCGCTCACCAGCTGCATCTCGCTGTTCGAGACGCTGGTCTCTATCGTGGATGATGCTACCAAGAAGGGGCGCACATTCGCCATTCTGGTATGCACGGTGTTCATCGTCATCATGGCTACCATCGTGAACCTGGGGTATAACGAACTGCTCTCGGTGGACCTGATGTATTCTCTCTTCGGGATCGGGGAGTATCAGGATTCCCAGCTGCTGGACTTCTTCGACTTCCTGTCCAATACCATCATGATGCCCATCGTGGCGTTGCTCACCTGCATCTTCGTGGGTTGGATCATCAAGCCGAAGACGCTCATCACTGAGATCAAGCAATCCAGCAAGTTCACGGGCGAGAAGCTGTTCGTGGTCATGATCAAGTACATAGCGCCGGTGTTCGTGGTGGTCATCTTGGTGGCTTACGTCATGAACACGGCGGGGATGATATCGCTGTAGAGAGGATCTTCGCATGGCTCTTTCCATCGGGATCGTAGGTTTGCCGAACGTGGGCAAGTCCACGTTGTTCACGGCGCTCACTAACAAGGGTGGCTTGGCTGCCAACTATCCCTTCGCTACCATCGAGCCCAACGTGGGTATCGTACCGGTACCGGATAGCCGTTTGGATGAGCTGGCGAAGATCGACAACCCGGCGAAGATCGTGCCTGCAACGGTGGAGTTCGTGGATATCGCCGGTTTGGTGGCTGGGGCCAGCCAGGGGGAGGGCTTGGGTAACCAATTCCTGGCGAACATCCGCGAGACCGATGCCATCTGCGAAGTGGTCCGCTTCTTCTCCGATCCCGATGTGGTCCATGTGGCAGGCAAGGTGGATGCCCTCTCTGATGTGGAGACCATCAAGACCGAGCTCATCTTGGCGGACATCGCCACGGTGGAGAAAGCCCTTCCGCGCCTTGAGAAGGAGGCGAAGCGCGATAAGGCAGCCCAGAAGAAGCTGGATGCGGCCCGCAAGGTGCTCGAGGGGCTCAATGAGGGGCACCGTGCCCGCACCTTGGGGTTGGATGAGGAGGAGCAGGAAGCGGTCTATGAGCTGCACCTGCTCACCATGAAGCCCATGCTCTATATGGCGAATGTGGACGAGGATCAGCTGGATGCCGATCTGCCTGAGATCGACGGCCTGGCTCCTGTGCCTATCTCAGCGAAGGTGGAAGCGGATCTTGCGGAGTTGGATCCGTCAGAGGCGGCGGAGTACCTGGAAGCCATGGGCCTTGAGGAGAGCGGCCTGGCGCGCTTGGTGCGTGAGGCCTATGCGCTCTTGGGGCTGCAATCGTTCTTCACCAGCGGTGAGACGGAAAGCCGTGCCTGGACCGTGCCTGTAGGCGCGAAGGCGCCCCAGGCGGCCGGTGTCATCCATTCTGATTTCGAGCGCGGCTTCATCAAGGCCGAAACGGCATCCTTCGAAGACTATGTTGCCAATGGCGGTGAGAAGGGCTGCCGCGAGACCGGAACGCTTCGCCAGGAAGGCAAGGATTACGTGGTGCAGGACGGCGACGTCATGCACTTCAAATTCAACGTTTAAGACAACTGAACATTTAGGACATCATTTCATGACATCATTTTCTGATCTGGGCTTATCAGAGCCCATTCTGCGCGCAGTGAGCGCGCTTGGCTACCTTGAGCCTACCCCCGTTCAAGAGCAGTCCATCCCCTACGTCTTGGAAGGGCGGGATATCGTCGCCGCCGCCAAGACGGGTACGGGTAAGACGGCGGCTTTCACGCTTCCCTCTCTGGACGGTCTGCCCCGAGGCAAGAAGGGCTCAGCCCCCTCTCTGTTGGTGATAACACCTACGAGGGAATTGGCTACCCAGATAGGCGAGGTGGCCCAGGCGGTGGCGAAGCAGACAGGACACCGGGTGCTCACCGTGGTGGGTGGCCTGTCCTACACGCCCCAGACCGACGCGCTGCGTCGCGGCGTGGACGTGCTCATAGCCACGCCGGGACGGCTGATGGATCTCATGGAGCAGGGGGCTGCTGATCTGTCTTCTGTGCAGGTGCTCGTGCTGGATGAAGCTGACCGCATGCTGGACATGGGCTTCTTGCCCGCGGTGCGCAAGATCGTGCGAGCTACGCCCAAGGACCGCCAAACGCTCCTCTTCTCGGCCACCATCGATGATTCCGTCATGGGTCAGGTGGGCAACCTCCTCCGTGATCCGGCCTATGTGCAGATTGCCCATAAGGGTGAAACGGCGGACACGGTGGAGCAGTACATCATCCCCGTGAGCCAGGCTGCCAAGCCAGAGCTGCTGCGGACCCTCCTTGAAGAGAAGGGCGGTACGCGCATCATCGTCTTCGTGCGCACGCGCCATAGGGCCGATACGGTGAGCCGTCGCTTGAAGCGGGCTGGCATCTCTGCGGCGGCCATCCATTCGGATCGTTCGCAGAATCAGCGCAAGCGCGCCTTGGATAGCTTCGCCGAAGGGAAGACGGATGTCATCGTGGCTACGGACGTATTGGCCCGGGGCATCGATGTGGATTCGGTGAACTACGTGGTCAATTACGACATCCCCCATGAGCCGGAGGATTACATCCACCGCATCGGACGTACGGGCCGCGCGGGGAGCACCGGTTGGGCAGTATCGTTCGTGAGTCCCGAGAACGCAGACGACCTCAAGGCCATCCAGCGGTTGATCAAGCGGGATATCCCCGAGATGCAGATCAGCTCGTTCAATGAAGAGGAAGCCTTGGCGAAGGCCCAGCAGCATCAGAGCGCAAAGCGTCCCCCGCGGGCGAAGAAGCCACGGACCGAAGTTCGGGAAAGCGGGTCTACGGGCAAGGGCCAAGGGGGCAGGCAAGGCAAGAAAGGCGGCCAGCAGGGCGGAGGTGCTGACCGGCAGGGCGGAGCTCCCAAGAAGAGCGCGAAGAGGAAGGCCTCTCAGCAGAAGCAGTCCAGATCGAAGAGCGGTGCGTCCGGTGGACGGGATATGCGTCCCGGTCGTGCGAACCGGGCAGCTCGGCAAGCGGACGCGGGCCGTCGAGGGCGACGATAGGGTACGAAGACTGCATCTAGGCGCCTTCTCTGCCGGGTGAGGGAATTGGGCGAAAAGCCCGGTTCCGCCCAATTCACTGCGATATCATGAACAGGTTCGCAAAAGCATCAGAAAGCAGGAGCCCATGACGCAGCATCTTACCGAAGCGGATGTGCGCGGCATTGCGGAATACACCCGGATCGGCATGACCGAAGACGAGGTGGCGCAGATGACCGTGGATCTGAATTCCATCATAGACAGCCTGGAGATCATCCGGGAGTATGACCTTGAGGGCGTGGAGCCCACATTCCATCCCATTGGGAGCTTATCCAACGTCATGCGCGAAGACGCGTGGGAGGATGGGAGCTTCACCCAAGAGGTGGCTTTGAGCAATGCGCCCCAACAACAGGACGGGTGCTTCCTCATCCCAGCCATCCTCTCGGATGGGGGTGATCGGTGATGAGCTCTCTGGGCATACCCTTCGGACAGATGAGCGTCCGGCAGATCCAAGACGGCTTGGCTGCCCAGGAATTCTCCTGCCAGGAGATGGCAGAGGCCGCATTGACGGTCATCGGAGAGGAAGACAGGGAGGTCCATGCCTTCCTAGAGCTGACGCGTGATAACGCTCTGGCTCAGGCTCAGGCCATCGACCAGCAGATAGCTCAGGGAGCCTTCTCCGAAGGGGGAGCGCTCAGGGGCGTTCCCATGGGTTACAAGGACAATATGAATCTGGAGGGGACCCATACCACCTGCTCCTCAGCCATGCTGGAAAGCTATGTATCTCCCTATACGGCCACCTGCGTAGCGAAGACGCTTGAGGCGGGGGCAGTGCCCTTGGGCAAGCTCAACATGGACGAGTTCGCCTTCGGGTCTTCCACGGAGACCAGCGCCTTCGGTCCCACCCATAACCCATGGGACTTGGGCCGTGTGCCTGGGGGCTCTTCGGGTGGTAGCGCGGCAGCCGTGGCTGCGGGGATGGTGCCGGTGTCCTTGGGCTCCGACACGGGTGGTTCTATCCGTCAACCTGCTTCCTTCTGCGGTGTGGTGGGAGTGAAGCCCACCTATGGCATGGTCTCTCGCTACGGCATCGTGGCTTTCGGCTCCTCCCTTGATCAGGTGGGTCCTTTCGCCCGCACGGTGGAGGACGCAGCCTTGGTCATGAACGCCATCTGTGGCAAGGACCCGCTGGATTGCACCTCCCAGCCCATCCAGACTGACTTCACCGCCAACCTGGATGAAGGCGTGAAGGGCATGCGGATCGGCATCGTGCCCGCGTTCTTGGATGCCCAGGGGCTCTCCGCTGAGGTGCGGCAGAAGGTGGAAGAAGCGGCGAAGAAACTGGAAGAGGCCGGGGCGCATATCACTGAGGTGGAGCTCCCCAACGCGAAGGCCGCCATCAGCGCTTACTACGTGCTGGGTCCCTGTGAGGCCTTCAGCAACCTGGCCCGCTTCGATTCCGTTCGCTATGGCTATCGCGATCCGGGGCATAAGGATCTGGGCAGCCAGTACGAGGCCAGCCGGTCGAAAGGATTCGGACCGGAGGCCCGGCGGCGCATCATGCTGGGCAGCTATCTTCTCTCCGCAGGCGTGTACGAGCAGTACTACTATCCGGCGCAGCAGGTGCGCACGCTCATCACGCAGGATTACACCAATGCCTTCCAGGAGGTGGATTGCCTGTTGGCTCCCTGCGCACCGCGGACGGCATTCAAGTTCGGCGAGATAGCGGACCCGGCGGAGATGTATCTGTCGGATATGTTCACCATCTCCATCAATATCGCGGGCAATGGCGGCATGAGCATGCCCGTAGGAACGGGAATTGATACGGGACTGCCCATCGGCGTGCAATTGATCTCTCCCGCGTTCAAGGACGAGAACATGCTGCGCGTGGCGGCAGAATTGGAGCGGATCTACGGAAGCGCACAGGTTGCGCCATCATTCAGGGCGGGTGAATAGCATGCAGACGCTGGAAGAGGTGCTGGAGCGCTATGAGGCGGTCATCGGGCTTGAGGTGCATACAGAACTGACCACGCTCACCACCAAGATGTTCTGTGGCTGCAAGTTGGAGTTCGGCGCAGAGCCGAATACGCACACATGCCCGGTATGCCTAGGGCTGCCTGGAGCGCTGCCCGTGCCGAACAAGGCTGCCATCGAATCCATCGTGCTGGCGGGCCTGGCCACCAACTGCGACATAGAGAAGCACTCCATGTTCTACCGGAAGAACTACATGTATCCGGACATGGCGAAGAACTTCCAGACCACCCAGGGTCCCGTTGCCTTCTGCATGCGGGGGCATCTTGACCTTGAGGTGGACGGCGCGGCGGCGAAGGAGCGCTATGGCCTTGCAAAGGCCTCTGAGGGAGATGCTTTCGAGAATGTCACCGTGACGGCGGACGGGTATCGGGCCCACGTGGGCATCACGCGCATCCACATGGAAGAGGATGCGGGCAAGATGGTGCACCTCGGGGGCGAAGAGGGACGCATCGCGGGTGCCACCCATTCGCTGGTGGATTACAACCGGGCAGGCACCCCGCTGATCGAGCTGGTGACCGAGCCGGACCTGCGCACCCCCGAAGAGGCGCGCTTGTTCATGCAGAAGCTCCGCCAGATCTACCTGGCCTTGGGCATCTCGGATTGCTCCATGGAAGAGGGCAGCCTTCGCTGTGATGGCAACGTGTCTTTGCGCAAGCGCGGCACGAAGGAGCTGGGCACGAAGACCGAGCTCAAGAACATCAATTCCTTCAAAGCGCTCCATGATGGGCTGCTCTATGAGATCCGCCGTCAAGCCCAAGTGCTCGATGAGGGAGGCACCATCTACCAGGAGACGCGTCACTGGGATCCTTCCGCCAAGCGGACCATCGTCATGCGCGTGAAGGAGACAGCCGATGACTACCGGCTCTTCCCTGAGCCTGACCTAGCGCCCTATAACCTGTCTGAGGAGTTCATCGAAGGGGTGCGCTCGAAGCTGCCAGAGCTGCCGGATGACAAGGCACGCCGCTTCCAGTCAGCCTTCGGTCTCTCTGCCTATGATGCGCGACACTTGGTGGAGCATCGCAGCACGGCGGAGTTCTTCGAAGGGTGCATGACGGCTGCAGCTGAGGGTGATGCGGACGCAGCGAAGCTGGCGAAGCCGTTGGCGAACCTGGTCATCAATGATGTCACCGCCTGGCTGAATGCCCAGGAAGGCGCTTCTTTGGAGGAGAGCCCGCTCACGCCCGAGCGTGCGGTTCAGCTGGTGAGCCTCATCAGCGAAGGAGCCATCTCGTCCAAGCAGGGCAAAGAGGTCTTCGCTGCTGTGATGGAGGAAGCCAAAGACCCGAAGGCCATCGTAGAAGCGCGCGGGATGGAGCAGGTGTCTGATACCGGCGCCATCGAAGCGGTGGTCGATGCCGTATTGGCTGATAACCCTGACAAGGTCGAGCAGTACAAGGGCGGCAAGACGGGCCTCATCGGGTTCTTTGTGGGCCAGTGCATGAAGCAGATGCAGGGCAAGGGCAACCCCCAGATGATCAACCAGTTGCTGGAAGAGAAGCTGGGATAGCGAAAGTGCCCAGGGGATCCGCTCTCTCCATTGCTCGACGGGAATGCTATCACTTTAGCACTCTACTGTACTAAAGTGATATACTCCCTTCACCCCTGACAAGAGGAGAGAGATGAACCTTGTGACCCCAACGGGCTTTCGCGATGTGCTGCCCGATGAAGCGGCGGAACGTGAGCGGATCACCCGCGCCGTTCAAGACCTGTTCGCTCAGGAGGGCTTCCAGCCCATAGAGACGCCTACCCTTGAGGCGATGGATGTGGTGAATGCGGGAACGCATCTGCCCGCATCTCCCTTTCGCTTCTTCGATTCCCAAGGAGACCTTCTGGCCATGCGGCCTGATGTCACGATCCAGGTGGCACGCATGTGCTCCACGCGCCTGCGTGGTGCGGGTGCGGGGGCGCGTCTGCGCTACACCCAGCGCGTCTTCCGGGAAACGGAGGGTACCGCCCAGGTCACGCCTCGGGAGATGACCCAGATAGGCGTGGAAGATGTGGGAGAGGCGGGCTGGCAGATAGATTCCTCCCTGGCATCGTTGATGCTGCAGGCCCTAGAGCTGGCGGGGGTGTCTACGGTGACGCTGGCGCTGGCTACGGTGGCTCCCCTCCGTGCCCTGCTGGAGCGCTCCGGTGGCAGCGCCTCGTGGAAGCAGGCGGTGCTCTCTGCTTGTCACACGTCTGATTTCGTTGCGCTGGAGCAACTCGTCTCTCTCACGGGGTGCGAAGGGGTGGACACCGCCGGGGTGGCTCCGGCCTATGCCCAGGCGGTCTATGACCTGATGCATGTGCGCGGGGCAGAGGAAGCCGTGGAAGAGGCCCGGGCCCTCACAGCGCCTTTGGGGTGTGCGGAGGGACTGGATGAGCTTGCCCACGTGATAGCGGAGGTGCGCGCAACCTGTCCTCAGGCAGACCTTCTCGTGGACTTCTCGGTCATGAGCTCGTTCGATTATTACACAGGCATCGTCTTCGAGGCCTATTCGCCCTATCTGGGAAGCTCCCTGGGCTCAGGGGGCCGCTATGACAACATGTTGGCCGCCTTCGGGACCCCTCAGCCTGCGGCCGGGTTCGCCTTCTCGTTGGAGCAGACCATGGCAGCCTCAGCCGCCGAAGGGGAACCTGCCCAACGCAAGCTGCGGATCGCTGTACCGAAAGGGGCGCTCAACAAGGATGCCATCCAGAGCCTGGCTGCGGCCGGGCTGGAGGTGAGCGGCCTTGATGACCCAGGCCGTCAGCTGGTGATATCAACCCCCTCGGCAGACTACATCATCGTGCGCCCGTCGGATGCTCCTGCCTTCGTGGCCTCTGGGGCAGCCGATTGCGGCATCTGCGGCCGGGATTCGCTGTTGGAGACGGACGCTCAGGTAGTCCAGCTGGCTGATCTCAAGTTCGGAGGCTGCCGCTTCGTGGTGGCGGAGCTGGCAGGTACCGATGAGGCCATCCAGGAGCGCTACCGGCGGTTGGGTTCCATCCGGGTGGCTACCAAGTATCCTCATATCACCCGGACCCATTTCGCTCGGATGGGCGTGCAGGCCGATATCGTGAAGCTCAACGGCAATATCGAATTGGCGCCCATGACGGGCCTCGCTGAGCGCATCGTGGACATCACGGCTACCGGCACCACTCTTCGCGAGAACAACCTGGTCATCGTGGATGAGGTCCTCTCGTCCACTGCGCGCTTCTTCGCCAATCCGTCGCGGCTGCGCACGGATGGCCGAATAGTAGAATTGGCGGATATCTTGGCGACGAACGCTCAAGAGGCAGAATACGATCCCATAGCAGGTGGAACGAGATGATGAGACGAATAGAGCTGAAACCCACCGAGCCCTTCCGGAAAGAGCTCATCGATAGGACAGGCGCCTTCGATGCCAATGCGCTCAAGGCGGCTACGGATATCGTGGCTGAGGTGCGCGAAGGGGGAGACGCAGCGCTGGCAACCCTGACCGATAGGTTCGACGGTGTCAGGCTGGATTCCTTCAAGCTATCGAAGGCAGCCATGGATGAGGCCCTGACCGAGGTGGATCCCGAAACGCTCAGCGCCCTTGAGCATGCTGCGCGGCAGATCCGCGAATTCCACGAACGGCAGCTGACTCAAAGCTGGCTCTTCGCTCGGGAAGACGGCGCTATCGTGGGTTCGAAGGTGACGCCCCTTGATTCCGTGGGCATCTACGTGCCGGGGGGCCGTGCCCTGTACCCCTCTACCGTGCTGATGAATGCCCTTCCGGCTAGCGTTGCCGGGGTGAAGCGGATCGCTTGCGTCACGCCTCCCCAGAAGGACGGAACGGTGGATGCGGCCATCCTGGCGGCTTGCAAGCTGGGCGGCGTGACAGAGGTCTATACGGTGGGCGGCGCGCAGGCCATTGCCGCGCTCGCCTATGGAACGGAGACCATCAGCCCCGTGGATAAGATTACCGGTCCGGGCAACGCCTTTGTGGCCGCGGCTAAGAAGGTGGTGTCCGGAGATGTGGGCATCGACATGATCGCAGGACCTTCAGAGGTCTGCGTGGTGGCTGACGGGACCGCTGCTCCTACCTTGGTGGCCATCGACCTGATGGCTCAGGCTGAGCATGACCCTATGGCCGCTTGCTATCTGGTGTGCGAAGATGCCGCCTATGCAGACGAGGTGGAGGAGCACATTCGCCAGCATCTTGAACATTCGCCTCGGGCAGATATCACCCGTAGCTCTCTGGAAGACCATGGGTTGATCGTCATCGTGAACGACATGGAGCAAGCACTCCAGACGGTGAACGTGATAGCGCCGGAGCACCTGGAGATGCACGTGGCTCACGCCATGGACTATCTGGGCCAGATCAGGAATGCGGGTGCCATATTCTTGGGACCCTGGACGCCCGAAGCTGTGGGGGATTACGTGGCTGGGCCTAATCACACGCTGCCCACGGGCGGCACCGCCCGCTTCGCAAGCCCCCTTTCCGTGGATGAATTCGTGAAGAAGAGCTCCATCATCCAGTACAGCGCTCAGGCGTTGGCCCACGATTCCCGGGCGGTCATGCAGATAGCCATGCATGAGGGGCTTTGGGCCCACGCTCAGTCAGTGGCGCTGCGCATGGAGGAGGCCCTGGAAGAGGCAGCCGCCATGGGCGAAGCGAACGGTCCGAGCCATGGATAGGGTCCGACAGCCTTCCCGTAAGCTGGAGGGCCTCACTCCCTACGATCCGAAGTATCTGCCTGCGGAGGCGTTGATGTCTGCCAATGAGAATCCGCAGGACGTGAGCGAAGAGCTGCGGAGCAAGATCGAATCCGCCCTGCGTCAGGTGCGTTTCAACCGCTATCCTGATCCTCTGGCCAATGAGCTGCGGGACGTCATCGCCCAGGCCAACGGACTGGACCGCGAGCAGGTGCTGGTGGGCAACGGTGGAGATGAGCTCTTGTTCGACACGGCTCTTGCCTGGGGTGGCCCGGGGCGCACGTTCTTGAACCTACCACCCACGTTCTCGGTCTACGAGGCCAATGCGCGGCTCACGGATACGGATATCATCAATATCCCCCGCCTGGCGGAAGAGAGCTTCGCCATCGACGAAGAGGCGGTGCTCAAGGCCGTCAGCGGCCCTGACAGCCCAGTGGACTTCACCATCATCGCCAGTCCCAACAATCCCACCGGCCTGCGCGCACGCACTGACTTCCTGCAAGAGCTCCTTCAGGCCACAGATGCTCTGGTGATGGTAGATGAGGCCTACTTCGAGTTCTCCCGGGAGACCATGCGTCCCTCCTTGGACAAGCATGAGAACCTGGTCATCCTGCGCACCTTCAGCAAGGCATTCTGTCTGGCAGGGGTCCGTGTGGGGTACATCCTGGGGCATCCTGATGTGATCCGGGAGTACCTCAAGGTGCGCCAGCCCTATTCGGTGGACGCGGTCAGCCAGACCATCGCGCGGGTGATCTTCGAGAATCGCGCGGAATTCGAGCCGGGCATCCAGGCCATCATCGCAGAGCGGGATCGCTTGATGACCGAGCTCGCGAAGATACCTGGCGTGAGCCCCTATCCCAGCCACTCGAACTGGGTGCTGTTCCGCATCCCCCAGGCGGCGGATGTCTGGCAGCAGCTCTTCGAAAGCGGCATCCTGGTCCGGGATCTCAGCGGCACGGTGGGGCTCGAGGGTGCGCTGCGCGTGACGGTGGGAACGCCAGAGCAGAACGATGCATTCTTGGATGGGGTGCGGAAGGCAAGGGGTGTCTCATGAATGGCGAGATGAACGAGGGGCGCTGCGCTACGGCGGCGCGCGCTACCCGGGAGACGGATATCACCGTCACGATCGATCTAGATGGGAGCGGCCAGGCGGATGTGCAGACCGGCGTGGGCTTCTTCGATCATATGCTGGATGCATTCTGCCGCCACGCTCTCTTCGACCTGACCGTGCGCTGCCAAGGAGACCTCCATGTGGATGCCCATCATTCCGTAGAGGATACCGGTATCGTGATCGGCCAGGCGGTGGCTCAGGCCCTGGGAGACAAGCGCGGGATAGAGCGATTCGCCAGTTGTGCGGTACCCATGGATGAGGCCTTGGTGATGTGCGCCATGGACATCTCTGGCCGGGGGCAGGCCTTTTGGGCCCTGGATATCCCCATCGAGGCCATAAGCACGTTCGATACCCAGCTAGCCCGGGAGTTCTTCATCGCCTTGGCGGCGAATGCGGGGATCACCCTGCATCTGCGCCAGTTCTCAGGGGAGAACGCTCACCATCTCATCGAAGCCGCGTTCAAAGCCTGCGGGCGTGCTCTGCGCCAGGCTGTGTCCATCGATCCGCGCACCGCGGGCGTGGTGCCTTCTACCAAGGGTGCCCTTTGATAGCCGTCGTCGACTATAGGAAGGGCAACCTCAAGTCCGTCGAACGGGGGCTTGCGGCCTGCGGGGCAGAGGTGCTGGTGACGGACGCTCCGGAAGGCATCACAGCCGCTTCGGCTATCGTGCTGCCCGGCGTAGGCGCTTTCGCCGATGCCATGGCCACCTTAGAGGAGACGGGGCAGGCTGACGCCATTCGGGAGGCAGTGGCGGCGGGGGTGCCGTTCTTGGGCATCTGCTTGGGGATGCATCTCATGTTCGAGGGAGGCGAAGAGCATGCCGAAGGCAGCCCCGTGCGGGGGCTCGAGCTTCTCCCGGGCACGGTGGGACGCCTGCCGCGCCTGGACGCTGCGGGCCAACCCCATAAGATCCCCCATGTGGGCTGGAATACGGTAGAGGCAGCAGATGAGGTGCTCTTCGCGGACATCCCCCAAGGGTCCTACTTCTATTTCACCCATTCCTTCGCGGCACCTGATTCGGCGTGCACCTGCGGTCGCACGACCCATTCGGTAACGTTTCCCTCGGCAGTGCGGCGCAACCATGCCTTCGGTGTACAGTTCCACCCAGAGAAGAGCTCTGATGCAGGGGCGAAGCTCCTCCAGAACTTCGTGGACCTCGTGAAAGGATGACCCATGTACTTCCTCCCGGCCATAGATATCCTGAACGGTCAAGCGGTCCGCTTGGAGCGCGGTGACTACAACAAGGTGACCGTCTTCCATGATGACCCGGCCCAGCAAGCGCAGCTCTTCGAGGAGGATGGCGCTACCTGGCTCCATGTGGTCGATCTGGATGGGGCTCGCGAAGGGAGCGGGCTCAACCGGGATGTCATCAAGCGCATCTTGCAGCTGACCCAGCTCAATGTGGAGGTGGGCGGCGGGTTGCGTACCTTGGATGACCTGCGAGCCATGGCCGATCTGGGTGTGACGCGCATGGTGTTGGGCACGGCCCTGGTGACCGACCCTGATCTTGCTCAGGCGGCCCGGGAGGAGTTCGGCCCGGACATGCTGGCAGCGGGCATCGATGCCAAGAACGGTGACGTGAAGGTAGGAGGCTGGGTGCAGGGGGCGGGTATCTCTGCGCTGGAGCTGGCTGGCCGCATGGCGGCGGTGGGCTATGAGCACCTCATCTACACGGATATCGCACGGGATGGCATGCGCACGGGCATCGCTCCGGCAGCCTATGTGGAGATGTTCCAGGCTTTCGGGAACCCTGTCATCGCTAGCGGTGGTGTGTCGACTCTTGGGGATATCCGGGAGCTTGCGAAGGTGTCAGAGGCCATCGAAGGGGTCATAGCGGGGAGAGCCATCTATGACGGGGTCTTCAGCGTAGCCGACGCGGTAGCTGTGTGCCAGGGTATGCTGGCGGATGGATCGGGGTATCTGGCAGGTCTGGAACGCCCGATCACGTTGGATGATCTTTCGTAGGATAAGCCTCAGCTTACCTGGTGCCTGATCCGAAGGTACCAAGCAGGCCGGGGTCGGTACTGCGTTATGAGGATGCAAGGAGGAAAACGTGCTGGCGAAACGGGTGATCCCCTGCCTTGACGTCAAGGATGGCCGTGTCGTCAAGGGAGTGAACTTCGTCGGCTTGCGCGATGCGGGCGATCCCATCGAACTGGCCCGGCGCTATGATGAGGAGCGGGCTGATGAGGTCATCTTCTTGGACATCACAGCCACTTCTGATAAGCGTGCCACAGCGGTGGAGCTTGCCAGCGATGCCTCTCGAAGCCTGCACCTGCCCTACACCGTGGGGGGCGGCTTTCGGAGCGTAGCTGATATCCGGGCCATGATCGCAGCCGGAGCAGATAAGGTATCCATCAACTCTGCTGCCGTGAAGGACCCCTCCCTCATAACGGTGGCTGCCCACGCCTTCGGCACCCAAGCCATCTTGGTGGCTATCGATGCCAAGCGCGTTCCTGGATCGCAGGACCGCTGGGAGGTATACACGGCAGGCGGCCGTCATGCCACGGGCATCGATGCCATCGAGTGGGCCCAAGAGGCGGCCAAGCGGGGCGCGGGGGAGATCCTGCTCACGTCCATGGACCGTGACGGTTCCCGTGAGGGGTTCGATTGCGCGCTCACCCGAGCGGTGGCGCGGGCGGTGGATATCCCGGTCATCGCCAGCGGTGGCGTAGGATGCTTGGAGCACTTCGCCCAGGGCATCTTGGAAGGAGAAGCGGATGCTGTTCTGGCGGCCAGCGTCTTCCACTTCGGGGAGCTGTCCATTCGGGAAGTGAAGGAAGATATGGCGCGCTGCGGGATACCGGTCAGGATGTGATCTGCATGGATATCGCTGAGCTCACCTTCGATAGCCGAGGGCTGATCCCTTGCATCGTGCAAGATGCAGATACGAAAGACGTGCTCATGATGGCCTGGATGAACCAGGAATCCATAGAGAGAACGCTCGAAACTGGAGAGACGGTGTTCTGGTCCCGAAGCCGCCAGGAGCTCTGGCATAAGGGTGCTACCAGCGGGAATACCCAGCAATTGGTAGAGCTGCGCTATGACTGCGATGCGGACACGCTGCTGGCCTTGGTGCACCCTGCTGGCCCGGCATGCCACACAGGAGAGCGCACATGCTTCTTCCGCACCCTTACCTCAGTGACGTGATATCTGGGACGCCCCTCACGGGGAAGGGCGCTGCGCTCCTTGTCGTAGGAGCCGAACGCGGTCGGCTCATAAGCGAACGCTCTTCGCCATAAAAGAAGGAGGAAGCCCGCTTGGGGCTTCCTCCTTGCAGGGCTTATGCGCCGTCTGCTTATCTTTGGGCCTGCTCGAATTCGAAGGCCGTTTCAGCTGCCTCGGCAGCTGCCTGTTCGTCTCCCATGGCATCGAAGTCCTCAACGGAGGCTTCGGCCTCAGCTACGACTTCCTGTTCGATGCGCTCAAGATCCTTGGCGGCGTCTTGGGCCTTGGCAGCTTCAGCAGTGGTGAATTCATCAAGTACAGTGGCCATGATCGGCTCCTTTTCTCCCTGAGGTTTCCTACTGATGCTGATTCTAGGCTTGCTGCCCTCTTCGGATGCGGGGCTTGGCCTATGGGTGCTTCTTTGTAACGCCCGTGTTTCCCGCTAGTTGCCGAACACGGAGCGCGGTTCGCGATATACTGGCGGTTGACAGATAGGAGCACTATCACGGTGAAAGGAAGCGTCATGGACGACAAGCTGTATGACCTCGTGAACGATCAGATCAACAAGGAGCTCTATTCGGCCTATCTCTATCTTGAGATGGCTGATTATTACAAAGATGCTGGACTGGATGGCTTCGCCACCTATTTCGAGATCCAGGCCCAGGAAGAGCGTGATCATGCGCTCATCTTCCGCAAGTATCTACTGGAGAATGACAAGGTCCCGAAGCTTTTGGCCATCGATGCGCCGGGTAAGACCTACAACTCCTACATTGAGCCGCTGGATCTGCAGCTCGAGCATGAGCAGTTCGTGACCAGCCTCATCAACGACATCTATGCAGCAGCTCTGGACGCGAAGGATTTCCGTCTTCAGCAGTTCATGAAGTGGTTCATCGATGAGCAAATGGAAGAGGAAGACAACGCTCGTGACATGATCACGAAGATGACGCTGTTCGGCAAGGATCAGCATTCGCTCTTTGAGCTGGACAAGGAATACGGCTCTCGCGTCTATAGCGTACCCTCGCCGTTGGCGACCGCCTAAGTTGTCCGGCTTCCTTACGGGGCTGTAAGGCAAACCTGCACGTTCTCTGAGCGTCTTTGCCGTAGAATAGGGGACTTCAACCCATTCTCGACAAAGGCGCTCTCTCATGTTGCAACTCAAGGGGATATCCAAATCCTATACGACGGGTGATTTCACGCAAGTTGCCCTTGATGACGTCTCCATCAGCTTTCGGGATAACGAATTCGCGGCCATCCTCGGCCCTTCCGGTTCCGGTAAGACCACGCTCCTGAATATCGTCGGTGGCCTTGATCACTACGATGCGGGGGATCTGGTCATAGACGGCATCTCCACGAAAGATTACACGGACCGTGATTGGGATGCGTTCCGCAATAACCGCATAGGCTTCGTCTTCCAAAGCTACAATCTCATCCCTCATCAGACCATCCTGGCGAATGTGGAGCTTGCCCTTACCTTGTCCGGCGTCGGCAAGGAGGAGCGCACCAAGCGTGCCCTTGAGGCTTTGGAGCGGGTCGGGTTGGGGGAACACGTCAAGAAGCGCCCCAGTCAGCTCTCCGGTGGTCAGATGCAACGGGTGGCCATTGCGCGTGCTCTGGTGAACGATCCTGAGATCCTTCTGGCCGACGAGCCCACCGGTGCTCTGGATTCCAAGACATCCATCCAGATCATGGATCTTCTGTGCGAGATAGCGAACGACCGCCTGGTCATCATGGTCACACATAACCCTGAGCTAGCTGATGCCTATGCCACGCGCATCGTGAACCTGGCCGATGGGCATATCCTGGCAGATTCTGATCCATTCATGCCAACTGAGGCTGACTTGGCGAAGGTCTCCAAGAAGAAGGTGCGTCGCACCTCCATGAGCTTCCTCACGGCGCTCTCCCTTTCGTTCAACAACCTCATGACCAAGAAGGGCCGCACCATCATGACGGCCTTCGCCGGTTCCATCGGCATCATCGGCATTGCGGCCATCCTGGCTCTAGCCAATGGCGTCAACAACTACATCGCCAGCGTTGAGGAAGAGACGCTCTCCTCCTATCCGCTGCAGATCACCTCTACTGGCTTCGATATGACCTCCATGATGGTGTCCACCATGGGCATGGGCGGCGCTACCGATGATGGCTCTGAGGATAGCGCCGAAGCGGGCGCGGGAGACGACACTGTCGTACGTGAGGCTGCCATCATGGGCCGCATGTTCGACAGCGTAGGGTCGAATGACCTGGCGTCGCTCAAAGAGTATCTCGAAAGCGGCGAGAGCGGCATCGAGGAGTTCACCAACGACATCGAGTACAAGTACAACGTAACGGCCAATGTCTTCTTGGCAGACACCTCTAACGGCGTACAGCAGGTCAACCCTGACACCACGTTCGCATCCATGGGCATCGGGTCGGGCATGTCAACGAGCGGCATCATGTCACAGATGATGAGCACGGATATGTTCGCCCAGATGATGGGTACCATCGACATGGCGAAGGATGGCTATGACGTCAAGGCGGGGCACTGGCCAGAGAAGCCCAACGAATGCGTGCTGGTGTTGACCCACAACGGCTCCGTAAGCGATTTCCTCCTGTACATCCTGGGGTTGCGGGACCGCGCTGTCATGGACGAGATGGTGCGCGCCTTCGTGAACGAAGAGGAGTTCGAGACGGAGGTGAACGACGGCAAGGAGTTCACCTACCAGGATTTCCTGGACTTGAAGCTGAAGCTGGTGTGCTCGGCGGATTTCTACCAGTACGACGAGGAGTTCGACGTCTGGGTGGATAAGTCAGGTGACGAAGAGTACATGAAGGGCGTCATCGCGGGCAGTGATGACCTGGTGATCTCCGGTATCATCCAGCCGAAGGATGACGGCAATTCCACCATGATGAACTCCGGTATCTACTACACGCCTGAGCTGACCGATCATCTGATAGAGCAAGCGGGCCAGACGCAGATCGTGAAGGACCAGCTGGCTGATCCGTCCGTGGATGTGTTCAATGGCAAGACCTTCGCCGAAGAGACGGAAGATGGCGGTAGCGAAGAGGATTTCGGCATGGAGAACCTCTTCACCATAGACACCGATGCCCTTTCTGCGGCGTTCAAGTTCGATGAGAGCAAACTGCAGCTCGACCTGTCCGGTCTTGACATCAACTTCGATGCGTCAAGCTTGCCTGCGCCTCCACCCTTCGACCCAAGCGCCATGGGCGGTGGAAGCGGTGAGGGTGGTTCGGGTGACGCCAGCATCGAGCCTGCCAAGCAGATGATATCGGCCCTCATGGCTGGATACCTCGCTCAGCTCACGCCGCCATTCCCAACGACGCCCGATGCGGTGCGGGAATCCATCCAGCGGTATCTGAATGATGATCCCGGTGCCCAGGCCATCATGAAGCAATATGCCGATACCATGGCTGCTGCTCAAGAGCAGCAGATGGCCGCTCTGCAGGCCTACATCCAACAGTACATGCAGGAGTACATGACCCAGACCATGACCGCGCTCTCTGCCCAGATGCAGCAGGCTATCACTGCGGCGCTCACGAAGACCATGGGCAGCTTTGCTTCCAGCATGTCCAGTGCCATGAGCATCGATGAAGAGGCGTTCAAGAATGCGTTCTCATTCGACATGACCGAAGAGGAGTTGACAGAGCTCATCATGTCCATGATGGCTCCTGAAGAGGCGTCGTTCGACAACAATCTGGCGAAGCTCGACTACGCTCAGATGGAGAAGCCCTATGAGATAGACATCTTCGCGAAGGATTTCGAAGCCAAGCAGGGGGTCATCGACATTCTGGATGCCTACAACGACGAGATGAACTCTACGGGGCAAGAGGCGAAGGCCATCACCTATACAGACATCGTGGGAGCGCTCATGAGCTCGGTGACAACCATCATAGACATGATCTCCTACGTGCTGATCGCCTTCGTGTCCATCTCGCTCATCGTGAGCTCCATCATGATCGGCGTCATCACCTACATCAGCGTCCTTGAGCGCAAGAAGGAGATAGGCATCCTGCGGGCTATCGGTGCATCCAAGGGCAACATCTCCCAGATATTCAACGCCGAGACGGTTATTGAAGGTCTGATCTCAGGTGTGTTGGGCGTGGGTATCACAGCACTCTGCTGCATTCCGGCCAGCGCTATCGTCTATGCGCTCTTCGATGTGCCGAATGTGGCTAGCTTGCCCTGGATGGCGGGTCTCATCCTGATCATCATCAGCGTGTTCCTGTCCTTCATCGCTGGCTTGATCCCGGCCAGCAGCGCTAGCCGCAAGGATCCCGTGGAGGCACTGCGCAGCGAATAGGAACGGGCTCGTGGGGACTATGCCGGGTTACTGCCGCCAAGGCTACGGCATCTGGAAACCATAGCTTCTCTGGAGATCGGTGAGCAGGTCCTGCCCCATGACTTGTTTGCCGTCGTCCCATCGAGTTGCGCCGCAGAAGATCTGGGTCTGCGGATAATAGGTCAGATGCACGAAATCTCCCAGGTCGTTGATGACCTTGGCGCTGTCTATGTCAGTGTCATGGACCTGTAGGACGATGCGCTCTTCATCGGCGGTGTAGAACGTGAGCACATGCTCTGGCTGTTTTATGAGCCTGTATTTCCAATAGGGATCATCGAGGCGTGCATCCACGATGAACACATCGGCTGTTCGAGGACCCTCCTTGAGATCCTGAGCCGCACTCGCCGTTCCTGATACCCCGAGATAGAGCATGCCAACGCCTATGAGGAGCAGGAGGAGCGAAACCCCGACAGTCCCTATGACAGAGTAGCTGGCCTTATGCTCTTTTCGATACCGGCGGTAGGCGATGAAGATGATGATGCAAAGCACCCACAGGAAGAGAACGACGATCGCCGTGATGATGTTCCCGTGATCGAGGGCGCTGATACCACCCATCGCTAGGATGAATACAGAGCCATACACGAATACATTGAGGACGACAACAAGGCATTGCTTGCCTGCCTGTCGAACGATCTCACGTCTTTCCGCTGGTTCCTTCTCGCGGAAACCGATGAAGGCTTGGCCGGTGAACACCATATCGATCATCAGGCAAGCCGCACCGACCAACCCTATTCCGATCATCTGGAGGAGGTAGTGGATAACGCCTTCCGTGCCAGTGCCAACCGTCCATTCTCCATAGAGGAAGAGGGCGGCCCCACCCAGGATCGCTCCAGCAGAGAGGACGATGGCGCGCTTCTTATGACGGGCTTGAAGACCGGCATAGGACCCAGAAGGCATGTGAACCTTTCGAGTGTGGGATAGGGTTCCGCTCCTTTGATTCTATCACTCACAGACCTCGGTCTCTGGGGCCCCTTGATCGGCCAGGCAAGCCTGCAAGTGCGCTTGGTAAGCCTTAGCCACGCGCTGGGGGCCTAAGATGCGCACCTTTCCGCCGAACTGGGCTATCTGGCTGAAGAGCACGGGGCTCGGAGAAGCGGTCACATGGACGAAGGCCATCTGCTCTTCTGGGCCCGTAGGCACTGAAGACGTGCCCTCCAATCCGAAGATGTCCACCATCTGCCCGATCAGCTCCTGGGGTACGAGCAGCTTGATGCGCACGGGCTCCAGGTTGTACATGCCCAAGCGCTCCCGTTCGTAGCGGTTGATATCGAAGGAGGCATCAGGTCTGTGGGCGGCGTCGGATTCATCCCGGATCATGACGTTCGCCATGCGGTCCACCCGATAGCTGCGGATGTGGTCCGGTGCGCTCTCGTCGAAGGTGAGCAGATAGTACTTATCATCGGCATAGAGGAGGAACAGTGGGGTCCGCAGGCGCTCCTGGCCATCTTCGGCAATCGCCTTCACCAGGTTCAGCTTGCAGTCATAGCGCACATATTCGAAGGAGATATCCCGTTTCTCAGCGAGGGCCTGGCGGATGATGGACAGCGTATCCAGTACGGCTGCGTTCTGGGTGCCCACCCGTCCCGATACGTGCACCTGGGCTCGGGTTGCATCAGCCTGATGGATGGACTGCAGCCGGTGCAGCTTCTCGGTCAGATCCTGGGCATTCGCTTCCGTTAGAGTGCGCGAGGTGCGCACGGCATCCAGCAGGAGCGCCATCTGCTCGGGGGTGAATGGCCGCCTCGCCAAGGCATAGCTCACGGGGCGCGTAGGGAGCTTCTGGATATCCAGGCCGAAGGTGCGTAGGTGCTCCAGGTCGCGGTAGAGGGCCTTTCGCTCAGAGGCCACCCCATGCTCCTCAAGGCGTTCTTGGATCTGGGGCAGTGAGAGCCCGTGCTCCGCGTCCGTCTCCTCGAAGAGGATCTTCGCCATATAGAGGATGCGAGGTTTGCGGTTCGGTGCCATGGCTGCTCCTTATCTGGTACAGTTCCCACAGCAAAGATTACACCATGGCAAAACGCAACGGACATATCGTGGATGCTGCCCGCAAGACAGCCCAAGCCCGTGACCTCTTCGGGCCTGATTCAGCCTGCCTGCTCATGGTATCCGGTGGCTCTGATTCCACGGCTTTGGCCTATACCATGCATGAGCTGCGTCAAAGCGGGGATGTGGGACCGGTGGCGTTGCTGCACGTGAACCACCTGCTGCGCGGCGAGGACGCCAACGAGGATGCTGAGTTCTGCCGCCAGTTGGCCGAAGCGCTGGACTTCCCCTTCTTCTGTTGCGAAGTGGATGTGGCGCGGGAGGCGCAGCTGGCCCATGAGAACGTGGAAGCTCAAGGGCGGCGCGAACGCTACATCGCGGCACGGGAGGCGCTCTCTTCGATGTGCATGCATGAGGCCGTTCCCTTCTCAGAAGGGCGCATCCTCACCGCTCATACGGCCGATGACCGGATAGAGAGCTTCTATATGCGCTCCATCGTAGGTACCGGGCCGGGGGGTTTCCGGAGCATGCTCTACCGGAACGGCAACGTGGTGAGGCCTCTACTGGATCGCACCCGAGCGGATCTGCGCTCCTTCATCCGTGGGTTGGCAGAAACGGAAGATGCAACGGTCGTCCGAGATGGGTGGGGCAACCTCTGGCGCGAAGACGCCACCAATGCCCACACGGACCGCTTCCGCGCCTACGTGCGTCAGACCATCGTGCCCAAGACGCGCGAATGGGATGTGCGAGCCTCGGACAACCTCGTGCGGTCCATGAACCTCATCGCCGATGAGGATGACATGCTGGATGCCATGGCCGATGATGTGCTCAGTGATGACGCCATCGTGCTCATAGACGGAGCTCCTGAGCGTGGCTGGTTGCTGGAACCCGCCTTCGGTCAGCAAGCGCGTCCTTTGCAGCGGCGCTGCATCCACAAGGTGCTCAAGGCCATGCTAGGGCCCGAGGAGCGCATCGACGCTCGCAGCGTGGAGCGGGTCTTGGAAGCCTTTGCAGACGGACGGCCCGTGAGCGGCCATGTGGATAACATCCAAGGAGACATCGCTGTCAGTGCCAATAAGCTGGGCGTGCGCATCGAACCCATGAGCGAGTTCCGCGCCCGAAGGAAGAAGGTCTGAATGTCGAACGAGACGAACCCCACTGACGCCCTGAAGCCCCAGGTCGTTCTGGCCAGTGCTAGTCCGCGGCGCAAGCAGCTGCTGGAAGAGGCGGGCGTGGCCGTGCGGGTGCTCGTGCCCTCAGAGCCGGTGGATGAGTCCTTGGAGGCCGATGAGCTCATGATCCCGGCCGAGGCCGCCAAGAAGCTGGCTGAGAAGAAGGCGGGGGCTGCTGTGCAGGAGCTTCTGGCTACGGGCGAAGCGGGCATGTTCGCCGTCCTCGGGGCGGATACCATGGTGGTGAAGGGGTCTGAGATCTTCGGCAAGCCCCGGAACCTGGAGGATGCCAAGCGCATGCTGCGCGAGCTTTCGGACTGCACCCATCAGGTGATCACGGGGGTCTCGCTGTGGATGCTGATGGTGGGTGCTGATGGGGAGGTGTCCTTGGCCTATCGCACCTTCGCCGATGCTTCTTCGGTCACCTTCAAGCCATTGACGGAGGAAGAGATAGCGGATTATCTCCGCAAGGGGGAGTCCTATGACAAGGCGGGTGCCTACGCCATCCAAGGGGAAGGCCGGGCGCTCATCGAAGGCTACGCGGGCGCCTTCGACTCCATCGTGGGTCTGCCGGTGGAGCGCTTACTGGCTGAGTATCCCGAGCTTCGGGGCTGAACTTTCGATCATCGTGCTCCCCGGCGCATGCCTGTGTGTAGAAAATGACCATCCCCTGACGCATCCTCTGTCCGAGAAGGTGCGAATGGTACACTGACGGGGACGAAGAATGCGTAGCAAGGAATAGCAAGTGCACACCGATATCCAAGAGGTCCTCTTCTCATCTGAGCAGATATCTGCGCGGGTGCGTGAGCTGGGCCAAGCCATCACAGCGGATTATGCGCCCCTGGTGGCTCAGGGCCACGAGGTGGTCATGATGTGCGTCCTGCGCGGCGCAGCCATCTTCATGGCTGACTTGGCGCGGGCGGTGGACTTGCCCCTGGAAATGGACTACATGTCCGTCTCCTCCTACGGCGCTTCCACGAAGAGCTCGGGGGAAGTGCGCATCACGAAGGACCTTTCCGGTAGCATCCAAGGTAAGCATCTGATCATCGCTGAGGACATCATCGATTCAGGGCTCACGCTGAGCTATCTGCGCCAGAGCCTCCTCTCGCGCGGCCCGCTCTCCATCCAGGTTGCTGCGATGTTGCGCAAGGACATCCCTCGCGTCACAGAGGTGGAATGTGCCTATCTGGGCTTCGAATGCCCGGATGAATTCGTCGTGGGCTACGGCCTTGACTATGCCGAACAGTACCGGAATCTGAGCTATATCGGCTCTCTCAAACCAGAGATCTATAGATAAAGGTGGATCGAATGCCAGACAAGCCAAGCACGCCATCGGATTCGAAGCAGGGCAAGCAGCCTCAGCCCTACAAGAACCCACGCAATATCGTCATCTGGGTGATAGCCCTGTGCCTCGTGGGGTTCTTCTTGGGAAGCCAGTTCTTGAGCATGAGCCAGTCGTCGGTCACGGATACGCTGGATACCGGCGAATTCGTTCGCGCGGTAGAGCAGGACCGGGTGACCAGCGTCGTGTACGCAGCCAATGATTACACGGTGAACGGGAAGTACTATCCTGCGGCCACGCCGGGAGCCTCCATGGTGGACGCCTTCAATGAGGGCTTCGATGCCATGAATGCGCTCATGGCCCAGGAGATGGACAAGGACGGCAACCGCTTGGGTGGCATATCCACGCAAACGTTGGAAACGCTCAAGCTGGGAACGGAGCGGGCCTACAGCAGCGTGTATGTGGGCGCTGATTCCTTGGGTGAGCTTTTGGCTAGCCATCCCAATGTGCAGTATGAGATCACGCTGCCCTCGGCTTGGACCTCCATCCTCGTTTCGCTTCTGCCCTTCGTGTTGATCGCCGTGCTGTTGATCTTCTTCTTCAACCAGATGCAGAAGGCCAGCAATTCCCAGATGAGCTTCGGCAAGAACAAAGCGAAGAAGACCGTGGAAGAGCGGCCGGACGTCAAGTTCTCAGATGTGGCGGGCGTGGATGAGGCCGTAGAGGAGATGCAGGAGGTCAAGGACTTCCTGGCGAATCCGGAGAAGTATCAGGCCATCGGGGCCAAGATCCCTCGCGGGTGCTTGCTGGTGGGCCCTCCGGGTACCGGTAAGACGCTCCTGGCCCGAGCGGTAGCCGGTGAGGCGGGAGTACCCTTCTTCAGCATCTCCGGCTCAGACTTCGTGGAGATGTTCGTGGGCGTGGGCGCCAGCCGCGTGCGTGACCTGTTCAAGGATGCGAAGGAAGCCGCTCCCTCCATCATCTTCATCGACGAGATAGATGCGGTGGGGCGCCAGAGGGGCACGGGCCTGGGCGGCGGTCATGATGAGCGCGAACAGACCCTGAACCAGCTGCTGGTGGAGATGGACGGCTTCGACGCAACGGAATCTGTGGTGTTGATAGCAGCCACGAACCGGGCCGACGTCCTGGATCCTGCACTCCTGCGTCCGGGCCGCTTTGACAGACAGATCGTGGTGGATACCCCTGACGTCAAGGGCCGCCAGCGCATCTTGGATGTGCATTCCAAGGATAAGCCCCTGGGGTCCGACGTTGACCTGGAGGCCATCGCTAAGATCACGCCGGGCTTCACCGGCGCCGATCTGGCCAATCTCATGAACGAATCCGCGCTGCTCACGGCACGCAAGTCCAAGAAGATCATCACCATGCGCGAGGTGAACGAATCCTTGGAGCGCGTGATAGCAGGCCCGGAGCGCAAGGGTCGGGTGATGAACGAGCAGACCAAGCACATCATCGCCTACCACGAGAGCGGTCATGCTCTGGTGGGGCACCTGCTCGACCATGCAGATCCGGTGCATAAGATCAGCATCATCTCCCGGGGCCGGGCGCTGGGCTACACCTTGTCCATCCCGGATGAGGACAAGGTGCTCAACACGGTCTCAGAGATGAAGGCCGAGCTGGCTGTGTTCATGGGCGGCCGCGTGGCCGAGGAGATCTTCTGTGA
Organism: uncultured Eggerthellaceae bacterium; assembly: GCA_910588905.1. GTDB lineage: Bacteria > Actinomycetota > Coriobacteriia > Coriobacteriales > Eggerthellaceae > MGBC163016. Next base: position 42,902 of record CAJURZ010000018.1, read on the forward strand.
CGACATCACCACTGGCGCTTCCAATGACCTTGAGCGCGCCTCCAAGATGGCTCGGGCCATGGTCACCCAGTACGGCATGAGCCCCTTGGGCACCCAGGTGTTCGGTCAGCCCAATCATGAGGTCTTCCTCGGGCGCGATTACGGGAACACCCAGGATTATTCGGAAGAGACGGCGCGCAAGATAGATGATGAGGTGTCACTCATCATGAAGGAGGCCCACGATAAGGCCTACGATATCTTGACCGCCCATTCGGATCAGATGGACCTCATGGCCAGTGTGCTGCTGGAGCGGGAGACGGTGGAAGGCGAAGCGTGCCAGGCCCTTCTGGATAACCAGTGGCCAGAGTATCTGGAGCGCGAGGAAGACATCATCGAACAGCATCGGCGCGAGGAGGAGGCAGCCCGCGCGAAGGATGCTGCCCAGCATCCAGAGCTGGCGGAGGGCGCTTCGGAGGGTGGCAATGCTGAGAGCGCGGAGCCTTCGAAGCCAGTGGTGGTAGACCCTCCCCACCGGTATGACGCGGTGGACTCCTCTCAGCCGGTGGTGACCGACGAGCCACTGAACCCTGATGTGCCCATCGGCACTGATCCAGCGTTGGAAGCCCAGGAAGGTGACGCGAAAGCGGACCCAGATGCTCCTGAGACGCTGGCTGATCCCCATTGGCGCGATCAGCGGGTCGAGCCGGGGGACCAAGATCCGAACGGCCCTTACCGTGAGCCTGCGCAGAACGCGGATACCTCAGATGAGCCTACTCAAGAGCAAGTGGATGAGGAGATCCGCCGGGAAGACATCATGATGAAGTCCCCTTACGTGAACATCCCTCATCTTGATGATCCCTACGATGATCCCTATGGCACCAAGAAGGATAAGCGCTAGTGTTCTGGAAGTGCGGTTCGTTCGAATTCGACTGCCGATGCCCCCATGTGATGGGTATCGTGAATATGACGCCGGATTCCTTCTCGGGGGATGGTCTGGTCTCTGACACCCAAGCTGCTCTTGCCCAGGCTCGGGCCATGATAGAGGCGGGAGCTGAGATCATCGATGTGGGCGGCGAATCCACGCGCCCTGGGGCTGACCCGGTGAGCATCGAAGAGGAATGGGCCCGCATCGAAGGAGTGGTCAGCGCTTTGGCTGCCGAAGGCGTCTGCGTATCCGTGGATACGCGCCATGCCGCAGTGGCTGAGCGTGCTCTGGCGGCAGGCGCTTCCATCGTGAACGACGTCTCCGGCTTCCAGGATCCCGCCATGGTAGAAGCGGTCCGGTCAACGGATGCGGGGCTCGTGGTCATGCATATGCAGGGCGAGCCGAAGACCATGCAGGATCACCCTCACTACGAAGACGTGGTCGCAGAGGTCTGCGCGTTCCTCGGCCAGCAGGCCGCTCTGTTGGAGGACAGGGGCATATCCCCTGATCGGATCTGCGTGGATCCGGGCCCTGGTTTCGGCAAGACCCCTCAGCAGACCGTAGAGCTCCTGCGCAACCTCCATGAGGTCAGGCATCTGGGCTATCCGGTGATGTGCGCTGTCTCGCGGAAGAGCTTCATCACGCGTGCTTACAAGCTGGATGCCCAAGACATACCAGCCCGGGATGAGGCTTCGGCTGCTGAAGCCCTTCTGGCGGCGGAGCTGGGAGCCTCCATCATCCGCGTTCACAACGTTCCGGCTACGGTGAAGGCGCTGAAGGAGCTTCGCCCCTACGTCATCCTCAGCTTGGGGTCGAACGTAGCCCTGGTGGCTGAGGCGGGGGAGGAGGACGAAGCCAAGCAGGCTCAGATCAATCTGGGCATCGGGAAGCTCTGCCAGCTCCCTGATTCTCTCCTCATCGATGCGGCCCCCTTCTATCGGAGCAAAGCGGCCTACAAAGAGGATCAGGATGATTTCGTGAATACCGCCGTTCTGCTGCGAACGGGCTTGCCTCCGCGGGAACTCCTGGATTGCCTCCATGCCATCGAGGATATGCTGGGGCGCGTTCGCACGGAGCCGAACGGCCCACGCACCCTGGATATCGATATCGTTGATTATCAGATGTATAGCTACGCTACCGAAGACCTTGCGCTCCCGCATCCGCGGGCCACAGAACGCGATTTCGTCGTGAAGCCCATCGAGGCCATCCTTCCGGGGCATATCCTGGCGGATGGGCGGCCCATCGATGAGCTGCCTCAGGCAAAGCGCCTCGGTGCGGCGGAGCGGTTGTGATCCCGTTCGAGGTCACCCGCTTCGGTGAGGTAGATTCCACCAATGAGCACATCAAACGCCTGATCGCCCAAGGTGCCCCTGAGGGGACCGTGGTCATCGCTGAGACCCAGACGGGAGGGTATGGCCGACGAGGTCACGCTTGGTCCAGTCCCCAGGGAGGGCTCTATCTCTCAGTGCTCTTGCGTCCTGGTGCCCACCGGGCCATCGATCGGGCTGATCTGATGGCGAAGCTGCCTACGCTGAGCTTGGCGTGCGGCATCGCGGTGCGCAGGACGGCTGTGGGCTTCCTGGTACTGGCGGTGGCCCAGGATGTGAAGCTTAAGTGGCCCAATGACGTCGTCCTGCAGACGGGAGCAACCTACCGGAAGCTCTCCGGCATCTCCCTGGAAGGGACGGCGGATGGCTTGTGCTTGGGCATCGGCGTCAATGTGGTGCCTCCCCCCTGCTCCCAGACAGGTAAAGAGGCCTATCTCGCAGAGCTTACGTGCTTGGGGGGGTGTCCGTCGGTAGAAAAGGTGAGCGATGTGCTCTTGACGGAACTGGGGGCCATCTATAATACGTGGCTCGATCAACCCTTCCTGCATTTCCTTTCCGAATACAACGAGCACAATGTCATGTCCGGTCGAAGAGTATCCATTCAAGCAGGGCAGGGGACTATCGAAGGGGCATTCCTCCATATAGACGAAGCTGGGCGCATGATGATCCGCACTGAGGATCGTGGCGTGGTCCCCATTGTCTCAGGAGAGGCCCACGTCCTTGGAATCTCGTAAGCAAAGAAGGTGAGAAGATGGCAGGTTTCCGCGAAATGAAGGCTACACGCACTCGTACCAAAGATGTCGTATTCATCGGGCTCTTCATAGCCCTCATCACGGTGAGCGCATGGGTCACCGTCCCTATCGGGCCCATCCCCGTTACCCTCCAGATGTTCGCCATCCCCTTGGCCATCTGCGTGCTCCGTCCATCCATAGCCACTGCCTCTGTCTACGGATACATCCTTCTGGGTGCGCTGGGCGTTCCGGTGTTCTCGGGGATGCGCGGTGGCATAGGAGCGCTGCTCGGCCCTACGGGAGGCTTCCTGTTCGGCTATCTGGTGGCAGTGCCCGTGGCCTGTGCGCTTCTCTTCTTGGCACGCCGGGCCGGATGGGTGAAGGATGCTCCGCAGAAGGATCCGCTGGCGAAGGGCGGTGCCGTCTTCGCTAAGGTCAAGCAGACGCTAGCCTCTTCAGGAATGTATGTGGTATGCGGTATCCTCTTCACGCTCATCTCCTACGGATTCGGCGTAGCTTGGTTCATGGTGATGACCGATGTGGGCCTTGAGGCCGCCTTGGCTGCCTGCGTGCTTCCCTTCATCATCCCGGATCTGGTGAAGATCATCCTGGCGGCGGGGTGTGCGAACGTGCTGGCTCCTCTTGCCCAGCGCCAACAAGCAGGCGCTCCGGCCTGATCCTGTCGGCGTATCCGGTGTTCAGCCGCCTAATAATCCTTCCATCCCATGATCTCCTCCGCTTCGTTGGACTAAAGTATCCCCATCTATACCTAGATTCGCAGACGGCAGTCTGTAGATGACGAGGGGAGTTGACAGGCGAAATGGAAGGCTTCGAGCTCATCTCAAGCGGCGCATGGTCCATCGTGCCGCCCCTGCTGGCCTTGGCGCTGGCGCTGATCACGAAGGAGGTGTACTCCTCGCTGACCGTGGGCGTGCTCGTGGGCATGATCATCTACCAGTTCACGCTGAACGGTGCAGGCGGTGAGCAGCTCATCGCCTCGTTCACCATGGTGCCCCAGATGATGGCGGAGCAGATAGCCGGGAACGGGTCATTGCTCTTATTCCTGGCGCTCTTGGGAGCGCTTACCGTGGTCATCGCGGTGTCTGGCGGTTCTCGTGCCTATGCCGAATGGGTATCCCAGCACATCAAGAATGCGAAGATGGCTCAGATCCTCACGGCCATCCTGGGGATCATCATCTTCGTGGATGACTATTTCAATTGCCTGACGGTGGGTGCGGTCATGCGTCCGGTCACGGACCGTTTCCATATCAGCCATGAGAAGCTTGCTTGGATCATAGACTCCACGGCGGCACCGGTCTGCATCATCGCGCCGGTCTCCTCCTGGGCTGTGGCGGTAGGCGGATACCTTGGCGAAGACGGGTTCTCCACCTTCGTGGCATCCATCCCCTACAACTTCTATGCGCTGCTGACCATCTTCTTCGTGTTCTTCATGCTCATCACCAATTGGGATTTCGGCACCATGGAAGCAGCCCAGTTGGCTGCTGAGCATAACAAGGTACCAGCCGAGGATGCTCTGGCTGAGGAGGCGCTGGAAGAGGAAGAAGCCCGGGCTCAGGCGCTCTTGGATGCGAACAGGGGCGGCAATGTCTCTGAGAAGGCCAGCCTGAAAGCGGCATTGGATGTGGATCTTCCCACGAAGGTCACCGAACGGGCTGACATCGACGAAGCGGCGGTAGGAGCCATCGAAGAGTACAAGGGGCTTGATATCTCCGATAGGGGCAAGGTGTTCGACCTGGTCATGCCCATCATCGTGCTCATCATCTTCTCCATATTGGGGATGCTCTACTGCGGCGGCTTCTTCGAAGGGGTGGATTTTGCTACTGCGGTGGGTGAGAACCCGGTCATGGGCCTGTGCATCGGCGTTTGCGTGGCGCTTGTGTGGGCGGTGGTCCAGTTCCTGCCGCGCAAGCTCTGCACTCTGGGCGGCTTCATGGATGCCATGAGCGAAGGCGTGCGTTCCATGGTGGGTGCCATCATGATCTTGGTGCTGGCTTGGAGCCTGGGCGGTGTGTGCCGCTATCTCTTGGGTACGGGCGAATTCGTATCCGGCTTCCTGAACAACCTGGGCGTGGCCCTTGACTTCCTTCCCGCAGTGATCTTCGTAGTAGCTGCCTTCATCGGCTTCGCTATGGGTACATCCTGGGGCACTGTGGCGCTCATCCTGCCCATCGTCATCGGTGTCTTCGATGCCACCGACCCGCTCTTCCTGGTAGCGGTAGGAGCAACCCTGGCAGGTGCTGTTTATGGTGACCATATCTCGCCTATCTCAGACACCACCATCCTGTCCTCGGCGGGTGCGAAGTGCAATCATCTGCGTCACGTGGCTACCCAGATCCCCTATGCCACCACGGTCATGGTCTGCTGCTTCGTGGGTTATGTGATCGCGGGCTTCACGAAGTCCCCGTGGATATCCTTGGGGCTGGGTATCGTGCTGGTGGTCATAGCCACCTTCGTCCTGCATAAGCTCTCTATGAAGAAAGCTGCTCAAGCGAAGGATGCCCAAGCTAAGGCGTAATGCTCACCGGTCAAATGGATGTCATCGAGAGGGTCATGGCTACGGCTGTGACCCTCTTCTCTTTGAGGTTCGACAACCACTAAAGCTTATCCCTTGTATCATCTATAACATAGTGAATCATATATAAGCGCAGGTCAGGCCTGGATTTATGACGGCTCGGCAACGGTTGGGACCAAAAGGGTCCTTCTTTGATCGTCGGGTAGATATATTAGCGATGTGGAAATAGCTTTTGCAGGATGGATGGTGGTGCGGTTCCCTTAGCGCTGTTTGGAGGCAGTCATGCAGTTGAAAGCATCAGTGGATTATGCGCTTCGGGCTGTCATCTATCTTGCTATGGAGGGGGGCACCGTTTCTTCTAAGAAGATCTCAGAAGGGATCGCTGTTCCCCGGGATTATCTGATCCAGCTCTTCCAACTTTTGCGCAAAGCCCACATCGCTGAGGCAAAAGCGGGCAAGATGGGCGGCTATCTGCTGGCGAAGGATCCCTCCCAGATCACCTTCCTTGAGATCATCAACGCCATCGGTGATGGGTCGAAGACCAAGGGCATGACTCCTGAAGGCCCAGAGGATGAAGTGATCGACACTTCCAGTCCTGATGACCCGCCTATCGTTGAGGGCATCCATAAGACCTTAGAGCTCGCCTTCGAAAGCTACGACGCATACCTGGACAGCATCACCATAGACATGCTGGTGAGATGCGCGAAGGATCAAGAGAACATAGACCGGTACTTGGCTGGTCGGCTGGCTCAGGAGAGCCGCCGCCTTGAGGAGAAGGCTAATGCCGAAGATCTCTTCCGGGGTGTGCTCTCAGGGATAGGCAAGAGCATCCCGTTGCCTGACAGCACCATGAGGATCCCTTTCGCTCCGCGTCCGTACCCTGCTACCGCTGCGGCTAACATCCCCTTCGTTGCTGTGGTGCCGGATATCTCTCACATCGAATCGAAATCCCCAGCGGCCTGCATAGAGTGGAAGCTCTTCATCCCCTGATCTCAGGCCACGCCCAGCAGCTGCATGCCGAACAACGCAAGGGTGAGGACGGTCACTACGCCTACCAATGCCCACAGCAAGGCTTGTCCTATCTTGCCTAAACGGTAGGCACCCATGATCCGGGCATCCGAGGCGATGAGGGCCATGAATGCCAGAAGGATGGGTAGGATCACCCCATTCACGAACTGAGACGTGAGCATCATGGCTAGCAGATCCAGGTTCGGGATCAGCACCACTACGGCTCCCAGCAGGATGGCTGCCGTGATGATGCCCTTGAACAGGGGCGCTTCGCTCCATTTGAAGGAGACCCCTGCCTCCCAGCCGAAGGCCTCGCAGATGACGAAGGCGGTGGTGAGGGGCAGCACGCAGGCAGCCAGGAACGATGCAGAGATGAGCCCTACGGCGAAGAGGGCCTTGGCGTAATGACCCGCAAAGGGTTCGAGGGCCGCTGCGGCATCGGCTGCACTGTTGATCTGGACGCCCTGCGGGAAGAGCACCGATCCTGTGGTCACGATGATGAACCAGGCCACGAGACAAGCGGCCAGGGTGCCAGATATGACATCGACCTTCTGAAGGGGGAGCTCTGAGGGTTCCATGCCCTTCTCCACCACGTTCGACTGATTGAAGAACATCATCCAGGGAGCGATGGTCGTTCCGATCATGGCAATGACTACGGCGATGTAAGCCGGACTACCCTCGAGGGTGGGTACGAACGTGGCCAGAGCGGCCTCTTCCCAATCGGGTTCAGCCATGAACGCGGCTATCACATAGGTGAGGAACACAAGGGAAAGGGCCATGAAGACGTTCTGCACCCGCTTGTAGGAACCACCCACGATCAGCACCCATACCACCACGGCTGCCACGGGCACGGACAAGTAACGGGATACCCCGAACATCTCCATGCCGGAGGCGATGCCCGCGAATTCCGAGAACACCGTAGCGATGTTGCCGATCAGAAGGGCCGCCATGGCCAAGGCGGTCAGGCGGATGCCGAAGCGCTCACGGATGAGAGCAGCGAAGCCCTTGCCGGTGACCGCTCCCATCTTCGCGGCAGTGAGCTCCACCAAGGCCAGCATGATGCACATGAGGGGGATGACCCAGAGGGTGGCGAATCCGAAGTTCGCCCCTGCGGTGGAATAGGTGGATATGCCGCCGGCATCGTTGCCAGCCATGGCGGTGATGATGCCCGGCCCCATGGCCGCCAGCACCAAGAGCGCCTTGGGGCGGGGAGCCTTGGGGGTGGTGTCAGGGACGGGGGCTTGCACGATGCACCTAGAAGGCCGGGATCCCTGTTTGGCGGAGGATCTGCATGAGGAAGACGGTGTAGATGAAGAGGACCAGCACACAGGCCAAGGTGATGCCGATGACCTTGAGGACGCTCATCTGGCGTTTCTCGCTCGCCGCATCCTCTTCGATGGCGTCCCAGGCGTCTTCGGTGGTGACGATCCCCAGGATGCGTCCGTGCTCATCTACTACGGGCATAGCGGGGATGTCATACTTGAAGATGTCCGCCACTACGTCATCCTCTTCCACATCCGGGGTGACGGAGATGACATCGTCATACATGATGTCATCGATGCAGGCGTCATCGGCGCTGAGGACAAGGGTGCGCATGGATAGCACGCCCGCTAGGCGCCCCTGGCTATCCGTGGCGTAGACGTAGTGCACTGTGGGGTGGTCCTCATCCAACCCCCGAAGCACCTCGATGGTCTCACCCACCGTGGAGCCTCTGGGTACGGAGACGTACTGGGTGGTCATCATCCCGCCTGCGGTGCCATCTTTGTAGCCCAGAAGGCGGATGACCTCAGCGGCGTCTTCCACGCCCATGAGATGCAAGAGGGTCTCGGCTTTCTCGTAGGGAAGGTCACGAACGATGTCAGCCGCATCATCAGGGTCCATGTTGCCGATGAGCTGAGCAGCGGTGGCATCATCCAGGTCATCCAGGAATTCCGCCTGCACCTCATCCATCATCTCGGAGATCGCCTCTGAGGCCTGAGCCTCGTCTAGATGCTCGAAGACGCTTGCACGCTGCTTTGGATCCAGCTGCTCCAGGATGTCCGCCACGTCTGCGGGATGTAGCTCATCCAGACGCTTGTGGGTGACCGAGAGCTGCACTTCTGAGAGGTCCCGGTCTAAGAGGTCCATGTAGTTCCAGGCGATGATCTGTTCGTCGATGTCTCGCTTGAAGAGCTTCGCCGTCTTCACTGCTGCGCGCTCGATCAAGGGGTGCAACCCGCGCAGGATCCCCCGCACACCTGTTTCAGCTCCCAAGAGGCGGAGCTGCGTACCCGATTGGGAGAGCTTCAGGTCATTCACCCGGACCACCTTCAGGCCCTGGGTGTCTACGATCTGCCTGTTCATCAGATCCCGGGCCAGGAGCACCTCATCAGGTTGGAGGTAGCTGAAGCGGATGTCCGGCGCATCCACAGCCAGGGTGATGCCGTCATCATCGAAGGCATCGACGTATTTGCGCCAAGAGATCATGAAGGGAACGCGCCCCGGCCCCTTGAACGCGAGGCTCGTTATCCGCGGGAAGACCTCGCCGGTGGAGATGGCCAGGTCAGAGATCGTACCGATCTTCTCGCCGGACGCGTCCACGACGGGCTTGCCCAGCATTTCAGAGAGATAGAGCATGAGCAGCTGTCCTTAATGTCACGGTGGCCATCTGACCGTGCCCGAGGATCAAGCTGCAAGCAAGGTCAGATGTCACATACTGTGAGGTTTCGGTTTTCGAACCTTCAAGTACGTTCCTTTCATGGGATTGCAGTGATGCCGCCTTAGACCACTACGCCCGAGCAATGCTATTGCTCGGGCGTAGTGGTGCGCCATGAGGGATTCGAACCCCCGACGGTCTGATTCGTAGTCAGCTCCTCTATCCAGCTGAGGTAATGGCGCAC
>CAJURZ010000019.1 GCA_910588905.1 uncultured Eggerthellaceae bacterium
AACCCACGACTTCCACGTTGCGAACGTGGCGCTCTCCCAGCTGAGCTACATCCCCGTCTATGCTCACAGTGCATGGCTGCGAAACATGGATTTTGGCGAAAACGATGCGGCTTGTCAAACGACATTCGCGCTGGTCTGCCTTAGGAGAGCACCTGCTCCTTATCGTGGAACAGCTTGATGTTCTCGGGGGCAGGCTCAGGGGGTGTATCGTCGATGAATTCGCCGAAGAGGGGTTCGCCATCTTGGGAGAGCTCTACCATGCCGGTGAGCACATCAGCGAATTGATAGGAGTGACGAGCAGTGCGACCGCGCTTGCGCTCAACCTCCATGATGAACAACCGCGGGTGCACCTGAGTGAGCACGCCCACGTTCTCTACGATCTTCGAACGACCCATGTTCGCGCGGACCTTGATCTTCTGGCCGACGAAGTCATTCAGGGTGTCGTGGATGCTATCTACGATCTTTGCCTGCTTAGCGAGATCCATACATCTCCCTTGTCGTTTCTTGATATTGCCGCGGTATAGTAGCACCCCGAAGGGCGAACGGTCTATTTGGAGGGGTGAGCGGTACCTACCCCAACGAGGCCGCCGACAATAGCACCGTTGTCTATCTCCAAGGAGGGATCATGTTCGAAGAAGCCGGTTTTGCGGATCTGCCCCGCTTTCGGGCGGCTCATTTCACAGATGAAGAGGGAGGAACCGGCTGTACGGTATTCATCGCGCCCGAAGGGGCGGTGGGTGGAGTGGATGTTCGCGGTGGAGCGCCCGCTACCCGGGAAACGGATCTGCTGCGTCCTGAGAACATGGTTGAGCAAGTCCATGCCGTGATGCTCTCAGGTGGATCAGCCTTCGGACTGGAGGCTGCTTGCGGGGCTATGGAGGTCTTGGCTCAGCATGACTGCGGATTCCATCTGGCAGGAGCGTGTGTGCCCATCGTCTGTGGGGCATCCCTGTTCGACCTGCCCATAGGAAGGCCAGTGTGGCCAGGGAAGGCAGCCGGCACGAAGGCGACCCAGGCGGCTTTGGGCGCTGACGTCCATGATCTGCCTCAGGGATGCGTGGGGGCTGGAACGGGGGCAACGGTGGGCAAGATGGGTCTCCCCACCCAGGTCATGAAATCCGGTTTCGGCTGGGCTGGTCTCAAGCAAGGGGACTTGGCGGTCATCGCGAATGTGGCTGTGAATGCGCTCGGCAATGTGATGACGGCCGATGGGAGTTGGGTGGCAGGCACTCTTGGTGCTGACGGCCACGTGGAAGACCCTTTCGCTGCTGCGGCAAGAGCCTTAGCTCTCCAGGCCTCTGCATCGGCTCAGGCACCAGAGGGTCAGCCCGTCTCCAACACCACGCTTGGCTGCGTCCTGACCAATGCTCGCCTCACGAAGGCACAGGCTACGAAGGTGGCTCAGATCGCTCAGGATGCCTATGCTCGGCATATTAAACCAGCGCACACCTTGAATGACGGGGATACCATCTTCACGATGGCTTCCGGAGAGGTGCAAGCCCCGGTGGATCAGGTGGGCATCCTAGCCACGGAGGCCATGGGTCGCGCCATCCTCTCTGCCGTTCGCCACGCCGCCTCTGCTTACGGCTTGAAGGCCGCTTGTGATGTCCGTTGACCATCTCAAGAGCCTGCTGGTGAGCAGCAGGCCGATGAGCGCAACCCGCTGGCTGGTAGATGGGGTGATAGCTGCGGGTGCCTTTGGCTTCGGCATGTTGCAGATGACCATTGCGGTGAATCTGCTGCTGCCTGATGAATTCACGCGCTTGATGCTGGGCATTCGCGCCCTTGCTCCCTCTGCGCTCGCCATCACGGGCATCCTGCTCACCTGTTTGCCGCTCATCGGGCGTGAGCGCCTTCCCTGGCCTGCCTTCGCCCTCTGCACGGGTTTCTGGCTGCTATTCACGCACCTATTGGGGATAGGGACGCTCTCTTTGGTGGGACCGCTGATAGCGCTGTTCACGGTGGCCTATGATCGCAGCCGCACGGAATGCCTCATAGCGGGTATCCTCTTGCTCTGCTGCGTGCTCGTGGTTCCGCTTTTGACCCCGGGCCCTGCCTCTCCCTTCAACAACCTCATCCTGCTCCAGAATGCTACCCTCGTGGTGGCGGTGTCGTTGGCGGGCTATGCCTTCCACATGCGGGAAGACTTCCTTGAGGCGGCCGAAGCCAGGGCGCTACAGGCCGAGCAACTTCAAGAGGCTGAGCGCCTGCGGGCGGAAGAGGCTTTGCGCACGGCCGATGCCGAAGCTTCCCGGCGCGTTGAGGCTGAGCGTGTGCGCATCGCCCGGGAGGTCCATGACATCACGGCCCATTCACTCTCTGCGGTGAGCATCCAAGCATCGGCGGCGCTGCGTCTGATGGAGGCTGATCCTGCCGCTGCTAAGGATTCCCTGGAAGCCGTACGCGTCACGGCGAAGGATGCGCTCGGTGAGATGCGCGCCATGATCGGCGTTCTGCGCGGGGATGCTCCTGAGGCTCAGACGCGCCCCACCCAAGGCACGGACCGCCTGGGGGATCTGCTGGACTATCTGGAGTCCGCGGGTATCAGGGCCTCGGTGGATGAGCCTGCTTATGACAAGGCCCGGGTGCCTGCCTATATCGACATCGCCCTGTTCGGCATAGCTCGCGAAGCGGTGACGAACATCGTGCGGCATTCCCACGCCACCCATGCTTCCCTTCGGTTGGCGGTGGGCGAAGGGGCAGCCACGCTCCAGGTGATCGATGATGGCGTTGGCATGGCCCCGGGAGAGCTGGTCACAGGCCATGGTCTGGAAGGCATGCGCGAGCGCGTCAATGTGCTCGGGGGTCAGTTCGAAGCGGCCGCACGCGAAGGAGGCGAAGGAAGCGAAGAAGGCCCCGAGGGCGAAAGAAGGGGGTTCGCGCTCACGGCCCGCATCCCGCTTGCCGGGCCTCAGGAGAGCCTGCACCAAGAGGAAGGTATCTAGCCTATGGCTGCGATAGAGAAGCGAAGCGCGAAGCGCCCCATCAGGGTCCTCGTTGCCGATGACCAGGAGCTCGTGCGCTCGGGCTATAAGGCCATCCTGAACACATTCCCGGATATCGAGGTCATCGGCGTTGCTAAAGACGGCAAGCAGGCGGTGGATGAGGCTTTGCGCCGGAAGCCGGATGTCATCCTCATGGATATCCGCATGCCCGAGCTGAACGGCATCGATGCCACGCGCCGGATCGCTCAAAGCCCGCTTCTGGGTGACACCCATGTACTGGTGCTGACCACGTTCGACATAGACGAATATGTCTATGACGCGTTGGAGGCGGGGGCCAGCGGATTCCTCTTGAAGGATGCGGACCCAGAGGAGATCGCCCGGGCTATCCATATCGTGGCGAAGGGAGAAGCGCTCATCCAGCCTTCGGTGATGAAGCGGCTCGTGGAGACGTTCGCTCATGCAAGGCGCAGCGCTGCATCAGGGGCTATGGCGCAGGGCGGTCAAGGATTGGAGATCCTCACTGATCGCGAACGGGAGATCCTGCAGCTCGTGGCTACGGGCGCTGACAATGACCGGATCGGCGAGCTGCTGTTCATCTCGCCAGCTACCGTGAAGACGCATCTCGCGCGCATCATGGCGAAGACGGGCTCCCATGACCGGGCTCAGCTGGTGGTTCTTGCTTATGAGAGCGGCCTCGTTTCGCCTTCGCTGTCTGACCGATGATGCTTCGGCAACATAAGCGTGACACTGTCAGATTTCTTGTGGATAGCCCTTGCAATGAGCACTGAGGCTGCTAATATATCCACCGATACTTTAGCACTCGCACCCTTTGAGTGCTAAAACAGCAAAAGAAGCTGATAACTCGGGGCTTCGACGAGCTGTACGGTGCGGGTGCGAGCAGGACACGAAGAGGAAAGGAAGGCTACGTCATGAATCTTAAGCCCCTGGGCGACCGCGTCATCATCAAGCAGGATGAGGCGGAGGAGAAGACGTCGTCAGGTCTCTACATCGCGGGTGACGCGAAGGAGAAGCCCCAAACCGGTACGGTCTTGGCTGTGGGTCCTGGCAAGCTGGACAAGGATGGCAAGAACCTGCCCATGCCCGTCAAGAAGGGCGATCGGGTCGTCTACAGCAAGTATGGCGGGAATGAGATCCTCACTGACAACGAAGAGGTGCTGATCGTTCGCGCTGATGATATCTACGCAGTATTCGCTTAACCCCTTGCTCATAGAAAGGAAGCAACTCCTATGGCTAAAGAGATAAAGTTCGACGCTGATGCCCGCTCTGGGCTTGCCGCTGGCGTCAGCAAGCTGTCCGATGCCGTCAAGGTCACCTTGGGGCCCAAGGGCCGCTATGTTGCTCTGGAGAAGTCCTATGGCGCCCCCACCATCACCAACGACGGTGTGACCGTTGCCAAGGAAGTGGAGCTGGAAGACAAGATCGAGAACATGGGCGCTCAGCTCGTGCGCGAAGTGGCCGTGAAGACCAACGATGTTGCCGGTGACGGCACCACCACGGCAACCCTGCTGGCTGATGTCATCGTGCAAGACGGCCTCAAGAACGTGACTGCCGGTGCTGATGCCCTGGCCATCCGCCGTGGCATCGAGCAGGCCACGGAGACGGTGGTAGAGGCCATCAAGAAGGCCGCTAAGAACGTTTCCACCAAGGAGCAGATCGCCAACGTGGGCACCATCTCTGCGGGCGATGCCACCATCGGCGAGAAGATCGCCGAGGCTATGGCGAAGGTGGGCAAGGATGGTGCCATCAGCGTGGAGGAGAGCCAGACCTTCGGCATCGAGATGGATGTCGTGGAGGGCATGCAGTATGACCGCGGCTACATCTCTCCCTACATGGCAACTGACATGGAGAAGATGGAAGCGGTCCTGAAGGACCCCTACATCCTGCTGACGGATCAGAAGGTATCCAACGTGCAGGACTTCATCCCGCTGCTGGAAGAGGTCATGCGCTCTGGTCGTCCGCTGTTCCTGGTAGCGGAGGATGTTGATGGCGAAGCCCTGGCAACCCTGCTTCTGAACAAGCTCCGCGGCACGCTGAACGTGGTGGCCATCAAGGCTCCCGGCTTCGGGGATCGTCGCAAGCGCATCCTGGAGGACATCGCTGCTGTCACGGGTGCCCAGGTCATCGACAAGGACTTCGGCATGACCTTGGCTGATGCCACCATCGACATGATGGGCACCGCTAAGACCGTCAAGGTCACCAAGGACAACTCCCTGATCGTGGATGGCGCTGGCAAGAAGAAGGAGATCGAAGCCCGCATCGGCCAGATCAAGGCTGAGCTCGAGCGCACTGACTCCGACTTCGATCGCGAGAAGCTCCAGGAGCGCCTCTCCAAGCTCTCCGGTGGCGTTGCCGTGCTCAAGGTGGGCGCTGCTACCGAATCCGAGCTCAAGGAGAAGAAGTCTCGCATCGAGGACGCCCTGCAGGCAACCCGCGCTGCCGTGGAGGAGGGTATCGTGGCCGGTGGCGGTGTGGCTCTGGTCAACGCTATCCCTGCTGTCGACAAGATGAAGGTGGATGCGGACGAGCAGGTGGGCGTGAACATCATCCGCCGTGCTCTGGAGGCTCCGCTGCGTGCCATCGCCGAGAACGCTGGCTATGAGGGCAGCGTTGAGGTGGCTGAGGTCAAGAAGGCCAAGGCTGGCATGGGCCGCAACTACAAGACGGGCGAGTGGGGCGACATGATCAAGATGGGCGTCAATGACCCGGTCAAGGTCACCCGTACCGCCCTTCAGTCCGCTGCCTCTGTGGCAAGCCTCATCCTCATCACCGAGGCTACCATCTCTGACATCCCTGAGGAAGGTCCTGACCTCTCCGCTCTGGCTGGAGCCATGGGCGGTGGCGGCGGCATGTACTAGTCGCTATTACGCCGCCGCTGCACGGACGGCGTAATAGATCGATGCTGCGAAGCCTCGGTGTCTTGGAACGAAAAAGGCCCCTGCGATGCAGGGGCCTTTTTGATGTGCTCCGTTGGAGGAGGAAGCGCTACTTCACTTCCATGAGCTTCTGCTTGAGCTCGGCTTCCATCTTGCGGATCTCCGCTTCGGCTTCTGCCCGCTTCTGACGGCCTTCGGCTTGGATCTGCATGACCTCGTCGAAGGTCTGGATGAGGTTGTCGTTGGTGGCCCTGAGCGTTTCGATATCCACGATGCCCCGTTCGCTGGCCCGAGCCACTTCCGTGGTGGATTGCTTGAGCTTCTCGGCGTTCTTCTTCAGCAGCTCGTTGGTCATGTCCGTGACGGCATTCTGAGCCTTGAGCGCTGCTTCGTTGTTCGCCATGCCCAGAGCAAGAACCATCTGGCTCTTCCACAGCGGGATGGTGTTCACCAAGGTGGTCTGGATCTTCTCCACCATGAGCATCTCGTTGTTCTGCACCAGGCGGATCTGGGGGGCTGTTTGCATGGCTATCATGCGCGTGAGATCCAGATCAGAGAGCTTCTTCTCGAATCGGACGAGGGAGGCTTCCAGCTTCTGCGCTGCCTCAGCGTCTTCCGTCCTTCCGCTGGCCTTCGCCTTGGCGCGCAGCTCTTGCAGCTCACCGTTCTGGACCTCTTGCAGGCGCTTCTTTCCTGCAAGCAGATACATGGTGAGCTCTTTGAAATAGGTGAGGTTCAGCTCGTAGAGCTTGTCCAGCATGGCTGCATCCTTCATGAGCGCCATCTGGTGCTTCTCCAAAGCGCCTACGATCTTGTTGACATTGGCCTCGGCCTTGTCGTAGCGCGCTTTCATGGCCTGCACCTTGTTCGCCTGCTTCTTGAAGAAGCCGAAGAGACCCTTCTCCTCTTCGGTGTCGAAGCCCTTGAGCTCCATCACCACGCCGGAGATGAGGTCTCCCGCCTCGCCAAGATCCTGGGTGCGCACGCGGTCCAGGGCAGTCTCGGAGAAGTCTGCCATCTTCTTCTGGGCTCCGGCACCGTATTGGAGGACGGTATTCGCATCCGCCACATTGATCTGCTTCGAGAACGCCTCCACCTGAGCCATCTCCTCGGCAGAGAGCGAGTCCTCCAGGGTGGGTGCCTGCTGCGCCGGACTCGGGATGACCTCCGCCTCAGTGACGATGACTGCCTCATCGGCCATATTCGGCGTCAGAGTGAGCTCAGGTACGGGCGCGTTGGGGATAGGGGAGTGTTCCTCTGTCATGATCATTCCTTCCGGTTGTCGATCGTGTCTTCAGGCTTGCTGTCGAAGGGGCTCTCAGTGAGCCCTTCTTGGGCCAGGATGACGTTGAGAACGGATATCTCGGAGGATACGTCCATGGAAAGGTCGGCGAAGGTGTCATCAAGGAGCTTCTCGTAGGCTTGGATGAGCACGTCCAGGGTGGACTCTATCTCGCGCCGAGAGCTCTTGATGTTCTCCCCTTGGACCTGCTGCTCCTCTAGGGCGTCATAGGCGGTGAGCAGCTTCACGGTGGTAGGGAGGTAGTAATCCGTGAGGCGCCCCAGCTGGTCCAGGACGCGCGGTTCGCACTTGACCCGATCAAGGATGCGACCAACCACCCCTTCGATATGCACGATGCGCTGGCTGACGCCCTCATCAGCTATGTCCACGTCAAGCTGGCGGATCTGCTTGAGGAATCCTGTGCCCGTGGTGATGAAGCTGCGCACCTCCGGGCTCAGGTTGTCGGTGTGATCGGGAGCAGGTCGGGCAGCGGCCTGGGCGCGACGGCGCTCCCGCTCTTCCAGTGCCTTTTGCTGTTGGGCTGACCGGAGCTGAAGATAGTGCCGATAGGCTTCGTCGGTCACGATGAGCGTGCGCTGCTCCGCATCCAGGTGTCCCTGGGGGAGCATCCCGCGACGCAGGAGCTCTTGGATAGCGGAGATGATCTTCGCGGGCTTCTGTCCCGTAGCCTGGGCTATCTCTGCGATGGGCACCGCTTCGCGGTTTCCGAAGATGCGTTGGAGCGTACCCAGCTGCCGTGCCATCTTCAGGCGACGGGTGCCGCTTATCAGCAGCGCCAGGGAGGGGATGAAGAAGGCTGCCATCACCGCAGTGCCTACGATGGCATTGGGGATGCCTATCCAAGGAGCGGTGACCAAGCAGCTCAAGAGAGGCATGCCGAAGCTGAAGGAGAGGATGCTGCCGAAGACCGTGCGCACGGTGCCTCCGCGCTTCGCTTTGGCGACGTTCCCGAATCGGGACTCCAAAAGGGCTTGTTGCTGAGCCAGGAGCGCCCGCTGCTGGGCTTGGGCCTGGTTGGCCCGGTATCCCTCTACGGCTTGGCCGATGGCATCTCCTATGGCGCTTCCCGCTGTGGTCAGCCCTTTTGCAACATTCCCTGCTACTTCACGGCAAAGCCGTTCGAAATCTTCTTGATTGTTCTGATAAGGCATTCATATCCTGTTCGATATCCGGTGCCAACGACGATGATATTACCACGGAATGGGTTGGCTGCCCGCTGCTCAGGCGAAGATGAGGACGAGTCCCAAGACCATGCCTGCCATGACAGCGAACGCGGGTGCTTTGGATTTGTAGATGAGATACGCCTCGGGCAGTATCTCACCGTAGACCACGTAGGCCATGGCCCCAGAAGCGAACCCGAGGCTCAAGGCCAACCCCAGCGGCCCTACATCTCCCAGCCAAAGCCCGAGCCATGCTCCCAGCAAGGTAGGAATGCCACAGACGGCCGTGAGCAGCACTGCGCGGAGCTTCCCCATACCCCCGCTCATGAGCGGAACAGCTACCGCCATGCCCTCGGGTATGTTGTGCAGCCCGATGAGCACCGCCATGATCATGCCCGACCCTACCAAGAGGTCATCAGAAGCTGCGAAGCTGGCTCCGATGGTCATGCCTTCGGGGATGTTGTGCAAGGCGATGGCCGCGGCCATGACGATACCTGCCACGATCAAGGAGGCGCGCGAGTCCCTGCGCCGGATATGCTCGTTCAGGTGGTCGGCATGGATCAGCTCATCCAGATCATCATGGGTCTTCGGGTGATTCGCATCTTCGGTGTGGGGTACCTCTTTGCTGGTCTTCTTGTCTATGATCACATTCAGGCCGTAGACCACTCCGATGCCCACCGCAAAGGCGATGACCACGATCCATACCCCCAGCCAGCTGGCCTCTTGGGCGGATTCGGTGGCTTCGATGAGCAGATCGAAGCAGACGATGGAGGACATGATGCCACCCGCGAAGGCCAGAAGCAGGCTGACCACCTTGTTGGATTCGCTATTGAACAGCGCTCCTATGATGCCTCCCAGCCCTGTGCCTCCGGCACCGGATATCAGCGTCACGATGGTGACGAATGCGAACGGGCTGATGGCTTCCATGGGCCTCTCCTGTTAGCGATGTTTAACTTTCTTCAAGGATAGCACCAAATAGCATCCGACAAGGTTCCTTTGGTACGCCATTCGGCTTACGCCTTCGCAACGGTGGCTGAGCGCTATGGGGGTTGCCGCTAGAATGCAGTCATGGACGGATTCCTTCACATAGCAGAGCACGTGGTGAGCCATGCTGTGGCGGACACGCTGTATCTCATCCCGTTCCTCTATGTCACCTACCTGCTCATGGAATGGCTGGAGCACAAGACCGGCTCGAAGACCCAAGAGGCCATCAAGCGGGCGGGAGCAGCGGGCCCAGTGATCGGGGCCCTGCTTGGAGTGGTGCCCCAATGCGGCTTCTCTGCTGTCTCGGCCACGCTCTATGCCGGGCGCGTCATCACGCTCGGCACCCTGTTCGCCGTCTTCCTCTCCACCTCTGATGAGATGCTTCCCATCTTCCTGGCGGAGCAGGTCCCGCTTCCCACCATCGCTTCCATCATGGGGGCGAAGGTGATCGTGGGGATGCTCATGGGGTTCCTGGTGGATGCGGTCCTGCGCCTGGCGCGGCGTTATCATCAGAGCTATCGGATCCATGAGCTGTGCGAACATGACCAGTGCGGATGTGGTCCCGAATGCGATACCTGCGAAGAGCATCCTGAGCTGGTCTACCAGCATGCAGAGGACTGCTGTGCGGGCTGTTCCCATGACCATCATGCCCATCAGCACGGTCATGACGACCACGGGTGGAAGGGCATCCTGCTCTCAGCCTTGAAGCACACCGTGCAGGTGATGGTGTTCATCTTCCTGATCACGCTGGCGCTGGATGCGGTGGTAGAGATCATCGGCGAAGAGACGCTCGCTGCCTTCTTGGAGAGCAACTCCATCCTAGCTATCTTCGCCTCCGCTCTAGTGGGGCTCATCCCGAACTGTGCCGCTTCCATCGTGATCGCGGATCTCTACATCGAAGGAGTCTTGGCCGCTCCGGCTATGTTCGCAGGGCTTCTGGTATCGGCGGGCGTAGGGTTGTTGGTGCTCATCCGCACGAATCGCCATTGGAAGCAGAACCTGGGGATCATCGCGGGCCTGTACGCCATGGGGGTGGCGTGGGGCTTCATCTGCCTCGCCTTCGGCGTGACGTTCTAACAAGAGGTCTGCAAGAGGGTGCAGGGCTTGAAGCGCATCTGCGAAGGTTCTATGGTCGTAGGGGTCGGCAAAGAAAACGGATGGTGGGCCGTGAGGGAGTCGAACCCGCGACCTTGGGATTAAAAGTCCCCTGCTCTACCAGCTGAGCTAACGGCCCACGAAAAGACAGCGAACGAATTCTATCCTTCGCAGGTAACGAGGTCAAATCACATCAGGGCCTTCCTGGGCGCTTGCTGGCAGAGATGTTTAGAATCGAAGCGGTGATATGAAGGAGGAGTGAGCATGGGAACGAAGAAGATCCTTATAGCCTACGATGGCTCTCAGCCAGCTCAGAAGGCGCTGAGCATCATGAGCGAGCTAGCCAAGATCGACGCCGACATCCAGGTGGTGCTCGTTCATGTGATGCGCCTGTTCTCGTCGGGGGCGGCTGCGGCGGGAATAGATACCGTGGTCATGGATGAGGCTGCTCCCATCAAGGCAGAGCTGGATCGGATAGCCCAAAGCCTGCCGAACAAGACCGAGGTCAAGATATTGAAGGGCTCCTCTCCGGCCGATCTCATCCTGAACTGCGCCCAGGACGAAGGGGTTGACATGATCATCATGGGCAGCCGTGGCAAGGGCGGCGTGAAGGGCTATCTCGGGTCGGTCAGCTATGCCGTGGTGAAGGATTCCCCGGTTACGGTGATGATCGCGAAGGACGCGGGCGAATAGCCCATGGGTGCAGCCACTGATAGAGAGCTGCAAGCGTTGCCTGTTGCGGACGGGTTGAGGCAGTCAAGCCCGAAGAGGGGGTTCGCGCCCCTGTGGACGCGGGATTTCATCCTGGGGACGCTCATCAACTTCGTGCTGTCCTGCAATTACTTCATGCTCACGGTAGTGATGACCGCCTATGCCATGGATGTCTACTACGCGCCTGCTGCCCTGGCCGCTTTCTGCGCCAGCATCTTCATCATCGGTACGCTGATAGCCCGGGTGGCATCCCCTTCGCTCATGGAGAGGCTCGGGCGCAAGCGCCTGCTCATCCTGGGTACGGCCTTCGGTTGCGGGATGTCCGCGCTGTACCTGATCGATACGCCCCTTTGGGCGCTCATGGGCATCCGTCTGCTCCATGGCATAGCCTATGGCATCTGCTCTACCACCATAGCCACCATCGTGACCGCCCTCGTCCCTGCTTCCCGCAAGGGGGAGGGCATCGGCTATTACATGCTCTCGGTCACGCTGGGTGCTGCTATCGGGCCCTTCGCGGGGATCCTCATCTCTCGCCATGTCAGCTACGACGTCCTCTTCATCAGCGCCGCGTTGGTCTTGGTGGTGGCAATGCTCTTGGTCCTCCCTCTTCGGGTACGGGGGCCGCAGAAGTCCTCGGCAGCTGCTCAGGAAGAGCTAGCGGGGGAGGAGCTGGCTGGGTCTGCGGAAGGACGGCGGGAAGAGGCTGCAGCTGCGAAGGCGGCAACCTCTGTCTCTGAGGCATCTGGCCAGGGCGGCTGTGTGTGGGATAAGGTGATCGAACGGGGTGCCATGCCCATCTCATCCGTTTGCTTCCTCATCTTCTTCGGATACTCGTCCCTCCTCACCTTCCTCACGCCCTTCGCAGAGTCAGTGGGTCTCACGCGGGCGGCCAGCGTGTTCTTCATCGTCTACGCCCTGAGCATGTTCCTGACCCGGCCCTTCACCGGACGCGCTTTCGATCGGCGTGGTCCTCTACTGGTCATGATCCCAGCGTTCTTCTCCTTCACCGCAGGCATGGTCATGCTGGCCTTTGCGTCGAATGACTGGATGATCCTAGGGAGCGCCCTGCTCTGCGGCTACGGCGTGGGCACCGTGCAATCCTGCGGCTTGGCCATGGCGGTCAAGAAGGCTCCGGACGATCGGCTGAGCATCGCGAATGCCACCTTCTACATGTTCTTGGACCTAGGCGTGGGGGTAGGGCCCTTGCTCCTGGGGTTGCTCGTGCCCGTCGTAGGCTATCCGCTGATGTACATAGCCATGGCTGGGGTGGGTCTGCTGGCGCTGGTGGTCTTCCTCATCATCCGCAAGCGGTACTGATGAGGGACGACGCCGGGTGCTCATCATCCGGCTATTCCAGGAACGCTCCCGTTTGGCGGTTCCAGAGGCTGGCATATTCGCCCTCTTGCATCAGCAGCTCTTCGTGAGTGCCATCTTCTGCAACGGTGCCATCGCGAAGCACTACGATGCGGTCCAGGCTGGCCACCGTGGAAAGCCGGTGAGCCACTACGATGGTGGTCCGTCCGGCCATCAGCTTGTGGAGCGCGTCTTGGACCAGAGCCTCGCTTTCCGAATCCAGGGCGGATGTGGCCTCATCCAGCACTAGGATGGGTGCATCGGTCAGCATGGCCCGGGCGATGGCGATGCGTTGGCGCTGGCCCCCTGAGAGCTTCACACCGCGTTCGCCGGTTAGCGTATCGAAGCCTTGGGGTAGCCGCTCGATGAATTCCAATGCATTGGCCTGCTGGGCGGCTGCGCGGATCTCCTCCGGCGTGGCATCGGGCCGTCCGTAGGCGATGTTCTCGGCTATGGTGCGGTGGAACAGCATGGCTTCCTGGGGTACGTAGGCTATGGTGCGCCGCAGGCTCTGCTGGGTCACCTTCGCCACGCTCTGCCCATCCACCAGGATGCTGCCCTCTTGGATGTCGGCTAGCCGCAGCAGCAGCTTGGTGAGCGTGGTCTTGCCAGCACCGCTCATGCCCACCAGGCCCACGCGCTGACCGGCAGGGATGTGCAGGTTGAAGCCGTCGAATACCACCGTTTCCACGTCGCCATCGGTGTAGCTGAAGCCGATGTCTTGGAAATCTATATCTCCCAGCTCCACCACAAGCGGTTGGGCATCGGGAGCATCAGCCACCAAACGCGGTTCATCCAACACAGCCGTCATGCCGCTGGCGTCTCCGAACACCTGGTTGAGGCGCTGGAGGCCCGTATTGATGAAGTTGAACTGGTTCGTCAGCGTATAGGTGTAGGTGAACATGATCACCAGGGTTCCTGCTGAGATGCCGAACCAGGCATTCCCGCCTGCGATGAACACGGTGACCACGCTCATGATGACCACGGTGATGCAGGCGGTGATGACACCGCGGGCGATGGAAGACATCATGCGCTTGGAATCGCGCGCCACGACATCGCGATTGGCTGCATCGAAGAGGTTGCGCTCGTAGTCTTCGCGGCCGCAGGTCTTCACGGCCAAGATGTTCGTCACGGCATCAGAGAGCTCCCCGGACAGCCGGTTCTGGGCATCGGCGGCTTGCTCGTTCAGGTGCAGGATGCGCTTGTACATGAGATAGGACACGCTGGCATAGATCACCAGCAGCACCATCAATACGGCCACATAGGCGGGAACAACGGGGAGCAGCAGCGCGCAGGTGAACACCACCGAGCAGATGACGGGGAGGAACGGGAAGGTGATGGTGTTCATCAGCAGCGTATAGGCACTCATGAACTTAGAGGTCTGGCTGACCAGCGTGCCGCCGAAGCGGCTGGAGTGGAATGACATGGACTGGTTGGACAGGGCGTCGAAGGCCATGGTGGCCAGATCGTAGTTCGCTGCTATCTGCAGCTTCCAGGCGGTCAGGTCCTGGAGCTTACTGCATGCCTGACCAAGCACATTGATGAGGATGAGCGCCGCGATGTAAGGCCCGAATACGGGCAGCACCTCATCAGCAGCTACGGGACCAGCGCTGACGCGGTCGACGATGAGGCTCATCACGTAGGGATTCCCGTAGGTGAGCAGCCCCACGAAGCCGATGGTGGAGGCCAAGAGCCCCAGGAAGAGGCCCAGGTGATTGCGCGTGGCTATCCAGTAGTAGTGCAGGGTGCGTCGGGTCAGGGTATGCTTCGTGCGCTTGGATTCCTGTTCGGGGTTCGTCATCCGCTTCCTCATCAACCGCTTCCATCTACCTGTGGGGATTGTAGCGGTCTTGCGCCTTTAGCGTACAATGATGCCGTTTCGGCAGATTCGCTTCACGACAGCTTTCGTGAAGGCGCGAGGGAACGGACAGCCATGGCACGAGAGCAGTTCAAATCCCGCTTGGGATTCATCTTGATATCGGCGGGGTGCGCTGTGGGATTGGGCAATGTCTGGCGCTTCCCCTATATCGTGGGAGAGTACGGAGGAGCGGCCTTCGTCATCCTGTATCTGATCTTCTTGGTGGCACTGGGCATTCCCATCATGGTCATGGAGTTCGCCGTGGGGCGTGCTTCTCAGCGGGGCATAGCCCGGGCCTTCGACATCCTGCAACCGAAGGGGTCTAGCTGGCATCGGTTCAAGTGGCTGGGCGTCGTCGGTCTCTATCTGCTCATGATGTTCTACACCACCGTAGCGGGGTGGATGCTCGCTTATATCCCGAAGATGGCAACAGCTCCCTTTGACGGCGCAGGTGCGCTCGAAGGGACCTCGGCCATGACGGGGATATTCGATGCCATGCTGGCGAACCCCGTTGAGTTGGTGGGGTGGATGATCGCTGCCTGCGTGATATCTTTGCTGGTGTGCTCCATGGGCCTGCAGCGGGGCGTTGAGCGCATCACGAAGGTGATGATGGTTTGCCTGTTGGCGCTCATCTTCATCCTGGCATTTCGCGCCTGCACGCTTGAAGGGGCGGATGCGGGCATCGCGTTCTATCTGCAGCCCGATTTCGGCAAGCTGTTCGGAAGCTGGGAGGTCTTCGGCGATGCGGTCTTCGCGGCCCTCGGCCAGGCGTTCTTCACGCTTTCCATCGGCATCGGCTCCATGGAGATCTTCGGTAGCTATATCAATAAGCGCTATTCGCTCATGGGCGAGGCCGTGCGCATTGCTGGACTGGATACCTTCGTCGCCTTCGCCACGGGGCTCATCATCTTCCCGGCTTGCTTCGCGTTCGGCGTCTCTCCGGATTCGGGCCCGGGCCTTGTGTTCATCACGCTGCCGTCGGTGTTCGAGCAGATGTGGATGGGCAATCTCTGGGCAACGCTGTTCTTCGTGTTCATGGGGTTTGCCGCCATCTCTACGGTCATTGCGGTGTTCGAGGGCATCCTGAGCTTCTGGATGGATCAGTGGGAGATGAGCCGCAAGAAAGCCGTGGCCATCAACATCGTGCTGATCCCGTTGCTCTCGCTGCCCTGTGCGCTCGGGTTCAACCTCTGGGCTGGCGTGGAGCTTCCTGGCATCGGGAACATCCAGGCCGTCGAGGACTTCCTCGTGTCGAATAACATCCTCGTCATCGGTTCGCTCGTCTTCGTGCTGTTCTGTGTGACGAAGCGTGGCTGGGGTTGGAAGAACTTCCTGGCTGAAGCGAATGAGGGTGAAGGCCTGCGCTTCCCCGTGTGGCTGCATAATTGGATGCGCTTCGGGGTTCCCGCGCTCATCGTCATCATCCTCATCATGGGCTGGGTGCCCCTCATCCAAACCTGGCTGGGCTTCGCCTAGGGCATTGCTCACCCCAGGGCTACATCGAGCACCATCATCAAGGCGAATCCTATGGCTACGCCGATGGTGCCGATATTCGTGTGCTGTCCCTGTTGGGTCTCAGGGATCAGCTCTTCGGTGACCACATACATCATGGCCCCGGCAGCGAATGCGAGGATGTAGGGAAGCGCCGGTGTAGCAAGACCGGTGACAGTCAGCATGAGCAATGCGCCCAGAGGTTCCACGGCGCCGCACCCTGTGCCGGTGCCGAATGCCTTCAAGCGCGAGAACCCGTTCGATGCCAAGGGGAGGGAGACCACTGCTCCTTCAGGTATGTTCTGGATGGCTATCCCTATGGAGAGCGCAGCAACGGCCGGAAGCGCGATATTCGCATCCCCTGCCAGGAAGCCCGCGAGCACGGCTCCCACTGCCATGCCCTCCGGCAGATTATGGATGGCGAGGGCGAAGAGCATCATGGTGGGCTTCTTGAGGCCGCTGCGCATCCCTTCGGGCTCCTCTGATCCCACATGCATGTGGGGCGTGAAATGATCGATCAAGAGCAAGGTGAACATCCCTAGAAGGAAGCCCGCGGTGACGGGGAACCAAGCGGGCAGAGGGCCGCTTTCCGAGGCTTCAAGGGCTGGGATGATCAGGCTCCAGACGCTGGCAGCGATCATCACACCGGCAGCGAATCCGAGCAGAGCCTTCTGGAAACGCTCTCCCATTCCGTGCCTCAGGAGGAAGACGAAGGATGCGCCGAGGGTGTTCCCGATAAAGGGAACGATGAGGGCGATGCAGAGGGCTAGTATCGTGGTGGTGTCCATGGGGGTCCTTTCCGTTCCTTCCTGAGAGTATGCCCCTGGTCTTGCTCTGATGGTGCGAGAAGCCCCTTTTGCTGCGCAATTGCAACCAGCGTGGGAGCCGAACCATCTCGCTGGTCTGGTTGCGCGTAGGGGCCGACCGTGGTCGGCCGGAATGCCTCCCATCGCAGGTTGCCCCTCTATATATGCGCTCAATGCCCTCTTGACCTTGGGGCTGCCCTAAGGTCTACACTTCTCGTGAAGGAGGTGGAGGCTGATGAAGCTCTACAGCGTCAAAGAGGTCATGGCGATGACCGGCGTGAGCCGGGACATGCTCATCGAATACGAGAAGCGCGGACTGCTGCATCCCCTTCGCACGGGCGATGTGGCGAATAACCGCCGCATGTATCGGGAAGAGGACATCGATGATCTGGGCAAGGTGCTCGCGTTGCGCGCCTATGAGTTCAGCCTCAATGACATCGTGCGCATCCTGGGGGATGACGAAGCCGACATCTACAGCATCCTCCAAGAGAAGCTGGAAGCGCTGCGTCGCAAAGAGAACCATCTGCGCAATCTCATCCTCTTCGCCAAGTTCATAGATATCACCGATACGGATCTCTTCACGGGTATCTTAGAGGGGCCGGATGACATAGATGCCTATGCGGATGCCATGCGGGGAACGGAAGCCTATCGCGTGGCGGTGAAGCGCCTACAGAGCCGCACGGATGAGGAGGCGGAGCAGATGATCGAAGAGCTCTACGATATCATCCATGATCTGGTGACCCTAGAGGAATCAGAGGGTTTTCACGGAGTGGAGCGGCAGGTTGATGCCTACTTCGCTTGGTGGGATGAGAATGTAGCCCCCTTGGAGGGCCTGGGCTATCTCGGTTTCTGGGCTATCTTCGAAGATGACCAGCTGCTTCCGGCCATCGCTGAGGCTATCGGAGAAGAGTCCACCTCGTCCACGCTGCAGATGTCCGCCTTCTATGTATACATGAAGCGGCTCGCGCTCAAGATCCAGCAGACGATCAAGGTCATAGCGAAGGAGGCTGATGTCGATGTGGTCGCAGCGCGGGAGGAGGCATCCCTCTTAGTGCATGAGATCCTTGAGGCGATGCTCGGGGATGCGAGCATACCGTTCACTGAGGATATGCAAGACCTCTGCATATTGATCCTTGGATACCTTGACGGCATGCTGGAGGACGAAGAGCTCATGGCCTACTTGGATCCGCGAGGCTGCATCTCTCTGGACCGTGATCTTCTTGCGAAAGCATCCAGCATCCTTGAGTTGTTGGCTATTGCAGGGGGAGAGGGCGGCCCATCGGATGGCGAGGTATCAGAAGGTGAAGAGGTCTCTGACCTCAATGTCCAAGGCATCGGCGATGCGGGCTAGATCATCGATGCCCACGCCCACGCGACCGGTCTCAATGCGCCAGATGTGGGATTTGCTGCTGCCCACCATGAGCGCCAGCTTCTCTTGGGAAAGCCCTTGGCTCTCGCGGCGTGTGCGAATGGCAGCCCCTAAAGCAGCCCGTTTCTGAGTGATATCCATGCTTAAAGCCTATGTGCTAGACTTCATCTTACGGCTTCAAATATGAAGCCTAAAGAAACAGAAGCATTTATCGAAAGAGAATTATCAAATGGCGAAAATAAACCTTTTGCCTAACGAAGCGATCATACTTCGCGACTCGCAGATGAAGCATGATCGAGGTAAAGGCTATTGCTCTGAGCTGGATGAGCTCGTTTTGACCAATCAGGCTCTGATCGTGGTTCATAAGGGCATGCTGGGCATGGCGAAGGATATACAGCGATTTCCCCTTGATCAAGTGGTCGTTGCGAATGGGTCTCCTCGCGTGATGATTGGCATGTCCCAGGAAAGCAAGCGACAGTTGCATGTGTATTTTCTACATGGTATCGAAGCTTTCTCCCTTGGAGAATCCGATGAAGATGCGCAGGGTGGTCTGCTTGACCTCTTATTCGTCTCAGCGAGGGAGAAAGAGGACCGTAATCTGCACCAATGGCAGGCCGCGATTGCACAGGCAGTCATGGCTCTTCCTCAAAACGTCCGCGCCGTCACTCCACAGATCCAGACTGCTCCTGTGAATGCATCAAACAGTGGACCTGCGGCTAGCAACGCAGAAGTTCCTATTGTTCATGTTACGAAGAAATGCATCGGCTGTATGGCACCTCTATCGGGAGCGCAGGGTCAGAAGATCGCTTGCAGATATTGCGACACCGAGCAGGCGTTATAAGAAGGGGCTATCTATGGGCATTCTCAAGGCTATCTCCGGCTCCGTTAGCGGTACCTTTGCTGATCAGTGGAAAGATATATACACCGCACGTCCGTTCACTGAACATGATGCGATCGTTCCTGGAACGCTTAAGAACACGAATCGGGGCCGCGGTGCGAATCTCCATGGCTCGGATGGTGTGATCACGAATGGGTCGCGCATCTTCGTACCTGAGAATACGGCCGCCTATGTGTTCAGTCAAGCAGGCATCGAGACCATCGTTACTGAATCAGGGGATTACATCTACGAGAGCGGGGAAGAGAGCTTATTCAATAACGATACGATAATCTCGTTCGTCAATCAGATCGCTGACCGTGTGGGTTACGGTGGTATCCCGGTCATGGAGAAGCGGATAGCGTTCGTCAACTTGCGCGAGATCAGGCATATCCCATTCGGGACCCGTGGTCCTCAAGTTTATAACGATCTGTATTACAAATGCGATCTCGAAGTCTATTCACATGGGCTCTTCTCGATCAAGATCACTGACCCCACCGCATTCCTTCGCAATTTCGTTCCAGCAAACGTGTTCAATTATTCATTCGATTACCCCGCTGCTCGTACGCAGATCATCTCAGAGTTCCTTCAGTCATTCATCGTTGCGCTCAACTTTCTTTCAGGTACCTACCGGGTTTCACAACTGCCCGCACAAGCGACTGAGATCGCTAAGAGCATTGCGGCGGATAGGGATAACGCAGGAAGCTGGCCCGATCGCTTTGGCTTCAAAGTTGTGAAAGTCGCTATCGAGAACATCGAATTCTCTGCCGATTCGCGCGAGCTGGTCCGGCAATTCTCTGAGCATCGCATGAATATGCAGGCCTACGAAGAATCATCGCAGCGTGCTTCAAATATCGCTGCACAACAGAAGATCGCGCAAGGGATTCAGGACAACGGTCTCGGCGATGGAGGCGGCATGCTTTTTGGCATGAACCTTGCTCAGGGACTTACACCGCAGGGGGAGGGGGTGACAGGAGCACCTGCACTGTCTCTTGACGAGCAGATCGAAGCTGTGAAGCAGCTGAAAGAGCTTCTCGATGAGGGCATCTTGTCTCAAGAGGAATTCGACTCGAAAAAGAAAGAGATCATGGGGCTGTGAGATCTCCCCAGCATATGAAGAGGAGGAACGAAACGTGAGAACATGTGGAACATGCGGCACTGAAGTACCCAACAATGCATCCAGCTGTCCTACTTGTGGCGGTTTAGTGGGAGAACCCATCGCATCTGCAGATGGTGCATCACCTGTAACTGCGCCTGCGCAAGCAGCGGCACCGGTGCCAAAGAAGAAGGGGAAGATGTTTAAGATCGTAGTAGGCATTGTCATCCTCTTGGTCGTACTGATTGCCGTTGGTTCTTGCAGCGGTTCGTGCAGTAATCGAGCAGATACGGCGGAAGAGGACTGGCCAACAGGGCCCCTTGCCCAAATGATCCCGAGCATGGATCGCAAGTGTGAATTCGTGACCGAAGGCAAAGACAGCTTATCTATACGGGTTGCAGATAGAATAGAGAAAAAGGATTTCACCAGCTATGTTGACAAGTGCAAAGAGTTCGGATTCACAGTGGATGCTGATGAGATCGGCGATGCCTACGATGCCTATAACTCTGAAGGATACAAGCTGTCTATTACGTATAGCGCTTACTCCAAAGATATGTCCATTCACCTTGATGCTCCTAAGGCTGATGGTGAACTCATCTGGCCGACGATGGGTCTGGCAACTATGTTGCCGAATCCCAATAAAGCGAAAGGTAGCGTAGCCGTCGATTCGGCAACCCAGTTCATGGCCTATGTTGGTGAAATGGATAAGGCAGCCTACAACGCGTATGTAGATCAATGTATAGAAAAGGGCTTTAGCGTTGATTACAGCAAGGATGACGTTTTTTTCGATGCGGAAGATAGCCAAGGTAACTCGCTGCATCTTGAGTATGAAGGGTTCAGCACGATGTCTATCTCCCTCTATGCAGCTAAGGGTAGCCCCTCTTCTTCAGCAGCCTCATCGAGTGCTACGTCAGAGCCAGTCGCATCTTCCAGCTCGAACGTCACTGCAACTTCGGATGCCGATTTCAAGCAAGTAATGGACGACTACGAGAAGTTCATGGACGATTACATTGCCTTCATGGAGAAGTACAGTTCCTCCGGAAACCCTGTCAGCATGGCAGCTGATTACGCAAAGATGATGGCTGATTATTCGACGATGACAGCGAAGATCGATGCGATTGATGAAGATAGTCTCACAGAAGAAGACTATCTTTACTACATAGAAGTCGTGAATCGGGTGAATGAGAAGCTTGCTAACGCTTCAGTCGAATAGCGGATTGAAAAGAACTATGTTTTGCGGGCGAGGGTTCGCGACCGTCCTCGCCCGCGTTCTCTAGATTGCACAGATGGGCTGGTTATGCTCAAACTGAGCTGTTTGCGGATCCAATCATCCAAAGAGGCGAGGAGGGTAAGGGGTGGAGTCTGTGTATGGGTTCTTGGGGGTGGGGCTACCGGGTCGCTGAATGCCTTTGTTGCGCCCTCCGCATAAAAATGTCATTGCCTGTGGTTTCGTGCGCCACAGGCAATCTTTTAGCTCTTTCTCTGTAGCTGCAATTGTCATGGGGTGGTTTGAGTCTCAGTGAATGATCTTTGCAGACACTGCGTTTGACACCTCCACGTTGGCCGTTTGAATGTAGGCGCTCAGGTTGTGGTATATTTCCACCAAGAGCTTTGTACCAAGCGCTTGGAAGGAAATGGAATGGAAGCCACCGCAGTTCTGGAACCTCAAACCATAAAGATCTCCAGCAAGCGACAGATAACCATTCCGGCCAAGGCGTATAAAGAAATGGGATTCTCTGATTACGCTCTCGTTGAGCAGACCAGGGAAGGTCTTCTCATCAGGCCACTGAATGTAGACGATGAGGACATTTCGGTCTATGTGCTGCGGAAGCTTGTCGATGCTGGCTACGAGGGTGATGAGTTGATCGAGAGATATAAAGATGCCTGCCCTGCTGTACTTGATTTCCGGGAGCGCCTGAGATCCAGCGAACAGCAGATCGGGGAAGGCGATACTGTCTCTTTTGCTGATATGCAGAAGAAGATGTGCGAGAAGTATGGTCTATGAGGTAAGAGGTACCTGCGAATTCGAACGGGACTATGACTCCGTTCTGGATTATCTGGTGAATGTACTTCATTCGCGCAGTGGTGCTATGCATCTTCTTGATGAGATGGATCGGGCGGAATCGCTGCTAAAACATAATCCGTGGAGGCAACATCGCTTCGTTTTTGCTGAGTCCAATCAAATATAGCTGTAGAGGTAGTAGGGGCGCTTGACGATCAGACGCTTGCGAAGGTGATGGCTACGGTGCTGGTGGTACTAGGCATCGAGACGGTCTGAGCCCCCCCCAAGAAGGACGCTTCTGCATCATATTGCATTACGGTAATGCAATATGATAGAGTGACGGCAGCGAAAGGGGGTAGTGATGTCGGCAACGTTGAACGTTAGGATGGATGCTGTTCTTAAGCAGCGTGGTGACGCTGTGCTCAAGGCTCACGGTATCAGTGTGACAGAAGCGGTCCGTATGCTCTGGCAGGAGCTTGCGGAATCTCGGCAGCTCCCCATCTTCATGGAAACGGATCAAGCTCAAGATACGGCCAAGAAGGCCAAGCGCAACGCGCTTGATCAGCTAGGCTCTTTTCCTCCCGTTGAGCTGTCTTCTGCTTCTGATCAGGAGTTGAAGGACCTGCTTTATGAAGGCAAGCTCAGAGATTACGAAGCGCTTTCGTGAGCGTGCTCGTAGACACCAATGTCTGGCTGGATGTGCTATTGCATCGACAGCCTTTCGAGGCGCTATCGCGAGCTATGCTCATGGCATGCATTGATGACGATATCCCCCTTCATGTCGTTAGCACCTCCATCAAGGATATCTTCTATATCATGGAGCGAGCGCATAACGCCGATGATGCTTACAGGGCCGTTGAGTCCGTTTTGACTCTGGCTGCTGTATCTCCGGTGGATGCAGTGGTATGCGAACGGGCGCTTGATCTGGAGAGGCCAGATTACGAGGATGGCATCGTTGCAGCTGCTGCTCTGGCGGACAAGCATGATGCTATCGTGAGCCGTGATGAAAAGGCGTTCGTGGATCTGCCCATTCCGCGATTCACTCCTCAGGGTTACTTGGAGCACTTGGGCTATGAGGGCATAGAGCTGCCCTAGCTTCGGCACTCTCAAGCGAAGCCCGTTCATACATTCGGTGACAAATGGCCCAGGCACCTTGGTTGAGGTCTGCGCTCTGCTTACACTATCGCACAGGTCTTCGAAAGGAGCATCATGGCTGGAGCAGTTAGCAAGGCTCGGACCCCTATCAAGCGGATCCAGTTCGCTTTGATGGGTGCCCTCATCGGCTTGGTGATAGGCATTGTGGGTGTGCTCGCGGTGCAGAATCTCGGTTCTTCGAATGATGAGCCGCACGTTGAGCCATCTGTTGTGTTCGACCGCATCGTGGCGAAGAGCGAGCTGGTGAGCGCATCTCAGCAATACAACATCACCGACAAATCAACGCAGCCCGCGGCCACCTTCTTCGATCTCTTCGACATCCCCTTCACGGACACCAGCTTCTGGTATAGGTATGTGGGCACGATCAAGGCAGGGGTCGATCTTGACCAGGCGGAGTTCGCCCAGGAGGGGGATGTTATCCGCATCACTCTGGACCAACCGTACATCATCTCGAATACCCCCAACATGGAGGAGTCTGGTGTCATCGAAGAGAACAATAACCTCTTCGCGAAGATCCCCCTGTCAGAAGTGGATGAGTTCCAACGGCAGTGCATCGAGAAGAGCGAGAGCGGCACCATTGAAGGCGGGTTGATGGATGAGGCTCGCGCCAATGCCGAACAAGACATAGCGGATATGTTCAACGCGGCTCTGGGTAATGCATACACCGTCGAATTCGAGTGGCGCGAAGCATCCTAGAAATCAGTAGTTGGTACTGCATATCGATCTGAGGGTGAAACGGTGCAGAAAACCGGTGGATCGATGCAGCGTATCTCGGTGATCCCATCAGCGATAATCATCTCATTCGTCTCATTGAGACGAAGAGGTTGATTCAAATCTGATATCAAATGTGATACCATCACAAAGAAGGGATACCGACTTGCCGAGCATCGAGAAGATCGTTCGCTCTATGCGGTGCAATCCGGACGGATGTCGATTCGATGAGGTGAAGAGGGTCTGCGATCGATACTTCGGCTCGTCCCGCATCCATGGGTCGCACCATGTATACCGAATGCCCTGACAGGGAGACCCAAGGATCAATATCCAAAACCGCCATGGCTGTGTGGCGGGGTATCAGGTAAAGCAGGTCCTTGATGCCATCGACCGCTTGGAGAGGGAGCATGGATAAGGAGAAGTATTCCTATCGCGTTTGGTGGTCAGAGGATGAAGGTGCCTATATCGGGACCGTGGCGGAGTTCCCTTCGCTTTCCCATATCGATGATACCCAGGGAGGCGCATTCTACGGAATAGTGGACCTCGTTGGTAGCGTTTTGGAAGAGATGGCACAAACGGGTGAAGTGGCGCCCCGGCCGCTGGGGGAGATGAGCTTCAGCGGCACGCTCTCATTGCGCATGACTCCCGAACAGCACAGGCGCGTTGCATTAGAGGCTGCGGAGCAGGGAGTCTCCATCAACAAGCTGCTCACGAGCAGGATCTAGCGCTCCCCGTGGTCTGGGGGGGGTCTATCAGCGAAGATGCATCTCCCTTGAGATAACTGCCCGCCTCGCTCTATCAGCGTAGCTAGGGAATCCTCCCGCCGTCCCCTAGTTCTTGAGCGAGTTCAGCGGTGCGGGCATGTGCCCACCCCGATGGGCCAGCACGTCTCCCGCATAGGGATTCACGGCCATGACGGGGGCACGGCCGAGGAGGCCGCCGAAATCAAGGGTGTCGCCCACGCTCTTGCCAATGGCAGGGATGATGCGCACAGCCGTGGTCTTGTTGTTGATCATGCCGATGGCTGCTTCGTCGGCGATGATGCCGAAGAGGGTTTCCACGCTGGTGTCCCCCGGCACGGCGATCATATCCAGGCCCACAGAGCACACGCTGGTCATGGCTTCCAGCTTCGAGAGGCTCAAAGCTCCCATCTCCGCCGCACGGATCATGCCGGCATCCTCAGAAACGGGGATGAATGCACCAGACAGGCCGCCTACGGAAGAGGATGCCATGGCACCACCCTTCTTGACGGCGTCATTCAGCATGGCCAAGGCCGCGGTGGTGCCAGGACCGCCGCATACGCCCACGCCGATGGCTTCCAGGATCTCTGCCACCGAATCATGCTCGGCCGGGGTAGGAGCCAAGGACAGATCCAGGATGCCCTTCTGATAGCCCAAGCGCGCCGCCGCCTCCCGGGCCATCAGCTCACCCGCGCGGGTGATCTTGAAAGCCGTGGCCTTGATGGCTTCGGCTACCGAAGTGATGTCAGCATCCTTGGGCATGCCTGCCAGCACGGCACGTACCACACCGGGGCCAGATACCCCCACATTGATGACCTCATCGGCTTCTCCCGAACCATGGAAGGCGCCTGCCATGAAGGGGTTATCCTCAACGGCATTGCAGAACACCACCAGCTTACCGGCGCCGATGCAATCCCGGTCTGCCGTGGCTTCGGCAGTGCGCCGGATGATGTGAGCCATGCGCAGGATGGCATCCATGTTGAGCCCTGCGCGGGTGGAACCGATGTTCACAGAAGAGCAAACGCAGTTGGTCTCAGCCAGGGCTGTGGGGATGGATTCCATGAGCTTGATGTCACCCCGAGAAGCCCCTTTTTGCACGAGGGCTGTGAAGCCGCCTACGAAGTCAACGCCCACCTCCGCGGCAGCTTTGTCCATGGCAATGGCCACGGGCGTCAGGTCTTCCGCTGACACCGCAGCGCAAATCTCAGCGATGGGCGTCACGGAGATGCGCTTGTTCACGATGGGGATGCCATATTCGCGTTCCAGCTGATCCGCTACGGGCACGAGCCGCTCCGCTGCCGTGCGCATGCGCTCATAGACCTTCGCAGCTACGCGATGGATGTCCGTATCCACGCAGCCGCGCAGGTTGAGCCCCAGCGTGATGGTGCGGATGTCCAGGTGCTGCTTGGACACCATGGAAAGCGTCTCGGTGATCTCAGCCGGTGTGAGCTGCATGTCCACTCCTTGGGTCTTTGGGGCCTTCTGAAAAGGGTCTTCGAAAGGATAGCAAATATAATGGAGCCCTTAGCGCTGCAGGGCGGATAGGCCCTGAGCGTTCAACCTGTACGGCTGGGAGGGCTCGTGCTTCAGCTTCATGTGATCGCAAGCGGCTCGTCGGGCAACGCGGCCATCGTCCAGGATAGCGCCGCAGGAACCGCGTTCCTCATTGATTGCGGCATCTGCAAGCGGGATCTGATCGCTGGTTGCGAAGGTGCGGGGGTGGACCCAGCCAGCCTCACCGACATCCTCATCACCCATGACCATTCAGACCACACGAAGGGCTTGGGCGTGGCGGTGCGAGGTCTGGCCAAGCTGGGAGTGCATCTGACCATCCATGCCAGCTCCGCCGTGCGGGAGGCCAGCAAGCCCTTGGAAGAGGCGCTGGGAGAAGAGGCTGTGGCCTTCAGGCCTTTTCGCGCAGGGGACGCGCTTTCGGTGGGGAGCATGCAGGTCCATGTGTTCCGCACCTCCCATGATGCAGCGGAGTCCTTCGGGTTCCGCGTGGAAGGCGAAGGGGAGGCGGGGGCTGCGGATGCCTTGGGCTACCTGACGGATACCGGGTGCGTAACGCCGGAGGCCCATGATGCCCTTCAGGGTGTGCGGCTGCTAGCGCTGGAGGCGAACCACGACGTGTCCATGCTCCGCGAAGGCCCGTATCCGTATCTCCTCAAGCAGCGCATCCTGTCTGACAGAGGGCACCTCTCCAATGATCAAGCGACTGCCGAATTGGAGCTGCTGCTGAGCTGCCCGGGCGCTACCGCGCTCGAACAGGTGGTAGCCATGCATGTTTCCCGAGAGAACAACCTGTATATGCAGGCGCAAGAGGCGTTGGCCTGCGTGCTCATGCAGCATCAGCACCCCGCCTCTGCATTGGTAGCGAAGCAGAAGACGCCCATCTCCCTCTCCTGAGGCACGTACTCTGCGAAACGCCGAGAGCCTTTCGCGGAAATTCCCTTGAACTATCACATTTCGCCCATGTCGTGGCCGTGAGATGCAACCCTACAACATCTTGTGATTCTTGCTCCAAAATCAACGAACAAACGTTCTCTAACTGGGAACTCTTTGGCATTCGTGCAGAGCTGTGGTGTTGCAAAGTGGGGCGAAGTGGCATAAGATGCACCGCACGGATGGAACTTTGTGGGTTTCGAAACGCACCAGTCAACGAATGATCGAAACACCACAGAACGCAGATCGGGGATAGGCCTTGGCCAAGGAAAAGGAAGTGGAGGAGCAGAGAACGGGCGCTCAGGCGTTCGACCTGTTCGGTGAGTTCCGCTTCAAGGTAGATTCCAAGGGCCGTGTGGCTGTTCCCGCGGAATTCCGCAAAGTTCTGGCCGCAGACCTCGTCGTGTCCAGGGAGCTCACAGACAAGTGCTTGTACGTCTTCCGCCCGGATACCTTCAACGAATGGGTTGAGGGGTTGTTCGAGGACAAGTTCGGAGGCTTCAAGTCCTCCGATCGCCGTCAGGTGAAGATGCGCACGATGTTGAAGTCCCGCGCCAAGCGCGAGGAAGTGGATTCCTCTGGTCGCGTCATGCTGAACCAGCAGGCCCGTGAGGCTGTCGGCATCACGAAAGAAGTGGTGCTCGTTGGCAACGTGGGCTACTTCGAGGTCTGGGATGCAGAAGCCTACGATAAGGAGTTCGGAGACATAGACCTCGGGTTCTTCTATGACGAAGAGCCGGAAGGTTAAAGGCTCCCGTCTCCTTGGATAGCTTCAGCAGCCCGCGCACTATGACAAGCGAATATCGGCATATCCCAGTCCTGCTCGACGAATGCATGGAGGGACTCGCTCTCCGCGAAGGGGAGGTGTTCGTTGATGCGACCCTCGGTGGAGCAGGGCATTCGGTGGCAGCAGCCAAGAGGCTTGGTAGCTCGGGTCTGCTCATCGGCATCGATCAGGATGCCATGGCCCAAGCAGAGGCGCGCAAGCGCCTGGAAGCCCTTCCCGAAGAGGACAGGCCTGATCTTCTGCTCTTGAAGGGCAACTTCGGCGGTTTCGACGAATTGCTCCTCCAGGCTGAGATCCCCGGCGTGAATGCTGTGCTCTTCGACCTTGGCGTCTCGTCACCCCAGATAGACCTTCCCGCTCGTGGCTTCTCCTTCAAGGAGGATGCCCCCCTCGACATGCGTATGGATCCGGGTCAACAGACCATAACCGCAGCAGAGATCATCAACACCGCAAACGAAGCCGATCTCACTCGGATCCTACGCTCTAACTCGGATGAGAGGTGGGCGAGCCGCATCGCGTCATTCATCGTGGCCGCCAGGGATGGTTCGCCGATCACCACCTCAAGCCAATTGGTGGAGATCATCAAGGCGGCCATTCCGGCATCGGCCCGGAGATCTGGCGGTCATCCCGCCAAGCGTACCTTCCAGGCGCTGCGCATGGAGGTCAATCAGGAACGTCAGGTGCTCCAGCGCGGTCTGGAGGCAGCCATCCGTTGGCTGTTGCCGGGCGGTCGCATTTGCGTGATCAGCTATCACTCCATAGAGGATCGCATCGTCAAGGAGACCTTCGGCGCTTTCGCGAACCGCTGCACCTGTCCGCCAGACCTTCCCGTCTGCGCCTGTGGGAGATGCCCGATGCTCGAGGTGAGAACGCGCAAGCCCATCCTGCCCACTCCGGCAGAGGTGGAGCGCAATCCCCGAGCGCGCAGCGCCAAGCTGCGCGTCGCTTGCAGGCTCTCAGAAGAGCCCGCGCACTGAGAAGAGACCACTGCAACTGAGGATAGACGGTTTGAGTCAGCGCCCTGCATACAACTACGGCTCCACCGCCCGCAAGCTGGACCGTACCCTTGAAGCACCACGTCACGGCATCGAGGTGATGCCTGGTGGTGCGCGCCAGGAGCGTGCCGCCTCAAGCGGCGCCATCCTCTTCGCTAAGCTCTTGATCGCCTTCATCGTGGCCTTCGCGGCCATCGGATGCGTGCGCATCACGCTTTCCTCCGCTACCGTTGCCACGGCCATGGAGGCTCGCCAGATTGACAGTCAGATCAGCGATGCCCGTGAGGTGGGTAACGAGCTGGAGGTGGCCCAGGCGTCTTTGGCGAACCCTACTCGGGTGAAGCGTGACGCTATCGCAGGGGGCATGCGCAGCCCGGCGAAGGCATCGTTCATCGACATCTCGGGAGATGTGGTCGTTCGCGACGACGATGGCCGTCTCTCCCTTTCGGGAACGATGGAGGCCGTTGCCGAGCAGGCAGTTGCCTCATCAGATGAGGGCGCTCGTGCAGCTGACGCAGCTCAGAGCCCTGTTACCGGCAAGGCGGCTGAGTAGCCTGTGGCAGACAACGGGCGCTGGGGCAAGGACCCGGCTAACAGGGGAGCGCAGGCGGCTTCGAGCATCGGCTCGGCCCTGACTGGGCTCATGGAGAGCGAATCAGGGCGTAAAGCCTCGGCCACTTCGCGTCCTATGCGCTATGTGCGCATCCTCTTTTTGGTCATCGCTGCCATCTTCCTCTTGCGCTTGGTGTATCTCCAGGTGATCGTGGCTCCTCACTATACGGCCATGGCCGAGGAGAGCCGCACCATCAACTTCCCGGTCACACCGAAGCGAGGGACCATCTATGACCGCAACGGCCAGGTGCTGGCCGTGAGCGTTGACTGCACCACGATCTATTGCAACCCCTCTGAAGTGACGAATCCGCGCCATGAGGCGGAGATGCTGGCCATGGTCTTGGAAGAGGACGCGCCCTACTATGAGACGCTCCTTTCGCGGGAGCCGAGCACGTTCGTCTATATCGAGCGTCAGGCTGACCTGGAGAAGGCTCAGCGCATCAAAGAGATGGAGCTGCCGGGCATCTACTTCATCGCCGATTCGCGACGCGAATACCCCAACGGGGGCGTGGGTGGTCAGGTCATCGGCGTGTGCGATGTTGACGGCAACGGCATCACCGGGCTTGAGCTGCAATATGAGGAGATCCTCCGGGGTACGCCGGGGAAGTATTCCGCTGAGCGAGGTGAGAAGGGGGCGCCCATTCCAGGCGGTGTCCACGAAGATACCCCCGCCAAAGACGGCGAGGACATCATGGTCTCGCTGGATATCCGCCTTCAGACCAAGATGGAGGAGGCTTTGGAGGAGGGCGTGCTCTCCTATGAGGGCAAGCAGGGCTCTTCGGTGGTCATCGACGGAGACACCGGTGAGATCTACGCCATCTGCTCATATCCCTATCTTGATCCCACGGACCGTGAGCACTCCATGATCGGTTCGGACAACCTGACGGCTATCACCCAGGCCTTCGAGCCGGGATCCATCTTCAAGACGGTATCTGCGCTGACGGTCCTGAGTGAGCGCGACCTGGAGCCGGAGGATGTTCTGTTCTGCCCTTCAGGCTTGGAAGCTGACGAATACGTCATCACTGACGCCCATGAACGCCCTGATGTGGATATGACCTTCGCGGAGATCCTGAACCAGTCATCCAACGTAGGCATCTCCTTGGCTACCGAGAAGGCCGGGTTCGACAAGCTCAATGCCATGATCGAACGGCTCAAGATCACCGAGAAGACCGGCGTGGACTATCCTGGCGAGGCCCAAGCGACCATGCCGGATTTCAACGAGTGGGCCTATGTGACCGGCTGCAACATCTCCTTCGGTCAGGGGCTCACGGCCTCCCCGCTCACCATGGCTCGCTTCTACGGCATGGTGGCCGCCGATGGCCTGCTCTGCACCCCGCACTTCCTCATCTCCAAGCCCCAGACAGGCGAATGGGTGGAATACGAGAGCGAACAGGTGATAGATGACCAAGTGGCCCTCGACAAGCTCAAGGGCATGCTCAAGGGCGTGGTCCAAAGCGGCACGGGTACGGATGCAGCCATTGAGGACTACGAGGTAGCTGGCAAGACCTCCACCGCCGAGATCGCGGAGAACGGCGGTTACGCTGAGAGCTGCTATAACCTCTGCTTCGCTGGCTTCATAGACAACTCCAACTCCAACCTGGCCTGCTTCGTTTCGGCCAATAACATCAACTACGAAGGCAGGATGGCCTCGGTCTTTCACGATATAATGTTGGAAGCCATCGACTTGTACAATATCGTCCCCGTCAAGTAGGGGCCACACCATGCCCATCACCTGTGCCGACATATTCGCGAACATCGAACACGAGGTCATAGGGGATTCCCTTGCACCGATAAGCGGCATCGCCTTCGATAGCCGGATGGTGCAACCCGGAGATGCCTTCTTCTGCGTCGTGGGCACCGAATCCGATGGGCATGCCTTCGCTCAAGCCGCTGTAGATGCAGGAGCTTCGGTGATCGTCTGCCAGCACCAGCCTGAACTGGCTGATCCCCATACGGTGACCCAGGTGCATGTGGAGGACGCCCGGCGTGCTCTAGCTGAAGCCGCTGCCGCCTTCTATGGGTACCCTTCCCAAGGGATGGATGTCATCGGAGTGACGGGTACCAACGGCAAGACTACTGTCACCTATCTCATAGAAGCTATGCTCCAGGCTGCGCACCATCCCTGTGGCGTGATCGGCACCTGTGGCTCTCGGGCCTGCGGGAATCCCATTCCTAGCCTGCACACCACGCCCGAGTCGGCGGACCTGCAGCGCATCTTGGCCCTCATGCGCAACGCAGGCTGTCAGGCGGTAGCCATGGAGGTTTCCTCCCATGCCCTGAGCCTGGGGCGGCCGTGGGCTACTCGCTTCGCTGTCACGGCGTTCACGAAC
The DNA here is from genome assembly GCA_910588905.1 of uncultured Eggerthellaceae bacterium. Lineage (GTDB taxonomy): Bacteria > Actinomycetota > Coriobacteriia > Coriobacteriales > Eggerthellaceae > MGBC163016. The sequence continues at coordinate 31,717 of CAJURZ010000019.1, forward strand.
ATCACCCATGACCATCTGGATTACCACCATACCTTGGAGGAGTATTTCGAAGCGAAGAAGCTCCTGTTCTCGGAAGAGTACCCTGCTATCCGCGTCATATCCACGTTGGGCGAAGGCGGACGGGCTCTGGAGGCGGCCTGCCGAGAGGCGGGGGACGAGGTCATCGCGGTAGGGGAGCGGCCGGAGGATGATATTCGGCTCGTCTCTTCCCAGCGCGTGGGGGGTGCTGCTCAGCTCACCCTTCAGCTCTCGGGGCGTTTCGCACCGGTTGGGCAGCTCGTCATCACCCATAGCCTCTTGGGCAGCTTCAATACGGAGAACATCTTGGTGGCATTGGGTTGCGTGCTGGCTTTGGGCGTGGATGCGCATCAGGCTGCAGCGGCTCTGGCTGAGGCCTCCGCGCCTCCAGGACGCATGCAGCAGGCTGTGGTCAAGCCTGACCTCGGCTTCGCGGTCTATGTAGACTACGCTCACACCCCTGATGCCCTTGAGAAGGTCATCCTCTCTGCCAGGGAGGCGGCTTCCGGTCGGGTAGCCCTGGTCTTCGGTTGCGAAGGGGACAGGGACCGTCTGAAGCGGCCGGAAATGGCCCAGGCTGCGCTCTTGGCTGATGACGTCTTCCTCACCAATGACAACGCCCACGGGGAGCGGGTGAGCGCCGTTATCGAAGAAGTGCGGGCTGCTCTTCCGGCTGATGATGAGCGCATCCGCACCATCCCCGATAGGAAGGCCGCCATCCGCGCTGCCATCGATCATGCTGCACCAGGGGATATCGTTCTCATCTGCGGTCGTGGTCATGAGGATAAGATGATGTTCGGTGCTGATACGGTGCACTTCGACGATCGAGAAGAGGCGCGCTATGCTCTGCTCATGCGCGCGGTCATGGATGGAGTTGAGACGCGATGAGGTTGAACGCCAAGCAGATAGCCCTGGCAACAGGAGGTGACTTCATCGTAGAGCCCATCGACGCTTCAGAAGTGCTCACCTCTGTTTCTCTGGATTCGCGGGAAGTGGAGTCCGGGTCGCTCTATGTGGCCATCCAGGGTGCACGCGTTGATGGTCACGACTTCATAGAGCCTGCCCTCATGGCGGGCGCGGGGGCAGTCCTCGTCAGCGAACCGGTATCTGAGCCCTGCAAGCTCCTGGCTCGGGAGCTCGGGGCGGCCATCATAGCCGTTCCCAATACACCCCACGCCGTGGCGGACATCGCCTCTGCCTGGCGCGATCATCTGAGCGCCAAGGTCATCGCTGTGACGGGTTCGGTGGGCAAGACCACTACCAAGAACCTCATTCGCGATGTCGTCTCCTCGCGGTTCAAGACCTGCGCCACCCGCGGTAACCAGAACAACGAACTGGGTGGCCCGCTCACGCTGCTCTCGGCTGATCCCACTGATGAGGTCATCGTCATGGAGATGGGCATGGACGGCGCCGGTCAGATACAAGCCCTGTGCCGCATGGCTCGACCAGATCAGGGGGTCATCACCAACGTGGGCGAGTCTCACATCGAGATGCTGGGCAGCCAAGAGAACATCGCTCGTGCCAAGGCGGAGCTTCTGGCCGAGCTTCCCGAAGGGGTGGGCTGCGCCTTCCTGAACGCCCAAGATGCCTTCACGCCCTTCTTGGAGGAGGTCTCTCACCTGCACGTTCGCAAGGTGCGCACCTGCCTCTATGACCAAGGGGATGCGGAGGGGAAACTGTCGCACCTCTCTCAGGATGCGGACCAGCTGGCCTGGGCGGAGGATATCCAGCTTGATGGCGAAGGCAGACCAAGGTTCATCCTCTGCTTGAAGGGTTTCCGGGATGAGGCGAACGCCGGTCCTACGCTCTTCGACCTAGAACCGGATGTGGAGCGCGTCTCTGTGCATCTCGCCTTGCGGGGGGAGCATAACGTGGCCAATGCTCTGGCGGCCGCCACTGTCGGGCGCGGGCTGGGCATCGAACCGGCCCTGATCGCTCGCGCGCTGGGAAGCTCAGTGCCCGAGGCAGGGCGTCAGGAGATGCTTCAGTCCCGCGAGGGTTACCTTGTCATCAACGACGCCTATAATGCGAGCCCTGATTCCATGCGAGCCTCCTTGGCCCTGCTGGCATCCATGAATGTAGTAGGAGAGCGCGTTGCTGTTCTGGGAGATATGGGAGAGCTGGGAGATCACTCGGATGCGTGCCATAGCGGTGTGGGCACCGCTGTGGCCGAATATGGGATGGATCGCCTCGTTTGCGTTGGCCAGCAGAGCCGTCTCATCGCCGAAGGAGCCCAGGCAGCGGGCATGGACCCCGCACGAATCGTGTGCGTGGAGACCATCGGCGCTGCGTTGGAAGAGCTCGAGGGCTCGCTCTCCTCATCAGATGCTGTGCTGGTCAAGGCATCGAACTTCATGGGGCTCACTCGCTTAGCAGAGGGGTTGATCAGCTAGATGTTCTCTTACTTTGAGCATTACCCCACCTTCCTCGTCTTCATGGCGGTGGTGATCTCCCTTCTGGTGGTCATCGTCCTCACCCCGCTCCTCATCAAGCTGCTGAAGGCGGAGCATATCGGTCAGCAGGTACGGGATGACGGCCCTCAGACCCACCTGGTGAAGAGCGGCACGCCCACCATGGGTGGCATCGTGATGCTCATCGCGGTGGCGGTGGCTACCTTCATCATGGGCGTCCCTGACCCTGAGACCTACCTGCTCTTGGGAGCCGTGCTCCTGACAGGGCTCTTGGGGCTCGTGGATGACATCTCCAGCATCGCCCACGCGCGTTCTCTCGGGCTCACCCCCGCAGCCAAGCTCATCTTCCAGTTCTTGATCTCGCTTGGCTTCATCCTCTGTGCGGTGAACATGCTGGGGGTCACCCCGGTGGTGAATATCCCCTTCATCTGCACCCTTGATCTGGGGATATGGACCACGGTCATCCCCGTGGGAGGCACCACCATATCTATTCCCTGGCTCTATGTCCTCTTCGACCTCATCCTGCTCATGGGCCTCTCCAACGCCGTGAACCTGACCGATGGCCTGGATGGTCTGGCATCGGGCACGGTGATGATGGTCATGATCGTCATGGCGGCCATCGCCTTCCGGGAGAATCTCCTGGAGCCCGCCATCTTCTCGGCGGCCATCGCGGGTGCTTGCGTGGGTTTCCTCTGGTACAACTCCCACCCGGCTGATATCTTCATGGGGGACACGGGTTCCCTGGCTTTAGGGCAGGCGCTCGGCTGCTTGGCTGTGGTCACCAAGACGGAGTTCATCGTCATCATCATCGGAGGCCTGTTCGTGGCCGAAGCCCTCTCGGTCATCATCCAGGTGTCCCACTTCCGTCGCACCGGAGAGCGGGTCTTCCTGATGGCGCCGCTCCATCATCATTTCGAGAAGAAGGGCTGGAGCGAGACGAAGGTCGTGGTGCGCTTCTGGATCATCTCCGGTCTGCTGGCAGCCTGCGGATTCGTCCTGTACTTCTCCAGTTCGCTCGTGATCTCCTAGGGGGTGCTCCTGTGGGCGAAGCCAAGCGTGATCTGATCGAAGGCAGGAGATGCGCTCCTGTCTGTCTTGGGGATGTTTGCGTGCTGGGGTTGGGAGTGTCCGGCGCAGCTGTAGTGGAATACCTCCTGCACCAACCGGCCGGACGAGTCTCTTCGCTTACGGTCTTCGCGGGCGAAGGGAGCGCTCCTACGGCAGAGACAGACCGCCTAGAGGCGGCGGGCATCACCGTCGTCTTCTCCGATGAGGTAATCGGTCGATTCAGCCTTTGCATCGCCAGTCCGGGCATCTCTGCATCTAGCAGCTTCTATCGAAGCGCCCAAGCCGCCAGCGCCGAGCTCATCAGCGAAGTGGAACTGGCTTGGCGGGAGAGCCCCGAAGACGCTCTTTGGGTGGGCATCACCGGCACCAACGGCAAGACCACCACCACGGCCCTCTTGGCTCATCTGCTCACCGAAGCGGGGTTCGCGGCTGTGGCGTGCGGGAATATCGGAGATGCCTGCATCCATGTGGTAGCCCAGGACGTGCGGGGGGACGATGCCTGCCTCTGCGGCAAGCAGCGCATCTATGTGGCTGAGGTCTCCTCCTATCAGTTGGCCAGCATCCGCTCCTTTGCTCCTGAGGCCGGTATCTTCTTGGGCATCACGCCGGACCATCTGGTCTGGCATGGCAGCTTCGAGGCCTATGCCGAGGCCAAGGGGAACATGCTGGCGAATATGGAGGCAGTGGGGGGTTGCGCCATCCTGGATGCCACCAACGATCGCGTGCGCGAAGAGGTCAAGCGCTTGCGTAAAGCGGAAACGCGTTCCGGATTCACCTATATCCCCTTGGGTACGAAGGCGGGCATCGGTACAGACATGCGCAGCGCTTGCGGTGCTGCCAATGCTGCCTTCTTGGATGATGCCCACCATCTCCATGTGGCCTATGAGGATGGCGAATACGCCCTCGTGGATGCAGATGGCTTGCAGATCCGGGGCGTCCACAATGTGGTCAACGCCTTGGCGGCCTCCGCCGCAGCCATCGCCTTGGGGGCGGACGCGGTGCAGGTCACCCGAGCTCTGGCCAGCTTCAAGCCTCTGGAGCATCGGATCGAGCCTGCGGGCGAGGCGCAGGGAGTCAGCTTCTACAACGATTCCAAGGCCACCAATGTCGATGCCACTCTGGTAGCGCTCACTGCTTTTCCAGGGCGGCCGCTGATCGTGATGTTGGGTGGTCGCGATAAGCTGGGGCCCCTGGACGAGCTGGTGGATGCGTGCGAAGAGCACGGGAAGGCCGTGGTGGTCTTCGGTGAGGCCAAGGAGCGCTTCGAAGCAGCCTTCCGGGAGGGGATCGATGGCTCTCAGAGTTCCTTGCACCTCTTGCAGGCAGACACCTTCGATGAGGCGTTCGCCCAAGCTGTGCACGTCGCTCGTGCGGGAGATGTGGTGTTGCTCTCGCCTGCCTGCGCTTCTTTCGATGAATTCACCTGCTTCGAAGAGCGTGGGCAGCATTTCAAGGATCTCGTCCGTGCTCTGGGCCGTGCGGATGCCTAGGGCCTAGGAGAAGCTGATGGCGCGGGAAGCACGCGGCAGGCGCGGAGGCGGGCAAGCTCGTCCTGCTTCTGAGACGAAGGTAGCCAGCATCATCCTCCTGGCTGCCGTGTTCGCCTTGGTGGTAGTGGGGCTCTTGATGGTGTTCTCTGCCTCGTCCGCTGATCTGTCGGCTCAGGGGAAGAGCCCCTATAAGGATGTGTTCGGCCAGGCGGTCTATGTGGCCGTTGGCATCGTAGCTTGCGTGATCACCTGGCAATTCATTCCTTACCATGCCTGGGCGGGACGTCTGACTTGGGCGTTCTGGGGTTTCTGCATGGTGCTCTTGCTACTCACGTTCATCGCGGGCACAGAGGTCAACGGCGCTAAGCGATGGCTCTACATCGGGCCCATCGGCATGCAGCCGTCGGAATTCATCAAAGTGGCGCTACTGTTGATGACCATCCGCATCGCTCACCGCTTCCAGATAGGCGAGATAGACTTCCGTCTCTCCATCATCGAGCTGGTCATCCTCATCGCCGCACCTCTCGGATTCATGTACCTCACCCAGTCCGACCTGGGCACTACGCTCATCTGCGCGGTGGGCATCTTCGCGGTGCTCTGGATAGGAGGCTTCCCTGCCTGGTCTTTGGTGGCCATCGCCGCCCTGGGAGTGCTCGCAGTCGTGGGCGGCACGTTGGGGAGCGGCTATCGTTCCAACCGCTTCGTCTACCTCGATCCCTGGAATGATGGCGAAGGAGGCTTGGGGTCGGGCTACAACATCATCCGTTCCTATTTCGCCTTGGCCGAAGGAGGGCTCTTCGGCGTGGGCATCGGCAACTCCCATGAGAAGTACCAATACCTCTTCGCCTCCGATTCTGACTTCATCTTCGCCGTGTTGGGGGAGGAGATGGGGCTCGTGGGCGCCTTGGCGGTCATCGGGTTGTTCCTGCTGTTCCTGTTCGCCTCGTTGAAGATCTCCAGCGGTGCTCCTGACAGCCTGGGCTCCATGATCGCAGGCGGTTGCGCCATCATGCTGGTGTTCCAAGCGTTCCTGAACATTGGTTGCGCCATCGGCGTCTTCCCCACAACGGGAAAGCCGCTGCCCTTCATCTCCTCAGGTGGCACCTCGGTCATATCCTCGCTGCTCATCGTGGGTCTCATCCTGTCCGTTCAACATGCTTCGGCTCCTGATCGATCCTTCGACAAGGCCCGCGATGATCTCCGGATCATCCGCAACCGGTAGCGCAGCTCCAGGAAGCGGAGGGGCATCTCGCTGCTGATCCGCTGGATGCAGCCGTGCGGGCATCGGGGTCACCTCCAGGGATGAGCTGTTCCTTGGTACACTATCGTTCGATCGAATGCCCTCACGGAAAGGGGAGAGCCTTGGCGAAGACCTGCGTGCTCACCGGCGGTGGAACAGCCGGGCACATCTATCCGGCGCTGGCCCTGGCGGAGTGCCTGGAAGAGCGCGGCTGGGAGGTGCTCTACGCGGGCACGCCTACCGGGGTGGAAGCTCGGCTGGCCCCAGAAGCGGGCATCCCCTTCCAGCCCTTCGTGGCCTCTGGCTTCGATCGCTCCCATCCGCTCACGCTCATCACGGGCATCGTGCGCATCCAGAAGAGCACGCTTGCCGCCAAGCGCTGGCTGAAGCAGGTGAAGCCTGATGTGGTCGTCGGCTTCGGCGGGTACGTGTCCATCCCGGTGGTGCGTGCAGCAGAGCAGCTGGGCATCCCCGTGGTGGTCCACGAGCAGAATTCCGTCATGGGCCTGGCGAACAAGATGGCGTCGAAGCACGCGAGCGCCGTTTGCGTCACCTATGGTCAGACCTGCTCTTGCGTACCCGGAGGCACGCGGGCAGAGGTCACGGGTAACCCCGTTCGCTCGAGCATCCTGAGCGCCACGCGCGAAGAGTCCCGGCGCCTCTTCGGTATCCCCGAAGAGGCCACGATGCTCCTCGTGTTCGGCGGTAGCTTGGGGGCGCGTCATATCAATCAGGCTCTCGTTTCCCTGAAGGAGGAGCTGCTCGCCCGCGAAGACCTCTACGTGATGCATGTCACCGGGCCGAAGGAGCTGGAAGCCACGAAAGCGGCTCTTGGTCTCACCCCCGAAGAGGCCAAGCGATACATCGTCTTGGGCTATCAGGATAAGATGCCCCAGGCCATGGCTGCCACGGATGCCATCGTGTCTCGGGCTGGAGCCACGTCTTTGGCTGAGATATCCGCCCGAAGGATCCCCGCCATCCTCGTGCCCTACCCCTATGCCACGGCAGACCACCAGACTACCAATGCCGAGGCTTGGGTGGAGTTAGGGGCGGCCCTCATGATCCCCGATGCTGAAGTGGAAGGCGAAAGGTTCCGGCGCGCTGTCTTGCAGCTCGTGGATGATCCGGCTCTGCGCCAGCAGATGCGCGATACGGCCGGGGCTGCTGATTCCCTCTTGGCCGCTGACTGCCTTGCGGATACCGTCTGTAGCCTGAGCGCCTCGTAGCCTCTTTTCCCTTTTGATGCCTCCCTTGGTGTTCGGTCTGTTACGGTCCATGCCCTGCTAGAATAACCTCACCGACAAACGCAACCCAAAGGAGCTCGTCCCATGTCCAAGCCTGTATCTGACAACGTGTACTTCATCGGCATCGGCGGCGTGGGCATGAGCGGCATCGCTCGGGTGGCCCACGACCAAGGGCTGCATGTGGAAGGCTCTGATATCAAGGAAAGCCGCTTCACCAAGCCGCTCACGGATGCGGGCATCACCGTGCACATCGGTCACAAGGCCGAGAACCTTCCCGATACCGATCCCACCGTCGTCATCTCCACGGCCATCCTGGAAGACAACGCGGAGCTCATCCGTGCTCAGGAATTGGGGCTCAACATCGTCCGTCGGGCTGAGATGTTGGCCCATCTGGGCCGCAGCCTCGATACGGTGGCCGTTGCGGGAACCCACGGCAAGACCACCACGTCCTCCATGTTGGCTTCCACCTTCGACAAGATGGGTCTCTCTCCTACGTTCCTCATCGGGGGCATGGTGCGTGAATACGGTGCCAACTCCCATTCGGGCACGGGGCGCTATTATGTGGTAGAGGCCGATGAATCCGACAAGTCGTTCACCCATCTCTCCCCCAAGGCGGTGATCGTCACCAATATCGAGCCAGACCATCTTGACCACTATGAGGGTCTGCAGGAGATCTACGACCAGTTCGGCCAGTTCATCTCCCTCGTCCCTGCGGGCGGCCCGGTCATCGTGTGGCGGGGGGATGAGAAGCTCGTGGAGGTGGCTCGCGCCCATGCTGCGAACGTCATCACCTATGGCTTCGAAGAGGACGCCGATGCTCGGGTCCTCTCCGTTGAGAAGGACGGCCTCACCCAGCAGTTCACCCTGCGCCTTCCCGATGGGCGCGAGGTTATGAGCTCCATCCGTCAGAATCCGGGGCTGCACAACGTCTTGAACGGTGCAGCAACTCTGGTCATGGCTGACGCTTTGGGTGAAGACGTTCAGGCTGCAGCAGCGGCCCTGGCGGAATTTGCGGGTGTGCGCCGCCGGTTCGACTTGGTGGGACGGGCGGCTGAGGTAGAGGTCGTAGATGATTACGCCCATCACCCCACAGAGATCGCGGCCACTATCCGGGCAGCGCGCGGCTTGGGCTACGGCCATGTCCATGTGGTCTTCCAACCCCATCGCTATTCTCGGGCGAAGCTCTTCACCGAGGTCCTCCATGACGAATTCGGTGCCGCCTTCGACGAAGCGGATACCGTCACCTTCATGGATGTCTATCCGGCGGGGGAGACGCCCATTCCCGGTGTGTCCGGCAAGACGTTCCTGAATGTGGTGCTCGATCATGAGGGGCATCCTGAAGCTCGCTATGTTCCGCGCCGGTTGGAGGTCCCGGCTGCCGTAGTTGATCTGGTCCAGGCGGGGGACATCGTGCTCACGTTGGGGGCAGGGGATGTGACTGAGATAGGCCAGCTGGTGATCGATGAGCTGAACCGCCGTCAGGCACCCCAGGGCGAAGGCTGCTAGCTTGGCCTCTTCGCACCCCAAGCATACCTCCCCGCTCCAGCGGCTTTTGCTGGCTGATTCCTTCGACGGGGAAGTGCTCGTCAAGGAGCCCATGGCGCGCCATACCTCCTACCGCATCGGCGGCCCCGCTGATTTCTTCGTGCGAGCTGATTCCCTCTCGGCCATCCGCCAGGTCATGGCTTCCTGCGCTGAGGAGGGCATCCCGTGGACCGTGGTCGGCCGCGGTACGAACCTACTGGTGGCGGACGAGGGATACCCTGGCGTCATCCTTACCCTGGGTCGTGATTTCAAGCACATGAGCTGCGACTGGGGCTGCCATCGCATCACGACCGGAGCAGCCGTGATGCTCTCCACCGTGGTCCAAGAGGCCATGCGCCAAGAGCTGACCGGTCTGGAATTCGCGGTGGGCACCCCGGGAAGCGTGGGGGGTGCCGTGCGCATGAACGCCGGCTCTCGGGATGAATGGATCGGCTCCATCATCTCATCGGTGGTGCTCATCAGCGCTGAAGCGGGCATCCAGCGCATCTCTGCTTCAGATATCCAATGGGGGTACCGATGCTCCAGTCTCCCCGCAGATGCTATCGTGGCTGAATGCGAGATTTCCATGAAGGAATCCGATCCCTTCTTCATTCGCAACCGGATGGAGGCTAACCTATCCCGCAGGAAGAAGAGCCAACCCCTGGGGCTTCCCAGTTGCGGCAGCGTCTTCAAGAATCCCGAAGGCGCTTCTGTGGCGAAGCTGATAGAGGATGCGGGGCTCAAGGGTAGGACCGTTGGCGGGGCTCAGGTCTCGCCGATCCATGCGAACTTCATCGTGAACACCGGGGGAGCGAAGGCGCAGGATGTGTGCACGCTCATGCAGATCGTGAAGGCAGAGGTTGAGAGGGAATATGGCATCACGCTCAAGCCGGAAGTCCGGTTCCTCGGCTTCTAGCCGTCGGTCGCCCGAGCGGCGTTCGGCCCCTCGGCGCACCTCTCCGCGGGCAGCCTCTGCGAAGGCGCCCATAGGCTCTGGTTCCCGGAGGGGTGCCAGCCCCTCTGTGCGCGTTCCTGCCCGCAGCTCTGCGAGTGCCACCAGGCGTTCGCGCGCTGCTCGTGCGCCTCGTCAGTCTGCTCGGCAGCCTCTGGGCCCCTCGGCGCGCCCGAATGCTCCTCAGGTCGGCTTCGCTGGCCCTCCCCCCTCTCGCACCATCGGGCAGATCCGCTCTTCTGCGAAGCGGGAACAGCGAGCATCGGCAGCTCAGCGCCTGACCGTCTCCAGCCGCGTTCCCCTCGTCATCCTGGGGGTTGCGGCAGCGGTGATCCTGGCGGCTGTCATAGCCCTTGCTGTCCTCTCCAATACAGAGGCCTTTCGCATCCAGCATCTCCAGATAGAGGGAACGGACCACCTCACTGATGAAGAGGTCTCTGCATTGGTCACCATCCCTGAAGGCACCACCCTCCTGAATGTGGATGCTGACGGCATCGAAGCCAGCCTCATCCGGGATTCCTGGATAGAAGACGTCGTCGTGAACCGCGTCTTCCCCGATACCCTCAAGATAGATGTCACGGAGCGGAAGATGGCAGCAGTGGCGGAGGTGCCCATCGGGGCCGCTCAGACCATTCAGAAGTGGGCTCTAGCCGAAGACGGCATGTGGCTCATGGCTATTCCGGAGAGGAGCTCGGAGTTGGGGAGCAAGATCTCCGAGCAGATCTATGCTGACGCAGATCAGGTGCTCCACATCAAGGGCATCGAATATGGGGTGGATCCTAAGATCGGCTCTTACTGCACGGACGATCCCATCCTGAACGCCCTCTCCATCATCTCGGGCCTCACCACTGATTTGGCTTCCCGGGTCAAGTCGGTCACGGCCACTGATGCAGAATCCACCCTGCTCACCTTGGATAACAACGTCGAGATAGCCTTCGGTACGGCGGATAACATCCGCGAGAAGGAGCGCATCTGCAATCAGATCATGGAGGAGAAGCCCAAGGTGGTCTACATCAACGTGCGCACTCCGGATAGGCCCACGTGGCGCTCTGCCTGACCGTGCGGGCACCGAAGGGCATCATCGGCTCTCAAGCCCTTCGCCCACCCGTTCGGCCGAACGTGGAAACATCGTGCCCGTCCTTGCATCCCGCCCTGCTTAATGTACAATTATGATACATATGCGCAGATGCGTTTCATCTGGTCTGCGCCCTGACCGAAACGAACGAGAAACGCAGCAGCACTGGAGGACAAGATAATGCCTAACTTCTCAGGAGATCATCTGGCCGTCATCAAGGTTGTCGGCGTCGGCGGTGCCGGAACCAACGCGGTCAACCGCATGGTGGAAACGGGCGTGCGCGGTGTGGAATTCATCGCGGTCAACACTGACCATCAAGCGCTGCTCCTCTCTGATGCAGACAAGACCATCCACATCGGCGAAGAGCTCACCAAGGGGCTCGGCGCTGGTGCCAATCCGGAAGTGGGTTGCCAGGCAGCTGAGGAGAGCCGCGCAGAGATCCGCGAAGCCCTGGCTGAGGCAGATATGGTCTTCGTCACCGCCGGAGAAGGCGGCGGCACGGGTACGGGGGCGGCTCCCATCGTGGCAGAGATAGCCCGTGAGGAGATAGGTGCCCTCACCGTGGGCATCGTCACCAAGCCCTTCGGCTTCGAAGGTCGCGTCCGCTGCAACCAGGCAGAGCAGGGCGTTGAGCTGCTCTCGGGCAAGGTGGACACCCTCATTGTCATCCCGAATGACCGTCTCCTTGAGATCGTAGACAAGAAGACTTCCATGATGGACGCCTTCCGCATCGCTGACGACACGCTGCGCCAGGGCATCCAAGGCGTGACGGACCTCATCACCGTTCCCGGCCTCATCAATCTTGACTTCGCTGACATCCGCACCGTCATGAAGGATGCCGGCACCGCCATGATGGGCATCGGCTTGGCGTCCGGTGAGAACCGCGCCCTTGAGGCGGCACAGCAGGCCACCAACTCCAACCTGCTCGAGGCCTCCATCCAGGGGGCGTCCCGGGTGCTCTTCTCCATCGCAGGCGGTCCTGACCTCACCCTGACCGAAGTCTCTGATGCTGCGCGCACCATAGAGCTCTGCGCTGATGAGAACGCCAATATCATCTATGGTCAGATCATCGATGAGAATATGAAGGATGCCGTGCGCATCACGGTCATCGCCACCGGGTTCAATGGCACACCGGCCCAGCAATCCATGACCTTCGGCAGCCGCATCCCCCAGCCTGAGTCCGTCATGGCTTCTGAGCAAACCTACAGTGCGGTCAGCTCCTCGCAGATGCAGGCAGCTCCCACAACGTTCTCCGTCCAGTCCAATGCAGGCTATGCTGATGAGGACTACATCCCTGATTTCCTGAAGCGCCAGTAAGAGCCTGCTGGTCTCGAAAGGGCTTCCATGGGTTTGGATCTTCCGCGCCTGAGCGTCCATGAGGACAGCTCAGGCGTTCGCTTTCTTACGGATAATGCGCTCGCTGCTGCCTGTGGGGTGACCATCGGCTTCACGGAGCGCGGAGGAGGCTTGAGCGGCGCGCCCTATGGGTCCCTCAACCTGGGTCGGTTCGCCGGAGAGGGCGAAGCGGCTGCCCGGGCGAACATCGCTCACCTCATGGATGCAGTGGGGGCTGCGGGCATGGTCCTCATCAACCCGAAGCAAGTCCATGGGACGGATATCGTCTGCTCCTCCGACGAATGCCAAGGGGAGGGCCTCTCTCTTCTTGATTCGCCTGCGGAGGCATCCGAAGACGATCTGCTCCTCGCTCCTGAGGCTGACGGGGTCCTCGTGGGCGCGCCTGATGTGTTCGCGCTGCTCTGCTTCGCTGATTGCGTCCCGCTCATCCTAGTGGCGCCTTCCGGGGTCTTCGCCGTGGCTCATTCCGGCTGGCGCGGCACCCAGGGGCATATCGCCGTCCGCGCGCTCACGGCCTTGGCCCAGGAAGAGGCTTTGCGGGAAAGCATCTCTATCCAAGAAGCGCTTGCAGCGTGCAATGTCTATATCGGCCCGTACATCCACAAGGAATGCTTCCAGGTGGGTTCGGATGTCTACCAGCTCTTCGCTGATACCTTTGGTTCCGGTGTGCTTTGGGGCAGCGATCATGTGGATCTGGGTGCCGCCATCCGCCAGGACCTTCTGAGCGCAGGGGCGGACGAAGCGCGCATCGTCGATGCTGATCTGTGCACGGTCTGCTGTGCCGATTGGTTCTATTCCTATCGGGCGGAGGACGGCGTCTGCGGGCGTCATGGTGCCTTCGCGTTCAGGAAGTGAGTGCTATGGGTATCCAGGAACGCTATCGAAGGGAACGGGCGCAGGTGGATGAAGCCTGTCTGGCCGCGGGCAGGAGCCCTGAGGAGGTGCTGTTGCTGGCGGTATCCAAGACAGTGGATGTCTCGGGGGCTCAGGAGGCCTTCGCGGCCGGTGCGCGGGCCTTCGGGGAGAATCGCCCGGATGAGCTTTTGCGCAAGGCCTCAGCCCTTCCGCAAGCCCAGTGGCATTTCATCGGGAACATCCAGTCTCGGCGCATCCCCGACATCGTCGCTCATGCGAATCTCATCCATTCGCTCTACCAGGTCAAGCATGCGCGCAAGATGGACGAGGCTGCAGATCGGCTGGGCAAGGTGCAGGAAGTCCTCCTTGAGGTGAACGTCTCCGGAGAGGCTTCCAAGAGCGGTGTGGCTCCTCAGGATGCTGCTGGTTTGATGGAGGAAGTGGCGGCGTTGCCCCATCTGTCCCTCCGCGGGCTCATGACCATGGCCCCTCAGGGGGATAGAGCCTATGCTCGCCAGTGCTTCCAAGAGCTGGCGGCCTTGGCAGATCAGCTACGGGCGCAGCTGCCCTCATCTGATGCCCAGGCCTTCGATCAGATCTCTGCGGGGATGAGCGAAGACTGGGAAGAGGCCATTGCCGCGGGAAGCACCATCGTGCGCCTCGGCCGGGCGATATTCAGCGAAGAGTTCGAATAAGCTAGCGCATTTCGCCTGCAAATGAGGTTTAATGGACACACAACGACAATCCCTGCGAACAGGCGAAGCCGCTAGGCTGTGACGGATCCAGATCAGGAGAGGCAATATGGCAGATGCCAAGAGCATGTTCGGCTCTCTGAAAGAGAAGCTCGGGCAGTTGGGAACCGAACCGCGGAACCATTCCACATCCTATGAGGATGAGTACGACGAATACGAAGAGTATGACGAATACGATGATCTAGAGGAAGAGGATCCCGGCTACAGCACGCGCTCCGTACGCGGATCCCGTTCTTCCTTCGACAGCATCGGTCTTCCGAACCTGGTCTCTCGCTCAGATGCCGAAGAGAGCACGCGGAACCGTTCCATCTCCCTCACCGGGAGCTCCCGGGGCACCCGTACCATGGTCGATTCCTCGCTTCCGCCATCCATGACCCCTGAAGGCACTGCTGCTGAATCTGCAGCGCGCAACCGCCGCAGCGAGGGACTGGATTCCCTCTTCTCCTCTACGGCATCCACACCGCGTACCAATGCCTCCTCGATGTTCGGAAGCTCGGCCGGCTCTTCTGGCGTGACGGGTCGTCGCACGCTACAAGTCATCCGTCCTGCCACCTATGAGGATGCTGAAGGCGTCACTCGCGCCCTCAAGGCGGGCGATGTGGCCGTGCTCGTGCTCAAGGGCGTGCCGGAGGGCCTCATGCATCGCATGCTCGATTTCTCCTTCGGGGCAGCCAGTGCCTTGGATGCTTCGGTGGAATGCATAGCAGACAAGACCTTCGTTCTGAACCGCGGAGAGGCGCTCTCAGACGCCGAGCGCTTGAACCTCTCTGCTCAGGGCATCCTGTAGTGGTGCATCCTTTAGAGAGCGGTCGCATCGCCTTCATCGGATGCGGCAAGATGGGAGAGGCCTTGCTTGCAGGCTGGCTCTCCTCAGCTGATCCTCTTGCGCAGCAGCTGGCAGACCGTGGTTTCATGGCTGTGGTGCCCACTGCGTCCCACGCCAGGTGCTTGGAAGACCGCTACAGCATCACGGTCATTCCCGCGGCTTCGCAGCTTCCGCCTGATGTGTCTCTGGTCATCCTGGCGGTCAAACCTCAGGTGCTCCCTTCGGTGTTGGAAGAGCTGGCCTCATCCCCGGCTTTCACGGAAGGATGCCCCCTGGTCATCTCCATCGCGGCAGGCATCAGCACTGCCTCTCTCGAGGAGGCGCTGCCTCGCGCGGTGCCTGTCATCCGCGCTATGCCCAACATGCCGCTTCAGGTGGGAGAGGGGGCTTCTGTGGTGGCGAAGGGCACCCAGGCCACGGATGCACAACTCGCCTTCGCGAACCAGCTCTTCGCCCTGCTCGGCTTTTCCCAGGTGGTCCAAGAAGACCAGATAGATGCCGTTTGTGCTCTTTCTGGCAGCGGGCCAGCCTATTTCGCCTATCTGGCCGAATGCCTGGTGCAGGCAGGTCAAGAAGCTGGACTGTCCCCGCAGCTGGCCTGTGCCCTTGCTCGCCAGACCCTTGCCGGTACCGGAGCGTGTCTGACTGACCCGAGCCTTTCTCTGGAAGGACTGCGTGTTTCGGTTTCATCTCCTGGAGGTACCACCCTGGCAGCCCTCGCCGCCTTCGAGCAGGCCGGGTTCGCCTCTGTTGTTGCCTCCGGGGTCAATGCTGCCATCCGACGTGCTAAGGAGCTTTCCCAATGCTGACCCGTTTGATCGTAGAGCTGGTGGATATCTACACCCTTGCCATCTTCGTGTACGTCTTGCTCTCATGGATCCCCGTCAAGCAGGGGGTCATCGAGACCATCAATGATTTTCTGGCGAAGATCTGCGACCCGTATCTGAATCTCTTCAAGAGATTCATCCCGCCAATTGGAGGAATGGTGGACATATCGCCCATCATCGCCATTATTGCTCTACAATTGGTCGTGCGTCTGCTATATATCATCTTTTAGGGTTTAAGGCGCAAAGGCGCTTGAGTTATAGGCAGCTGAAGGGACAAGCACATGGCTATTACCGCAGAGGACATCCACAATCAAAGCTTTGCCATTGACCGCAAAGGCTATGACGTTGACGAAGTCGACGTGTTCCTTGAGCATGTCGCCGATGAGATCGACTACCTGAATGATCGCATCGCTCAGCTTGAAGAAGAGCTGGAAGAGGCTCGCAACGCTGAACCTGAGACCATCATCGTGGAAGAGACCATCGAACCTGATGGCATCACGGGCGAGATAGCAACCGGTCCCGGATCTGAGCTCCTTGCTGAGCGGGAGGCTCGCATCGCTGACCTGGAGGCCCAGCTAGCTGAGAAGAGCGCGAACGACAGCGCCATTTCCCAGGCTCTCATCATCGCCCAGCGCTCCGCTGATGAGATCATCGTCAAGGCGAATGCTCAGGCTTCTGAGACTATGCAGGATGCCCGCGAAGAGGCTGACCGCATCATCAACCGTGCGAACTCTGACCGCCAAGACGTTCTGGATGCCATCCGTAAGTTGGAGGATGACCGCGAAGACACTCGCGAGGAATATGCTGATCTGCTCCGCGACTTCATCGATGATGCGACGCGCAAGCTGAACGATCTAGGCTATGACGATGACATCGACAACATCCCGGGCATCGGTCGTGACGCGGGTGAGATAGATGTTATCTATGAAGAGGACGTGGCTCCTGAGTTCAACGCTCAAGCTACGGCTACGGGTGCCGCTGTGGTGGAAACGGCTGCTCCCGTTGCCAGCGTCTTCGAGAAGGATCTCTCCGGTTTCGGTGATGTCGAAGACGACTTCGAGGACGTAGACTAACTTCTCTCTCAGGTTCGTCCCTACGAAGAAAAGGTCGCATTACTCTCGTAGGGGCCGACCTCGGTCGGCCCAACGCAATAACCCGGAGAACGTAGCATCACCCGTAGGGGTCGAGCGCGTTCGACCCCAATGCGACACCTGAGGATGTCAGACGGGCCGGTTCACGCTTCGCTCTGACTGACGGGTGCTTGGGTTACGAACAACGGATCCCGAAATGCTCCCACAGCGCCTGCTCTTGGGCAGGCGCATCTGCGTATTCCATCATGCGCTTCGCGCCCTGTTCTCGGATCGTCAGCGTGCCGTCTTTGTACGCCTTGTGACCGGTTGGGGTGCGCAGGTTGATCACTTCATGGTCGTGGAAGAGCGTCCCTGGTTGTGCACAAAAGAGGCTGAGCGCTGCGAAGTCGATATCCTCCACGGGGGCCGTGCAGAGTTCCAGCTCTGTTTGGCGTCGTGTGGGCAGTCCGTCATCGTGCAGATCGATGTGGCCTTTGGTGATCCTATCGATCTTCCATCAGCTTTCATCCACCTGTTTCGCGATGTAGGATTCGTCTTGGATGTCTTGTACGAGCCCCTCTTCCAGCTTCAATGCTCCGGCAGGCATCGGGCCGCCGAATCCCACATCCACTGAATAGAGGCCATCTTCGAGCTGCACTACCATTCCGCGATGGTTGATGGGCATTCGCCCCTCGCGTCCGCGAACTGCCCGCCCATATACGGGTCGTGCGTCGTAGCCGAGAAAGGTCAGCAGTGCTTCGAAGAGCTTGTTCAGCTCGAAGCAATAGCCGCCCTTGCCTTGGGTGATCACCTTCTCGAAGATGGCCTCTAGTTCAAGATCCGGTTCCCGCTGGTTTCGGTGGATATCCAGAGTACTGAAGGGGATATGGGTCTGATGCTCGTAGATGAGCGCGTCCAAGCTCTCCCTTGTGGGTGCTGGAATCGAGTCATATCCCAGCTTCGTCAGATACGCGCGTGTCTGAGTCTCGTTCAGCATGATCCCTCTTTCTTGTCGTTCGTGCGGAGCGCATCTATGAGGGCATCCCGCTCATTGGGCAGCCGCTCTTCTACGACCGCCTCCAGAAGCCTGTCGAGCGCACGGCCTACGTCCGGTCCTTCGGATATCCCTGCTTCCATCACATCAGTCCCGCTGATGGCCAGCATCCTCACGCTGAAGGCATCCTTGTTCTCAAGGATGTTGTCCAACACGGCTTCCACTTCATCCATGAGGGGGGCTTCAGCTGCATAGGCGGGAGCATGGGCGGCGATATCTGCCCGCTTCAGGTCCAAGAGCTGTCGTAGGAGCTCTGGCCGCCCGGAGCATTTCATCAAGGCGCGACGCACGCTCTTGCGAGTGGGCAAGATGACATCGCTGTGGAGCAGGATCACCGCTCTCAGATCAGCTGCAAAGGTAGGGCTCATGAGCAGTCGTCGGGCAATGCCCGAGGCGAGCTCTGCACTCACAGAGGCGTGACCATAGAAGTGTTCAACGCCCTCGTCGTCGAAGAAGGCGCTTGCGGGTTTGCCCATGTCGTGGCAGAGCGCTGCCCAGCGAACGAGCCGCGTCCGAGGAGCGTGCTGCACGGCCTGGGCGGTGTGCTCGAGCACGTCAAAGCAGTGGTACTTCGTTCGCTGCTCACAGCCTTTCATGGCTACCAGTTCGGGCAGCACATAGGTCAGTACATCTACGCAGCTCATGAGGGCATCCCGGACAGAAGCGCCCAAGAGCAACTCATCCAGCTCATGAGTCACCCGCTCTTGGGAGACATTCTCAAGCAGGCTCTTCTGCTGATACATGGCCTGATAAGTGGCCGGATCCAGAGCGAAGCCCAGCTGAGAGGCGAACCGGCAGGCGCGCAGGATGCGCAAGGCATCCTCTCTGAACCGCTTTGTCGGGTCACCCACCACGCGGATGATGCCACAATGGATATCCTCTTGACCGTTGAAGGGATCGAAGAGGCCGAAGGCGGGCTGGTAGGCCAGAGCGTTCATGGTGAAATCGCGCCGAGCAAGATCCTCGCGGATGTCATCTACGAAGGCAACCTCGTCAGGATGGCGGCTATCCGAATAGCGTCCGTCATGGCGAAAGGTGGTCACCTCCACCGGATGCTCGCCATCCGGTACCACGGTCAGGGTGCCATGCTTCACGCCGGTCTCATAGGTGCTCATGCCAGCGGCTTCGCACGCCTCCTTCACCTGTTGCCAGCGTGCATCCGTGGCGATGTCCACATCATGGGCCGTGCGCCCCAGGAGGGCATCGCGAACATACCCACCCACGAACCAAGCATCGAAGCCTTTGCGGCTGAGCGCCTCATAGACCCGCATCCCATATTCCGGTACCCGTATCTCCATAGCTTCCATTCTAAAGGAGACCGCGAGAACACCACGTTCCTTTTCATTCCTTCTCATCCCCTCTTAGAAATTTTTTTCAAAAAAGTTTCGGATTCTCGTTGACAAACGGTAACAAGGAGCGTATCT